>DASYTJ010000042.1:0-37159 GCA_036002325.1 Thermoanaerobaculia bacterium | reverse complement strand
GCCGCGAGCGCGCAGAACGAGGCCAGATCGAAGAACGAGGCCAAATCAAGGCTCGCGAGCTTCCAAGCAAACGCTTCGAACGGTTGACAGACCGACTACGAGAGAATCGCCCCGTTGACGCATCTTGATCAGACCTTCCCTCATAGAGTGGCTCACAGGCCATCAGAACCGTGTCCCATGCCACGTCGCATTGCCCGCCGCCTGAAAGGTAAACCCGGACAATGTGTCCATCAGACAATGTGCGCGAGCGTTTTGCCCCTATAGAGTCCCTCTTTAGCATCTTTCTTCGATAAAGCGGTCCAGAATACCAGCGAAGCAAATAATCCAGGGGAACCAAGTAACGCGCACCAGACGGATACGCAAAGAGAATCTTACTCCCGTTGTTCTTTATTGCTGACGACCGAACCCTGGAGAAACCCTGAACACCCAGCTTGCGATCTCTTATAATATGGCTTTGCTTCATCCAAAGGCACCCACAAATTATTATCGAACTACTCGGCATCTAGTCCCCGACAAAGCCACTGGTAGCAGGCGGCACCAGGAGGTCGTCGGGCCTCATCTCCGACGCCTTCTTGCATTCTCCTGTAGCAGCATACCGGTCCATTAGCGAACTCAAATTGTGCAGAGTGAAGAAAGTAGCGGAGTAGCGCCGCCCCTCCGCGAGAGTGACCTCAACGTCCACATTGTCATTAAGGCGATCAATATCGCTCGAGCCTTTGAAGATCATCAACCCAAAATTGTCGCTCATTTCGGTATAGTGCCCTCAGAATAGATTCCAGCATTAGCGATGCTCATCCGACCTAGTAGTCGCCCCGGACATCGCCGCTGGCCCGCTGCAGCGAACTAATCTCCGTTGAGATCATTATCTGACCAATTAATTGATTCGAGGTGGTTTGTTGCATCGAAATAGAAATCGACTCCCAGCTTCCTGCTAGTTAATCTCGTTCCTCCATCCTTCTCCAGATGAATCACGGCGACATCATTGGCCAAGCACGCTTGCGTATTATAACGGAGCAAGAGAGAAGCGACTCCCTCTCGTTTCCTTGGAAAAACCTTCTCACCGGCCAAGGTACAGTTGCAGCGCGAGTTTACCTCAATCCCCGAAAGAGCGCAGCCCTCGTCTTCCGAAAAGAAGAGAAAGACACCAATGTTGGGATAGTGCAGATGCCTGTCAGAATCGAAGTCAGCGATCTCCTCCGGCACGCCTAGCAACTCCTCCGCCTCAGTGGTTGACATACCAAACTTCAGCCGCCCAAGGCCAATCCCCGGAAGAATCTCGAATGAATCACTCCGCTCATCGGAACCCATTCTCAACGATTCCCTGTCGAATGCGGGCGTTCCCGCCTCGATGGCCAATCACAGATCTCTTAGCCAGTTCTATGTCTGCTTCTTCAACTAGGGTCAATTGCCGCTCTCTCATTACGATTGTGGAGCTGCCCCCAACAGCCTCAATGCGTACGAGAGAGCATCCTCAATCTCCTCTGGGATCAGTTGCCACGCCGACATAGATTCTCCAAACTCATAACCGGCCTGCTCCCTCGCCTCTTCAAGGCTTGAGTGCCATGTGTCGCCGGAAAACTCTCCCGAGGCCGTATATCGATAAAGGTACCATCCGTCGGGAGTTTCTTCTAAGATTAAAAGTTCGGGCCGCGGGAGCAGTTGTGGAGGCTCATCGAAGGTCGAAAACTCTTGGGGCAGCCCTCTATAATGCCGAACTACAGGTACTGCCTCTCCACCTGCTCTCCGAACAAGAGCAACCCAACGATGCATCTTTCCTCCTAATGGCCGATGAGATAGACGTGTGAATTTTCCACGATTTTTCGGCCGTTTGGCCCAATTGACTCAAAATGCACATGCGCGCCTGCCTCAGATCACCGGTGGTCATCCGGAATTGCCGCATTCCGTTAGCCGAACGGTAGACACCCGGATGAATCTCTCTATATCCTTGTCCTAGCCATTTCTCTGCGGCTGCTATTATAAGTGGTCGACGCTCTCAGACTCAGATCAATGAAGCGCTTGTGAGCGCCACAAATACCTACGGCTCCCGTGTGGATTGCTCCTCCGCATGAGTCACAGCCGTCGACGCCAATTCCCTCCTAAGTCGTTGCAGAAAATTGTCGGAGGCCTCTTGAGATTGAAGTTCTTCCAGACACTCATACTTTCCCCTAGCAGCTTCGATGAGTTGTCGCTTGGTAATCTCCAGAGCGCGCTCAAAGAGAGGCAAGGCCTTTGTAGAATCATCCTCAACAGCATGAAGAAACCAAGCAAGCTCTAGCAGTGCCGGAGCATAGTCTTGGTCTATGGTTAGTGCTTCTCTAAATGCCTGCTCTGCTTCCTGCAATTCGGAAGTAGAACCGCTCCCGATTTGGAGGCAGCGCCCCTTGAGCACCAACTCATGCGGACTAAGACTTCTCCTTTCCTCTATGCCTCTGAGCTCCTCTAGCGCCTTATCGTACGACCCTGCTTGCAGTAAGCGGCGCAGTTCAGTGTTCGGTGTCTTAACCTCAGGGCTTTCCATGTACCTTCTCCATCAACCGAGCTGATTGCTCAATGAGTTTTTTCATTCCTCGCGCGGCCTGCCGCTGAGGCCCTTTCTTTTTTGCCAGCTCGAAGATTTCGCGACCAGTCTTGGCGGCAAGTTCACTCCTAAAGGATTTTGAAGCCTTCAGAGATCCACGAATGAGCTCCTCGGCCGTCTTTTCGAGCTCGAGCTCAGGAACTACGGCCATCGCAACTAGTACTTCAGCCTCAGTACCGCTCTCTGGAAGGATGGCCAACCCTAAATAGTCGATGCCAGCGGCAATGTATGCCAAAATATCGCCTTGCGCTGCCAGCTGCTCAAAGCGATCTTGATAATAAGCCCGCAGAAGTCGGACGGCTGGGTCAAAGCTGAAATCCAAGGGAGAGTGAAAATTGCTCCTGCCATAAATCAAAGAGTTCAGTCCCCAAATACCCGTATTTGGATTGGCTGTTGTTCCTGTCCACGGCGAAGTGGTCACCGTCGTCCCACCAACAAACACTGCGGCGATCTCCTCAGAGGTCATCCCTGCCGGCGGTGGGGAAGGGAAGAAGACTGAAAACAGGCCATAGGGATCTCTATAGCTGAGAGGTCCATTCATTACATAAGCATAGCGATTCCAGCTCTGTGGCCTCCGAAGGCTGCCAGCTACTGGATCGAGGCTCAAAAATCTTCCCGTGATCATACTGTAATGCCGTGCATGCATGTAGTCCAAGTCATCCCCATCTCCCGCCATATTCGCCAGATCTCTCTCATGTCCGGTGAACTTCATCCGCTCGCTTTCCTGCAGCGCCGTCTGCTCTTTTCCGAAGGGGTAGTATCGATGGAAGCCAACCTGGTTACCGCCGCCGTCCGTCACGAGCCGGATCGAGCCGAGGTGATCCACATCGAAGTGGCGCTGCTGGCCGCTTGAGAGGTAGTTGGCGAGTGAGAGACCGTCACGATAGATGTAATCCTCGTAGTTGCTCCATCCCAGATGGGAGTTATAGAAGCGGAGCATCTCGCCGGAGAGATCCCGTAGAACCCAGAGCGAGCCGTTGCCGGGGACCCGATAGCTCCAAAAGCGTTCGTCGTCCGGTCCGTAAATATAGACCCAGTCCTCTGCTCCCGACTGGTAGCGCACCAACTGGCTGAAAGCGTCGTACTGGTAAATGTTGCCGCTCCAGGAGGTGAGATTCCCCGCACCATCGTAGCCGCCTGCGGTGAGGCGATTGGTCGCCGAGGAAGTGGGCGTGTTGAGCAGCGAACCGGCCGTCGTGATGCTCTGGATATTGCCGTAGTTGTCGTAGGTGTAACTCTGGCTGCTTCCCGGGAGGTTGCCTTGCGTGATCCGGCTCAGGTTGTCGTAGACAAAGGTCTGCGTTCCGATGTTCTTGATGTTACCCGAGCCGTCATAGCCGTAGACTCCATCGGACCATAGGGTGGTGCCTCCGCGCGCCGCGGTCATGCTTCCCGGACGAACCATCCCGTTCGGGTCGTTCGTTTGCGTGAAAGTCACGCCATTGGCGTGCGGCACCTGGTTGATCAGGCCGTTGGAGAAATAGGTGATCGTCCCTGAGTAGCCCGGCACACTGGTCAGGCGGCCGTTGGTGTAGCCGAAGCTGACCGTCCGCGGGGTATCCGATGCCGGGCAGTCGCCGAAGACGCAATCAGGATAATTGAGAGTGGAGACGAGCCCCAGGCCGTCGTAGGTGTATTTCGTCGTGAACTTCTCCTCGTCCGTGCCGTTGAAGACCAACTGGCGGGAGTGCTCGGAGGCGCGGCCTTCCGCTCCCGAGTAGAAGTAGGTATCTCGCACCTCCGCCGTGGCGTTGAACGGCGAGCCGATGTAGTTGAAGCGGGAGGCCGACACCACCTTTCCTTTCTTGTAATCGGTGAGCCCGGACCCGTCGACCCCATTCTGCGCCGCATAGGTGAACGTTTTCAACACTCGCTGAGCCCCAAGCGTCTCCCGCACCTGCGTCAGCCGCTCCGCTGGATCGTAGGTGAAGGTCAGGTCGTTCGGGCCGTCCACTGTGCGTTGCGCGTGGCCGCGGGCATCATAGTTGAAGTAGGAGACCAAGCCGTTGCCCGCGGTCCCCTTCTCCGGGTGCTGCTCGGAGATGAGAAATCCGCGCGCGTCGTAATTGAACAGCCGCTGCTGACCGCAGGTCGCCGTGCCGGTACCCGTGGCTCCCTGGCAGACTTTGGTCAAATGGTTGGCCGCGTTGTAGACGTATCGGGTTTTGACGCCATTGGGTTCGGTCACCTCGTAGAGGCGTCCGTAGCGGTCGTAGACCTCGGTGGTGCCGACGTTGGTCTCGCCCATCGTGCTGGTGGCCACCTTGACGGTTCGGGTGACTTGCCGAATTCCCTGATAGCTCAGCGTCACGTCGTGGGCTGAGCCGTCCGGCGGGCGGATGGTGCGCGGACGGCCGAAAGCGTCGAAGTTGAGGAAGCTCGTGCCAAAGGAAGAGCCCTGCTCGGAGACGAAGGTCTGCCAGCCCAGGGCGTTGTAGGTTCGGGTTCGCGCGGCAAAGGTCCCGGAGGGTGGCATGCGCTGCTCTTCCCGGATCAACCGGCCCCAGTCGTCAAAGCTCGAGCGGACGGCCGTCACGTCGGTGGCCCCCAACGTGGCTCTGCGGGCGACGGTAACCTGGGCGCGCACACCGCTGGGACAGGCCGGCACGGAGGTCGCCGTGCAGTAGCTGGAAACCGTCAGCAGGTCGTCCGTCGGATCGACCGTCGTCAGACGGCCGAGAGTGTCGTAGCCGAAGAAGGTTTGCTTGCCCGCCGGATCCCGGCTGATGCTCGGCAGGCCCGTGCTGGCATCGACCGTCAAGTCGAGCAGGTTCAACGTCGTGCCCACCTGGGCGGTGGTTTTCGAGCGGCTGCCGGAGCTGTAGGCATGAGAGTACTGGTATGTGGGCGTCAGGATCGCGCCGTTCGAGCCCCGCGGCTGCGAGACCATGGCGCAGATGGCGCCCTGAGTGGCATCGGTGGTCAGCGGCTGCGTGTCGCCCCCGTAGTAGCTCTCGCTGGCCACGTTGCCGGCCGAGGAGGTGAACACTTCCACGAGGTCGTTGGTGCGGAAACTGCCGTCGCCGGAGAGGATCGTGCGCCGACCCGAGAGGAAACCGGTCTGCGGATCCATGCACACCCAGGTGAACAGCAGTTGCACGCCGTCCGAGGTCCAGTGGTAGGCCAGGCGGTTGATCGTCCAGGGCGAGCTCGCGGACGGTGGCACGTAGCCGGCCTGGCCGTAAGTCCCCTGAGCGGCATTGAAGTGCGTGTAGGAGGCGTAGCCACTGGCGAAGAAGTTACCGTTCCGCGTGAGGGATCTATAGTGGCCTAGCCCGTCGAAGTTGGTGTAATCCTCGTCCTGGTACCCTCCGGCCGGATCGTCGTTGAACGCGGTCCGCTGCGAGGCCATCCGCTGATTGAGCCGGCTCCGCTCCGTAACCGACGTGGCTGTCGGGATGGGCACATCGTGCTCGTAGCGCACGTAGGCGCTGCGCAGGACCGGCGTCGAGGCGCCGGTGTCGACGGTCTGGGAGAGGAAGCGGCCGGTGCCGTCGCCTCCGGCGTCGCGGCCGATCTGCAAGCCGTACTCATAGGGGCCGTCCGTGGAATTCGAGCAGTTGGTGACGCAGACGGAGAAGTACCACGACACCCGGGTGCCGGCCGGGTCGGTGACGCTGTTGGTCAGCATCGTCGAGGTGGTGGTCGCGCCGTTCAGCGCGGTCGTGTAGGTCCATTGACCCTGGCTGCCCCCCGCGGCGTCGAGGATGCGCCGGACTCCGACGCCGGCCGTCCTCTGCACGTGCAGATGAATGGGATTGGAGCTGTCGGGAAACTTGTAGAGGATGTAATCCCACTCGATCTGCCCCAGCGTAGGGAGCCGCACGCGGTTGAGGAGCCCCGTCTTGCAGGGAGTAGTGGTGAAATCACCCGGCACTTCGAAGGCGTAGTAGTTGAATTTCGGCAGGTCGTAGACGGAGCCGTCCGGCAGCACCACCTTGGTCAGGAACCAAACTAAATGATTGCTGCCGACCGCGGTCCCGGCGCATCCGGTCAGACCGACCGGGGTTCCCGTGGCGCTGTCGTCGTCGGTGCTGTCGTTGTAGAGGAACTTGTAGATCGCACGAGCGCCGCCGAAGGCCTGGAGATCGACTTTCGTGACGACCCGCGACTGATCCTGCTGGCCGGTGTCCTTCAGATAGATCCAGTGCGTGCGGTTGTGTGTGTCGGTGATCTTCCAGGTCAGGGCCAAAGCGGGATCCGTGCAGGTCTGGATGCAACCCAGGTAATCCACCTGCACGAAATTCCCGAAGCGGTCCTCGATGCGGGTCAGATAGCCGTTGGTCAGCGAGCTGAAGGTGTGAATCGTGCCGTCGGCCATCTCGATCTGCCGGCTGCCGGTCCGCAGGCGCATGTAGGTGCCGTCGCGGGTGTACTCGACGCCGGAGGTCGCCGCTTCGCTCTCATGGAGCGTGGGGTAGAACGTGTGCAGCGAGCCGTCCGGGGCGAGATAGGTATTACGGTTGAAATCCGGGGACGTTGAAGGCTCGATCCGCGGCGGATTCAGCCGGCCCAGATGAAGGCTCCACCCCAAACCCGCGTTGGCTCCACGCGCCGGCAGGGCGCGGGTCTCCCCGTCGAGGCTCTCATGCTCCCAGACCTGGCTGTTGTAGACGAGCGTCAACTGGTAGGAGAGCCCGGCGTTGACGGGATAGCTCTGGCCGATGGGGATGCGGAGGTTCAAGTTGCCATTGAACGGCGCGACCGAATCCATGTCCGCCGTGCCGAAGGCGCCCCCTCCGTTGAACCCTTTGGCGATGTTGGGATGCGTCTGGCCGGCCGCGCCGGCAGCCGCAAGAAGGGACATCCCGAAGACGATTCCGAACGCTCTCACTCGCATGACCCTTCTCCGTTCGTAGCTCAAACCGGGTTCTGCGGAACCTTGACGACGGTGATTTCCAGCGCGGCGGGGTCGAGGCCCAGCACCAGATCGCCGCCTTGAAAGGCGGAGGGCGGCGCCGGACTGGTGCCCAGCGGCTGCAGGCGGTCGAGGATTCCTTCCAGGCGGCCGTCGATGCGGCCGTCGCCGTCGCTCGGATCGCCGTCGCCGACGAGCAACGCCCAGGCTCCGGCTCCCGGGCGGACCACCAGCAGCTCGAGGAGCGTCCGCCGGTCCTCCACCGCGTCCTTCCCATCCGGCCGCCGCTGCGGACCGCGGCCCCGCCAGTTGACCCGCCGCAGGCCGAACGCCTCGGGCGCCGCCTCGTCATGGTCGCCGCTGGTCAGGTCCACGACAGCCCAGAGCGAGCGCAGCGGGACTCCTCCCTCGACCGGATAGCGGACGGTGCCGTCGCCGTCGTCATCGGTCAGCACCTGGAGATGGCGTCGCACGACCGGGTAGTCGTCTTCCTCGATGACGCGAGTGACGCCCAGGAGGACCACCTGTCCCTTCGCGGTCACGCCCGAGGCCACCACGGCGTCGCCTTCCAGGCTGACGCGAAAGGTAGCCGCTCTTGCGGAACCCGCCCCAAGAATCATCACGGTGGCCAGAACCCAACAGCTCGCTGCTTGACGCATGTCCCTTCCTCCGAACAACGCTCTATGCTTAGATAACATATGCGTGAACTCCTTGTCAAGCCGCGGATTCACCTACACACTCGAGAAAGAGGGGAACAGGGCGGCAGGCCCTTCCAGCCGCCCGTCTGACGGGACCTCACTTGATCCCGAGGAGGGAACGCCAGGGACAGCCGGCTTCTGTCCCCGGCGGAACATCAGTTGTCAATGAACCTTCAGCCGTGCTTCTCGGGAATCCGGCGCCTCAAAGAAGCTTGCGGCGTTGTACGGAAGTTGATGGCGCTCCAAAGAAGTTGACTTCACGCCCAAGAATTTGACTTTGCGCCAGGGAAGTTGACTTTCCCCGAAAGAATCTGACCGTGGCCCAAAAGAAATCGGCGGCGCGCCAAAGAAGCTGACTTTCCGCCAGAGAAATTGACGGAGCGCCGGGGAAGTTGACTTTTCCCCAAAGAAGCCGGCGGCGGCGCAAGGAATCTGACTTTCGCCCAAAGAAGATGACTTTATGCGAGAGAACTTGACGGGCGGCCCAAGGAAGATGACGGAGCCCCACGGAAGTCGACTTTTGGTCAGAGAGGATGGCGGCGACCCAAAAAACTTGACGGCAGCCCAGAGAAGTTGGCGGAACGCCAGGGAAGTTGACGGAGCGCCAGAGCAGTTGACTTGGCGCCAGGGAAGTTGACGCTGGCCCGCCGTCATCTTCTTTGCGGCGAAGTCGTTCTCCCTGCGCCGCCATCATCTTCTTTGCGGCTCCGTCAACTTCCTGGAAACGCCGGCGGTCGCGGCGGCGCATCGTCGTTTGCCCTTGTGCTTTCATGAGGATAAAAAAAGAGGGGACGGAATCCTCACGCCCCCAGAATCCGACTAGACCTCAGAACCGTCTGCGGCAGGCTTCTCTGCTTCTACTTCTACTACGGGCGGCGGCGGCGGCGTTTCCGGCTCGTCCGGCTTGCTCCGGCGGGTCCGGCCGCGGAACGGCTGCAGGCCGAACTCGGTGAGCTTCTCGGAGCCGACACCATAAAACTCCCTGAGCAGGCGGCTCAGTCCTGTCGCCAGGCGCATCCCCTCGTTGAGGAAAAGCGTCAGCCGTTGGCTGGCCTCCTGCTTCTCGGCGGCGAGGGCGGCCTGTTCGCGGGCCGCCTCCAACGCCTCGCTCACCAGATTGGCGAAGCGCAGTCGCGTCCCTTCGAGATGGGACAGCTCCTGTGAGTTCGCCTCCAACGCGGCACTGAGCCGCGTCAGCACCCCCAACACTCCCGCTTGCGTCTTCTGCTGCGACTGCTTACCCATGATCTTCTCCTTCGAGCCCTCAGGCTCGGTATGAGTCAGGCGCCTTCATGGCGCCGCTCAACCTGGTCACGCCCGCCGGCCTTGCTGGTTCCCGATCCAGAAGCTCCCGTGCCGCCGGGGTTTGCTGCCCGACGGAGCTGATGACTGCGCGCCGTCTCGTTATAATACACATACACTGCCAGAATATTTCACCCTCTGTCAAGAGCCGATACGAATTTTCCTCGAATGAATTTCCATATGCAGAACGGAAGGGGGATGAAAAGAACGAAAAACCCCTCCTTGATTTCCACCAAGCTACGCCTAATCAATGAGTTATCATTTCTCTGCCTTCATGGACGGCGAAGCGGCGCGAGGAAAAGACATGCATACGCGTATGCACACCGCTAGAGGGAGGAGGATGGAACGTGCATACGCGTATGCAGAGGCGAGACCTTCGCCCGGACCTCCGATGGAGGTCCTGCTAGCATGTGTCAGCCTTCAGGTGGGTCTGAGGATAGGAGGCCGATGCCCGCGAGCGATGACACCCTGATCCTGGTCCAAGAGCCCCGCGAGGCGCTGCGGCCCTTCGTCAGGCGGTTCCTCGTCGTCGAGTCCACCGCCGCGCGCTGCGACGCGCACCTGCCCGACACGGGGTTCGTCGCGGCGTTCCGTTTCCGGGGCGATTGCCGGCTGAACGGCGGTCCCCAGGCACCCCGAGCGGCGATCACCGGGCTCTGGGACACCCTGCGCACGCATGTCCACAGCCGGGACCACGCGGTGGTCATCGCCGCGTTCACCGCCACCGGCGCGGCGGCGCTGCTGCGCCAGCCGCTCGAGGAGCTCGCCAACGCCACGGCCGACCTCGACGCCGTGCTCGGCGGCTCGGCCGGGCTGGACCGCCTTCACGAGCAACTGGCCGAGGCCGCGAGCCATGAAGAGCGCATCCGGTTGGTGGAAGATCTCCTGCTCGCGCAGGCCGGTGATGCCCGGCCGGATCCGCTCGTCGCCGCCGCGGTGGGGTTGATCGAGCGGAGGCAGGCGATGATGCGGATCGAGGAGCTCGCCCGGCGGATCGGCCTCAGCCAGAGCGCGCTCGAACGGCGCTTCCGCCGGCTCGTGGGCTCCTCACCGCGAAAGTTCGCCTCCCTCGTCCGGCTGCGGAACGTCGTCCGGCTGCGCGAAGCGGGCGGCGATCTCACGACGATCGCGCACGCCGCCGGCTACTGCGACCAGCCGCACTTCATCAAGGATTTCAAGCGCTTCACCGGGCTCGCGCCCGGCTCGTACTTCGCCGGCTGAAACGCCGAATTCTTACAAGTCGCCCCGCTCTCCCGGGGCTAGAGTGAGCGCATGGACGACTCACTCATTACCAGAGCGCCGGCCTCGCGGCTCCGGCGCACCGTTCCCATCCTTCTCGCCGTGATCGCGCTGGCCCTCAGCGGAGCCGGCCTTCGCGGCCAAACCGAGGAATCGAACCAACCCATGAAACCGTTCGTCATCATCTTCCGCCAAGGCCCTCGACAGCTCACCGAGGCCGACCTGAAGAAACGCACCGAAGAGACCCGCGCCTGGGCCCGGCAGCAGAACGCCGCGGGCCACAAGCTCGACCCGCACATCCTGGCCCCGGAGGGTCAACGGATCGAACCGGACGGCAGCGGCGGACCGGTTGCCGCCACCAGCGCCGGCTCGATCACCGCGCTCCTTTTCCTCGAGGCCCGCGATCTCGCCCAGGCGGTGGACGTTGCCCGCGCGCACCCCGGCCTCCGCTACGGCGCCAGCGTCGAAGTTCGCCCGTGGGCGCCCCCGCCCGCTCAGCCGTAGGCTGGCGCCGGCTTGAAATCAAAACGGCCGGCCCGCTCACGCGGACCGGCCGTCTCTATATCGAACCGGCGGCTGACGGCCGCCGGCGGAAACCGGCTCTAGTACATGCCGCCCATGCCGCCGCCCGGCATGCCGCCCGGACCGCCCTTGCCCTCGTCCTTCTCCTTGATCTCGGAGACCATGGCCTCGGTGGTGAGCATGAGACCGGCGATGGACGCGGCGTTGAGCAGCGCCGTCTTGGTGACCTTGGCCGGATCGATGACGCCGGCCGCCACCAGGTCCTCGTAGGCACCGGTCGCCGCGTTGAAGCCGCTGTTGCCGTTGCTCCCCAGGAGCTGCTTGACGACCACGGAGCCCTCCTCGCCGGCGTTGATCGCGATCTGGCGGGCCGGCTCCTCGAGCGCCCGGCGGACGATGTTGACGCCCACCCGGACGTCGCCGTCGGCCTTCACGCCCTCGACCGCCTTGATGGCGCGCAGCAGGGCCACGCCGCCGCCCGGCACGATGCCCTCTTCGACGGCCGCCTTGGTGGCGTGCATGGCGTCCTCGACGCGGGCCTTCTTCTCCTTCATCTCGGTCTCGGTCGCGGCACCCACCTTGATGACGGCGACGCCGCCGACCAGCTTGGCGAGGCGCTCCTGGAGCTTCTCGCGGTCGTAGTCGGAGGTCGTCTCCTCGATCTGGTTGCGGATCTGCTTGACGCGGCCGGCGATGGCTTCGCGCCGCTTGGCGTCGTCCGAGTCGGTGACGATGGTGGTCTCGTCCTTGGTGAGGACGACCTTCTTGGCCTCGCCGAGGTCCTCCCAGCGGACGTTCTCCAGCTTGATGCCGAGGTCTTCGGTGATCACCCGGCCGCCGGTCAGGGTGGCGATGTCCTCCAGCATGGCCTTGCGGCGGTCGCCGAAGCCCGGCGCCTTGGCCGCGGCCACGTGCAGGGTGCCGCGCAGCTTGTTGACCACCAGAGTGGCCAGCGCCTCGCCCTCGACGTCCTCGGCGATGATCAGCAACGGCCGGCCCTGCTTGGCGACCTGCTCGAGGATCGGCAGCAGGTCCTTCATCGAGCTGACCTTCTTCTCGTGCAGCAGGATCTTGGCGTTCTCCAGCACCGTCTCCATGCGCTCGGCGTCGGTGACGAAGTACGGCGACAGGTAGCCGCGGTCGAACTGCATGCCCTCGACCACCTCCAGGGTGGTCTCCAGGCCCTTCGCTTCCTCGACGGTGATCACGCCGTCCTTGCCGACCTTCTCCATCGCCTCGGCGATGATGCGGCCGATCTCCTCGTCGTTGTTGGCGGAGATGGTGCCGACGTGCGCGATGTCCTTGCCCTCGACGGGCTTGGAGATCTTGTCGATGGCCTCGACGGCGGCCTTGACGGCCAGCTCGATGCCGCGCTTGACCTCCATCGGGTTGGCGCCGGCGGTGACGTTCTTCGAGCCTTCGCGGTAGATCGCCTGGGCGAGAACGGTCGCGGTGGTGGTGCCGTCACCGGCCACGTCCGAGGTCTTCGAGGCGACCTCGCGCACCATCTGCGCGCCCATGTTCTCGAGCGGATCGGAGAGCTCGATCTCCTTGGCGACGGTGACGCCGTCCTTGGTGATGGTCGGCGAGCCGAACTTCTTTTCGATGACGACGTTGCGGCCCTTGGGACCCAGGGTCACCTTGACCGCGTCGGCGAGCTTGTTGACGCCCCGTAGGATCGCGGCACGCGCGTCCCCGGAGTAAGTGATCTGCTTGGCCATTTCTTCTCTACCTCCTGATTGCTATCGGATAACGGTCTTCGGAAATGAGGAGCCGGGTTACTTCTTCTTGCCGTTGGAGCTGACGACGGCCAGGATCTCGTCCTCGCGCAAGATGACGTAATCGGTGCCGTCGAGCTTGATCTCACTGCCGGAGTACTTGCCCATGAGGACCCGGTCGCCTTCCTTGACGTCCATGGGCGAACGCTTGCCCTCGTCGTTGAGCTTGCCGGGACCGACGGCCATCACCTCGGCCTCCTGCGGCTTCTCCTTGGCGGTGTCCGGAATGATGATCCCACCCCGGACCTGCTCCTCCTGCTCGATGCGCTTCACTAGGACCCGATCATGCAACGGACGGATATTCACGGCTTCTTCCTCCTTCAACGTGGTTTCAGATGACCCAGGGAGTCGACGTCGCCGGCCGGCTGTTAGCACTCATCGTCGGCGACTGCTAACAGTGTAGGAGTGGCTGAAGGGTATGTCAAGGGGGTGGACTCCTGCGGCCCTCACTCCACCGGCGCCGGCCGCACGAAGCGCCTATGCTAGAATCTACAGGCATTGAGCGAAGACCCTCCGAGTCCACACGCCGCTCTTTTCCACTCCGGCCAACAGCAGCCCCGATCCCAAGGAGCCCGAAGGAGTATGTCCGTGCTCCGTCGCCGGGAGGCTTTTAGGAGCCTGCCGTGAGCTTCCTCCTGCTGGCCGCCACTCCGGGTCCGAGCTCGATCTCTCCCGGCTTGGGGCTGTTCCTGGGCATGCTGCTGGTGGCGCTGAACGGCTTTTTCGTCGCCGCCGAGTTCGCCCTGGTCAAGGTGCGGCCGACACAGCTCGACCCCCAGGTCAGCGAGGGGTTGCGCCGGGCCAGGATCGCGCGGCACATGCTGCGCCATCTCGACGCCTATCTCTCCGCCACCCAGCTCGGCATCACCCTCGCCAGCCTGGCCCTGGGCTGGATCGGCGAGCCGGCCTTCGCCTGGATCGTCCGTCCTCTGGTCGGTCTCGTCGCCGGCGGCGGCAACGAGGCGATCGTCCATTCGGTGAGCGTCACCCTGTCGTTCCTCATCATCACCATCCTGCACATCGTGCTGGGCGAGCAGGCCCCGAAGACGCTGGCCATCCGCAAAGCCGAGGCGACGAGCCTGCTCATCGCCTTCCCCCTCTATGCTTTCTACAAGCTCACCTACCCGGTGATCTGGCTCCTGAACCGCGCTTCCAATGCGCTCCTGAAGCTGATCGGCTTCGCGCCGGCCAGCGAGGCCGAGATCGCCCACGACGAGGAAGAGGTGCGGCTCCTGCTCGCCTCCACCAGCGCCAGCGACCTCCCTCCCCAGCAGCGCGAGCTGCTCGACAACGTGTTCGAGCTGTCGCATCGGATGGCCCGCCAGATCATGCTGCCGCGCCAGGACGTCGTCTATCTCTCGACGACGCGGCCGCTGCAGGAGAACCTCCGGCTCGCCCGCCGCAGCGGCCACACCCGGTTTCCGCTCTGCGAAGGCGATCTCGACCACGTCATCGGCCTCATCCACATCAAGGACCTCTTTCGCCGCGAGCGGCCTCCGACCTCCCTCACCGAGATGGCGCGCCCCATTGCGTTCGTCCCCGAGACGCTGCAACTGGACCGCCTGCTGAAACGGATGAGAACGGAGCGGTTCCACCTCGCCGCGGTCATCGACGAGTACGGCGGCGTCTCCGGCATCGTCACCCTGGAGCACGTCATCGAGGAGATCGTCGGCTCGATTCAGGACGAGTTCGACGTCGAGAAGCCGGAGCTGCTGGCGCGGGGCGAGGGCGTCTACGAGATCTCCGGCGGCATGCTGGTGGAGGATCTCGAAGCGGCCTTGGGGGTCGAGCTCTCCGAGCGCGACGAGGACACGATCGGCGGCGTCGTGCTCTCCGAGCTGGGTCGCAACCCGACGGAAGGCGACCGCATCGAGCTCGGCCCGGTGACCATCGAAGTCCTGGAGATCCAGCACAACCGGGTCAACACGGTCCGCGTCACCGTTCGCCAGCCGGAGACGGTGCCGCCGGAGGAGGGGTAGGCCCTCACCTCCCCAGCCCTCCTCTCCCGACCCCTCCTCTGTTTTAAAGCCCCCTCTCTCCCGGTGGGAGGGGGGAGGGAGGAGTCGGGAGAGAGGGGGTTGGGGGAGTGAGGGCCAGCGGCAGCCAGACCGTGAACCGGGCTCCCCGGCCCGGCCCGTCGGATTCCGCGAGCACGCGGCCGCCGTGCAGCTCGACGAGCTGGCGCACCAGCGCGAGACCGATCCCCAACCCGCCGTGCCGCCGGCTCGTACGGGCGTCCGCCTGGCGGAACATCTCGAACACATCGGGGAGAAGCCCCGGCTCCAGGCCCTGTCCCGTGTCCTCCACGACCAGCTTTGCCTCGCTCCCCGCACGCTCCAGGCGGAGAGTCACGCGTCCGCTCTCCGGCGTGAACTTCACGGCGTTCTGCACCAGGTTCCAGACGATCTGCTGCACCCGCACGGGATCGGCCTCGACGACGAGAGGCTCCTCCGTAAGTTGTACCCGCAGCTCGATCCGCTTGAGGTCGGTCTCCGCACGCACCGTCTCCGCGGCGTCGGCGAAGAGGGGAGCGAGCTGGAGCGGTTGCCGGTGGATGGCGAGCTTGCCGGTCTGGAGGCGTGACAAATCGAGCAGGTCCGCGATCAGCCGCTCCTGGGTCAGGGCATTGCGCCGGATGAATTCCGCGGCCTTGCGCACCACCGGCAGACGCTGGGCCTCGGGGTCGCCGGCCAGGATCTCGGCGTAGCTCACGACGACGTTGAGCGGATGGCGCAGCTCGTGGGAGAGCGTCGCCAGGAACTCGTCCTTGAGCCGGTTGGCCCGCGACAGTTCCTCGAGGAGTGCCGCCGTGTCGAGCGCCAGAGCCACCTGATTGGCGATCACCTCGGCCGTGCGGACGACCGACTCGTCGGCGCAGCGGTTCGCCTCGCGCCAGGAGAGGGCGACCACTCCGAGCAACCGGCCGCGGGCGCGCAGGGGCACGGCGAGCAGCGAACGGATGCCGGTGCGATCCCACACCGCCGAGAACTCGGGCCAGCCGTCGGTGGCCCGCGTGTCGCGGAGCGTCACCGGGCTCAGCGTGCGGGCGGACCGCGCCACCGGATGGTCGGAGGTGAGCTCGACCCGCAGCAGCAGCTCGTGCATCCGCCGGTCGACGTCGTTGCGCGGCGTGCGCCGCACGCCGTACATGCCGCGGGCCACCAGAGTCGAGAGACCGGACGACGGCTCTTCCAGCAGCCAGTAGACCCCGCGCGGCGCTCCCGTGACGTGGCAGAGGATCTCGATCAGCCGGTCGTGGCTCGGCGCCTCTCCCTCCAAGCCGAGCAGGCCGGCGCTCGCCTCCTGCAGGCGCACGAGCGCCTCGCGCTCGGCTTCGAGGCGCGCAACCCGCTCCGACATCCCGATCCTGTCGAGCCTCTCAGACTCCGTCCGCCAAGGACTCTCCATCCTCCCCCACTCCCGCGATCGCCGTTTTGGAGCTCACGGGTAGTTTACTCGTTCCTGAAGGTTTTGGAGCAACCGCCCGGCATATGCCTTGCACTCTTCCCTTCGGGAGGCTGACGCGAGACCTCCGATGATACCGAGCTCTACGACTCCAAGGAGGACCATCATGCAGGCGACCACCACCGACGTCACCGCCCTCAACAGCCTTTTGCGCGGCGAGATGTCCGCCGTCGAGACCTACCGGGAGGCTCGGGAGAAGCTGGGCGAGGAGGGCGGGCCCGGCGCGAACGAATTGCTCCAGCTCCAGCTCGATCACCGCGACGCGGCCGACACCCTCTGGCACCACATCGAGCAGCACGGCGGCGAACCGTCGAAGGGCCAGGGCCCCTGGGGCGCCTTCGTCAAGGCCGTCACGGGCGCCGCCAAGCTGTTCGGCGATACCTCGGTCCTGAAAGCCCTCAAGGAGGGCGAGGAGCACGGCCTCAAGGACTACCAGGATGCCCTGGAGGACAAAGACCTGGCCGAGGATTGCAAGGCGCTCATCCGCGGCTTTCTCGACCGGCAGCGCGAGCACATCGCGACGCTCGATCGGCTGATGGCGAGCGTCTGAGCCCTCACCGCCCCGGCCCCGCAGGCGTCGTGCCCTCCGAAGCCCTCACCACCCCGGCCCTCCTCTGTCGCTAGGGGAGTGAGGGCTTCACGGGCACCCCCACCGCCTTCAAATCAATCTCCCGATTCGCCGGCGACACCCCCACGGCTGCAGCCAGCCGGACCTGGATGGCCGCCCTTCGCTGCCGGTCGAGCTCGCCACGCACGGCGAGCACTCGTCGTGGAGAGAGCGCTTCCGCCCGCCAGCCGCCGCCCAGCCGGCGCACCGCAGCCTGGAACTCCCGCGCGTCGCCTTCGCTATCCCACTCCGTCCACCAGACCAGCAGACGCCTTCCGGCCTTTCCATATACGGCAAAACGGTCTCCCCCCCAGCCCGCGGCCTCCCTGTTGGCTGTCTCACGGTTCTCGCCTTTCCGCCGCAGGAGCGTCTGGATCGTGGATTCGCCCGCCTCGCCTTCGGAAAGCTTCTTCCAGCCGGGCAGAGCCGGCGCGAGATCGGGCCAGAGCAGAACGACGGGATCATCCCGCCTGCCGAGCCATTTCTCGGGGTGCAGGATCTGCTCCGAGGAACGCGGCGGATCGGTGGTGAAGGCGTAGTCGAGCAGCTTCTGGCCGCCAACTCGCCGGACCTCCAGGCAGAAGGCGAAGCCCTCGACATAGCTGAACAGCAGCGAGTCCCGGATCCAGGCCGGCGCCTTCGACAGCTCGGCGCCGCCAGGTACGTCCGAGGCCGACGCAAAGGCCTCAGGATTCTCCAGGAGCGACTTCATCGCGCCGCTGGCAAAGGGCAAGGCTTCGACGCTCCCTCCGGCCAGATAGCTGGTCATGGTCAGCGTCGCATCGCCTTCGGTCAGGGCCGCGCGGGCGGTGGAGGCGTCGGACATCGGATCCACCTTGTCGAGCTCCCGCAAATCGAAGTGCTGATCCTGCAGAGCGTGCGTCAGCTCGTGCACGATGACCACGTCCTCGGCCGACCCCGCCTCTTCGCCCGCTCCCCGGCGCACCAGGGCCATGTAATGCCGCACCGGATCATAGAAGCCGGCCACCTGGCTGGTGAGGAGATCGGGGAGATAACTGGACAGGTCCAGAGACTCGGGGATCAGACCGAACGCCTTGGCGGCGATCTCGGTGGCCTCGAGCTGCTCGGCGGAGAGGTCTTCCGCCAGCGACTGCGCCATCTTCTTGCGCAGCTCCGGCTCGGCGAGCGTCCCGGCGGGAACCGGCTGCAGCGCCTTGAGGCCGCGATACTTCTCCGCCGCCTCCAGCAGCTCCTGGAAATGCTTCGCGCTCTCGGGCGGCAGCGGCGTCACCCCTTCCGGCAAGGGCGGGACGGGCGCGTTTTCAGCTCGCGTCGCGCCTGCGGAGACGAGCAGCAGGAGGCCGATCAGAGAAATCCAAGCCAAGGGTAAACGCATCGAACGACGGTCTCCTGGGAGTCGCGAAGCAGAGGACGGGCTCCATCATGCGGCGGTCCGTGGGACGAACGGATTATAGAGGGGATTTTGCGGCACAATCGAAGGCGAGAGGGCCTACGAACCCATGGACGCCGAGCTGAAGCCGCGGCACCGTACGATCGCCACCAACGGCATCCGCCTCCACGCCGTCGAGGCCGGACCGGAAGGCGGGCCGCTTCTCGTGCTCCTTCACGGCTTCCCCGAGCTCTGGTATGGCTGGCGGAAGCAGATCGAGCCGCTCGCCGCCGCCGGCTTCCATGTCGTGGCCCCCGATCAGCGGGGCTACAACCTCAGCGACAAACCGCGGCGGGTCTCGGCTTACAACCTCGACACTCTGGCGCTGGACATCCTGGGGCTGATCGACGCGGCCGGTGCCGAGAAGGCCTGGGTCGCCGCGCACGACTGGGGAGGCATCGTCGGCTGGTGGCTCGGCATCAAGCACCCGGAACGGCTGCAGCGTCTGGCGTTGCTCAACACTCCCCACCCGAAGGCGATGCGCCGTGCGCTCCTCAAAAGCCCCCGGCAGTGGAAGAAGAGCCTCTATCTCTTCTATTTCCAGCTCCCCTGGCTCCCTGAGCGTACCTTCCGCCGCGACGACTTCGTCTATGCGACCAAGCTTCTGCGGGCCACCAGCCGGCCCGGCACGTTCAGCGATGCGGATCTCCAGGTGTACTACCAGGCCTGGTCGCAGCCCGGAGCCGTCCGCTCGACGATCCACTGGTATCGCGCCGCCCTGCGTACGCGGCCGAGGTGGCCCGCCTCGCCGCGCGTCCGCGTGCCGACCCTTCTGCTTTGGGGAGCCAAGGACCGCGCACTCGCTCGCGAGCTGGCGCAGGCGAGCATCGATTTCTGCGACGATGGCCGCCTGGAGATCTTCGCGGAGGCCACCCACTGGGTTCAGCATGAGGAAGCGGAGCGGGTGAACGCGCGGCTGCTGGAGTTCTTCGGCTGAGACCCCCGCAACCCTGATCATCCCTCTCCCGTAGTATCGGCCGGTCGAGCCCGGCGCCTTTCAGGCAGTTTCCAACGGTCAGGCGCTGCAGACCCTCATCGAATACGTTTTCCCTCTCGCCGGCACCTGGTACGGTGCGGCGCCCCAACCTCCACAGCCATCACCGCTGGGCGGCCATGGAGGAGTTCGCTTTCGACATCTTCGCTCTCGGCGGCGAGGGAAAGACGCACAAAGGAGACGGCAACCACCTGGAGGATTACTTCGCCTACGGCCGGGACGTTCTCGCCGTGGCCGACGGCGCAGTCGTCGAAGTCGTGACGGACGCCACCGAGGCCAACGATCGGCTCCAGCATCCCGGCGAAAGCGCACAGGACTGCAGACGGGATGGATCGTGACGACGAAGAAGTGAAGCGCCGGCCCGTCGACTACTTCGCCGGTTCGAACAATTCGATCGCGTTACCGTCCGGATCTTCCAACTGGATCTGTCTGCCGCCCGGGCCGACTTCCATTTCATTGCGGAGATGGATTCCCGCTCTCTTCAGCTGTTCGATGCAAGCGGGAAGATCTGCGACGCGAAGAACGACCCGGTTCCACCCGCCCGGTTGCTGACGTTGGCCATTGGGCATCGGACGAGAACCCGACGCCCCCGGACCGCTGAGCAGAAGCGGAAGGCCCCCGAGCGAGACGTTGGCGAAGGCCGGGAGTTGCTGATGCTCGAGTTTGAATCCGAGATGGTCGGTGTAGAACGCGACGGCGCGACTCACGTCGCTGACCTGATATCGAACGCCGTGGAAACCCTTCACGAAGCTCTGTGTCGTGTCCTCGATCGTTACAGCTGATGATCTTTCCTGCATCATGACGTTCCTTTCTTCCTCTGTAGCGATGACATATTCGACGCTGATGCAATACACGCGCCGCATACTCCTAGAACTCCACCCGAAACTCCGCCCCGCCACCCTCGCCCGGCGCCAGGCTGAACTCGAAGCCGTGCTGGGAGAGGATCTCCTGCACCAGCGTCAATCCGAGGCCGCGGCCGTTCTTCTTGGTGGAGAAGAACGGCGTAAAAAGGAGAGCGCGGACGTCTTCCGGAATGCCGGGGCCGCTGTCCCGGATCGAAAGATATGGCCGGCCCCGATCACAACTGCCGTTGCGGCCGCCCTCGAAGCCAAGGCGGAGCGCAATGCGGCCAGCCTCGCCGATGGCCTCCGCCGCGTTTTTCAAGACGTTGACCAGCACCTGCTCGATCTGATTGCGGTCGAGATCGAGCGGCGGCACCCGCTCGGCCCTTTCCCACTCCGCGCGAATGCGGCGCCGCTCCAGCTCGGGGCGGAGGAGCAGGAGGATCTCGTCGAGGAGCTGGCGCACGTCCGTGGGCCGGCGGTCCGGCGGCGGCAGGCGGACGACCTCGGCGAAGCCGTTCATGAACGCCCGCAGGTTTTCGAGACGGGTGATGGCCACGGCGATCGCGTGCAGGAAGTCGGTCCGATCCTCCTCTCCGAGCTGGCCCGCATAGCCGCGGAACGAGTCGAGCAGCGAGCCGGCCGCGCCCACCGAGTTGTTGATCTCGTGCGACATCATCCGGATCAGCTTGCCGTACGCCGCTTTCTCGGATGACCGTAATTCCTCCGTCAGCTCCTCCAGCAGCAGGAAGCTGCGCGGAAAGCCGCGATCGAAGAACTCGGCACGCGAGACCTTCAACCGCCGGCCGCCCTGGAGCGACAGCACTTCCGAGCCGCCGATGGGAACACCGGCGAGAGCCGATCCCAGCGCCCCTACCTCCTGCAGCGCCTTTGTCCTCGCCTCCTCGATAGAAACCTGGAGGAGCCGCTCCGCCGCCAGATTGAGCGATTCCACCCGGCCGTCGAAGTCCAGCGTCACGATGCCGGCGGGCGAAGCGGTGAGGACGCGGTCGAGAAAGTAATGCTGCTCCTGGAGCTTCAGCCGCTCTTCGCGCAACCGTCCGATCATCTGGTTATAGATGCGGATGAGCGCGTCCATCTCCGGCTGGCCGACCTCGCGGAACTGGGTGGTGAAATCGCGCTCGCCGATCAGCTCCGCGCCGGTACGGATGAGCTCCAGCGGCACGAAGAACGCCCGCACCAGCAGCGCGCCCAGCACGACGGAGAGGACGAACAGCGCTTCGACCGCCAGCAGCCACAGCCGGTTTTCGCGCAGGACGAAGAATGAGATCGCCGCGAGGACCGCGTGGATCAGCACCAGATAGGCGATGATCTTCGCCCGCAGGCTCATCGGCATTCTCAGTGGGGATCCAGCCCGTACTTCTCGAGACGGCGATAGAGCGCCGCCCGCGAGAGCCCCAGCGCTTCGGCCACGCGGGTGATATTGCCCTCGTAGTGCCGCAAGCATTTGACGATCATCGCCTTCTCCATCTCGTCGAGAGTCATCGAGCCGGGGCTGGGCAGCGCCGTGCCGCCACGCGTCTCGCGCTCCTCCAGTCCGGAGAGGGCCACGAGATCGGCGACGTCGAGCCGGTCGCCGTCGAGGACGAGCACGGCCCGCTCGATCGTCTGCTTGAGCTGCCGTAGGTTACCCGGCCACGGCTGGTCCTGCAGCCAGGCCAGGGCGCGGTCCGGGATGGCGATCGCTCCGCGCCGATAATTGCGCGTCGAGAGATCAAGAAAATGGCGGGCGAGCAGCGGGATGTCGCCGCGCCGCTCGCGCAGCGGCGGCAGCCGCATGGCGATGAGATTCAGGCGGTAGAGGAGGTCCTCGCGGAACTGCCCTTTCGCAACCATTTCCGCGAGGTCCCGGTTGGTGGCCGCGATCACCCGCACATCCACCGTCCGGGTGACGCTCGAGCCCAGCACTTCATACGAGCGGTCCTGAAGCACGCGCAGCAGCTTCACCTGTGCGGCCGGATCGATCTCGCCGATCTCGTCGAGGAAGATGGTGCCGCCGTCCGACAGCTCAAAGCGTCCCTTGCGGTCCGACCGGGCATCCGTGAAAGCTCCCTTGACGTGGCCGAACATCTCGCTTTCGAAGAGCGTCGAGGAGATGCCGCCCAGGTTGACTTTGACGAAAGGGCCGTTCTTCCGCCGGCTGTTGCGGTGGATCGCTTCGGCGATCAGCTCCTTGCCGGTGCCGCTTTCGCCGGTGATCAGCACCGAAGCGTCGGTCGGCGCCACCCGGCCGACGAGCTCCAGGATCTTCAGGAACCTCGGCTCGGCGCCGATCAGCCCGCGGAGATCCAATCGCCGGTCCAGCTCCTCGCGGCTGACGGCGGCGCTCCTGCCGTCGCCGGACTGCGCGAGCGACAGGGCGGTCTCGACGGACTGCAGGATCTGGGCGTTCGACCAGGGCTTGGTGACGAAGTCCGCCGCTCCGGCCTTCATTCCTTCGACGGCCAGAGAGATCGAGCCCCAGGCAGTGATCAAGATCACCGGCAGGCGCGGCCGCAGGCGCCGGATCTCGCCGAGCAACGCCAAGCCTTCTTCGCCAGCCGTGGCGCGCGAGAAGTTCATGTCTTGGAGCACCAGGTCGAACTCCTGCGCGCGCAGCAACGCGAGGGCCTCCTCCTGCGACCGCGCTCCCCGCGTGGGATGGCCGTGCCGCTTCAGAAGGAGGCCCAGTGAGGCCACCACCGACGGATCGTCGTCGACGATCAGGATCATGCCGTCACTCGTAGCGCAGGGCCTCGGCCGGCAGCACGCGGGCGGCCATGGCGCTCGGATAGAGCGCGCAGAGCGCCGCGAGCAGATAGATCGAGACCATCGCCACCACGATGCCGCCCACGAAGATCTGCGGGCGGATGAACCCGACCAGATCGAGCAGCGGGATCTGCGCCACCAGGATCGTTCCGAGGAGGACGCCGAAGCTGGTCAGGATCGCCTGCTCCCAGAGCACCTGCGCATGGACGTCCGCCCGCGAGGCTCCGGAGGCGCGCCGCAGACCGATCTCCCGGGTGCGTTGCAAGAGATTCTGCCATAACACCCCGATCAACCCCAGCCCTACCATCAGCATCAGAAAGACGGCCACGACCCCGCCGGCGATGAGCGGAGTAAGACGCAACCGGAAGGACGACCGGCGCATCTGCGCCAGCGGCTTCACCTCGAAGGACCACTCCGGAGCCACCGCCTGCAACCGCCTCGCCAGCTGCTCCTCGAACTCAACCGGCGTTCCCGGTTTCACCCGGACCGCCAGCTTCTGCGGCGGCCGATCGGTATTTCCCGGCGGTGAGCCGCCCGCCGATAGCCGCTTGAGGAGAAATGTGTAGTTTCCGCTGCCCGCAAACTCGCCCCCCCTGCGGAACTCCGTGACGACGCCGATCACCCGGCGTTCCGGCTCGCTGTGGTCCTTGCTCGGATCGCCGAAGCGCTTGCCGATCGGATCGGCATCGCCGAAGACTGCCTTCGCCATCGCCGCGTTGATCACCACCGGCCGCCAGCTCAGGGCCTCGTCCGCCTTTTCGAACCAGCGCCCCTGGACGAGCTGCAGACCCATCACCTTGTCGTAGTCCAGCGTCACCTCGTTGAACTCCGAGTCGATCGGCCGGCCGCCGAACTCATAGCGGCCGATGTAATTCGCCAGGCTGTAGGGCATCAACATCGCGCCGGCCGCCGCCTCCACCGGCGGCAACGCCTGCGTCTCCGCGAGCGCACGTTTCGCCGTCTCCACCTGGGAAGGATCGAACGTGTCGTCTCCCATCCGTTGCATGTTGATCGAGACGACCCACACGTTGTCGTAAGAAAACCCGAGAGGCCGGCGCACGTTGTCCCATAGATAAAGGCCGAGCGTGCCGACGACGAAGAGAACCAGGAACGAGAAGAAGATTTCCAGGATGATCAGCGCGTTCGTGCGCTTGCGGTTCCACACCAGCTTGAGGAGATGACGCGTCATACCGACCTCCCGCGCAAGGCCATGACAGGGTGGAGCTTCGACATCCTCCACGCCGGGTAGACCCCAGAGAAGAGGCCGAAAAACAGAGCGATCGCCAGCCCGTAACCGAAGACCCGGAGATTGAGCGACAGCCGGGCGTAAGGAATCACACCGCTGGCGTTGATCGCATGCAGCGCGATCGCCGCCAGCGCGAGCCCGATCGCGCCGCCCACCAGAGTGAGAACGACGTTCTCCACCAGGAACTGGCCCACCAGCGTCCACGACGAAGCGCCGAACGCCTTGCGCACGCCGATCTCCGACGAGCGATCGAGGATCCGGCTGAGATTGATATTCACCAGGTTCACCGTCGGCAGCAGCATGAAGATCACCGCAAGCCCGATCAGGATGATCAGCAACCGCCCCGGCTGGCTGTCTTCCAGGCGGCTGCTCAGGATGAACCGCGCGACCGCCTCGAAAGGCGTGTCCGCTCCGCCCGTCAGCTCCTTGAACATCTTGGGATTAGGGAGAAGAGATTCGGCCTGCTTGAGGCGCATCTTGACCTCCGACTTGATCTGCGGGAAATCGGCGCGGCTGCGGGCCACGATGAGCCCCATGAAGTTGCCGACGAGCTCCCGCTTGTAGAGGTCCGACTTCGAGGTGCCGAGGGGCATCCAGATATCGGCGAAGGGAGCAATGCGGAGGATCGGCACGTCGGAGACCACCCCCACCACTCGGAAGCGCTGGCCGTCCACTTCCACCGTCTTGCCCACCGCCGGCTGGCCGTGGAAGAACTTCGCGCGCGTCGACTCATTGATCACCGCCACGAAGCGGGCGTTGCGGTCGTCCTCCGCCGTGTACGGCCCTCCCTCCAAAAAATGGAAGCGCAGCACCTGCCAGAACTCGCCGTCCGTCCGCTTCACCATGGACTCGATCTTCTTGCCGCCCGGGTAGGAGATGCCCGTCGCCGGCAAGCTGAAGCAGGTGACGGCCTCGACGAACGGCAGTTGCGTCATCGGCCGCACGAAGCGGTCCAGGAATTGGTAACCGGCAAAGCCGGTCATCGCTCCGCGCTCGCCTTGCATCCCCATCAAGTAGACGCCCAGCGTGCGGTCGCCGAACACCTCCGGCGCCTGAGGCGCGAATACGTGGTCGAGCATCGAGGTTGCCACCAGCAGCACCACGAGCGTCAGGCTGATGCCGAACAGGCTGATGAACGTAAAGAATTTCCGCCGCGCCAGGACCTTCAGAGCCACTTTGAGATAGTTCTTGAGCATCGCCGGTCTCCTCCGCAGCGCTTACTGCACTTGGCGGCCGTCGAACAGCCGCACCGTGCGGTGCGTCCGCTCGGCCAGACGCGGATCGTGAGTGACCATCACGATGGTGGTCCCCTCGGCGTTCAAATCTTCGAGAATGCCCATGATCTCGTCGCCCATCTGGCTGTCGAGATTGCCCGTCGGCTCGTCGGCAAGGAGGACTCCCGGCCGGCCGACGATGGCGCGGGCGATGGCTACCCGCTGCTGCTGGCCGCCCGAGAGCTGCGTCGGAAAGTGGCGCGTGCGCGAGCCGAGGCCGACGCGATCGAGCGCCGCCAGCGCTGCCTTGCGCCGCTCCTTGTTCGACATCCGGCGATAGAGCAAAGGAATCTCGACGTTGTCCATCACCGAGAGATCCGAGACCAGGTGGAACTGCTGGAAGATGAAGCCGACGCGCTCATTGCGGAGCCGTGCCAGCTCGCGGTCGCCGTAGCGATCGATCGGTTTGCCGTCGAGCGCCACCTTGCCCGAGCTGGGCTCGTCGAGCAGCCCCATCAGATTGAGCAGCGTGCTCTTGCCGCAACCCGAAGGGCCCATCACCGACACGAGCTCCCCCTTTTCGATCTCCAGATTGATGTTGTCCAGCGCCGTCGTCTCCACGCGCTCCGTGCGATACAGCTTGCTGACTTCTTGCAGATGGATCATGGGTTGTCTCCCTGACTGATTTCTTTCACTTCAATGTCACCCGTTCCAGATCCTCGAAATCCCTCATGTCGGAGAGGATCACTTCCTCTCCGGCGTCGAGCCCTTCGAGCACCTCGTAGAACTCGTAGCCCGATAGGCCGAGACGCACCGTGCGGCGCACGGCCTGATCTCCCTGGACGACGAATACCTTTTCCGTCGCGCCGGCGCGGGCGAACGGTCCCTTCGGCACGCGCAGCGTGTTGGACCGCGTGTCCGTGACCGCCAGCACGTCCACTCTCAGGTTGTTGCGCAGCTTGGAATGACGGCCGTCGTCCAAATCCACTTTGAACTTGATGACGCCGTTTTCGATCGTGGGATCGATCGCCGCCAACTTCCCGGTGAGGGGCTGACCGTCGAGCATAACGCGCACGAGCTGGCCGGCGTGCAGGCTCGAAGAGTGAACGTCCGAGACCGTGGCCTCGACGCGGAACGAGTCGAGATCCGCGATGCGCGCGATCACCTGGCCGCGCGGCACCGTCACTCCTTCCTGCGGCACCACCCAGGTCAGGACGCCCGAGCGGTCCGACCGCGTCGTCGCCAGCTCGAGCAGACGGCGGGCATCCTCGCGCTCTCTCCGGAGCGTCGCGAGATCGAGCTCCAGCCCTTCGAGCTGAGCATCCGTCGAGCGGCGGGCGCTGCCGACCGACTCCTGAAGCTGGGCGAGCTCGATCTCGGCCTTCTTCGCCTCCACCTCGGCCGCCTTCAGCGTCTGCTCCGAGACGAGGCCGTCGGCGCGCAGCTTGCGGTTCTGCTCGGCGCGGTAGGCGGAGGCTTCGGCGTCGAGCTTCTGCCGCTCGATCTGCCCGCGCAGATCGCTGAGGCTCTTCTCCAGGGTGATGCGGACCTGCCGCTGCTCGTTGCTCTTCTTGGCGAGCTGATCCTCGATCTTCTCCAGCTCCAGACGCGCGGTGGAAGTATCGAGCTTGAGGATCGCCTCGCCGGCTTTCACCATCTCGCCTGGCCGCTTCAGAACCTTTTCCACCCGCGCGTCGATCGGGCTCGAAAGCGCCCCCTCGAACGCCGGAATCACGACTCCGCTCGCCTCGACGATCCCCTCGACCGGACCGCGGTCCACCTTCCCCGTCCGGACCTCCGCCCGCGCCACCGAAGGCCGCAGCCATCCCGGCAACAGCACCAGGATCGCCGCGCAAAGCGCGATTCCCCCCACACCCCAAACCGCCTTGCGCCCCAGGCGGCGATATCGGTAACTGGCATCCAGCTCGCGGTCCATGTTCGATGCTCCCTCTCGGTCGGCAGCCGAGAAGGGCAAGGGGTGTGCCAGGAGCTAAGTTGTTGAGCTAGAGCAGGTTGAGGAAATCGGGCCGGGCTGGGAAGCGTTCGGGCGTGGACGGAGGTGTCCGGAAATGGACGGTATCCTGAAGGCTCCTACCTGAGATTGAAGACACAAGAGGCCAGACATCACGTCCGACCTCTTGCTCTGCCTATTCGGTGTCAGGGCTCGCACGGAGGACGCGAATACCTGCGCGTGAAGAAATCCCTTCGCGAGCCCTGTAACACCGGCCGGCGTCCAATCGCCAGTACAGATCATGCCGGAAAACCAAAGGAGAGCGTTATGAGAGTGCATTCCACCAAGCTATGGCTGTTCGTCCTGGCGCTGGCTCTGCTGCTGCCGCTGAGCCTCAGCGCCCAGCCGCCCCACATCATCGTCCCGCAGGGAACCGATTGCTGGCACACCGACGCGAGCAAGCAGGATTTCCGGTTGCCCCCCGGTTTCTTCTTCACGGGCTCCAAGCTCATCAAAACCACGATTGCACTTACCGGTGTCCCGCTGCCCGTGAGCGTCGTGACGGGCGCCTTTCCCCCGAACTGCGGTTGTCCGACGGGCGCAGTGACCACCACTATCACTTGGACGGATCAACACGGCAATCCGGTGAGCCCGAACAGCATCCACAAGGTCTCGCCGGTCGTCAACCAGACGACGACGGTCGACACGTGTGTCCGCCGCACGGTCAACGCGGATTTCCCCGGTCAGGGAGCTTCAGCCCAGGTGAGCATCCGACTGGTCCGGCTGTCGTTGAAGAGCGTCAATCCGCTGACGGTCCAGTTCCCCACCGGCCCGAAGCGGTTCGACGTCTTCGTCAAGGAGAGCGCCACCCAGCCGGCTGGCAGCATGATCCTCACGGCCGGCAAGATCCAGGGCAAGAAAGCGTCGGGTAAGGCCAAGCTCAGGAGCCTCCCCATCACCTACGACGTGGAGTTTCGCGAGGTTCTGCCTTCGGGCTCCACCGACCGGCCGATCGTGAAGAGGCTGACCGGCCAGCGGCTGAGCTTCACGGGAACGAACGGGACCTTCACTTTCGATGGTGTTCGGCTGAAGTAGATCGAAAGGCGGGACGTCTGGTGCCTCTTTGCAGACGCCCCGCCGTCTGGATCTTTCTCGAACCTTGACAGCTCTTAGTACCCGCCTCATAGTTGACGAGCAATAAGTTGTTCACCCGCAGCTCTCTTTGATCGGAGGAAAACAGATGGGCAATGGTGCTGACCCGAAAAAACTCAGGGCGAAGGTTCAAGCGCTCCAGCTCAACACCGAGGGCCTGCTCAAGCTGCTCGGCAGCAGCGACCGGCTCCGCTTCTGGGAGATCCTCAAAGGGATCACCACGCCTGTCGAGCTCCGCCTGATCGACAGCCAGATCGACGCCATGACGGCGCTCGTCTCGCAGGTCCAGGCGAACGCCAAATCGCTCGAGAAGACGGCGAAGCAGATCTCGGCGGCCCCCGGCGGCTAGCCCGGAACCACCTCGCGCCATCCGATCCGCGAACTCCCTCGATTCGCTCCTCGTCGCCGGCGCCTCTCCTGAAGAGGCGCTGGGGCGGAGCCTTGCGAAAGCGTTCGGCGCGGCGGTCCGGTTTGTCGCGGAGCTGTCCGACGATCTTTCCGCGGACCTCGCGGTCGGCGTCCATGCGGTCGAGGACGACGACGGACAACGAGCTTTCAGCGCGTGGCCGCAGCGGCTCGCCGTGCCATCGCTCAGCGTGGTCTTGGGACCCGGTGAGGCCTGGATCGGTCCGCTGGCGCTGCCGCAGAGAGCCGGCTGCGGCAACTGCGCTCGGGAACGCAGGATCGCCGCCGATGCCTCCGGCCCCCTCGCCGGCGGCGGCTCGGAACCTGCGGATTCACTTCCTGATGTCGGCGCTGTCGGCGGTCCGATCCTGGTCCGCGAGATTCGCGCGCTCCTCCGCCGCGGCCCGCAGGCTTCGCGGCTGCTCGATCACGTCCTGATCGTCGATGCCGAGAGCGGCGAGACGTCCCTTCATCGAGTGATTCCTCTCGCTCACTGTGCCGTCTGCGGCGGCGCGGCGGTGTTTCCGAGAATCGATCAGCAAGCCGTCCCGCTTTCACCTGAAGATCCGCCGGAGGTCGTGCTCGGCGCGCTCGCCGGCTGGCTCGATCCGCGCACCGGTGTCATCAGCCGCCTCATCGTGGAGCCGAACGAGGCGGGCGCGGACCTGCCGTTGATCGCCACCGCCGCGCCGCCGCACGTGATCGAGGACGACGGCTCGCTGCGCCGCCTGCCGATCGGCTGGGGAAAAGGATGGACCGTCTCCGGCGCGATCCTCTCCGCCGTCGGCGAGGCGATCGAGCGTTACGCGCCCTCGCTGCCCGATCTCACGCGGTTCGTCCGGGCGCGTCCGGACGAGCTCGACGGCGAGTTCCTCGATCCGCGAGCCTGCGCGCTCTACAGCGACGAGCAATACGAGCGCGAGGGCTTCCCCTACGTCCGCTTCGACCCGGGCGTCCGCCATCCGTGGGTGCTCGGGAAATGGCTGGGCGGCGATTCGCCGGTCTGGGTTCCCGCCATCTTCGCGTTCATGTCGCTCACGTTGCGGCGAGAGCATCTGATCTGTCAGGGGACCTCCAACGGGCTCGCCGCCGCTACGGACTTCGACGAGGCGGCGCTACGGGCGACGCTGGAGCTGATCGAACGCGACGCATTCATGGCCGCCTGGCTCACCGCCTGCCCCGGCCGGCGGCTCGAGCTCGACGGCGATCCATGGCTACAGCGCATCGTCGACGGCATCGAAGGGCTCGGCGCCGCGGTCGAGATCTACGTCCTGCCGACGAGCGCTTGCGGCACGACCGTGCTGTGCCTTGCGTTCGGCGACGGCGATCGCTATCCCGGCGTCACGCTCGGTCTCGGCGCCGATCTCGATCCGCGCTCCGCTTTGCGCCAGGCGATGCTCGAGCTGGCCCAGACCGGTCCACATCTGCGCCGCATGATGCACACCCGCGCCTTGCCGGTGCCGGACGATCCCAGTCTCGTGCGCGAAATGCTCCACCACGCGTCCTACTATTTTCCCGCCGAACGGGCGGAGGCGTTCGACCGGCTGCGAAGCGGTCATCCAGCGGTTGAGATGCAAGCTCTTGCCGGGGGTATCCAGGAGCGTTCTTTGGTGCGCTGCGCGTCGGCGTTGAATGCGGCCGGCGTGCGCGTCGCGCTGGTCGACGTCACCTCGGCCGACGTCGCCACCGGCCCGTTCCGCGTCGTGCGCGCGGTGAGCCCCGATCTACAACCCATCTCGTATGGCTACGGTCTCGACCGCCGTCCGGCACAACGCATCCGAGCTCGCGGCCTCGCGTCCCGGATTCCCGCGGTCCATCCCATCTGGTAACTGGCGTCATCCTTGCAAAAACGCTTTGAAAGGTTCAGTCCCCGCATCTGGCGGACTGTCCCGCGGAGTCTGTCGAGGGTGAGCGAACGACATGGAATCTGATCCGCCCAAGAACCCGCGGGACGCCGTCACGGAACTTCATCCATGCCAGGTGCAAAGGAGGTTTGCGATGAGAAAGTCCCGTCTTGCCGCCATACTGATTCTGACGATTCTCGTCCTGGGAGCCGTCGCCGCCTGGGCCGCCACCGCCAGCTTCACACCGCCGCCCGTCGAAGGGACGATCTTCGCGGTGGTCAACGCCGACCGCAGCCCCGGCGCGCTCACCACAACCCTGAGGGTGGACTGGGGGCCTTTTCATCGCACCGTCACCCGCGGCAATCCGTATGGCAACTGCTCCGGAGTGATCGCCGGTTTCGTCCTCATGGTGCGGCACAACAAGCCGGACTCCAATCGCTTCACGCTGACCACGACCGGAACCATCGCACGGGCGCCCTATCAGGGAGCACCTCCTCCCGAGGTCAGCCATCCCTGCTACAAGCTCGAGAAAATGCGAGCCGTCTATTGACTCAGCCGTCGGAGTCCTCGCCAGCGAGCTTCTCCAGCCGGTAGCGGAACTGATGGCGCGAGAGGCCGAGCAGGCGGGCGGCTTGTGAGCGGTTGCCGTCGGCACGCAGCAGGGCCTGGCGCAACAGGTCGCGCTCGAGCTGCTTGAGATCGATTCCCTCTGGCGGCAGCTCGACCGCGGCCGGCGGGCTCGGCGGCATGGTCAGCGCCAGGAAGTCTTCGGGGGTCAGCCTGTCGCCCTCGCTGAGCAGCATGGCGCGCTCGATGACGTTCCTCAGCTCGCGCACATTGCCGGGCCACCAGTGCGACTCGAGGCGGGCCATCGCCTCGCGTGAGATGCCCGCGATGCGCTTGCCGAATTGGGCGTTGAAAAACGTGACGAAATGGCGGGTGAGCAGCGGCAGGTCGCCACGCCGCTCGCGCAGCGGCGGCACGAGCACGGGCAGGACGCTCAGGCGGTAGAAGAGATCCGCACGGAACGAACCGTTGCGGACCGCCCGCTCGAGATCGCGATTGGTGGCGGCAATCACCCGTATGTCGACGCGCAGGTCGGCGGTGCCGCCCAGACGGCGAAAAACGCGCTCCTCGAGGAAACGCAGCAGCTTGACCTGCAGGGAGGCGCTGAACTCGCCGATCTCGTCGAGGAACACCGTACCGCCCTGCGCCAGCTCGAGCAACCCTTTCTTGCGGTGGCGGGCGTCCGTGAAGGCGCCGGCTTCGTGCCCGAAGAGCTCGCTCTCGAGCAGCGTCTCGGGCAGCGCCGAGCACAGGATGTGTTGAAAGGGCCGCGACGCACGCGCACTGTGGTCGTGGATTTCCCGCGCGATCACTCCCTTGCCGGTGCCGCTTTCCCCCAGCAGCAACACGGTGGGACTGGGGCTGGCGGCAATCTTCCCCAGCAGTGTCTTGATCCTACGCATGGCCGGCGACTCACCCACCAAGTGAGTGAACCGGCGGCCGGAAGCCTGGGCGGCGGCCCCGCGGGCGCTTCCCGAGCTGCTGTGCTCGACGTTGCTTCGCTCCATCACCCCTTATACGGCGCTTCGGCCGAAGGGCCCACCGAGAACTGCCGGCGGGCCGTAGTCTGTAGCATAATGCCCCGCCTCGATTCTGACCAGCGCCAAGTCCGGCGGGCAGCCGCTCGTCGCCCAAGGTGCGGGGCAAGGGGAATGGACTTCGCATGCAAGGAGAGAGCGCCTGGGGCGCGAGCTGAATGGAAGCCACCGTGAACGAGAGCCCAGGTCTGGCGAATCTCCTGGTGGAGATCGGCGAGCTCGACGACGCCGAGAACGAAGCCACCCGGCTGCTGCAGCAGCGGCAGGACGACTCGGAGACGCTGAGCTTGCTGGCCAAGATCAAGCACATCCGGGGCGAGCTGTCGGAAGCCTTCGCCCTGTGGGCGCAGGAACGCGCGGTCAATCCCGAGGGCGGAGCGCAGATGCGCCTCGAGTCGCTGCTGCAACTGGTGAAGGATCCGGAGCGCGGCACCGGAGAGTTTCTGGCCGTAGGTCAGTTCCACCTGTGGCGCAAGCCCGCGGAGCTCCTCAAGCTCGAGGAGGTGTTCCGCCTCTTCGTGGCGCGCCGGCCGGGCGAGGCGCGCGACGCCTGCGACGCGCTGGCGGAGAAATACCGCGGCAAGGACGCCGACCTGTTCAAGCTCGCGCTGCTGGCGAAGGCGTGGATCGCCGAGCTGTCGGGCGACCTCGCAGGCGCCTGCGCCGTTCTCGAGCAGCTTGGCCGCGAGCGCGGCTTCGAGGGCGACGTCGACCGCGCTCTCGCCCTCGCCCGCGTCTACGAGCAGCTCGGCGGCCGCGAGCATCTGGAGAAGGCGGTCAACGTCTGCGAATTCCTGGCGCGCACGCTAGAGCCCTGGGAGAGCGTCACCACGCTGGGCCGGCTCGCCGTCCTGCACCGCGCGCTGGAGCGCGGCGAGGAGGCCGCGATCTATGAGCAGCGCTTCCTGGAGGCGTTCCAGCACCGCATGCACCGCCTGACGCTGGCGCAGGCCACGAGCCTCGCCGCCAGCCGCTACGTCCCCCTCGACCGGCTGGCCGCCGTCCGCTTCGCCAGCACCGAGCCGCCGGTGGAGGCGCCGCCGCGGCAGCGCGCGCTGGCCATGGCGCTCCTCGGCGACCGCACGGGCGCCGCCGGGCTGCTGCGCGGCGAAGGCGACCTGCTCGACCGCAAGTACCTGGCCGATCTGGCGCTCCTCGCAGGCAACCGCGAGGCGGCGATCCGCCTCTACCTGGCCGCCCTCGCCGAAGACCCCGGCGATCGCTGGGTGATCCGACGGCTGCTCGGCGAGGCCGACCTGGCCGGCGCGGCGCCGGTCGTCGCAGCCTTCCAGCGGCCGGAGACCGGGGAGCTGGCGCAAGAGATCCTGGAATCGTCCTTGCGCGAGGCGCCGCTGCGCTCCGAGTACTGGCGGGAGCTGGCGGCGCTGCACGAGATCCGCGGCCAGCTCGCCGAAGCGCGGCGCTGCGGCGAGCGCGCCCGCATCCTGGCCGCGGCGGCGGAGCGCCAGGCCAACGCCGTCGGCCGCTCGCTCTCCGCCGCCGTCTACCACTTCGCGGGGCGGGCCAAAGGCCTGGTGCACGAAGTGTGGGCGCAGCGCCGGCCGGCAGCGCCGGGCCGCGGCGGCTACCTCGAGGAGATCCTCGGCGGCGTCACTCCGGATCTCGAGCGGTCGGTGCGCAATATCTTCCTCTCCGTGCGCGAGTACGCGCAGGCCAAGTTGCCCCACCAGACGGCGGGCCTGCTCGACTTCAACTACAGCTACAAGATCACCAAGGAGGACGAGCCCTCGCACGGCGCCTCGGCCGGGCTGCCGTCCGCGCTCGCTTTCCTGTCGGTTTTCCTCGACCGGCCGCTGCCGCAGGACCTCGCCTCCAGCGGCGAGCTGGTCGCCGACGCGCACGACGTGCTCGTCGTCCGTCCCGTCGGCGAGGCCGATTTCAAGCTGCACGGGGCCTACAACCGCAATCTGCGGGCGTTGATCCTGCCGGAGGGCAACCGCACGACCCTCGCGGCCAGCTTCCGGATCCCGAGGGCCGTGCGCGAAGAGATGGTGCGTTACGTGCCCGACCTCGATGCCGCCGTCAGCCTGGTGTTCGGGTCCGACATCTGGCTGCGGTGAGGTCAGACGATCTCGATCTTCTTCGCCGCCTTGCCTTCGCTCTCCTTGACGATGTGGATTTCCAGCACGCCGTCCTGCAGCCGGGCGCTCACTTCGGAAGAGCGCGCGTTCCGGGGTAGCAGGATCTGACGGCGGAAGGGCCCCAGCGGCCGCTCGGCGAGCTGCAGCCGGCGCCCGTCGTGGACGGCGAGCCGCTGTCCGGTCACCGTCACCACGCCGCCTTCGTCCACGATCTCGACCTCCGTACGCTTGACTCCCGGCAGGTCGAGGCAGGCCACCGTCTCGCGCGCGTCCTCCCACACCACCATCGGCGGCGTCCACGCCCAACCGATCGCGGTGGACAGCGGCTGACCGAGGGCGCGCAGCAGATGCTCCAGGCGTTCCTCGACGAACTCGCTGACGTTGCGCTCCACCGGGATCGGCGAATACGCCTGACCGCTGGCTGGCGGCGCGCCGCCGGCGAGCGTCTCGTACAGTTTTTCGATCCCGGCGATCGCCTCGTCCACCGCGGTCTGGCTGACCGGCTCTTCGATCGTCGCAGCGGCTTTCTCTTGCGCCATCTTCTTGCTCCTTTCGCGTCTCTGTGATGTCGGCATGACCGCCTCCCCGCCCGCCATCCGGGCAAAAAGGCGAAAACCAGGGAAGGTGGAGACGGGGCCCGGCGGACCAGACCCCGTTCGCCGCCGTCAGTCGGTCAATACACGGGGATGACCGGTGGCATCGGGAACTGCACGTAAGGGAAGGTCTGCGCCACCTTGACCTGCAGGAACGGGTCCGACCACAGCGGCCGGCCGTAGACCGCCTCGCTCTCGAGGCCGGTGTGGCTCAGCCCGATCGGCGCGTTCCAGATCGGGAACTGGTTGGCCAGCGGGACGTTGCCGATGCCACTCAGCCCCGGAGAGAATCCGGCCATCGGGTTCTGGGCGAAGGCAGGATTCTGGAGGAAGGCAGGATTCTGCACGAAGGGAGAGTGCGCCAGCCCACCGGCGAACCCCGGCCCGATCCAGCCGGCCGACTGCGGCCCGCCGCCGAATCCAGAAGCGATCGGCGACGCGCCGAAGCCGAAGCGCGGATCGGCGAAGCGCGGGTCGCCATAACCCGTCCCCTGCGCTCCGGCGCCGAGCGGTGAAGCAGCCTGAGTATGTGAAAGGCCGTGCACCGACAGCCGCACCTGGCTGAGGGCGTCGAGGCACTGGTTGATACGGTCGTTGAGGAGTTGCAGCTTACGGATATCGACTTTCGCGGTTTCCATCTTCAAGTCTCCTTCGGTCGCTTTTCTATGTTGCACTTACTGCGGGGTGCGCACCCACAGAGAGATCCATGGGGTGCAACGGGGGTGCCATGCGTGCGATCCCCGGCGCAGGAAGGAAACCGCAAGCATACGGCGCGGCGAAGGTGCGTGAGAATGGCCAGCGAGTGGCCGAAGTCCAACAGGTCCTCGCCGCTAATTCGAGAGGTTGCCCGCCAGTCCCAGCCGCCTCGCCGGTCTTTTGGGAGAGAAGGCGCCAGCCAGGCGGCCGAGGCGGAGACTCAGAGTCTCGCGAGCGGCGTGTGCCGCCCCCGCTAGCGGCGGAGGCGGCGTGGCCACGGTGAAAGCGGCGCGCTCCGAGGGTTCCCGCGGCGGCGATTCAGATTCCGGAAACGAGCTCCTCGGACCGTCATCCCGCTTCCCGGAAGCCCACTGATCCCAGCGGCCGAGCACGAGATCGCAGAAACCCTGGGTGACCCAGATCTCCACCTGGCCGTCGACTTCCCGCGAGGCCGCGAGAAGCGGGAAGTCCTTGGAGCTCCCGTCGACCACGACCTCCGCCAGCACCGCCGCGAGGCGGCGGACCGCTTCGCCCCCGAAGCGCGCCACCTCCACCGCGAATACGTTCCTGCTGGAGAGGACCTGCTCGCCGATATGGCGAAGGATTGCCGCGACCTGCCGCCGCGCCGGCAGCGCTTTCAACGACGGCAGAACGCTCAAGAAAATACAGACCCCTCCATTCGCGTAGCCGCAGAGGTCAAAGCTCTCGGCCTCGTCGGGAAAGGCGTCGATCAGGTGTTCGAGCCAGCCGGTTTGCGGCGGCGCCGCGATGTCTTCGAGTTGCAACATACTTTTCCGCCTCCTGGTGCGTGATGACTCTCCGCAGAGCAAGGGTCATGCCGGGCCGCAGGACGAGATCGCAGCGATCCATCTCCTGGAGAAAAAATGATGAATTTGCTTCAGCGCGTCGAGATGCGTCCAGATACCGGTCCGATCGTCCAGAGATTGGACGCCCTTCTGTGGTGGCCATCTCGCAAATGCTGTAGTCGGCGCTGCTCATCTGAGCGGCGGACGCATCGAGACCACTTCCACGTCTTCGGCTCGCTGGCGTTCCTCGCCTTCTATCTCGACTGGAAGGTCCTCGGCGGCGCCACCGCGGTGGTCGTCGTCGATCAGATGCTGCTCAGCCACCGCATGCAGTTCTACGACGAGGCCTCGAATCCGATCCCCATGGAGGAGGGTCTGAAGCTGTTGCGCCAGACGCGTCCGGAGCCGAGCCACTGAGGCAGCCCAATTCCCCCTCTCCAGCTTAGCTGGAGAGGGGGTCAGGGGGTGAGGTTTCGAAGGGCA
>DASYTJ010000041.1:0-96336 GCA_036002325.1 Thermoanaerobaculia bacterium | reverse complement strand
TGATGCGGCAGGTCTTCGGAATGGGACGCGACCTCGCCAAGGAATTCCTCTATGGCGAGAGGGATCGCGGCAGGTAGGCTTATCGTGAAGGCTGTGCGGGCCTGTTGGACGGGGGGGAGCGGCCGGGGCTGTCGAGCCCTGAGCCGGACAGCCCACCGAACTGCTGGAGCGCTGAACTATGAGCAAAAACATCGATGCCCTCTGGACTGTTGAGGACCTAGCCGAGTACCTCGCGATTCCCGTGCAAGATGTTCAGGAGATGAGCCGCCATAAGTCGATCCCGCACGTCAGGCTCGGCGAGCGCCTTCGCTTCCGGAGGCCGGAGATTGATCGATGGCTCGATGGCTTGGCGGTGCCGTGTTTGGATCGGGCCTCTCGGCCCCTTGCTTCACCCAAGGCGAACTCTGAAGGATCGATGGGGCGCCGGACCTTGCCGCCAAGTGCTCTTCCGCCGGTGCTACCGACAGTACCCCAGACCCACGTTCTCTCGGCCCCGTCTTCGTTTCTGCCACTTCCAGGTCCGACGAAGACGCGCCGTGCAGTACCGGCTTGCTTTGACGATGCCGGCCCCGACGATCGACATCTCCAGAAGCTTGTACAGGAGATAGGAGAGAAAAACGGTTTCCGCGTTGCCGTCAATCAGATGGTTCCTAGTGGGCACACGAGTGTAGATGTCGCTCTGGAGCGGGATGGATGGAGGTTGGCCTGCGAGATCTCGGTGACTTCAAACCTTGAGCAGGAGATTGCCAGCATCCGCAAGTGCTTGGATTCCGGCTTCCACGAAGTTGCGATGGTCTTGCCCATTGAGCGACAAGCCCGAAAGTTGGAGAATGCTCTTTCGAATGCTCTCACGATGGAAGAACGCGCTCGGGTAAGGCTCCTTCGTCCCGAGGAGATTTCAGGCTACATCGAGGGAATCATGACCGTCGTTTGTGAGCATGAAACAACTGTCGGTAAATACAAGGTCAAGGTTAAGTATGTCCGTCTCAATCCAGCTGAGACGGCCCGGCGGTGTCGAGCGCTAGCCGAAGTCCTGACACGCGTGTTCCGATCTTAATTATGCAGGACTTACTTTGAATGGCGCTCACCGGGGAAGGAAAGTCGTGAGATTGCCCCGAGCCGCGGGTGAGGCAAAGGGGTGAGTCGGAGAAGCCGGCCGTGCCCGAGATGCTTCTATCAGCGGCTCCGCGGACGGCGATCTCGTCTCCGCGGCGCCGGAGCTGATGCAGGGGCTCCCCGGGTTGGCGGCGGCGGGAGCTTCAAGAGTCGCCGCCGTTTGGCGACCGCTTCGATCGACCGGTGCAAGCGCCGAGCGATGACAGCATCCGGCGCCGTCCCCACGAGTGCCTCTTCCGCGGCGGTCCAGCTCCGCAAGCGCTGCAGCCCGAGCTCCTGCCGTTTCCTCGCTACAGTGATCTCCTTCAAACCCAGCTCCGCGGCAATCAGCGCGTCCGGCTTCTTGCCGAGCGCCGCCAGGGCACGGGGGGTCCAAGCGGACCGAGGAGGCGGGGCCGGCACTCCAAACTCCTTGCGGAGCTTCGAAACGGTCGAGTTACAGATCCCGGTGATGGCGCAGACCTCAGAGGTCCGGAGGCGCAGCAGCTTGACGAGCGCCGGGGTGCGGCGGATTTTCCCCACCCGGTTAAACGCCGGGATGCCGCGCACGAACCGCTCGAACCGCACTCTCCTCTCCTTCAAGCCGAGGCGCTCGGCCACCTCTCTGTCGCTCATTTTGCCGAGCAACCGCACCATCCTGGCGGTCCAGCGCGTCGGCCCCGAAGCCGGCCTGAAGGGAGGAATTCCGAGAACCGTCCGCTGGTAAGTTACGGTATGGCGGCTGACCTGGAACCGCCGGGCGACCTCAGCGTCCGGCGCTTTGCCCAGCATGGCGATGCGCCGTGGAGTCCAGAAGCTCGACGGTCGATAGGTGGAAGGCCCTACGGGCGGAATGTCCAAAGCCCGCCGCTTGAGGAGCACTGCATGCCTGCTGATCCCGAGTCGCGCGGCAACCTCCCGGTCCGTGGCCGTACCGAGGAGGGCGATCATTCTTTTCGTCCATTTCACAGGTAGGTTCGGCGGAACAGCGGGAGGAATCCCCATCCGGCGCCGCTCTCTCGCGACGATTCCGGGACGCAAGCCGGCCCGCCGGGCGAGCTCCTCGTCGGGGATCTGACCCAACAGCTTCAGCCAGCGAGGCCGCCAGGAAACTCGTTTCCAAGGCTTCGGTTCGCGAGTGATGCCGCCGCGCATGCTGCAATCTCCTCCAACAAGGATAACGCACCTGCTCAGATGCCAGTGACGTGCCCAATTGTCTGTGCCACGTTGATTAGGCCGGCACGGAGGGATCCTGGATCAAAAGTGTCCTGGCGCGGGCGCGGCTGCTTTAAGCGCCGGCTAAGGCATGCCTCGATATGTGCGGGAAGGGAAAGCATCTTTCGCTCCGATGCGACAAATTGCTGGACTGTACCTCCACAGCGCGGAGGCGCTGATGCCGGAGGGTTAGCACAAAAACCGACACAATTCGCGTCCAGTACTAAAAGGGCTACAACCAGTGCCTAGACAAGGTCACTGTTCGTGTTTCGTTGGCTGCCAGAGGTTGCATAAACCCATACTCAAAGTGCGGGACGGAACAAGAATTGCCGGACACTAAGGAGATGACGACTTCACATGCGCCGCGGGCGGCGGGGCTCATTCCGGGACCTGGTGGCGATCCGCGGCAGGAAGGAGAGGAGTCATGAATCACTCGTCGATCCGCCGTCCGGCCCTCGCTTTCGTCGTGGGGGCGGTGCTCATGTCCTCGCCGGCCCTGGCGGTCTCGCCGCCATGGCGCTTCACAGAGGAGGTCGGTCGGAACCTCTGGGCGTGGGTGAATAAGATTCTACCGAGCTCTCACGGGGTGACGGTTAAGTCGGGTTGCAGCATCGATTCCGATGGCCAGTTGGTCTGCAAACCGGTAACGTCTACGCCGGCTTCGAAGCATGGCTGCACCATTGACCCTAGTGGCACCCCCCGTTGCAACCCGTAGCCGGGGATAGAGCCGGGAACGGCGCGGCGCGCCGTTCCCGGATAAGCCTCGGCTCGATCCCGGAATGTGCGATAATGACGGAGTAAGCTAGAATCGAAGGGACGAAGGAGGACGGGCATCGTGCTGAAGCTCCTGGAGGAAATGCCGGGGCTGATCGCGCTGGAAGAGGACCGCGCTCGGGGAGAGCGGCTGCTGCGTGATCTGGAACAAGGCCACCGGAGTTGGGGTGAGCTGGGTAGCGAAGAGCGGCGACTTATCAGCGGTGCCTTAATCGAGCTCGTCCGCGAGCGCAGCCTCAGTCTGCGCTTCGATGATCCCGAAGGTATGGTGGCGTTCGCAAAAGTCGGCTGCGTGCTCGCAGAGGCCTTGGACGAAGCCTCCTATGGAGGGCCGGTGGTGGCAGACGTCTGTGCCCGGGCCTGGGCCGAGTTGGGAAACGCCTACAGGGTCGCCGACGATTTGGATCGGGCTGGAGCAGCCTTCGGACGGGCACGGGATTTCGCTACTCGTGGAACGGGCTCGCCGTCCTTGATCGCAGAGATCTTCTACCTGGTCGCGAGCTATCTGGCGGACCGGCGCAGGTTCGGGGAAGCTGTGGAATTTCTAGAATTGTTAGAAGAGCTTCATCTGAGGAGGGGTGAATTGGGAGCTCGGGCGCGGGTATTGATTAAACTTGCCAATATCCGAAGCCAAGCGAACGAGCCGGAGAATGCGATCTTAGTTTACTTGCGGGCTCTCAGCTTGCTCGATCCGGGAAGCGAAGATCGGTTGGCCGCCGTTCATGGTCTCGCTGTAAATCTGGTGGAAGCGGGACACTACGGCTCGGCACAGCACCTCCTCACATCAAACCGACGCCTGTACCGCAAGGCCGGCAAGCTCAACCAGCTTCGCCTCATTTGGTTGGAGGGCAAACTGGCCTTCGGCGTCGGTGAGCTTGGTAAAGCGGAAGGTAAGTTCAATACGGCTCGCCTGGCGTTCCTCAGAGTGAACCAGACCTTCGACTCGGCTCTGGTGTCGCTCGATCTCGCTCTTCTGTACATCCGTCAGGAGCGGCGCCAGGAACTCGTTTGGCTGGTTGATCAGATGCTCGGGACATTCCGTACGCTGGGAATTGCCCGCGAGGCGATCGCCAGTCTTCTGCTGTTGCGGAATTCGTGTGAACAGAAGCGGCCAGCCGATGTGCTCCGGGGACAGATCGAGTCGCTGGCGAGGCTGCTGCCCGAGTTGGAGAGCCGCAGGACGGCTCGCGGAAGATCGGCGCTCTGAAATTCTCGGCAAGACGTACCCCTTGTCGATCGTCATCGACTCCGGTCGACTTTCAGATCAGCGAAGGACTCTTGTCGTGCGGGCTAGGTTTTCGGCTTTTTTGGGCGTTTTTGGCCGCCCGACATCAATCCGAGCCTCTCAAGGGTTTCAAGGACGACCGACTCCATCTCGGAGCGCTGGAAGGTGGGAGGTGCGGTTGCCTCGGGAAGCCCCAGCTTGCGCAGGTGGTTGAGCAACTCCTCGCTGGTGAGGCTCTCCGGGTCCTCGATCTCATAGGCGACCTTGAAGAAGCTTCGAGGTGAGATCTCCAGGATCTCCAAGATGTCAAGGATGAGATCGAACTTGAGCTTGATCCTGCCGCTGAAGATCCTTCGCAGAGTGCCGTTGCTGAGCCCAAGACGAGCTTCGACGGTGCGGATGGAGAGCCCACCAAAGCGAATCAACCTCTCCAGAAGCCTCGTGATTCGAACGGACTCTGCCGGATCGGCCATTTGAAACAGTCTACATCAGCCCTCGATAGCATCCCAAAGGAGTGGCGGCTCCAGTACGCGCCTGCCCCCCGGCAGCCCTGCTCTAACGCCGGATTGCCTGACACTCCATAGGTAGTTCGCCGAATCCTTAGGAGCTGAATACCCCTTGACAGACTTCCATGCCTCGCGTAAGGTAGTAGAAGCTACACATTAGGCACTGGCATCTATCTAGTAGGCTGCCAATCCTAAGTGAGAGGAAGGAGCTGAAGTGACGGTGAGCGTCATGCCGCGCATTGGCAGGTCTGTGCCTGCTCTCAGGAGTTCCGGGAAGGGCGAGTTGGAAGAGCTGCGGGTCCGGTGCCCCGTCTTGCAGGAGGAGGTTCGCAAGATCGCGGGAGAGCTGATGGCGACTCGCCGCCGGCTGTCTGAGATCGCCCAGAGCCTTTCCGAGCCCGAGCGAGAGGAGCTGCGCTCCCTGATCGATGGCATCGTCGCTGATCACCTGACTCCTTCCATCGAAGAGCTGCTTTCCGCCTCCAAGGACTGACCGGAACGGGGCTATGGAACACCTCAGCACCGAGCGGATCTTGTCTCTCGTTTCTCCTCTCCAAGGAGAAGCGAAGGACGCCTTCGTTTCCCTGTTGACCTGCGCCAGGTGTCGCGCCAAGGCCCTTTCGCTGCTGGAGGAGGACACCCATCCCGACCTTCCGCTCCCCGATCCCCTGTGGATGCGGGTGGCACCCCTCATAGCGCGTCGCCGAGCCGAGCTGAGGCGGGATCAGAAGCACGCCGAGACGCTCTTCGACGAGCTGCTCGATCAGCCGCTGGAGAAGCGCCTCGGGCTTCTCCGTGCCGATCCGCGGTTCCACTCTCCGGGGCTCGTGCGGCTGCTTCTCGCGGCCTCCGAGGCGGCTACGGAGGCGGATATCGACCGGGCGGAACATCTGGCCGGGCTCGCCCTCGAAGCGGCTCAGGCGCTCCCTTCACGCGTCGGCGAGGCCACGCAGGCGGAGCTGCGGACGGTTGCCTGGGCTCGGATAGGCGACCTCCGCCGGCTGCGCGGCGACCTCAAGGAGGCGGAGGCCGCCTTCCAGAGAGCAACCTATGCACTCGCGGCCGAGTCGCTCGACAGCGTGCCGCGTGCCGTGTTCTGCCGGCTACTGGCCCGTCTGCGGAAGGACCAAGGAGAGGTGGACGAGGCCCTGGCGCTCTACGGCCGCGCCGCTGTGCTCTTTGACACGCTGGAGGAGTTCGCCGAGCTCGGAGAAACGCTCGTCGAGGAGGCGTGGCTTCGCCATGAGGAGCTAGACCCCGAGTCGGCGCGGAGCATCTTTGACGCGGCTTTGAGCATGATCGATCGGAAGCTCAAGCCCCGGCTAGCGCTCTCAGCGCGGCGCGGCCTGGCCCTCTGCTGCGCCGATCTTGGCCGTCCCGCTGAAGCGGAGGAAGTTCTCGTGGAGGGCCAGGAGGTCTTCAGCCTTTTATCCGATCCCATCGATCAGCTCCGAATCGTCTGGATGAAGGCGCAGGTGGCAGAGCGGAGCGGCGATCCGGCAGCGGCCGTTCCGCTCCTCTCGCGAGTCCTTCACGGCTTGATTGGTCAAGGCGTGCTCTTCGATGCGGCGCTCGCCGCGCTGGAGCTGGCCCGCCTGTATATCGAAAAGGGCTTTCTGGACGAGCTGGAGCAGCTTCGGAGTGAGATTGAACCGCTCGCGGCCCTGAGCGACCGCCATCCCGCGGCTTGGGAGACCGTCGCCTTCGCTCTGTCCCAAGTGGGTGGGGGCGGAAAGGGCTCGGCTCTCCTTCTCGATAACGCGTCACAGTATTTGACTCGCGTCCGCCACGACCCGTGGCTTCAGTTCCATCCCGCGTTCAAGCCTTCCGAAGGGGAGGCTGTGCCATGAGTCGGAGCCATCCGATTGGGGTGGGTTCCACTACCCGATGGGGTGGTGGACTCCGCGGGGGCAGCTATGCTACAGTGTCATTGTTTCACCCACAATTAACTGCCACTTTGCTCTTTCTTGAAGAGCACAGAGCTTCGTTTGCTGCCGGTAGGCTGCGGTCGAGGGAATGATGCCGAGCAAGACGAGAGATCGAGGGATGACGAGTTTGGGATGGCGGAGCTTTGGCCGGGCTGCTGTCTGCCAGATCTTATGCGGGCTCCTGCTGCTGCAATCCAGCCCCGCTTTTACAGATCCAGGAAAGGCCCAGGATCGGCAGGAGTGGGTTCGGCTGACGGACGCCGATCGGTTCCTCGATGTGGTGGCGCCGCCGGCAGCAGCGTCGAAGACCTCACCTCCCCGTCCCTCCTCTCCCAGAGGGAGAGGAGGGAGAAAGGCGAAGAATGCTTCTCAGTTCTCCTCTCTCCCTCCGGGAGACAGGAGCCAGGTGAGTGAGCGCTTCGGAGGGCAAGTCGGCGCCTCGCGGATCCGGCTCGCTCAGGCCTCCGCCAGCCCACAGCAGCCCGCCTTTCCCCGTGACGGAAGCGGACCGATAAAGATTACGCCTGAGCCCGAGACAGCTACCGCAGCCGAGGACGCACCTCAGAAGGTGGCCCCCCCGGACGCCGGCGCCGTTCCGCCCTCGCCTCCCGGCGTGAATCTCCAGGCGGCGCGCAGCCTGGCTGCGCCGGTTCTGAAGGCGGGGAGCTCTTCGGAGCTTCCTCTTTATCCCGGTTGGAACCTGGTTTCGATCGCGCGGCAGCCGGGCAATCCGTCGCCAGCCGCGGTGTTCTCCGGCGCAGCTTCCCGCGCCTTCGCCTATGACGCCTGCGACACCGCGGACCCGTGGAAGGTGTGGGACCCCGCGGATCCATCCGGCAGCGATTTGACCTCAGTTGATCCGAAGAAGGGCCTGTGGGCCGAAGTGCCCGCCGCGGTCGTCTTGCCGGTGGCGGGAACGGAGCCGACGACCACTACCATCCATCTCTGTCCGGGCTGGAACCTCATCGGCGCGCCGCTGTCGCAGCCGCGTTCCGTGGCCGGAGCATTGTCCTCCATTGCGGGCAAGTACTCGCGCGTCTTCGCTTATGACGGGGCGAATGCGGCCGATCCATGGGACGTGTACGACATCGCCGTGCCGACCTGGGCCAACACGCTCCAGGTCCTGGAGCCCTGCAGGGGCTATTGGGTGCTCGCCACGGCGGAGGCGGACCTAGTCCTGTCGAACAACGTCACCGGTCCGGCCGTGCAGATCGTCTCACCCGCGGACCTCTCCGAGGTCACCACGCGGATCAACGTGGTGGGCACCGTCACCGGCGACCTGATCCAGGAGTGGACTCTTTCATATCGCGCGGCGGGTGACGCGCAGTGGACGCAGATCGGCTCGGGCACCACCCCGGTGATCAACGGCGTCCTGGGCACCTTCGATCCGACTCTGCTGCTCAACGGCAACTACCAGCTCCAGCTCACGGCCACGGACGCCAACAACCTGGAGCAGTCCGTCCAGGTGGATATCGCCGTCGAGGGCCAGCAGAAGATCGGCAACTTCACCCTGACCTATCAGGACCTGGAGGTTCCCGTCTCGGGACTGCGGATCCAGATCTTGCGCACCTACGACAGCCGCGACAAGCGCCAGGGCGACTTCGGCGTCGGCTGGACGCTCGATATCCATCAGGGCTCTTACAAGAACAACCGCCCGCCGGGAGAGGGCTGGCAGTTCGCCTCGGGCTTCCTGCCGTGCCAGTTTATCGGCGAGACCCGCGGCCATATGACCACCATCCGGCTCTCGGATCGCGAGATCTACCGCTTCAAGCTCGCGCTGAGCAATGGCGCGCCCACGCTGGGAGGCTGCTTCGGCCAGGCGCGCTTCGATTTCGTCGACGGTCCCGTGCCCGGCGCCACGCTGGCCATCCTGGGGAACACGCAGGTGCTCTACCAGAACGGCGGCAATGAGGTCGTCGACGCGAGCTCGCTGGAGATCTATGAGCCGCAGAGCGTGCGCCTGACCACCCGCAACGGCCGCATCTTCGATCTGACCCTTCAGCAGGGCGTTACGCGCCTCGAGGACCTCAACGGCAACGAGCTCTCCATCGCTCCGACGGGCATCACGCACTCATCCGGCCGCGCCGTCCTCTTCGAGCGCGACGGCCAGGGCCGCATCACGCGCATCATTGATCCAGAAGGCGAGAGCCTCATTTATGAATACGACGCGGCCGGCGATTTGATCACGGTCACGGATCGGGAAGAACAGGCCACGCGCTTCACTTACACGAACCACCTTCTCGCCGACATTCAGGATGCGCGGGGAATCAAACCCATCCGCAACGAGTATGACGCCTCGGGGCGATTGCTTCGCACCACCGACGCCTTCGACAAGACGATCGAATTCGATCACGACCTCGCCAATAGCCGCGAAGTCGTCACCGACCGGCTCGGTCACTCGCGAGTCCTGGAGTACGACGCCCGCGGCAACGTGGTGCGCGAGACCGACGCCCTCGGCAAAGTGACCAGCCGGCTCTTCGACGACCACGACCGGTTGCTTTCCGAGACTGACCCGCTCAACCACATCACGACTTATACCTATAACGGCGCGGGCGATCTGACGTTGGTGCGGGATCCGCTGGAGCACACGACGAGCTACACCTACAACGCCCGCGGACAGGTCCTCACCACGACAGACGCGCGCAGTAAGACGACCACCAACACTTATGACACGGCCGGCAATCTATTACAGACGACCGATCCGCTAGACCATTCCACCGCTTACACCCATGACAGCCGCGGCAATCTTCTAACTCAAACCGATGCCCGGAACGCGGTCACCACCTACGTCTACGATGGTCACGGCAATCTCACGCAACAGACGGACGCTCTGGGCACCGTCACGACCTATACCTACGATGGCAACGGCAATCGCCTCACTGAAACGACCTCGCGTACACTGCCCAATGGAACGCGAGAGACGCTCACCACCACCTTCGGCTACGACCGGCTCGGGCGATTGATCTCGACCGCTCGGCCCGACGGCAGCACGTTGAGCACGACCTACAACGCGATCGGTCAGATCGCCGAGGCGATTGATCCCCTCGGCCGACACACGACTTTTACCTACGACGATCTCGGCCGGCAGACGGAAATCCATTATCCGGATGCCACCAGCGAATCGCGCACTTATGACGCCGAGGGGCGGATGCTCACGGCGACCGACCGCAGCGGCCATTTGACCACTTATGTCTACGATGCCGTTGGCCGGCTCGTGAAGACCGTGTTCGCAGACAACAGCTTCACCACGAGCACTTATGACGACGCCGGGCGGCTGATCGCGACCACGGACGCCCGCAATAACACGACCACGTTCGAATACAACGCGGCGGGGCGTCGTACGCGAGTAATCGACGCGCTTTCGGGCCAAACCGATTTTCAGTACGACGGAGCGGGCAACCAGATCTCGGTCACCGATCCGAACCGGCGGACCACGGGCTTCGTGTACGACGATGCCGGACGGCAGACGCAGACGATATACCCGGATGCCACCACGAAAACAGTTGAATACGACGAGTTGGGGCGGCGGGTGGCGGAGACGGACCAAGCCGGCAAGACCACCCGCTTCGGCTACGACGCCCTCGGCCGCCTGCTGTCGGTGACGGACGCGCTTAATCAGGTGACCCGCTACGCGTATGACGAGACGGGGAATCGGGTCTCGCAGACTGACGCCAATAACCATATCACGCGATTCGAATTCGACGCCGCGGGCCGGATGACTCGACGCGTGTTGCCGGATGATGTGTCCGAGACCCTCTCGTACGACCTGGCAGGTAATCTCACAAGCAAGACCGACTTCATGGGCCGGACGATCGGCTTTGCCTACGATCTCTCCAATCGCCTGAAGCAGAAGACGTATCCCGATACCACCAGCGTTTCCTTCACCTACACCTCGACCGGCCGGCGCGCGACGATGACCGAGGCGCGCGGGACCACGACCTACACCTATGACTCGCGGGATCGCCTCGTGGAGATGGCCTATCCAGACGGGCGGAAGCTCACCTACGCGTGGGACGCGAACGGCAATCGTGCGGAGCTTACAGCACACGTGGCCGGCCAGGTGCTGACCACGCGGTACACCTACGATGCGCTGAACCGCCTCGACACGGTTACCGATCCCCGAGGAAAGGTCTACGACCACGGCTACGACCCCAACGGCAACCGCACGTCAATGACATACCCGAACGGAGTGCAAACAACCTACAGCTATGACGTGCTCAATCGGCTGACCGAGTTGAGAAGCCAAACAGACGTGGGCGCCGTCGTGCAAAGCTATCTCTATACGCTGGGAGTCGCAGGCAATCGAATGAAGATCGAAGAGCACGACGGCACGGTCCGTGGCTACGGTTACGACGCCCTGTATCGACTGACCGACGAGACGGTTACGAACGGCGGTACACCGGTCTACTCGAAGGTTTTCGGCTACGACCCGGTGGGCAACCGACTCCAGCAGGTGCACACCGATGCCGCCGGGACCGTCACGACGACCAACGCCACCTACGACACCCGCGATCGCCAGCTAACCCGAGGTTCGCAGTCCTGGACTTGGAACGCCAACGGGAGCCTCGCCGCGAAGGTAAATGAGGCAACCTACGCCTGGGACTTCGACGACAGGCTGCTGTCCGCGACGCTAGCCGATGGAACGGTAGTCACGCAGGCTTACGACGCTGATGGTGTGCGGGTGCGAACTGAAACAAGGAAATCCAATGGAATTACGACTACTGTCGAATACCTCGTCGACACCTCAACTACTCTCAGTCAAGTTGTGGCCGAGATTACCGGTAGTGAAGTGTCGGCATACTACGTCCGAGGTGATGATCTGCTGGCAGTGATACGGCCAGGTGCTCCGGAGAATTGGAAAAGCCGCTACTACCACGCAGACGGTCTGGGCTCGATTCGAGTTCTGTCTGACGAGACTGGCGTTGTCACCGACCGCTACAGCTTTACCGCCTTTGGTGAGCTGCTCGCGCATGAGGGTGAAGACGTAAACGCCTATCTATTCGCTGGCGAACCACTCGATCCAAATTCAGGTTTCTACTATAACCGGGCGAGGTGGATGGACCCGGGGGCGGGGAGATTTATGAGCATGGATCCATTCTTGGGATTCCTGCCGGATCCGCTCTCGCTCCACCGATACAGCTATGTAGGCGGGAATCCAGTGGGGTCCATAGACCCCACTGGATTGGCCGCAGATGTGGGCAATCTTTCTGGTCTTCTCATAGCCGGGAGCTTGCTGGCGGTCCTGGCTGCGGCGGTGATCCCCAAGACTGGCATCGAGACCTTACGCAGAAGTCACGGTTTTGTCGTTGTCCTTCAGGCTCAAGGAAGTCATCTCCAAACGTCAGTGCGGCTACAGAACTTCCACCCAATAACGGTCATTGAGGGTCTCCTTGGCCTTGCAGCTCTCGAGAATATGTTGACTAGAAGAGAGCTTGGGATGCGAAATCTTGCATTTGATGCAGCCAGGGCCTGGATCATTTCCCGGCCACCCATGGGCGCAGGTCCTCCGGGACGTTCTGGTTTTACAAATCCTGGAATCAGCGGAAGTGTCGCGCGGGTTGACGTAGCGATCTTCAGTGGAACGAATTTTATCTTCTAGAATCAGGGCAACAGCGGCAGAGAACAGCTTCGTCTGATAGAGGTAACTAACATGATAAGAATTGATTGGGAGGATTTAGCTCGCGAAGTCGGAAGCCTCTCAGAGCAAGGCGAAGTTGGTGGCACTGCTTACGCGAGACGCGCACTTATCGCGATTCTAGGCGATTCAGAGATACTCTCGGCTGTCCAAGTATTTATCGGTGCAGGACCGGGTTCGGAATTGGTGCGCAATGTTCTGATGTTCTTGAAACCACGTGGCGCCATGGAGGAATGCTTTCGGATCTTCCGAGAGTCGCAGCATGCCCAGGAGCGTCATCTTGCCATGGCGCTTTTGGCCAGCATAGCCGACCGTTCAGCAGTGAGATGGTTGGACGAATTTCTGGACGATTCTGATGCGGTTGTTCAGAGTTGGGCGGCAAGACTTCTCTTCGAGCTGATCCTTGAGGGGGAGGTGGAAGAGGCGGAAGTTGAAGAGTGGGTTACGAAGAGCGAACGCCACCCTAACCACGTAGTCCAAGAAATTGCCCAACAAATTCGCGAGGAGTACCGCACGCGACGAGAAGCCCTGAACCAGAAATAAGGCATCATATTAACTCTCCAGGCGGTATTGATGAGGTTAAGGATGAACCGTCGAAGGTGGTAACTCTGCTCGAAAAGCAGGTCGGTAGTCCGGTGAGTGGCGCCGCGTCTGCGGGTGATGAACCAGGAAGTCTGATTGTGAAGTATGTTGGTTTAAGCGATGTCTGCTCCATAACTGCGATCTAAAGGCGATTCTTTGGCAATCTGGCTGCGAGGGTGGAACGGGCGGTGATACCGGGCCGCAACGAGTAGCCTAATGACTGAGCCTAGCTGTCAATTCAAATCGGTTTGCATTCTGGGATGAGAAGGCGGATTTTATGAGACAAGGTCGGAAGCTTCGCGTCGCTGCTGGGCTTGCACTGGTTCTCCTGATCGCTTTCAGCGCGGTCGCGAGTCCGCCGCCGCTGCCTTCGAGCTTCTACGGTTCGGTTACCGGCAACGGTTTCGAGGTGCCTGCCGGGACGAAAGTATCGGCTTGGATTGGCGGCGTTAAATTCGCTGAGACTCCGGTCTTCACCGCGGACGGTACAACGAGCTTCGTTCTTAGCGTACCCGGAGACATTTCAGAGACCGCGGCGGTCGAGGGCGGGCATGAAGGCGAGGCGATCGTCTTTAGGGTGGGCGGCGCGTCTGCACCCCAGACGGCGGCATGGCACACAGGGACCTATGAGCGCCGCGACCTGACCGTATCGGCGGGCGCCGACCTCGCCGTGTCCGTGGATGACGAAGTCACCTCGATCATCCCTGGCGGCCAACTCGTCTATACATTGACTGTTCGCAATCTTGGAGCGCAGACGGCGCACGGCGTCATGCTGACGGACTCGCTTCCTTCCACCGTGACAGCGGATTCGCTCGATGGCGGCAGCCTACAGAACGGCGTCATCGCGTGGCCGGCGTTCGATCTCGAGCCGGGCGCGAGCACGACGCGGACGATCTATGTGCTGGTCAACACCACTCTGCCCTTGGGCACGGAGGAGATCGTCAATACCGCGGCCGTGTCTCACGACGGCAGCGAGGGAATCGATCCCAATCCTGCCAACGACGTGGATGAGGACCGCGACGAGCTGCGGACACCGCCGGACTTCGCCGTCGCGGAGAGCGATCTGGTCGTGACACCGGCCAACCCGCAGCCGGGAACCACGATCAACGTCAGCTTGACCGTCCACAACTCCGGCTTCCGCGAGGCGACGGGGCAGGTGGCGATCTACAACGGTGTGCCTTACTCCGGCACGGTCGTGGGGAGCCGCACGGTGACCGTGGCGGCGGGAGGGTCGCAGACGCTGTCGTTCTCGTTCTTTGCCGGCGCCTCGACGGTGGTGGTGTCGGCCGCGGTGGACCCCGCCAACGAGGTGCAGGAGATCAACGAGGGGAACAACACGGCGCGGAAGTTCCTCGCGAGCGTGGCGGACCTCGCGGTGGGCATCGACAACTTCCTCCTCGCTCCCACGGCTCCGCGGGCCGGAGAAGAGGTGTCCGTCAACGTCACGGTGCGCAACGCCGGACGCCTCGCGGCGGCGAATGTGCCGGTCGAGGTCTTCGATGGCGCGCCGGGCTTTGGCGGCGTGTCGATCTACTCGGGGACCATCCCGGCGATCCCGGCCGGAGGTAACCAGGCGGTGGCCTTCTCGTGGACGGCCACGGAAGGTATCCACGATCTGATTGTTATCGTGGACCGCGCCGACACGATTCTGGAGATGTCGGAGGAGAACAACCAGGCCCAGCGGGCGCTCCAGGTGCCGCGCGCGGCGGGGCCGGACCTGACGGTTAGCGCCCTGGATATCTCGGCCCTCACGCAGTCGCCGCTGACGCTGGTGGCCGGCGGCACGGTGAAGGCCACGATCGCCAACGTGGGCGACGCGCCGGTGGCGGCGCCTTTCGCGGCGCGGCTGTTCGAGGACCGCGACGGCGACGGGCGCTTCTCGACGGGAGACCGCGAGCTGGCCCGGCAGACGTTGCCGGCGGGACTCGCGAATGGCGGCTCGACGACGGCGACCTTCTCTCTCCAGGGGAGCCTGGAGTTCTTCCATCCGGTGCTGTGGGCGGAGGCGGACGCCGACGGCGAGATCGTCGAACTCAAGGAGGACAACAACCTCGCGGCCTGCTTCGGCGGCTGCGAGCCGGCGGCGCCGCCGTCGCCGGGAGTGGCTCCCACGGTCGAGGAGTGGTGGTTGAAAGACGTTGAGGTCGAAACAGCGCCGATGGTCGTGCAGCTCACGGACGACAACGGCGACGGCAAGATCGACAGCCGGGACGTGCCGGAGGTGGTCTTCCAGGCCGAGGACGCGACGGGGGCCGCGGTCATGGCGCGGAGCGGCATCGACGGCACGGAGGTGTGGACCTTCCGCTCGACGGCAGCCGATCCGCTCGCCTCTCGCCTCGCCCACGTGGCGGCGGCGGACCTCGACGGCGACGGCGTCGCGGAGGTGATCGCCGCGGAGCGCAACGGGCGGCTCCTCGCGATCGACCATACCGGGCAGAAGTTGTGGGTGAGCGACGTGATCGAAGGGCCTTCCTGGCACTGGCAGGCGGGTCCGTCGGTCGGCGACTTGAACGGCGACGGCGTGCCGGAGATCGTGGCGGGCCGCACGGTGCTCTCGAACACCGGCAAGCTCATCGCTAAGGGGACGGCGGACCGCGGGCGGAACTACAACTACTACGCGGCCTACGGCTGGCCGCTCCACGGCCGGGCGGACGATCAGGCGTTCTCGATCATCGCCGACGTGGATCTCGACGGCCGCAATGAGATCGTGGCCGGCGGCACGCTCTACCGGCTCGAAGGAAACCAGCTCGTCACCGTCTGGGAACGGGAGCTTCCGGACCACCTGATGCCTGACGGCTTTACGGCCGTGGCTAACCTCGACGCCGATCCGCACGCGGAGATCGTCTACGTCGCTTCGGGGCTCGTCATGGTGCTCAACCACGACGGCACGATCGCGGTGCCGTACCGCTTCGTCATCCCGCCGTCGCCGCTCCAGCAGCCGAACCCCTGGAGCGGTCCGCCGACGATCGCGGATCTCGACGGCAACGGAACCCCGGAGATTCTTGTGGCGGGGGCGACCGGACTTGTGGCTCTGGGCAAATGGCGGGCGCCGATCTTCGACGTGGACGCCCAGACCGCGGCGACGGTCTTCGATTTGGATGGCAACGGCAAGCCCGAGGTGCTGTACAACGATCAGGAGACCTTCTACATCCTGAACGGCGAGACGGGAGAGGTCCTCTACTCACGCCATAACACCTCGAAGACGGCACAGGAATATCCGGTCGTGGCAGACGTGGACAACGACGGTCAGGCCGAGATCCTGCTCGCTTCGGATACCAGCTTCAGCGGCGCCGATGCCACGACGCGCGGCCTCCACGTCCTGGGCAATCCCGGCTGGCGCGGCACGCGGCCGATCTGGAATGAGTACTCCTACCACGTCACCAACGTGCTGCTCGACGGCACGGTGCCGGCGAACGAGACGCCTTCCTGGCAGGCGGGCAACACCTACCGGGTCAACGAAGCCCAAGCGGCGGTCGTCCACAAGCGGCCGAACGCCACGATCGGCCTGCCGCGGATCTCCGCGCCGACGGCTACCGGCGCGCCGATCAAGCTGCGGGTGGGCAACGGCGGCCGGGGCGTGCTCCCCGCGGGCCTCGAGGTGGTGCTCTACGCGGGCAATCCAGCCGCCAACGTGGTGGCCGCGACGGCGAAAACGAGCGCGGCCTTGCAGCCGGGCTCGTGGCAGGACCTGACCGTCCAATGGCAGCAGCCCGGCCCGGCGGGGGCTCCGGCAACGGCCGTGGTAGACCCGCAGTCGCGCGTCGAGGAGTGCGACGAGACGGACAACTCCGTCTCCTTCACTATCAATGAAACCGTCCTCCCGGACCTCGCCATCCCGGCGAACGGTGTGACGGTCCAGGCTTCGCCGGTTGCGGGCCAGAAGGTGACGATCAATGTGCGGGTGGACAACGTGGGCTCGGCGCAGGCGCCGGCCTCGCTCATCCGCCTCTACGACGGGCCGCCGGCTCTCGGTGTCCAGGTAGGCGAAGCCGCCCTGCCGGTCATCGGGCCGGGAGCCAACGCCACGGTGCCGGTCCCGTGGGAGACGCTCAGCGCGGCAGGCACGCACACGATCTACGCGGTGGCGGACGCCGCCGACAGCGTCGTCGAGCTCGACGAGGCGAACAACCAAGGGTCGGCCTCGGCTTCGCTCGCGGTGGCGACCAAGCCCGACCCCGCCGCCGAGCGGCTGGTCATCGATCCGTCTTCCGCGACGGTGGGAACGCCGGTGCGTCTGGCTCTCGACGTGGCGAACCGGGGAGCGGACCTCCCGGGCGGCTTCGTGGTGGCTTTCCGGGTCAACAACGCCGAGGTGGTGCGGGTGACCTCGGCCGAGCCGCTGGCTTCGGGCGCCGTGCGGACGGTCGAGTACGTCCTCCAGACGCTGTCGCTTTCGGGCGTGCAGCAGATCGAGGCGCGCATCGATCCGGCCGGCGCGATCATCGAGCAGAACGAGGGGAACAACTCCCAGAGCGGCACGCTGACGCTCGCCTCCGCCGGAGCGACGGTGGCCGTCACCACCGAGCGGGTGAGCTACAGCTCGAACGACACGGCGACGCTGACGGTCAAGGTGACCAATGGGACGGCGGCGGCGAAGACCCTGGGCGTCAAGGTGACGATCCAGAACGCCGTAGGAGCCGTGCTCGCGACAGTCGCCGATCAGGCGGGCAGCTTCGCGCCGGGCACGACCACCACGGCCTACACCTGGGGGACGGGAGCCACGTCCGCGGGAGCCTACGCGGCAGTGGCCGAGGTGTCGGACGGCGGGACGGTTGTCGCCCGCGGCAGCTCGCCCTTCTCGATCGTGGGCGACCGGAGCGCCTCGGCGCAGATCTTCGCCGACCGCGACCAGTACGAGCCGACCCAGAGCGCGGCGTTGACCGGCCGGGTGCGCAACACCGGGATCAACGAGTCGCTGACGAGTCTCCAGGTGAAGGTCCTGGTGACCGGTCCCACGGGTGCCACGGTCTTCGCGTCCACCCAGGGCATTTCCCTCCTGTCGCCGGGAGCGGAAGGGTCGGTCGACGCGGTCTGGCCGGTCAACAACGCCGCGGCGGGCGTCTACACGGCCCGTATCGAGGTGCGCGACAACAACGGAGCCGGAGGGCTTTTGGCGTTCAGCTCGGCGGCGCTGACGGTGCTCGACAGCTCGCAGACGGGGGCGGGGCTTTCAGGCGAGCTTTCGATGAGCCCGGAGGCGGTCGGCTCGGGCGCCCTGCTCCTCGCGCGCTTCTCGACACGCAATGGCGGCAACGCCGATATGTCGGCCCTGCGCCTGCGGCTTCGGCTGGAACGGCTCTCGGACGGCGTCACGGTAACCTCCGAGGAGATCCCCTGGCCGCTCGCGCGAAACCAGCAGCGCGACGGCTCGCTGGGTCTGCCGACAGCCGGGTTCGTGGAAGGCGAGTACGTGGCGGTGCTCGAAGGGCTGCTGCCCGGCGGCACGCTGACCCTGGGCCGGGCGTCGTTCTCCGTCCTGCGCGGGGTCTCGGTGGCGGACGCGACGGTCGCGGAAGGGGACTCGGGCACGCGGCAGGCAGTCTTCGAGGTGACTCTCTCCTCGCCGGCGCCGGAGGCGGTGACCGTGGCCTTCGCCACGGCGGACGGCACGGCCGCGGCCGGAGAGGACTACGACGCCGCGAGCGGAACGCTCACCTTTGCGGCCGGGGAGACCGAGAAGACGGTCGCGGTGACCGTCCACGGCGATTTGACGCCGGAGTCGGAGGAGGTCTTCCTCCTCACGCTCTCCGATCCGGCGGGAGCGGCGCTGGGCGACGGGCAGGCTCTGGGCATCCTCACCGATGAGGAGGGCTGCCCGAGCCCGAACCTGCTCGCCGACGGCGGCGCCGAGGAGGGGATCTCGGACGCCGACCTGCCGGGCTGGACGGCGGCTTCAAGTCCTTGGAAGCGGCGCTTTGCCGATCCCGTGCCTCTGGACGGCACGGCCTCGCTCGCGGCCGGTGGCGCGGGAGCGGCGGCGGAGCTTTGGCAGGACGTGGATCTCTCGCCGTATGCGGCGCGGATCGACGCCGGCAGCCAAGAATTCCTGTTCGAGGGCTTCGTGCAGTCGCTCGCCACCGCCTCGCCGGATGGCGCGCAGGTCCTTGTCGAGTACCGCGATGCCGCCAATGCTGCGGTCCTCGCCACGTTCGATTCGGGAGAGATCGCGAGCGCCGGCTCCTGGCAGGCGGTGGTGGACGCGCGGACGGCGCCCACCGGGACCCGCTGGGCGCGGGTGCGGCTCCAGGGCGTCGATCATGGCACGGGCGTCTCCGGCGCCTTCTTCGACCGACTCGGCCTGCGATCGCTGGGTGTCCCCGCCCTGACAGCGAGCAGTCCAGAAGTGGCCGAAGGCGATAGCGGGACCGTGGCGGCCCGGTTTGATCTCCGCCTCTCCTGCCCCGCGGCGGGAGCGCTCGATGTCGATGTCTCCACGGCGAACGGTACAGCCACGGCCGGGAGCGACTATGACGCCGCCTCCGGAACGGTTCACTTCGCGGCCGGCGAGACGGTGAAGACGGTGGACGTAACCATCCACGGAGACGCGGTGGACGAGCCGGACGAGACCTTCTTCCTCGATCTCTCGGCGGGCTCAGGTCTCGTGGTCCTCGATCCGCGGACCGCGGGCACGATCATGGACGACGACGGGCCAGTGACCGTCTCGATCTCCGATGCCTATGTGGATGAGGGTCACTCCGGCACGGTGCAGGCCGTCTTCACGGTGAGCCTCTCGGCCGTGAGCGGCAAGACGGTCAAGGTCAACTACGCCACGGTGGCGGGCACGGCCGCGGCCGGTGCGGACTTCACGGCGACCTCCGGGACGCTGACCTTCGCCCCGGGAACGGACAGTCTGACCGTCGCCGTGCCGGTCAAGGGCGACCGGCTGGACGAGCTCGACGAAGCCTTCACGCTCCGCCTCTCCTCGCCGGTCAATGCCACGATCGCCGACGCGGACGGCGCCGGCACGATCCTCGACGACGATCAGGCCGAGCTTGCGATCGGCGATGCGGCCGTGCTGGAGGGAACGGGAACGGCGGTCGTGAACCTCGTCCTCCCGGTGACGCTGTCGCTCGCCGCCGACCGTGAGGTCAGGGTCCATTTTGCGACTCTGGATGGAACGGCGATCGCGGGGACGGACTACGAGGCCATGACCGGGACACTGATCTTCGCACCCGGAACGATCTCCTCGACCATCGCCGTGCGCGTGCTCACCAACTCGGTCGAGCAGACGGACCGTTCTCTCCTGGTGCGCCTCGACGCGCCGGAGGTCGCCGTCCTGGCCGATCCGGAGGCCGTGGGTACGATCCGCGACGACGACGGAATCGTCATCAATCTGAGCAATGACGTTTCGGTGACCGAAGGCGACAGTGGTACGGTCAACGCCAACTTCACGGTCTCTGTCACCAACAACAACCAGAAGACCGTCACCGTCAACTACTCGACGGCCTCCGGTACAGCGGCCTCCCCGGCCGACTTTACGGCGGTCTCCGGAACGCTCACCTTCCCACCGGGCACGAGCCTGCGGACGTTTGCAGTCCCCGTCGTTGGGGATCTCGTCGAGGAGCCGCTCATCGAGAGCTTCCAGGTGGCTCTCTCGGAGGCCAATACGGGAACGCTGCAGAGATCCACGGCGACCGTGACGGTGCTCGATAACGATGGCTGGAAGCTCAACGGCCCCGACGTGAGCCTCAGCACGGTGCCTGGATGCCTGTTCCTCATTCGTTCCTTCAACTCCCGGGCGACCGCCTGGAAGAAGCAGACGATCGACCTCACGAGGAGCTTCGATCAGACCTATGAGGTCTACCTCGGCGCCAACGACGGCGGCGCCGATGGTTTGACGTTCACGCTCCAGTCCACGTCCACGGGGCTCAACGCGCTGGGCGAGGGCGGCGGCTATCTGGGTCTGCGGGGGCTCTCTCCCGCGATCTCGCTGGAGCTGGACAATTTCCAGAACGCCTGGGATCCGGCCTTCGATCACATGGCCGTGGACCTCCAGGGCAACATCACCCATCCGGGCTTTTCCGGCTTCGTCCCGCCCGCGGGTACCGCGCCCATTCCTACTACCTCCATCTCAGCCAACGTGGAGGACGGCCAGCGGCATCTCCTGCGGGTCATCTGGAACGCCACGGCCAAGGTGCTCGATGTCCACTTCGACGGCGCCGAGCGGCTGATGTACGGCTCCGATCTGGTGAGCCAGATCTTCAGCGGCAATGCGACGCCGTACTTCGGTTTCACGGCCGGCTCGGGCAGCGTCACCAATGACCACTATGTCTGCCCGACCGTCGAGTGTGCCGATCCCTCGCAGCCGACGCAGGTCTCGGTGGGCGATGTGCGGGTCACGGAGGGGAATTCGGGAACGACCTCGATGGTCTTCCCGGCGACCCTCTCGTGTCCATCAGCCCAGCCGGTGACGGTGGCTTTCACCACCGCCGATGGCACGGCCACGGCTGGCAGCGATTACGTCGCGACTTCCGGGAGTCTGACCTTCCAGCCGGGAGAGACGAGCAAGGATGTCGTCGTGCCGATCCTGGGCGAGCTCACGGTGGAAGACGACGAAACCCTCTCGGTCGTCCTCTCCGAGGCTCAAGGCGCGGCGACGCGCTACGCGCAGGGGACCGGAACGATCCTCACCGACGATGTCACTGTGAGCCTGTCCTCGCTGCGGATGCTCGAGGGGAACTCGACGATCAAGTTCCTGGTTGACTTCACGTTGAATGCGCCGCTTTCCGTTCCGGCGTCGTTCAGTTGGGCAACCGCCAATGGCACTGCCGCCGCCGGCAGCGACTACACAGCCGGTTCGGGTGCCATCACGTTCCAGCCGGGAGAGACCCGTAAACCGATCACCCTGGAGCTGCTGGGGGACACGGTTGTCGAAGGCGACGAGACCTTCCAGGTCAATCTGACGAACGTCGTCAACCTGATCGCGCCGCCGGTTCTGACCGTCACGCTGCTCGACGATGACGATTGCCCGACCTCGACGTTGGTACAAAACGGCGGTGGCGAGGTACTGGTGGGCGGCGAGCTCCCCGGCTGGGTAGAGGTCCAGGGCACCGACTGGAAACAGCCCTTCGGCAGCGGCTTCCCCGGGCCGTTCCAGGGCGTCTCCTACATCTATCCTGGGCTGCCGACGACCCCGGCCGAGTTGCGGCAGGACGTGGACGTATCGAGCTTCGCGCGCCCGATCGATGACGGTCTCCAGCCGTTCGGCTTCGAGGCTTTCGTACGCTCCTATCCGGAGAACCCGCCCGACACCACCCGCGTCATTCTGGAGTTCCGGGATGCAGCGAACTCCCAGGCGCTCGGCACGTTCGATAGCGGCGCGCTGGCGAGCACGACCGGCTGGCTGCGGCTGACGGACCTGAGGAACGCTCCGGCCGGTACGCGCTACATCCGCATCCGCCTCCTCGGCGAGCGCAAGACCACCGACCCCTACGCGGATGCCTACTTCGACGCCATCTCGCTCGTGGCCCTGAAGAGGCCGGCCTTCAAGATCGACGATCCAGCACCTGTATCCGAGGGCAATTCCGGCACCCGATTGCTCGATTTCCCGGTGACCTTGACTTGCGCGAGCCTCCAGCCGGTATCGGTCAACTACTTGACCGCCGACGGCACGGCGGTCTCGGGCACCGACTATCAGCCGACCTTCGGCACCCTGACCTTCGCGCCCGGCGTGACCACGGGGAAAGTGGGCGTGCCGATCGTGGGCGATGCGGCGACGGAAGGCAACGAAAACTTCTTCGTCAAGCTGGCGAGCCCTGTCAATGCCGGCATCCTGCGTGGGCAGGCGACCGGCGTCATCCAGGAGGACGAGACCTCCGCCTCGATCGCAGGGACCTCAGTGACCGAAGGCAACTCCGGCCAGGTGCAGGCCGTCTTCACGGTGACTCTCTCGAAGGCGAGCGATCTGCCGATCGCGGTCGATTGGGCCACGGCGGACGGCACCGCCACGGCAGGGAGCGATTACGTCGCCGGAAGCGGCACGCTGCGGTTCGATCCCGGCCAGACGAGCAAGACGATCTCTGTGGCCGTCAACGGCGATACCACTCTTGAGCCGGACGAGACCTTCTACGTCCGGTTGAGCAATCCCTCTCTCGTGACGCTCGCGGTCTCAGAGGCCGTGGGCACCATCGTCCAGGACGATCTGACGATCTCGATCGGCGACGCCAACGCGCTGGAGGGCAACACGGGGACGGTCGCGGCCCTCTTCAGGGTGACGCTCTCGCAGGCGAGCTCGAAAGTGGTCTCCGTCGCCTACAAGACCGAGGACCGCACGGCCACGGCAGGGCAGGACTACACGGCTGTCAACAGCACGTTGACCTTCCAGCCCGGAGAGACCGTGAAGACGATCCTGGTCTCGGTCAAGGGCGATACGACACCCGAAACCGGCGAGCTGTTCTCGGTCCTGCTCTCCAACCCGGTCAATGCCTCGATCCTGAACGGCGAGGGGTTGGGCACCATTGCCGACGATGACGACTGCCCGAGCCCCAACCTGCTCAAGAACGCGGGCGCCGAGGAGGTACCCGTACGGGGTGAGGTCCCGGGTTGGACCGAGGTCCAGGGCACCACCTGGACCTACAACGGCAACGGCTTTGCCAGCAGCCACAGCTTCTACGCCGGTTCGGGGGTGACCGACGCCGAGCTTTCCCAGGACGTGGACATCTCGGTCTACGCCGATCCCGTGGACCGTGGCATTCAGCGCTTCTCCTTCCAGGGCTGGGTGCTCTTCACCAACGTCACGGCTGACGTGGCGCAAATCAAGCTGGAGTACTTGGACGCCGATCGGGACGCGGATCATCCTCTGGGCGAATTCGATTCCGGCAATCTGACCTACAAGGGCGTCTGGCAGCAGGCCGCCGCGTTTGCGGCGGTGCCTCCCGGCACTCGCTGGATCAGAGTCCGGCTTATTCAACGCCGTCAACCGGGAAGCAGCAACTCGATCTGGTTCGACGCCCTCGATCTGCGCTCGATCACGACGCCGGTCCTCACCGTTCCCGACAGGCCGGTGACGGAGGGGAATACGGGCACCGTGACGGTCACCTTCCCGGTCACCTTGAGCTGCCCCCAGGCCGCGCCGGTGACCGTGGACTACGCCACGGTCGAAGCGGGAGCCGAGGAAGGGCTCGACTACATGCCGGTTTCCGGCACGCTGACCTTCCAGCCCGGTGACACGGTACTCAATGTGCCGGTGACCGTCTTCGGCGACACGCGGACGGAGTACGACGAGCCGTTCGTCGTCGAGCTCCGGAATTCCTCGGGACCGCTCCTGCTGACGCCTCGGGGCACCGGCACGATCGTGGATGATGATCGGCCGGCATCGATTTCCCTGACTGGCACGCTGCGCGACATGAAGGCCTCCCATCCGGACTTCGAGGACCAGCAGGGAGAAGACCTGGGCATCGTGGAATTCTTGCTCGGTCCTGACAAGAAGCCGGTCTACGCGAAGGGTAATGGGAGTCTGACCACTCATGGCAAAACGGCCTTCGACCAGTGGTACCGCGACGTGCCGGACGTCAACCTCGCGATTCCCTACACGATCACGCTGACGCCGACTTCGGACCCGAGAATCTACCGATTCTCGAACCTCGTCTTCTTCCCGATCGACAACCAGCTCTTCGGCAACGAGGGCCTGGGCCACAACTTCCACATGACGTATGAGATCCACACGCGGTTCCTTTACGGAACGAAGGAGGTCTTCCGCTTCTACGGCGACGACGACATCTGGGTGTTCATGAACGGCAAACTCGCCCTCGACCACGGCGGCGTGACCTTGCCCTACCAGAAGATTATTGATCTCGATCTGCAGGCCACGGAGCTGGGGTTGGTGCCGGGCGGGATCTATGACCTGGACATCTTCTGGGCCGAGCGGCACACGTTCGGTTCGAGCTTCCAGATGGAGACGACGCTCCTTGCTGGTGCCGCCGATCCGGGGGTGCTGCAGTTTTCCGCTTCAGCCTATGAGGTGACGGAGAACGGAACGCTTGCCACGATCAGTGTCCTCCGTACCCGCGGCGACAGCAGCGAGGTCTCTGTGACGTACTCGACCGCGGATGGAACGGCGACGGCTCCGGGAGACTACGCGGCGACGACCGGCACGATCACGTTCCGTGACGGCGAGCGCGGGCCGAAGACGTTCACCATTCCGATCGCCGATGACTCGGCCGAAGAGCCGGCCGAGACAGTGAATCTGACCTTGAGCAACCCCGCGGGTGGTGCGGAACTGGGGCAGGCCACGGCCGTGCTGACGATTGAGGATAACGACCGGCCGGCTCTCGCGGCCACCAAGAGAGATGTGCTGGTGGCGGATGCCGACGACGACGGCACGGCCTCGCCGGGAGACCGGCTGCGCTATGAGATCGAGATCCGCAACCCCGGAACGGGGACCGCCAATGGCGTGGCCTTGACCGATGTGGTTCCGGCCAACACTCATCTCGTGGCGGGCTCAATCCTCGCCTCGCAAGGGAGCGTGACCGGGAGCGATCCGGTCGCGGTAGCCATGGGCTCGCTCGCTCCGGGCGCGCTCGCAACCGTCTCCTTCGAGGTGACGATCGATCATCCGTTCCCGGCAGGTGTTGCCGCTGTCGCCAACCAAGGGCAGGTGACGGCCACCGGCCTTGCCGCGGTAGCGACGGACGATCCGGACACCGCGCAGGCTGGAGACGCTACGGTCACTCCGGTCACTAGCCGGCCGCAGCTCGCGGCTGCAAAGACCGCCACCCTCGTCGCCGACAACGACGGCGACGGTCAGCCCAGCCCGGGCGACCTCCTCGAATATCGGGTGGCGATGGCCAACTCCGGGAGCGCTCCGGCAACCGGCGTGCTCTTCCTCGACCCGGCGCCGGGCTATACCTCGATCGTTGTGGGATCGGTCGCGACCACGGTAGGCACGGTCGAGACCGAGGCGCCCGTCAAGGTGTCGGTGGGCACGCTCGCCGCCGGGAGCCAGGCCGAGGTCCGCTTCCGGGTGGCGATCGATTCGACCGTTCCAGCCGGTGTGACCTCCGTCTCGAACCAGGGCACGGTCGCGAGCGCCGAGCTGCCGGCCGTCCTGACCGACGATCCGGCCGTGGGCGGCACGGCCGATCCGACGGTCGTGACGATCACGGCCACGCCGCGGCTCTCGGCGGAGCTTGTGGATTCGCTCGCTGTCGATGCGGACGGTAACGGCTCAGCGAGCCCAGGGGACACGCTGGAGTATCAGGCCGTGGTGCGCAACACAGGCAACACTTCGGCCACCGAGGTGGTCCTTGCCGCGGCGGTTCCGGCCCATACGACGGCGGTCGAGAGCTCGGCCACCACGACGGCCGGCTCGGTAGCGGCGTTCAGCACAGGAGAGGGCTTGCGGGTCGCCGTGGGCGAGCTCGCGGGAGGAGGATCGGTCACCACCACGTTCCGCGTGAAGGTGGACGCACCGGTGCCGGCCGGGGTGCGCGAGGTCTCGCTCCAGGGCATGGTGACGAGTACCGAGCTGCCGGCGGTCGCAACCGACGATCCGGACGTGGGCGGCACGGCTGATCCCACCGTGACTCCGGTCACCGCGGCGCCGAACCTCACGGCAAGCAAGACGGCCCTGCTCTTTACCGATGTCGATGGCGATCTCGTGGCCTCGCCAGGCGACGTGCTGCTCTACCGGATCGAGGTCGCAAACGGTGGCAACACGGCCGCAACCAACGTGGCGCTCTCCGATCCGCTCTCCGCGGGCACGGAGCTCGAGGCTGGCTCGATTCAGACCTCACAGGGGACGGTTGCCTCCGAGGAGCCGGTCCGGGTGGATCTCGGAGAGATCGCCGCGGGCACCTCGGCGATCGTGACGTTCCGGGTGCGGATCGCCTCGCCGTTCCCGCATGCCTTGAGCGAGGTCGCCAACCAGGCGAGCGTGACGAGCGAGGAGCTGCCGACTGCGCTGACGGACGATCCCGCGACACCTGCGGTGGGTGATCCGACGGTGACGCCGGTCTCGGCGGCGCCGGTCCTCTCTGCCACCAAGGTGGTCGTCCTCGCCGGCGATTCCGATAGCGACGGCCAGCCCAGCCCGGGCGATGTGCTCGAATATCAGGTGGCGGTCGTCAATACGGGCAACACGTCGGCCACGGGCGTGACCTTCGCCGACACGGCGCCGGCCTATACCCTGCTGGTGCCGGGCTCGGTCACCGCCTCGGCCGGGACGGTCGAGAGCGAATCACCGTTGGCGGTCTCGGTAGGCGAGCTGGCGGCCGGTGCGCAGGTGGATGTCCGCTTCCAGGTGACAATCGACTCCGTGGTGCCGGCCGGCGTCACCTCCATCACCAATCAGGGTGCGGTGACGAGCCGCGAGCTGCCGGCCGTCCTGACCGACGATCCGGCGGTGGGCGGCCCCGCCGATCCCACGGTGACGACGATTGTGGCTTCGCCGCGCCTAGGGGCTGAGCTGACCGACTCGTTGGCTGTCGATGCCGACGGCGACGGTCGCCCCAGCCCGGGCGATACGTTCGAGTACCGGGCCGTGGTGCGCAACACCGGCAACACGTCGGGAACCGAGGTCGTGCTCGCGGTTCCGATCCCGGCTCGCACGACGCCGGTGTCCGGCTCGGCCGCGACTTCGGCCGGGACGGTCGCGGCTTTTGACGCGAGCGGGTTGCGAGTGGAAATCGGGGAAGTCGCGGGCGGACAGGCGGTCACCGTCACCTTCCGGGTGGAGGTGGACTCGACGGTGCCTTCCGGGGTCCGGGAGATCTCGGCCCAGGGCACGGTGACGAGTGCTGAGCTGCCGGCGGTGCTGACCGACGATCCGCGGGTGGGCGGAGCCTCCGATCCCACGGTGACGCCGATCTCCGCTTCTCCGGCTCTCACGGCCGTCAAGACCGCGATTCTGTTGATCGACGCCGACGGCGACGGCATCGCCTCGCCGGGAGACACGCTGCTCTATCGCATCGAGGTAGGAAACCGTGGCAATACCCCGGCCACGGGCGTCCAGGTGACGGACACCACGCCCACGGGCACGGAGCTCGTCGCGGACTCGGTCCAGACCTCCCACGGGGCGGTTCTCTCGGTGAGTCCGATCCGGGTGGAACTGGGAGAGATCGCTCCCAGCACGGCCGCGGCCGTGACCTTCCAGGTACGGATCGCCTCGCCCTTCCCGCCATCGCTCGGAGTGGTGAGCAACCAGGCGAGCGTCACCAGCACCGAGCTGCCAGATCTCGTAACCGATGATCCGGCCACCCCGGCGGTGGGTGATCCCACGGTGACGCCCGTAACGATCACGCCGCTGGTGTCGATCGACAGCGCGGCCGGTTCGGAAGGGGACGGCTCGCTCACCTTCAGGGTTCGCCTCTCGGTACCGACCGATCATCAGGTGCGGGCGGACTGGATCACCGCGGACGGCTCGGCTCTTGCCGGCGCCGATTACGTCTCCGCGGCGGGGGCCGTGGTCTTCGCGCCCGGCGAGACCGTGAAGAGCTTCCAGGTGGCCCTGATAAACGACACGGTCCACGAGTCCGAAGAGACCTTCCGGGTGAGATTGACGGCGGTTTCGGGCGGCATTGCGAGTGTCGCCGAAGCCACCGGCCTCATCCGCGACGACGACGCGGCCCCAGCCCTCAAGCTCTCGATCGGCGACGTTTCGGTCACCGAAGGGGCGCAATCCACCGCCCTCTTCACGGTTGCGCTCTCGGCTCCGGCGGCCGGTGAGGTGCGGGTCTCCTACGCCACGGCAGAGGGCACGGCCCGCGCCGGCTCCGATTACCAGACGACGAGCGGGACCCTGGTCTTTGCCCCGGGCGAGACCGCGAAGACCCTCGCCGTGCCTCTTCTCAACGACGCGCTGTTCGAGCCGGAGGAATCCTTCTCCGTTGATCTTTCGAGCCCGGCAGGAGCGGTCCTCGACCGTGCCCGCGGCACTGCCACGATCCGAGACGACGAGCGCTGCACGGGTCCCAACCTCCTGGTAAACGCCGGCGCCGAGCTGCCGTCGCCGTCGATCGCCTCACCGGCCGCAATCCCCGGTTGGACGGCCGTGGGGACCGCTCTCTGGCAGCAGCGGACGGCCGATCCTAGACCGGCCGAGGGCTTGGCCTACTTCAGCAGTGGCAACACCGATTTCGCCGAGCTGTACCAGGACGTGTCTGTCGCCTCTTACGCCCCCCGGATCGACGCGGGCGGCCAGGCGTTCGCCTTCGGTGGCTGGGTGCGCACCCGTGCCGAAACGCCGTCTGACGTAGCCCGGATCGTCGTCGAGTATCGCGACGGGTCGAACACCGCCGTGCTCGACGCTTTCGATACGGGGGAGATCGCAAGCCCGCTCGAATGGCGCCTCGTCGAGGACGAGCGGTTCGCTCCGGTCGGCACCCGCTTCGTCCGGGTGCGGCTCCTCGCCGCCCGCTTCACGGCACCGGGCGACGACGGGTATTTCGATGCTCTGTCCCTGACCTCGCTTCGGGCGCCGGCCCTGACGGTCTCGGACGCCGTCGCCTACGAGGGCCATACGGGCACCACCGACGCCACCTTCACGGTCGCCCTCTCCTGCCCGGTGGCGCAGGAGGTCTCGATCTCCTTCGCTACGGCCGACGGCACGGCGATGGCGGGAAGCGACTATCAGGCGGTCTCCGGTTCACTCTCCTTCCCGATCGGGGCGGTCCAGCGCACGGTCACCGTTCCGGTTCTGGGTGATACCACGCACGAGCGGCACGAGACCTTCTTCCTCAATCTGTCGAGCCCCGTGCCTGGCTCCGAGACGGTGCTGGCTGATCCTCAGGGCCTGGGGCTCATCGTCAACGACGACTTCTGCGCCCGCTCGCCCGGCTTCTGGAAGACCCACGGCTCGGTCTGGCTGGCCTCCTCGCTCGTCCTGGGCGGCCGGTGGTACGGGGCGACGGACCTTGCGGGCTTCCTCGCCTACAACGGGCCGGACGCCTCGAAGCACCTGGCGCGCCAGCTCGTGGCGACGAAGTTCAACCTGCTCGTGGGATCGCCGCCGTCGATCATTCCAGTGGTGGACGCCGCCGACGCGTTCCTCGCCGACTTCCCGCCGGGGAGCAATCCCAAGGGAGCCGACAAGGCGCGGGCCGACTCGCTCAAGAACCAGCTTGATGCGTACAACAACCCGTCGTGCACGGAGGTGCCGGTCAACCCGTGAATGCCGACGGCATTGAAGCTCGCGGTACCCTGGTCTGCGAGTGTCAGTCCTGAGCGGTTTCCAACCGGAAGGGCTTCGTGAGGTCGTCACCTCTTCGTTGCGAGTTTCCGGTCCTTGACTCGTTACACACGGGTCACCTATACTTCCTTTAGGTGCTTCTAAGTGCAATCACCAGAGTCACTTACGGAAAAACCCTCCTCTCCCTCGGGGAGAGGAGGGTCGGGGAGGTGAGGGCTCAGTGCCCGAAGCGGTAATCGAGGCGGAGGAAGTAGTAGCCGCCGTTGATGCCGAAGGGCAGCGTCTCCCAACCGTAGACGAAGCCCAGTTGCGGGAACGGGAAGGCGTTGACCGTGTCCCACTTGTCGGGATACTCGTCGAAGATGTTGAGACCGCCGACGGTAAGGTTGATGCCGCGGGCCAACGGGGCCGTGAGCGAGAGGTCGGTCAGCCACTTGCCGCCCCAGGTCTGCTTGAACCCTGGCGTGAACCCCTCACCGGCGACCGATCCGAAGTAGTTGAACCGCAGGTTGGCCTTCCAGTCGCCGCGGAAGTAGGTGCCGCTCAGCACGAAGTGCTCCTTCGGCTGGCCCTCCTCGATCAAGGTCACCTGCGACTGATCGAACAGCACCGCCGGCGGCAGGATGCTGGAGGACGAGCGGCGCTTGGTCACCTCGGTGTCGTTGAAGTGGAATGCGCCTTCAAAGCTGAAGAGGGAGTCCCCCGCGAGCTTCCAGTCGTAGAGAGCGACGATGTCCAAGCCGTCGGTCGAGGTGTCGATGGCGTTGGTGAAGAACAGCACCTGGCCGACGTTGAGGCTGTTGAGGATGCTGTCGATCGCGGCCGACGTCCCCAGCCCGATGTTGCTGGAGAAGACGATGCGGTCGTCGATGTCGATCCGGTAGAGGTCGACGGTGACGCGGAAGTTGTCCTTGGGCTTGGCGACCAGGCCGACGGAGTAGTTCCGCGACGTCTCCTCCTTGAGGGCCGGGATGCCGAAGGCGCGAGTGACGTCGCTGTCCTGGCGCGCCGTCAGAGTGTCGGTGAGCACGCCGGCGGCGTTGAGGTTGGTGGAGCGCTGGCTGTAGAAGAGCTGCTGCACGCCCGGCGCCCGGAATCCGGTCGAGACGGTGCTGCGCAATGCGAACCGGTCGGTGAAGTCGATGCGTCCCGAGAGCTTGCCGTTGACCGTGCTGCCGAAGTCGGAGTAGTCCTCCCAGCGCACGGCGGCGCCGGCGAGGAACCGCTGGCTCAACTGCGACTCGAGATCGACGTACAGCGCCGAGGTGTTGCGGTCGCCGTCCACGGCCTCGCGCGGCGACCAGCCCGGGAAGCCCTGGGTGCCCGGTTGCGCGATGGCGCCGGTCTGGTCGAGGATGCGGATGGCGCGGTTGTCGGTGCGGCCGTACTGATAGGAAACCGGGTCTCCCGGCGTGATCTTGTACCCCTCCTCCCGGTACTCGGCGCCGGCGCCGATGTTCAGCGGCCCGGCTCCCATGCCCCAGTCCACCTTGCCGGTGAAGTCCGCCGTGAAGCTCAACTGGTCGAGCTCCAGCGTGCCGGTGTCCGCCGAGGTCGGCGATTCCGCGAACCTGGCCCCCGTCGGGTTGGCGGGGTTGACCGGCTCGTACCAGTAGCTGACGTTGACCGTGTTCTCCTCGCGGAACTTGAACTCGCTGTCGCCGTAGTTGGCGCCGAAGTCGTACTTCCAACCGTTGCCGAACGCGCCCCGGTAGCCGGCGGCGAGGGAGGTGTCGGTCGGCTCGGTGATGATGGTCGGCAGGAAGCCGTTCGGATAGATCGCCGGCACGGTCCGGCCGTCGCCGGCGCTGCGGAAGAAGCCGGAGGAGTTGCCCTTGCGGTTGGAATAACCGCCGAAGGCGTAGAGCTCGCCGGGCCCGGCGGGAAACGCCGAGTTGAGCCAGACCGAGGCGTCCTCGGAGTCCGCGTCGCCGATGCGTTGGGTGACGCGCGGCGGGCTGACGCGCAGGGAGTCCGGACCGGCGCGGTTCGTCTCGCCACGGTCGCGGTACTCGGCGGTGAGATCCACGAACCCTTTGCCGCCGACGGCGAAGCCCGTGTTGGCCGCTCCCATCAACAGCTCGCCGTCGCCCGAGTAGTGCTGGCCGCCTTCGAGGGCGATGTCCGTCCTGTCCGTCTGGTTCTTGAGGATGATGTTGATGACGCCAGCGATGGCGTCCGAGCCGTACTGCGCGGCGGCGCCGTCCCGCAGCACCTCGATATGGTCGATGGCCGAGGCGGGAATCGTGTTGATGTCGTAGCCGGCCGAGCCGCGCGCAATGGTCTGCTGGACGTTGAGCAGGGACTGCTGGTGACGGCGCTTGCCGTTCACCAGCACCAGCACCTGGTCGGGACCCAGGGCGCGCAGCGTCGCCGGCCGGATGATGTCCGTGCCGTCGCTGATGGTGGTGGAGGAGAAGTTGAAGGAGGGCTCGAGAAGCTGCAGGATCTTGCCGGTCTCCGTGGCGCCGGTGGTCTTGATCGTCTCGGAATCGATGACGTCGACCGGCGCCGGCGTCTCGGTAGCGCTGCGCCCTTCGACGCGCGTACCGGTGACCGTGATCTCCTCCCTGAACCGAGTCTCCTCCTCCTCGGCCGGAGTCGGCTCCTCCTGGGTCTCCTCCGGCGGTTTCGTCTCTTGCTGGCCTTCCGGCGGCGGAGGCGTCTCCTGGGCCCGCGCTACGGCTGGCAGGAGACACAACAGAAGCACCACGGCCATGGCGACGAGACCGAGCAGCCGCCATCGATGAATCCTGCTGGAGACTTCAGGCAACGATCGGGTGGTCATCGTCCTTCCTCCTCCAAAGATTCAGCTCGGCGTCAAGCGCCGGCTAGGGTGGCCGCAGCTTCAAGGGGTAGTCAAAGATCTATATCCTGTGTACGTTACAACCGTGTGACGGCGTTGTAAATAGGGAGTTTGCAGGCTCTTGGCACTCCTCCGGGTTCAAGATCTCGATCTCGACCGCCCTTCCGGCGTAGACCCAGGCGACGGACCCCGGGGCAGGAATCTACGGGCCGTGGGATCGGTTACTGACCCTCGGATACCATAGCCGTCATGCGACTCCTTTACTCCTATCTCCGCCGCTACTGGGTGCTCGTGCTGGTCGCTCTCGTCCTGGCGGCGATCAACCAGATCTTCTCGCTCCTCGACCCGCTGATCTTCCGCCACGTCATCGACGAGTACGCCACCCGCTACCGCGAGTACACGACCGAGCAGTTCCTGCGCGGCGTGAGCCTGCTGCTGCTCGCGGCGGTCGGCGTGGCGTTCGTCTCGCGCGTCGCGAAGAACTTCCAGGACTATTTCGTCAACGTCATCACCCAGCGCCTGGGGGCGCGGCTCTACTCGGACGGCGTCCGCCACTCCCTCGAGCTGCCGTACTCCCTCTTCGAGGACCAGCGCAGCGGCGAGACGCTCGGCAAGCTGCAGAAGGTGCGCTCCGACGTCGAGAAGCTGATCGTCGTCGCCGTCAACACCCTGTTCACGACCCTGGTCGGCGTCATCTTCGTGATGATCTATGCCTTCACGGTGCACTGGTTGATCGCGCCGGTCTTCTTCCTCACCGTGCCGCTGCTCGGCGTCCTCAGCTCCGTCCTGTCGCGCCGGATCAAGAAGATCCAGAAGGTCATCGTCGCCGAGACCACGGCGCTGGCCGGCTCGACCACCGAATCGCTGCGCAACATCGAGCTGGTGAAGAGCCTGGGCCTGGCGCGCCAGGAGATCGACCGCCTCAACTCCATCACCGGCAGGATCCTGAAGCTGGAGCTCAAGAAGGTCCGCTCGCTGCGCCTCCTGAGCTTCATCCAGGGCACCTCGGTCAACGCCCTGCGCACCTCGATCCTCTTCCTGATGCTCTACCTCATCTTCACGCAGCAGATCACCGTCGGCCAGTTCTTCTCGCTGTGGATCTACTCGTTCTTCATCTTCGGGCCGCTGCAAGAGCTGGGCACGGTGATCAACACCTATCGCGAGACCGAGGCCTCGCTCGACGTGTTCCAGGCCATCCTCACCCTGCCGGTCGAGGAGAGGCCGGCAAGCCCCGTTTCCCTCGGCGAGGTCCGTTCGCTGGCTTTCGAGGACGTGGCCTTCACGCACCAGACCGGCACGGCGCCGGCGCTCTCCGGCGTCTCTTTCGAGACCCGGCGCGGCGAGACGGTGGCTTTCGTCGGGCCTTCGGGCTCGGGCAAGACGACGCTCGTCAAGCTGCTCGTCGGCCTCTACCGGCCGCAGCACGGGCGCATCCTCTACAACGGCAAACCCGGCACGGCCATCGACCTCGAAGAGCTGCGGGCGCAGATCGGTTTCGTGACGCAGGACACGCAGCTCTTCTCCGGCTCGATCCGCGAGAACCTGCTGTTCGTCAACCCGACCGCCACCGACGCCGAGTGCCTGGAGGTGCTGAAGAAGGCCGCCTGCGACAGCCTGTTGGCGCGGGCCGACAAGGGGCTCGACACCGTCATCGGCGAAGGCGGCGTCAAGGTTTCGGGCGGCGAGAAGCAGCGCCTCTCGATCGCGCGGGCGCTGCTGCGCCGGCCGCGGTTGCTGGTCTTCGACGAGGCCACCTCGTCGCTCGACTCGCTCACCGAGGAGGAGATCACCGAGACCATCCGCGAGGTGGCGTCGAGCCAGGTCATCACCATCCTCATCGCGCACCGGCTGTCGACGATCCTCCACGCCGATACCATCCACGTCCTCGAGCGCGGACGCATCGTCGAGTCCGGCCGCCACGCGGAGCTCCTGGAGCGCAAGGGCCTCTACTACGCCATGTGGCGCCAGCAGGTGGGGGAGCGGCGGCCGGCGCAGGAGGTGCGGCGGCTGGCAGCGGTGGGGGAGTAGGCAGCTAGTTGCGGTGTCGCAGCTCCTACACCGCAACTGGCCTCCTTTGCCGCGACTCTTTTGCTACACCGCAACTCGCCTTCTACACCGCAACTCGCGTTCTACGCCGCAACTCCTGTTCTACGCCGCGACTCGCCTGCTACACCGCGACTGGTTTGCTACACCGCAACTGGAACGCTACGCCGCAACTGGGCTTCTACGCCGCGACTCCAGCGCTTTGCCGCAACTGGTCTTCTACGCCGCAACTCGTCTTCTACGCCGCAACTGGAATGCTACGCCGCAACTGGAATGCTACGCCGCAACTGGTTTACTACACCGCAACTCCAAAGACTCGCCGCAAATGGAGCGTTTCGCCGCGAGTCGCTATAACCTCTTGATCTGGCGTATGTTATCATCTCTGAAAGACGTTTCGCCGCAAATTGGGGCGATCAGCGTCCGCCACCCGATCGCGGTGGTAGCATTCCTGGAGACCCCCGACGCCGGAGGACTCCTCGATGCGCACCCTCCCTGCCTGGATTCTGGCTGCCTTTCTCCCGCTGTTTCCTGCCCTCGGCACCGCCGAACCCTTGGCCGGCTCGTCGCCGGAGAAGCAGGTCGCCGCCTTGCTGCGAGCGCAGTCCGACGCCTGGAACCGCGGCGATCTGGAAGCGTTCACCGCCGTCTACGCCGAGGACGCTTCCTTTCTTTCGCCGAGCGGCCTCACCCGCGGCCGGAGCGAGGTCCTAGCCCGCTACCGCAAGCGTTATCCCGACAAGGCGGCGATGGGAACGTTGACCCTGGAGGTCATCGAAGCGCGGACCTTCCCCGCAGGAAAGACCGCGGAGGCCGTCTCCGTCGCGGCCCGTTGGCGGCTGGAGTATCCGGGCCAGGCGGACAAGAAGACCGCCGAGGGGCTGACCCTGCTGGTGCTGCGGCGGGCCGGTGAGTCGTGGGAGATCGTGCAGGACGCGTCGATGTAGCGGGAGGGAAGTTATCGCACCGCCGCCGTCATCCCGCCATCCACGATCATCGAGTGACCCGTTACATAGGACGCCGCGTCCGAGCAGAGCCAGACGGCAGCGGCGGCCGCTTCCTCGGGCCCCCCGATGCGGTGCAAGGCGATGCGTTCCTCGTACTTGACCTTCGCCGCCGCCGCTCCTTCCTCGGTGCCGCCGCCGTGGTATTCGAAGGCGCTCTGGAGCATCGGCGTCAGGAAGGCACCGGCCACCAGGGCGTTCACCCGGATTCCCTACATCGCGTACTCCAGCGCGGCCGACTTGGTGAGGGCCAGCACGCCGGCCTTGGCGACGGAATAGAGAGAACCGCCCGGAGCGCCGCCGAGCCCGTTGACCGACGAGGTGTTGACGATCGCGCCGCCGGGAGGAAACTGCGCGAGCATGGTATGGATCTCGTGCTTCATGCACAGCCAGATGCTCTTCAAGTTCACGGCCATCGCGCGACGGCTTCACCGCGCTCGGCGCCGCGGGCAGAGAGCACCACCTTGGCGCCTTCCGCGGCGAAGGCGTGAGCGGCGGCGCGGCCGATGCCGGAGCTGCCGCCGGTGACGAAGCCAGGGGGTGCGTTCGTTGACAGCAGGCTGCCACGCCACGATACTCCTAACAGCCGTTCGTGGGGGAAGAACCATGTGGAAGGCTCTCGCGGCCTCCGTGCTCCTGATGCTTGTGGCTCCTCCGGCCTACCCTGCGGAGCCCGATCCCGGCGAACCGATCCCATCCCGGTTCCAGGAGCTCCTCTATGTGCTGAAGATGTGCGGGGGAATCAATCCGCCGGAGTACGAGGAGTGCGGCGACGCCGGCATCGAGGCGATGCTGAGCGATCTGTGGCCTCTCGCCGGTCGCTGGGCGGTCCATCAGCTCGTCAAACACCCCCAGGCGTCGACAGAGGAATTGACCGGAGCGATGCAGGCGCTGGATCGAGGGCTCGAGGTCAGCTCCTTGCGCCTGGCGAGCGGACCGGCCGCTGCCTACGTCGTCGCCCTGACCGCGGCGAGGTACGGCACGCTCCTCGCCGTCGCCCGCCAGCCCGACGGGAGCTTCCAGGTGGTGTGGAACCTCCATGAATTCGCCGTCACGCACTCCGCGGTCCCGGTCGAGATCGCCTACTGGGGTTATGACGGTTCGGGTTTCGGCGTCGCTCCTCTGGGAGGCACCGTCCATGCCCTGCCGCCCTCACGCAGCGGGCATGTACGCTTCTACCTCGACGCCGTTAGCCACCCTGAGGCGGGCGGAACCTTCGCGGCGCAGATCAGCGTCTGGGAATGGGATGGCCACGAGCCGAGATCCGTGTTCATCAAGAGCTATGCGCGCTCGCTGGGGACGATCGGTGACACGAGTCTGAAAGGGGATCGGCTGGAGCTGCACACCAAGGAGGAGCTCAAGAGGTTCTTCACGTGCGGTATGTGTCCGGATCCCGAGGCGGTCTGGACCCTGCGGATCACGCCGGACGGCGTCGAGGATATGGGGCGCCGGTACCTGACGCCTCCAGAACTCCAGGCCACCGATGAGCTGGTGGACCGCATCGTTCGGCATCAGGATGTCTCGAAGTTGGCCGCGCCGGGCGTCGAGCGCCAGTTCTGGAAGGTGCTGAAGGATTACGGTATCGAGACGGTCGCGGAGGATGACCGATTTGATCTCGGCACCTGGGAAGTCGGTCAGCGAGGCGGGAGAAGCGTGCTCCATCTCCGGCCGATTGATTTCCCGCCGCTGGACTTCACGTTCGAGCAGCGGGAGGGCCGGGGGTACTACGCGACGGGCCTGGAGGTTGCGGAGCCTATGAGTGTGCGGCGAACTCCCACGAACTGGTGGCCTTCGCCTCGGGGCGCTCCTCAGCGCGGTGAGAGCACCTCTTTCCTTGAAAGGAGACTCTCGCCATGACCCAGCGTTCGTGCTCCTGTCGCCGGTCCGGCCTCTTCCTGACTCTCGGCTGGTTTGTACTCGCCGCATCCGTCGTCGCTCAGACGGTCTCCTCACCCTCCCTCACCCTTACTCTCGGCTCGCCGAATGTCGCGACCGCCGATCCGTTCCTCCCACGGCCGCAGACGACGCCCTGCACGGTGCAACTGTTCTCCAACTTCACCTTCGCGGACTTCTCCCCGAAGCCCTTCACCTACACACCGCCCGCGAGCTGTCCCGGGCCCTGGGCGAGAGTGATCCTGGAAGCGGACTTCTCCGTCACCGCCGGCCGTCAGTTCGACCGTACGGCGGAGATCGCCATCGGTCATACGAATGTCTACTTCGGCACCACCTAGGAGCCTTCCGCGACCGTCAGCCCCTCCTGGCACGTGGAGCGCGACCTCACCGATTACAGCCCGCTGTTCCAGATTTCCCAGACCGGCGAGGTGAATCTCGGCAACCTGGTCAACTCCACCTTCACGGGCATCCTCAGCGGCAGCGCGAAAGTGCTCTTCTACCCCGTCGCAGCGGGGGAAGGGGCACCGCGGACCGCCGACGTCGTCCTGCCGCTGTCCGACGCTCCCGGCGGCGCGGCCCTGTTGGATACGACGGCGAGCGTTCTCGCTCCCACCTTCTCGCTGCCGACCAATATTGAAGGCGCCTTCCTCGACGTCGTCGCGCAGTCCCAAGCGGGCGACGAGTTCTGGTACGCCTGCGTGCCGGACGACGTCGCCGACGAGCTCTTCAGTTGTGGCGGCACGTCGTTCCGCGAAACCGAGGTGACGATCGACGGCCAGCCGGCCGGCTTCGCTCCGATCTGTCCCTGGATCTTCACCGGCGGCATCGACCCGCTGCTGTGGCGGCCGACCACGGGAGTGGAAACGCTCAACTTCCAGCCGTACCGCGTCGATCTCACCCCGTTCGCGGGCGTGCTCAGCGACGGTCAGCCGCACCAGGTGGGCGTCAGCGTCTTCAACGCCAACCACCACTTCACGGTGGCGGCGTCCCTCCTGCTCTACCTCGATCACGGCGCGCCGCGGGTCACCGGCGCGGTGACCCACAACACGCTCGATGCAGAAGTCCTCGCCTGGTGATTCGCCGGCCTTTGCTGCGGATTGTCTCGCGCGGAAGTAGTGCAGGAAGACCTTGGCTCCCTGCGCGGCGAAGGCTCTGGCCGTGGCGGCGCCGATCCCATAGGGATTGTTGGCGCCGGTGATCAGGACGACCTTGTCCTTGAGACCGGTGTCGATCATGGGCCGTTGAGCGGTAATTCACGATCAAGGTCCGGACCTGGCTCCGCTGGCGGAGGCTCTTCGGGATAGGGAAACTCTGGCGAGGACCCGGGCAGCTCGAGGAATTCTCGGCTCCAGGTCGTCGGGCCGTCTAGCGGCGGAGGGTCAGGTGGCTGATCGATCATCCGGTTCCTTGCGCGGAGCGTCCACGAACCGGTCGCGGTACTTTTCTTGGAGCTCCATATAGTACGCCACGAGGCGCTCAGGGTCGTGACCAAAACATTCCGAGATACGGTGTCGGATTTCTCGGATCTCGTCGATAGGCGGATCACTCATCTGTTTTTCTTCATCGATGCCTCCCAGCAGTTCTAGCGGGGTAACCAGTGCCGGGATGAAAAGACCCAGCATGGTATTCACCCGACGAATGTGCCCGAATTTGTTCGCGTTGGCAAGGTGCCGGCAGTTCCAGTGCGCCAGCAAGATAGCACCAGCGGCTGGCCGAGACACGTGCTAAGCTTCGCGTGGACTTCCTTCCGCCGATCCGGGAGCCGCTCATGGACCAGCGGGCCGAGGGTTGCCGGGTGATTCGGCCGCGCATGAGAACCACGAAACACTCCTCACCGATCAGCCAAGCGGGTTCGGGCAGCGATACCGAGGGAGACGCGGGCAAGACCGGGGACGAGCTGCTCGCCGAGCTGACCGCTGCCCAGCGGCGGATCTCAGAGCTGACCGCGGCCGGGGCCGAGCTGCGGGAAAGCGAAAGGCGCTACCGGAATCTGTACGATGAAATTCCCCTGATCTATCTCACCACCGACCGCGAGGGCGTCATCCTCTCGGTCAACGCTTACGGTGCACGGGAGTTGCGCTATGAACCGGATGAGCTGGTCGGGGGGTCTATTCTGGATCTCATACCCCAAGAGGACCGGCCGGAAGTCGAGGCCAAGCTCCGGGCTTTCGTCGCCAATCCCCGGAGCCCGATGAGCTGGGAGGCGCGCAAGCTCCGTAAGGATCGGACCACGCTGTGGGCGTTGGACACGATTCAGGCCTCTCGGCAGGCCAATGGACGGCTGGGATTTCTGGTGATCTCGGAAGACATCACCGAGCGGAAGCTTTCCGAACAACAGATCCTCGACTATCAGGAGCGGCTCAAGAGCCTCGCGGCCGCACTAGTGCTGGCCGAGGAGCGGGAGCGGCGGCGGATCGGCGCCGGCCTTCACGATGACGTCGGACAGGCTCTGGCGATCGTCAAGATCAAGCTGGGGGAGCTGTGCCGGTCAGCGGCCGAGAGCGGATCCGTGCAGAAGCTCGAGGAGATTCGCGGCCTGCTCGACCAGGCCATCCGCTCGACGCGCACGCTCAGTTTCGAGCTGAGCTCTCCGGTCCTCTACGAGCTGGGGCTGGCCGCCGCGCTGCAGGAGCTGGGCGAGAGGATGGAGAGACGCGGCGACATTCAATTCCATTTTCGCGCCGAGCGGTGGCGGAATCCCGGCGCTGAGCTCGCGATCGTGCTCTATCGGAGCGTCCGCGAGCTGCTGTTCAACGTCGTCAAGCACGCACGGGCGAGCAACGTCCGGATGGCGATCGACGCCGCCGGCGATCAGGTGCGAATCGTCATCGAGGACGACGGAGTGGGATTCGCCGCCGGCGGACAGGTCTTCGATGCCAGCGGCGGTTTCGGTCTGTTCACGGTGCGCGAGCAACTGATCCACGCCGGCGGGGGCCTGGAGATCGAGTCATCGCCTGGCGCGGGTACTCGCGTACGGCTCTTCGCTCCGAGCCCGCCATGACCATTCGCATCGTCTTGGCGGACGACCATCAGATCGTCCGGGCCGGAATCCGCGCGCTGCTGGAAAAGGATCTCGGACTGCAGGTCGTCGCGGAGGCGAGAGACGGTCTGGAGGCCTTGAAGGCCGTCGCCGAACAGCGGCCCGACATGGTGGTCATGGACGTCTCGATGCCCGGTATGAACGGCATCGAAGCCACCCGGCAGATCCTCGCCGACTGGCCGAAGGTGAAGGTCCTGTGTCTGTCGATGCACGCCGAGAGGCAGTTCATCTCGGCGGTGCTCACGGCGGGAGCCTCTGGCTATCTGCTCAAGGACTGCGCGTTGGAAGAGCTGGAACGGGCCATCCGCACGGTGATCGCCGGCCACACCTACCTGAGCCCCGCCATCGCCGACACGGTGGTGGCGGACTACCGGAGCCAACTGGCCGGTGGCGCGCTCGCCGATCCGTCGCCGCTGAGCGAACGGGAGCGGGAGGTGTTGCAGCTCCTCGCCGAAGGATTGTCCACCAAGAAGATCGCCGCTCGGCTCGTCCTCAGCGCCAAGACCGTAGCCAGCCATCGCGAACACATCATGGCCAAGCTCGGCGTCCACAGCGTCGCGGAGCTCACGAAGTACGCCATCCGCCACGGCCTGACTACCAGCGCCCGCCAGCCGTCGAAACCGGAGACCCGGGATCCGCGCCGATAAACGGTCGCGGCCGGTCAGAAAGTCTCTGATTCCGGCCGCGATACCTACGACTTGTTCAATTGTTCAACACGCGACTGAGGTGGCGGCGGCACCTTCAACCTGATTGAACTTGTTGTTGACATACCAGCGGAAATCGGCCATGCCCGACTGCCAGGAGCCAAGATTCATCGTGAGCTGGAGGCTCGCGCCCGGAATCGCATCGGTGGCGACCACGAGGATTCTGCCTTCGTTGGTGGTGTAGTGGCCCCGCAAGTTGTTGAACTGATGGTGGACGGGCGGATTGACGGCTTGCGTGAGCAGCCCGCTACCCGTGACCGTGCCGCCGCCCTCGCCGTTCACACTCACGACGAACTTGGCGTTGAGGGTCGCCCCCCCCATGAGCTCTTTGCTGATCTTGTAGCAGGACAAGAAAGCCTCGGGGGCCGTCGCCGTGGCTGTGGTCGGTGGTGCTTCTAGTGTCGCTACATTCGACATTGAGAGTCTCCTTTGCTGATGGTGATCGATTCACGGCGTCGCCGTTCACAGTGGAGGCGGGCCGTGAAACTACTGTAGTGGTGATGGCTGTAGCCGTCTATCGGCTGTTTGCTGATTCCGGGGGGGCAATCTGCTGACCCTGGGCAGTTTTCCGGCACCGCGTCAGCTTTAGCCTTGCTTGGGGTACAAGGTCAACCGCACGGCCGACGTCAGGCCGCCGTCCCACCCCGGCGGCTCGCGGCGGCCCTATACGTGCTACGCTCCCGCAAGTTTTCCTTCACTGGCTCAGGAGCCGCCATGAACCCGAAGAGCGCCTTCCGACTCCTCGTCTCGTTGTTCATCCTCTCGTTGCCCTCCAGCCTCGCCGCCGAGGATTCCGCCGTCGCCGCTCTGCGCTGCGGGCGCCTGCTCGATCCGGCCAGCGGATCGGTGATGGAAGGCGCCGTCGTCGTCGTTCGCGGCGGGCGGATCGAGGCGGTGGGGAAGGCCGTGCCGCCCGGAGCGAAGACGATCGATCTCTCCAGGCATACCTGTCTGCCGGGGCTCGTCGACAGCCACACGCACGTCCTGCTGCAGCCGGAGGACGAGCGCGGCGCGCCGCCGGTGATCACCAAGTCGTTGGCGTTCCGCACGGTGCAGGGCGTTGCGGCGGCGAAGAAGGACCTGGAGGCGGGGTTCACCACCATGCGCGACCTCGACAGCGAGGGCGCCGGCTTCGCCGATGTTGCGATCCGCGACGGCATCAACCGCGGCGTCATCCCCGGGCCGCGGCTGCTGGTCTCGACGTACGCGCTCACCATCACCGGCGGCCACATGAACAACGCCGGTCTCAATCCGGACATCGAGGTGCCGGACCCCGCGACCTTGACGGACTCACGCAGCGCCATGATCGCCGAGGTGCGGCGCGAGGTGAAGTACGGCGCCGACTGGATCAAGGTCTACGCCACCGGCACGCTGCGCCACATCGATCCGGCGACGCTCGAGCCGATGAGCCAGTTCTCCGAGGACGACCTGCGGGCCGCGGTGGAGGAGGCGAAGCGCTGGCATCGCGACGTGGCCGCCCACGCCTACGGCGGCGAAGGCGCGAAGAACGCCATCCGCGCCGGCGTGCGCTCGATCGAGCACGGCATGCTGATGGATGACGAGGGTCTCAGGTTGATGGTGGAGCACGGCACGTGGTGGTGCCCGACGCTCACGGTCTACATCCCTGAATCGAAAGAGGACGATACGGAGCTGCGGCGGCGCATCGTGGCGCATCACAAGGAGGTCTTCCAGAAGGCGATGAAGATGGGTGTGAAGATCGCTTTCGGTACCGACGTCGGCGCCCACGAGCACGGCACGCAGGCGCGCGAGCTGGTGCGCATGGTGGACTACGGCATGAAGCCGCTGGAGGCGATCCGCTCCGCCACGGTGCGCGGCGCCGAGCTGCTGCGGCTGGAGAAGGAGATCGGCACTGTCGAGGCCGGCAAGGCCGCGGACGTGATCGCCGTCGAGGGCGATCCGCTGAAGGACATCGGCGTGCTGACGCGTGTGGCGTTTGTTATGAAGGGTGGGGAGGTTTATAAGAGGCCGTGATTACAATTGCCCCGACGTCATCGCCGCCATCTTCGCCAGATAGGCGGGGTCCTCATAGCGGCTGAGGAGGAACTCGCCCGCATAGTCCGGCAGTCCCGTGCCGAGGAGATGCGCCGCCAGCAGCTCGGCGGCGGCCTGCGAGGCCATGATGCCGTATCCTGAGAGACCGCAGAGGAGATAGTTGCCGGCGACCGGCGTGGGGCCGATGAGCGGCCGGTTCTCCCGTGTCTTGCAGTAGTAGCCGCCGTCCACGTAGGGGCGCCGCATGCGCCCGAGGTACTCGGAGAGAGCGGGCACCATGCGGATGAGCCCGCGCAGCACCACCTCCGGGTAGAACGGATCGAAGCGCGGCGGAAAATCCGTCTCCACCGGATCGAGGTGATAGGTCCAGAGCAGCAGGTGCATGCGGCTTCCCGCTCCTCCCTCGGGGCGGAAGTGAACCCCCGCCGGCATGGTCTCCAGCAGCCACGAGAGCTCCGGATCCTGAGCGAGCTGCTCGCGCTCCTCCTCGTTCCACGTCAGGTCCACAGGATCGGTCCAGATCATCAGCGGCAGGTCGCGGGGCAGGAGGCCGAGGTAGTCGTCGAACGTCACCTTGCCGTGCAGCTCGTTGAACAGCGGCAGCTCGACGCCGGCCAGCCGGCTTAAGCTCGGTGCGAGCGGACCGGCGGCGTTGACGAACCGGCGGGTTGCGATCGTCTCGCCCGAATCCAGGCGCACGGCCTCGACCTGGCCGCCGCGGACGATCACTTCCGCGATGCGGCCGTGGATCTGGCGCAGCCCTCTCTCCCGTGCCTGCTCCAGCAGGTACATGCCGAGCTGCTGAGCGCTCAGCCAGCCGCAGCGCCGGGTGTGCAGCATGGCGAGGACGTCCGGTGCGAGGAAGGGGAAGCGGCGGAGGATGCGCTCGCGGTCCAGCACCAGGTCGGCGCCTCCGAGAGCCGGCTCCAACTCGTCGTAGCTCTCCTCGGGATAAGGCGGATCGTCCGCTGTTCCTCGATGGATGCGCAGCTCGCCGGCGCCGAGCGAGGAGACCTCGCGGGCGCCGCGTTCGAGCTCCGCGGCCCGGCCTGAGTCCGCCGTCAGATAGGCGTAGCCGTTGCGGTTCATCACGAAGCGGTTGCCGCTCTCGGCGGACAGCTCCTCCAGCAGGTCGATGCTGCGGTTCATGAAGCGCACCATGGTGTCGCCCGGTCCGGGCCACCAGTTGCGGTAGCACTCGGTGGACTTGTCGCTGGTCACCGAGAGGGGCGGCTGGTCATCGATCATCACGACGTCCGCAAGGCCGTGGCGGACCGTGAGCTCGTAGGCGGCGGAGATGCCGGCGATTCCGGCCCCGCAGATGACGACGTCGGCGGTCTGCATTCGACTCTCTCCAATGGACTTCAGCGTATGGCCGTGTACTCGGAGAAGATCCTCATCTCGACGTGCCGCTCGGCGCGCGAAAAGCCGGCGTCAACGAGCGCTCCGAGGATGACGGCGGGCGGAACGCAGTTCTCGATCGTCTCCCAGTAGTACTCCATCAGCTCTCGCGAGGCGCGGCCGCCGTGGCCGAAGCGGGCGAGCAGCGGCACGAGGCGGCCGAGGTAGATCTTGAGGAGGGCGTGCGACAGCCAGGAGGATGGGGGCGTGATCTCCAGGAGCAGCAGCTTGCCGCCGGGCTTGAGCACGCGGAGATACTCGCGGAAGGTCGTCCGCAGGTCGGCGACGTGGCGCAGCGCGTATCCCATGCTCAGCATCTCGAAGCACGCGCTGGAGAAGGGCAGAGACTCCGCGAAGCTCCGTACTCGGCGCCTTACTCCGCACACGGTGGCCTGGCGCAACATGCCGAGGCTCGGATCGAGCGCCACCACGAACCCGTGGCCGCCGACGATGGCCTGCGCCTGCGTCGCGACGGCGCCGGTGCCCGAGCCGGCGTCGAGCAGGCTCATCCCGGCGGCAAGGCCGGCACGCAGCAGGGCCTCCCTGCGGTAGCGGCCGCCGGCGCCGAAGCTCATCGTCCGGTTGATCCAGTCGTAGTCGCTCGCCGCTTCGTCGAACCACGCGTCCACCCGCCGCCGCCGCTGCTCTTCGCTCTGGTAGTAGCGCGCCAGCAGCGGATGCGGGGGCAACGGATCGGAGCGGCCGGAGTCGATCATCGCGGGAGAGAGTATCGCAGGCGACCGGCCCTCTCCAGACTCCGCCGTTATGCCCGCAGAAACCTCACCCCCTGACCCCCTCACCAGCGGAGCTGGAGAGGGGGAACACGGCTGCGCTTATCTAGGAACGCCCACCGCGTCCCAGGCGGTATGGACGTTATTGCGGATGTTCACGTTGCGCGTGAGGTCGAAGACGGCCCGCGCCGTGGTATCCTCTTTTACTCCGCGCTGAAGGATCTCCGTCCGCAAACTGGATCGCTGTAATCATGATCGACCTGAGGAAAGCCCCGCCCGAGTTGTTCGCCCAGGTCCTGGAGAGCAATCTCCAGGGGATCGGGCCGCTGCGCAAGCTCTACGGGCACTTCGTCGAGGCGGTGCTGTACCGTCTGGGAGCCGAGTGCGCGTGGGTTCTGGGAGAGGACGGCGGATTGCGCGTCCTGCGGGGCGATACCGCGCTGTATGACGCTGAGCGCTCGGCGGCTTTCCTGCGCGACGAGCGCCGGCCCACCGCGCGGACGCTGGTGCTGGCGCGGGTGACGGTGAACGGCCGGCAGGTCGCGGTTGTGGGAGCCGCGCGGCGGGAGCGCGAATTCGGCCAGGGTAGCCGGCGGACGCTGGACAGGCTCTGCGGCGTGCTGGCCCAGGAGCTCGCGCGCCGCGAGGAGCAGCGGCTGGCCCGGGTGCTCGACCGCATCCGCAGCAAGATCGTCTCCGAGCTGCGGCCGCGCGACCTGGCGTACCAGATTCTGGACGGCCTGCATCAGCTCGTGGACTACGACCACTCGTCGGCCTTCCTGATGTACGACCCGGCCGGCGGCGTCTTCCGCATCGAAGCGGAGAAGGTGGTCTGGACGAAGGGCAAGAGCGCTTTCGTCGGCCGTGAGATTGCGGCGGCCGCGGCGCTGGTGGAGGCCATCAACGAGCAGCCGGCCATCCGCCGGCTCACCGGCGACGCCGGCGGCGATCCGTTCTGGGAGGTACTGGACTACCACCGGCAGCGCGGCATCCCGGCGCCGGCGAGCCTGCTCTGCGCGCCGCTCTTCTTCGCCGGCGAGTTTCTCGGCCTGCTGAAGATCGCCGCCTGGAAGCGCCGGCCGTTCGATCGCTGGGACGTCAGCGTGGTCGAGCGCTTCCTGCCGGCCGCGGCGGCGTCGATCCGCAACGCCCGGCTCAACACGTCGCTCGAGCGGCAGGCGATCCAGGCGGAGCTGAAGGCGACGCTGGTGACCCTGGCGAGCGCCGTGGCCCACGACGTCAACAACGCGGTGGGAACCATCCTGCCTCTGGCGCAGCAGATTCTCGAGGAGCTCCGCCACGGCGAGGCGGATCCGGAGTCGCTCGGCCGCGACCTCGAGCTGGTGGTGGAAAAGGCCCGGCTGTGCAAGCGCATTTTCAGCAATATGCTGCGCGTGGCGCGGGCGGGGCGCGTCGGCGACGGCACGGTGGACGTCAACCAGGTGGTGCGTGAAACGGTGCCGTTCTTCCACGGCCAGGCCGCCCGCCGCGGTATCGAGGCGGTGCTCGAGCTGGCAGAGGAACTGCCGCCGGTCCGCTTCTCGCGCAACGACCTGCAGCACATCGTCCTCAACCTGGTCAGCAACTCGCTGGAGGCGATGGGGGAGACCGGGAGCCGCATCGTCATCTCGACGCGCCAGGACGAGGGCGGCGCGGCCCTTCTCGCCGTGGCCGACGACGGCCCGGGCATCCGGGCGGACCTGCTGGAGCGGGTGCAGGAGCCGTTCTTCTCGACCAAGCACGGCGGCGTGGGGCTCGGGCTCGCCATCTGCCGCTCCCTCGCCTGGCAGAACGGCGGCGGCCTCGAGATCGAGAGCGCACCCGGCGAGGGGACGCGGGTCGCGGTCGAGCTGCAGCTGGCCGGTCAGGATGCGAAGGCGGAGGGGATCGCGTGAACCGGGCGCAGCGCATCCTGGTGGTGGACGACGATCCCGGCATGCGGCGGGCGCTCGAGCGGATCCTGGCACCGGCCTATCCGGTGGAGTCGGTGGCCGGCGCCAGCGAAGCTCTGGCGCGGCTCGGCGAGACGGAGTTCGATCTCGCCCTGGTGGATGTGCGGCTGAAGGACGGCGACGGCTACACGCTGTGCCAGGCGATCCGTGCCCGCTGGCCGCATACCGACGTGATCCTGATCACCGGCTCCATCTCCGAACCGGACGAGAAACTCTTCCGCTCGCTCGAGGAGGGGGCCTTCTACTTCCTCTTCAAGCCGTTCGACCGCCGGGTGTTGCTGGCGCTGGTCGAGCGCTGCCTGCGGCTGCAGCGGGAACGGCTGACCAAGGAGAGGTACGCCCAGACGCTCGCCGCCGACCTCGAGAAGGCGCGGCTCTTTCAGCATAGTCTGCTGCCGAACGAGCCGGTGGTGGCCGACGGCTGGCGGATCGAAGGCCGCCTGCTGTCATGCGACACCCTCGGGGGCGACTTCTTCCTGGCGCAGGCGGTGAACGGCGGGCTGGCGTTCGCGGTGAGCGACGTCGTGGGGCACGGCGTCAGCGCCGCCATGTACGCCGGCATGCTGCGCTCGACGCTGGACGCGGCCCGGCGGCGGGGCACGGAGCCCGAGCGCGTGGCGCGCGAGCTGCTCGCCGGCATCGATTTCTTCGAGGATGCCACTTGCGCGACGTTGGTCTACGGCCTGCTGCTGCCGGACGGCCGCGCGCGTTCGTTCAACGCCGGCCATCCGCCGCTCCTCTGGCAGCGGCCGGACGGCGTCGAGCGCGTCGGCGCGACCGGTCCGCTGCTGCACCGGTTCTTCCGTGAACGACCGCTACCGGCCCAGGAGCTCGCCCTGTCTCCGGGCGACCGGCTGCTGATCTACACCGACGGCGCCGTCGAGGCCCGCAATCCGGCGGACCAGGAGCTGGGGGTGGACCGTCTCGAAGAGTCCTTCGCCGCCTGCCGCGGTCTTCCCGCCGGCGAGACGCTCGACACGTTGATGGATCTGGTGGACCGCCACTGCGGCGGCAGGCCGGTGGCGGACGACGTGACGATGTTGGTGGTGGAAAGAGACCTAGTTTGAACTACGCGGGGCCTGCGTGAGATCGGCTCTGGGTAGAGTTTCGAACCATTCGATTACCGATTCTAAAGCTGCCGAGCAGGGCAGACCTTGGCGAGCAAGCCGTGCCATGTACTCCTCGGCGAAGAAAGCCCGGTCTCTGATTTCGAACCTGATTCCACGTGGACCGAGAACGGCAGGAAGGTCCCTTTCAAGGTTCTTGCGAGGAAGCGCCGGACTTGGATCGGCAATCAAGAAGAGGTGCTCCCCTCGAATCTGCTCACACGCACGGCGAATCAGGTTCACGAGACCTCGATCCGCCAGGGCGTGACCGACGATATGCCAGACCACGGGGACCTCAAAACTCCTCAACGAGAATCCGAGGAACCTTTCGGCCGAGGCATAGATCTGGTGGAGGTCTTCAACTGGGACGCTCAGCGGGCTGAAGGGGTCCTTGTCATGGCCCGCGATCGCCATCGTATGCAGGTGTCCCACGTCCCCATGCAGCTTGAAAAGGTATCTGGGGAGCTCTTCTCCTTTCCGTCCCTCCAAGAGCCAGTTGTCTTCCCGGATCGATGTGCCGGCCTCGGCGGCGGTGGTGATGATTCGCCATAAGAGGGGAGCTCCCAGGGCGATCGCGCGATCCGCAAAGCGGGTATAGTTGGTGGTCAGCCAGGCGTGCCAAGGAAGCTCGGCCGCGGCGAGACTCTGGTTCATGTGCCCCCAGTCGTGTTCGCGAACGGACCGCCGAAAGGCCTCGCGCATCCGCCGCTCGGCAAGCAGGGCCCTTGCGGTCACCTGTTGGCGCTCAGGCTTATCCATTTCTAGAACCTCGCCGAGATTGTGGGCCAGCTCCTTTCCCAGCAGGATGTCCCAATAGCGGTCGAGCTCTCTCTCGGCAGCCGCTCTCTGAATGGATTTCACCAGTTCCCAGCGTGCTCCCGTGGGGCGGGGAAAGCCGTCGCTGTCTGGTTGTAAATAGGTAATACCCTTTTTATTTTCATCAACAGAGTCGCCGGCATTGAGAAGCAGGAAGGGGTCTCCCATACGCTCCAAGAGCGTCGGCGTAGGAAGCATTCCGAAGCCGCCCCAGCGATTCTTGATCTCGAATCCAGCTCCCGTCACCAGGATGTGCTTCGCTCCTGGAACGCCCTTGGGCTTGGCGTGGTCACCAGCGTAGAGAAGCCGCGCTATTTCGTTGAGAGTGCTCCGCGATTTCGACCGGATCGGAACCCCTTGTTCAATGCGCGCGCCGATTTGATAGGCGCTGATGAGCCAGGGCTCGATTCTGACCGAATTGCTTTTTCCCCACTCTACCAAGCATGACAGTACACGGTTTGGATCGTAACCCTCCTTGCCGACCACGTCGACGATCGCGAGGAGATGCCAGCCCTGTACGAGCTCGGTCAGGAACAATTCCAGGTTTTCCTTCCACTTGTCGTCTGACTGAAGCCAATAGAAGCGGTGCACGCCATCGAGAAAGGGAAGCAGCGTGCGTTCCGGCATCCAGTCCGCCGAACCGCTGCCGATGCCCAGCGAGCGATTGAGATATCTCCATACATGGAGAGCAAATTCCCTGCGGTCATCGAAGACGACAACGTACCAGCGGTCCTCGCTCATCGCAGGTGCTCCCTGCCGAGCAGGAAACGGAGCCTTCCCGGCGACCGAGTGGGGTCCTCGATCGCCAGCTTCCACCCCACCGCCGCGGCCGCCAAGTTCGCCAGGTAAAGGCCGGCCCCGTGCGATTGGGAGTGCGGTTCCTCCCGCGGTCTCACCGGTCGCTGCAGATTGTCTGAGGAGCGGACGACGCTGGCGAGCCGCGCGAGATGCACCTTATCGTAGGGGAACTCGATCAGAATCTTTGAGCCGCCCTCTGAGGAGACCGACGGCTTTTGCCCGGCGAGTCCGTGAACCTGATGGTTCTGCGCCAACTCACCCAAGGTCAGGCGCAAGAAGTGATAGGAACGGGCCGACAGATTCTCATCCGGTATGCAGTCCACCAGCTCCCAGTCCTTGAATTCCTGGAGGAGCTCGCCCAGGGAGCGCAGCTCCTGGGAATCCCGTGCCGGGTAACTCAAAAGACCCTGAAGATTGCGCAGGTTCTTGGGGATCAGCTCAGCCTGGCGGGCTGTGGAGAGCAAATAGCGGGCGAACTCCGAGGCTCGCGAGCCGGCAGGCACATGGCCCTCGCCGTTCTCTTCGCCCTGGTCTTCTTGATCCCAGGTCTGCTTCGGATCCAGCACCTGAGCGATCTCCCACAGCTCCAGAAGGTGTTCGTCGAGGAGCTCCAGCAGGCTATGGCCGAGCACGCCCAGAACGACATTCTTCTGCAGTGCCGCACCTTGGGGGAACCCTGCCGCCGCTCCGGCGAGGAGATCGAACGCGCGGACATACATTGAGTACTGAGGATCGAAGATCGCGAACTCATTTTTCCGCTGCTGGAGAGCCTTGGTCTGCTCGGCGCACCAAGACTTCAACTCATGGCTGAACAGGACCAGGTCGGGCCGGGTCGTCAGGAGCCTTCTCTCCATCGCCTGGCCCGGCCTCGGCCGCCGGCGAAGCTCCTTTCTCTCCAGACGGTTGACGAGAGCGTCGATGGCCTGGTGCCAAAAATTCAGGGAGTGGGTGATCTGTTCACGCCCGTTGGCCTTCTTCTGGAGTTGATCCAGTTTTTCCCAGAGCTCCCAAGCTTGGCTTAAGCCAATGTCGGACGCTTCGCTCAGTAAGCCGTCGGTCAGCCTCCGCAGCCAATCGAGGATCTCGTCGAAGAGCGCCCATTCACTGATCATGTCCCGGTTGTCTTTTCCCGGGTCTTCGCCAGCGGGCTCTCCCCACGCCCTCTCGTCCTCGATGAGCAGCGTGCTGGGCCCGCTCTCCGGCGATTGGAGTTTGCGGACAACCGATTCGAAGAGTTCTCGCGCCTTTTCCGGCAACTGTGTATTGAGGAGCTGCTCGAGGAGCTGGAGCTGTAGGCGCACCCCCAGCGCCAGCTCCTGGGGCAGGTCCGCTTCGCACATCCAGGAGGACAGCCGGAAAGCATGGGAGGGGCAGGCGAGCATTCCTATGGCGTAGGCCCGGCAGATCTCGTGCGCTACGGCGTCGGTCATGTCTCTTTGTCCGGAGTGCGCGACCCGGGCTGCGAAGTCTCCCACGGCCTCGAAGTAGCCCTGGATGGAGTCCCAGTGGAGGTCCCGAGGGGCGTTTGGATCCGGGTCGATGAGGATTCGACAGACAGCTCGAAAGACGGCGAGGTTAGCCGCTCGGAGGGTCTCCAGGGCTAGGAGTGGATCTCCTGCAGCGAGGAAACGGTGAAGTTGCTCGACCCGCGCCCGCATGGCCCTGCGGAAGGGCGTGATCTCTTGCGGGTCTTGCCAGAGCAGGGGTTTGTCTGCCTCGCCCAGCCTGGAGGCGAGGCTCCAAAGGGTGTCGCCATCGACGAGGCTCTTGGCAAAGACAATCCGGACTTTGGTATCCGTCTCTCCCGATGCTCCTAGCCATACTCCTTTCATCTCGTTCAGATCGTGCATGATCTCCTTGAACCGGTCGGCGAACGCCGATTCGTTCCCCTCCAACGCCTGGAGAAAAAGCTCCTCATTGGCTCGCCGCAGCGTGACTTCGATGATTTCCTTGAACAGGCGGAGATCGTGCTCCTTCCGCGCCTCGTGGAGAGCCGCCCTGACCCGGCCCTTCAAGCTCCTGCCTGAAGACCAGGCGTCGTCCAAGTCAACCAGCGCTTGCAGGTGCCTGGGGATCCACTGGTGGGCGGGCTCGCTGGTCCAGGTGGCGCCCAGGTCTTCGACGCGCCGTTTCCAACACCTCTGCGTCGGCTTGGACGACAAGATCCAGCGCACGAAGATCGAAGGCAGATTTGGCGCTGCTGCGTGCATGGACTCGATCTTTCGGAGAAGGGAGACCTTAACCCGGTTTTGCGAATCGAGCAGGGTGGAAAGCCAGACCTCCTGGATGTGCTTGAACATCGTCCTCCTGGCTTCCGTGTATTTGGGGTAATGAAGCGTCAGCACACGCAGCGTGCCTTCCCCGGTCGCCACCACCAGGCGTGCCACCTGGCCGTCCGGCCGCGGCTCGTCGTTGCTGCGGGCCTCATCGCTCCACGGGCCGTCCACCAAGGCAGAGCCGAAAACGCTCGTCCCCAAGCTAAACCGGCCTAACCGCTCTCCGGGCACCTTGATCCTCTGGTGTTCGCCCCAGTCCTTCTTCAAGCCTCCCACTCTGGAGGAGTTGAGAAAGAGGATTGCCATCCCCTTCTGCGTGACGGCCAAGACGACTTCGAAACTGTCCTCGTCCAAGCAATCACACAGATGGATGCGCGCGATAGGGCCCTCTTCTCGCGTCGCCCACAGAGTGGCGAAGGCCTCCTTCGTGCCCTCTTCCCCAGGAGGGACTCCCACTTCTTGGAACGCCACCAAGGTGCCATCCGTAGCCCCGGCGAAGACGCGCGGCGGGCGGTCGCCCGACGAGTCGCTTCTGGCCGACTGATAGACGAGCGTGCGGACGGGCGCGCCCAGCCTTGCCACGCGGGTCCAATCCTCGAGGTGAAAACTGCTCGTGTCCTCCGGCACGCGGATCCGGATGCGGAGGACCTGGCCGTCCCCCCGTCCCACGATCACCGTATACCGGCCCTCCGTGGTTTCCTCGTTGGGATCCCGCGCCAGGGCCAAAACTGGATTGCGTTGGCTCTCGATGGTGCGGGTTTCGGGATAGGCGGAGGGGAGCTGGGCCGCCTCATCCGCGCAGCGCAGGAGCCGGAACCCGCCTTCGGGAGTGGTGCGGACGACGACCAGGGGCAGCCGCTCTTTGCCCTCCCGGTCGGTTTGATCTTTCCCGACTTGCATGCCGGCGAGGACAAGGCCCGGAGAGAGCTCCAGGAGGCTGTACACGGACTCCCGCTCGCCGAGGTCCTCCGACGCCCCCTCGGCGGCGGCCTTGACTTCGCCTTCCGGCGTTGGATCGATCCACCAGAGTTGAAAGCTTTCCCGGCCTCCCGCCTTGGCCGGAGCCTCCAGAATGTAAGGCCTCCTGCCGTCAGTGCGGGGAGCCCATCCCATCAGGATCTTGCGGCTGAAACCTTCCTCGGCCTCTGGCTCTTGCCTGAGGGTATCCAGCGTGCCCTGTACAGGCTTCGGCCAGACCTGCTTCCACGTCAGCGGGCGGCCTTCCGTCGGCGGGATCCGCTCATAGAGCTCCGCCCCCTCGCGCCACGACACGGCGATCAGATCCCGCGGGCGGCCGCCTTCGATCCGGAGGGGGAGATATCTCACGTCCCATGCCGTAAGGGGTCCGCGGGGATGGTCAGGGAACTCCGCTTCCATGTTGACGCGGCGGCCGAACAGGAGGGCGCTATAGACGATATGATCAAATTTTCGGTAATCGCCATGCCATTCCCGCAACACATCGAGCGATCCCTCGATCTCTCGACGCTCATAGTAAGTGCTGCCGAAAACTCCCCACTTGCGGACGTGTTGGATTGCCCTGGCGGTCGCCTCACGAACTTGGTGCCATTTCGGGCCGGTATCAGAACATCGTTCAGACAGCCGTCTGAGCCAACGGATGACGCCCAGGCACTGCTGCTCCCGCCGGTCTGCCATGCGGCGGTGGATCGTGCCGATCAGCGCATAGGTCCAGGTTAGAACCGCTTCGGCGGCACGGCCTCCTGAACCGTCCTGCGAGATCGCTTCCAGCACGGACCACGCGAGGCTGGTGCTCGGATTGGCGAGAAAGAAGGCCAGCTCACCGGGATACTCTCCCGCTTCTTCGAAAAAGTCGGCGAGGACGGCCTCAGGCGTCCATTGATCCCGTAGGGGCCCTCCCCATTCACCTCTCTCCTTCTTGGCCAGCCCTCTTGTGTCCTCCTCTTCCACCCGCGACTTCAGCTCGTTCCAAGTTCCCCGGGAAAGGAGGTAGGCGATGTCGATATCGGCGGACTGCGTTCCGCCGTTTGAAGACTCCGTGGTATACCACGTAAGGACGATCCGGTCGCTGCGGCAAGCCTGGCAGATGCACAAGGCCGGCGTGCTGTCGACGCGAACGTAAGTGGCGATGGAACGGATGACCTGTGAGGATTCCAGGCGGAAGCCGAGCCGCTCCCAGGGCACCGGCCGATCCCATGGGAAGATCATGGACCGGCAGAAGAGGTGCACGTCTCCGATGAGATCCGAGACCCAAAGAAACACCTTTTCATCCTGCACGATCTGGCTCACTGCCATTGACATTCCGGTGAGTCCTGGCAGGAGCTCTTTCTCGACCTCGAGGAAGTACTCGTCTCGTAGAAACCGGATCCGAAAAACGCCTTCATCGCAGGAGAAGTAGGCCCCGGCGCCGGATCCGCCTCTCAAGGGCATCAGAGCGACGTCGGAGATCAAGCCAGGCTTTTCAAATCTTTTCCAGGGGTCCGGGAAGCCCACCGCGAGGGGGTCGACCGCGTCGCCGTCACCATCGACGAGCCAAAGCTCTCCGGACTCGGAAATCAGGAGCCGGGAGGAGCCGTCGCGGATCAGCCCGCAGACAGCTCGGACCGCGAAGCGCTTCTTCTCGATCGACAGAAACGGAGCTCCTGCGGATTCATCCGTCTCTTCCAATCTGAAGATCCAGGTATCGCCCTGCCGCAAGGAGACGATCACCTCCGCACCGGCTTCGTCGATGTCCCATTCCTCGATGAGGGTGACGGGAGAGAATTCTTCGGATTCGCCCAGCCCATCGATCGTCAGGAGGTGATGCTCCTGGTCTCGAACGGATTCCTGCCAGCCCACCAGGCTCAGAGAGCGCTGGTCGTCGCCGATGAGGAGCCAGCCATCGCCGCAGTCATAGATTGCCCTTACTCCGGTTGGCGGCCGCGCTCCGGGCTGGGAAAGGCGCAGCCGCGTTTCGGTCACCGCTTCGCCTTGGATTGCACGTTTCAGGTCCACCACTGTGATCGAGCCGTCCTTGCACCCGACGAAGAGAGTTGCCCCGTCTCGGGACAGCCCGATCGCGCGTGCTCCGTAACCCGATCGAAAGCGATCGATGGTCCTGGATAGAAGGTCCGGATAACGCTGTTCCATAAGCGCCTCACAGAGCGGCCCTGGCGATCTCCGGCCTAGCCTCTCGCCAGAGCCTCCAGCGAGAGCACAGGTACCGCCGGCGGCCAGCCGAGCCGGCTGATATTGAGCTTTTCGGCAGACTATAGAAGGGTTCGGTGGGCTGTCAACAGTGACCGCACGCTACCCCCGCCAACCCAAAATCTGATCCACCGTGCTCTGCGATATGGAGTGGTACCCGGGGCGCGCCTTCTCGTAGATGCGCAGCGCCATCTCCGCTCCGGCGGGGGTCTTCGCCATCTCCGTGTAGAGCGGCTTGAGGAACTTCCTGCGGCCGACGGTGGTGAGGAAGCCCTCCAGGGCCGGATAGGCCGGCTCGTACTGGCTGTCGACCACCTTCATCAGCCAGGCGCTCAGGATCTCGGAATTGCCGGACTCGCTGAAGCGGAAGGCGGCGTCGAGGTCGGCCATCCGCTGCGGATCGAGCTTGGCCGGCAGATTGCGGATGAAGTGGAGCCAGTGGTGCGTCGTCCAGCCGGCGGTGGCGAGCTGGGCGGCGGGCGTGCCCGCGGCGAAGGCTCCTACGGCCTGGTCTACCGCCACGAAGGCTTCGGAGCGGGGCTGCGGCGCGTTCGCCGGCAAGCCCGGATCGTAGATCCAGGCGTTGATCTGGAGCTGCTGCGCTATGGCCTCGTCGCCGGCCAGGAGCTGCTGCTTCAGATACTGCACGAAACGGGCGGCGTCCATCGACTGGAAGGCGAACGTGTCGAAGTAGGTCCGCAGGAAGCGGTCGAACTTCTCCCGTCCCACGGCCTGCTCCAGCATCCGTAGGAAGAGCGCTCCCTTCTCGTAGGCCGCCGCTGTCGGCACGTCGTCGGGATCGCGACCGGCGAGGTCGAGGTGCAGGCGCGAATCAGGGCTCCCGCGGCCCAGCTCCTTGAGCTCGTCCTCCAGGTCCTGGCGGCCTAGCACGGCCAGCATGTCGGCGTAGGGGCGGCCGTAGACCGCCTCCATGATCCGTCCCTCGAAATACGTGGTGAAGCCCTCATTCAACCAGAAATCGTTCCAAGTGGCGTTGGTCACCAGGTTGCCCGACCAGGAGTGGGCGAGCTCGTGGGCCACCAGCGAGACTAGCGAGCGGTCGCCTGCCAGGATGGTCGGCGTGGCGAACGTCAGCCGCGGGTTCTCCATGCCGCCGAAGGGGTAGGAGGCCGGCAGGACGAGCAGGTCGTACCGTCCCCATTTGTAGGGACCGTAGAGCTTCTCGGCGGCGGCGATCATCTTCGGCGTGTCGGCCAGCTCCCAGGCAGCGCGCTCGGCGACGCCGGGCAGGGCGTAGACGCCGCTCGCGGCGCTCAGCGGCCGGAACTCCAGGTCGCCCACGGCGAGCGCCAGCAGGTAAGACGGGATGCGATGCGGCATCCTGAAGCGGTAGACACCGTCGGCACTCTGCTGCGTCGGATTCTCGGCGCTCATCACCGCCATCAGCCCGCGCGGCGCGCGGATCGTGGCTTCGTAGGTCATACGCACGCCGGGGGTGTCCTGACAGGGCACCCAGGTGCGGGCGAGGATCGACTGCGACTGCGTATAGAGGAACGGAGACGGGCTGCCGGCCTGTTCAGGGGTGAGCCACTGCAGGGCACCGGCCTCGGGCTTGGTCGCGTAGTCGACGTTCACCCAGGTAGTGCCGGGGGGGATCTCGATCGCTAGCGGCCGGCCGAGGATCTTCACCTCGTCGCCGAGCTGGAAGCGGGCCACCGCCTTGCCGTCGTCCAGGGTGACCCGGCGAATCTCCAGGTCCCGCGTATCGAGAACGAGGCGGTCAGCTCCGGGCTTGTTGTCGAGCCGCAGGCTGGCGCGGCCGGTCAGCCGCCGTTGGTTGAAGTCCACCGCTAGATCGAGGACCAGGTGCTCGACGGCGACCTCGTCGGGACGCGCAAAAGAGTGAGGATCCTGCTCCGTTTCCTTTACCACCTGCACCGCGGGAGCCGCGGGAGGCGGGGACTTCTTCGTGGAGACCACGGGCTGCGGCGCGCCCGCGCAGGCCGCGAGGAGAATCAGAGGCAAGGAAATCAGGGCACGGGGAACCTTCATCGTGGCGGTCACCTCGCAGAAGGAGAACAGCGGGAAGGGGAGGGAAAATCCGAGAGGTACGTCCTGGGTCTTGGATTCTTTTCAGGACCCAGGACCCAAAACCCAAGACGTTCTTTCCACCGCCGGCTCTTTCAGGTCAAGCGCGCGGTTCATGCGCTGGACGATGTCGTAGACCTCGCGACGCGTCAGCTTCGAGCCCGGGCCCGCTTCCTCGATGCGGTCGAGGGTGGCGTGGGCGAGCCGTACGGGCAGGGCGTTGAAGGCCAGGAGGCCGCGCTCGGCGCCTGCCTCCTGCAAGGCGAGGACGTATTCGCTCGCTGTCTGCAGGTCGCGCCGCGCGAGAGCCGTCACCTCGCCGCGCTCGACGCCGTCCGGCAGGTAGCGCCGCCCCTGGTTGGCGTCGGCGGCGGAATCCTTGAGGATGTTGACGAGCTGGAGCCCCTCGCCGAAGGCGCGGGCGTAACCGCGCAAGCGGGGGGCGATGCGGGCGAGCCGCGGCCGGCCGAGCAGGAACAGCTCGGTCAGCAGCTCGCCGACGATGCCCGCCACGACGTAGCAGTAGGCCTGGAGGTCTTCGACGTCGCGCAGCCGCAGCTCGCCGTCGTCGGTGGTGCGGGCGACGAAGCCGGCCATGCCCCGGACCGTCCGCCGTGTGTGCTCGCGGACCAGTCCTATCGCTTCCGGGGAGAGGGCGAAGAAGGAGTCGAGAACGAAAGGCAGGTCGGCGAGGAGTTGCCGGTACTCGGGTTGCTCGCAGGGCACCTCCGCGGCCCAGCGGCACGAAGCTTCGATGATCTCCGGGTGGCTGGGGACGTCGAGGAGCCGGCCGAACCTCTCGAGAGCCTCGATGCGCTGCGAGCGGGGCCAACTCGTCGCGTCCTCGAAGGTGTCGGCCACGCGGAAGAGAAGGTAGGCGATGGTCACTTCCCGGCGCGTCGGCTCGGGCAGGTGCGGAATGGCCAGGGCGAACGTGCGGCTGGAGGCGATCAGGAGCTCCTCCAGATCCTCCGTCCGCCACTCGCCCCGCTCGATTTCAGGCCGCACGGGAAGAGGATAGCATTCATCTAAAGCACGACGGTTCCCGGCACCTCTTCCCCGCGCAACGCCCTCTCCAGCAGGCCCGCGATCAGGCCGTTGGCAAGCAGTGAGGGGACCCCGAGCCGCGCCAGCGCGAGGGCGGTCTCGACGCGGTGGCGCATGCCGCCCGTCACGTCCGTGCCGGCGGGTGCGCCGATCGCCTGTACCGCCGCAGCGAAGTCCGCGGCCGAGAGGTGGGGGACCGTCTTTCCCGAGGTGTCGTAGAGGCCGTCCGTCTCGCCCAGCCAGATGACGCGGCGGACCGTCCAGCCACGATCCAGGAGGCGCCGGACGGCGAAATCGAAGAGCTTCTCGGTGGAGCAGATCGCGGCGCCCCGCTCGCGGTCCATCACCACGTCGCCGTAGAGGACCGGGAGCAGCCCGCGCTCGAGCGCGAGGAGGAGCGACTCTGCCGCGAAAGCGATGGGCTCGCCGCCCGCGGCCACGAGGCAGCTCGACGGGGCGATGGAGAAGGGCAGGGCGCCGGCCTCGGCCAGCGCCGCGATCACCAGGCGGTGCAGGGCGGCGGCCCGTTCCTGGGTGAAGGAGATGCCCGGGAGCTGATCGACCGAACGGATTCCCGACGCGAGGTCGAACCGCTGGGCGGCGACGTGTCCGAACGAGCCGCTGCCATGGCCGAGGATGAGCCGGAACGGGCGCTCCGCCGCGTTGCGCGCGACCTCGCCGGCCAGCCGGATGAGAACCTCGCGGCGCGGCGTCTCCGGCCGCGCCTTGTCGGTGATCAGGCTGCCGCCGAGCTTGAGAAGGACGACCTCAGACATTCCAGGACCCAGGACCCGAGACCCAGGACCTCAGAACAGGTGCTCCGTCTCCTCGTCCGGGCCGGGGCCGACGCCGTCGCGGATCACGAAACCGACCGCCGGCAGGTCCTCCAGCCGATCGGCCACCTCATCGTCGGAGTCGGCATCGCAGAGGACGTGCACGTTGGCGCCGGCATCCATGGTGGCCCAGGCCGCGAGCCCCTCCTGCCGCAGTTCGCGCACCGCACGCAGCACGGCGATCGTCCCGGGGCTCCAGTAGAAGATCGGTGGCTGGGAGGACATGGCGATCAGGTGCAGGTCGATCGCTTCCTCCTCGATCACCGGCCCCAAGGCGGCGAGGTCGCGTTCGCGGATGGCCCGGCGCACCTTCTCCAGTCGCTCCGGCAGCCGCTCCTGGCGCTTTTCGAAGTAAGGGCTGGTCAGGGCGCGGCGATGCCCTTCGATGGAGGGGACGGTCTTGGGTCCGATCTCCACCACGGCGATGACGTTGCGCAGGTCCCAGTGCTCGGCGTCGGCGAGCTGCCGGGCATAGCTGTCCTCGTCGAAGCTGTCCTCCTGAGTGTTGCCGTTGCCCCGCGAGGCCGTCCACTCGACGAAGCCGCCGAAGATAGAGCGGCAGGCCGAGCCGGAGCCGCTGCGGCGGGCGAGGAGCGAGAGCTCCTTCGCCGAAGCTTTCTTGCCGAAGGCTCCGGCGGCGGCGAGGGTGAGAGCGGCGAAGCCGGAGGCGGAGGAAGCGAGGCCGCCGGCGGTAGGGAATGTATTTCGCGTTGCCATCCGCACGGCCTCCGTGCGCCCGGCCCATTTACGGATGCGTTCCAGTTGCTGGCGTATCCGCCGCCCGTACTCGGGATCGGGAGCGCCGAAGCCGCCGTCCGGTTCGGCGAGCCAGACCTCGTCCTCGCCGGAGTGCCCCAGAGTCTCCACGGTGCACTGGGTCACACACTCCTCGAGCGTCATCGAGATCGAGGAATTCAGGGGCAGGGCACGCTCGAGATCGCGGGCGCCCCAGTACTTGATGAAAGCGATATTGGCCGGCGCGGATACGGTGGTCTTGCTCATGCGTCCCTCTCCAGTCGGAGCCCTGCAGCTCCGAGATGCACGGGGTATGCCCGGAACGGCCGCAGAAACGGCCAGCCGGAAATCCGTTCGGCGTCGGAATGATAGACCAGCAGCGAACCGGCTCCCGGTCCGGCGAGTGAGCCGGCGCCGGAAATCTTGGCGGCGCCGCCCTTGGCCTCAACCCGCCGCACCAGGACGCGGACCGCCGGGGGCACGACTCCCAAGGCTTCGAGGCAGATCTGGCACTCCCGGATCAGCTCCCGAATCAGCCCGGGCTCTTCCTCCTCGCGTGACAGCTCGACGCGGAAGGCGCGGGTCGCGGCCTCGATGCAGTCGAGCAGGCGCTCGTGGCCGCCGGGGTCGCGGTCACGGCGGCTCCGTACCGTGGCGACGACGGCACCCGTGGAGTCGGGCGGCGTGCCGGTGTCGTAGACACGGATCTTCGAGAGCAGGGGAGAGCGGGGAGCGATCCGTTCCTTCTCGAGCTCTCCCGATTCCAGCTTGCGGGCCCAGAGCACGCCGCCGTGAATGACCGTGGCGCCGTCGATCCCCGAAGGCAAGCCGTGCTGCCGCCGCTCCGCCTCCAGGGTGAGCCGCTCCAGCTCGTCGAGGTCGAGCGCGATGCCGCGGAAGGAAAGATAGGCCGCGATCACCCCGGCCGCGGTGGACGCCGAGCTGCCGAAGCCGGAACCGGCCGGGAGGTTCGACTCGACGGCGACGCGGACACCGGGCGGCTCGGTTTCGGCGAGAAACTCCGTTGCCTCGCCGAGAGCCGTCTTGACGACGTGGGCTGGATCGTCGCCGCGCACCGTACGGAAACGATCCGGCCCCGGTTCGCGGGAGTAGGCGCGCCAGCTTTCGCGGGCGGCGCCGGCATAAAGGCGGACCGCTCCCCACGAGAGGCTCTCGGCATGGGAGAGGCCGGGAAGGTCGAGATGGACGCCGCCATCGGCCGCTGGCGAGACCCGGACGGTAGCGCGAAGGTCCACGGCGGCCGCGAGCGCCGGCCGGCCGTAGACGACCGCGTGCTCGCCCATCAGGATCAGCTTCCCGGGAACCGAGACCGCGACGGCGCCTGGGGTCGGTTCCGTCTCGGGCTCGCCGGCGGGGCGCAGCTTGCGGGAGAGCAGCCTGGCCTCCGCGTCAGGTGGTGAGCGGCGGCCGGCCGGGGATCTCGGTGCGTCCCAGCGTCTCGTGGGCCCGCGCCAGATCGTTGGAGGTGAAAGCCGCCATCAACGACAGCTCGCCGGCGAGCACGACGGCGCCGAGGATCTCGGCCAGGCGCGCCACCGCCTCGCCGCGGCGCTCCGGGTCTGGCGAGACGCCGAGCACGGCGAGCGCCTCGCGTTGCGTGTCCAGCGCGGTGCCGCCGCCCACCGCGCCGAGCGGCACGTCGGGCATGAAGATGGAGGCGAAGACCGAATCCGGGCCCCGCGGCTCGATGCAGGTGACGCCCATGGAGCCCTCGACCACATGCGCCGGGTCCTGCCCGGTGGCGATGAAGAACCCGGCGACGACGTTGGCGTAGTGGGCGTTGTAGCCCATGGAGCCGGCGGCGATGGAGCCCAGCAGGTTCTTGCGGTACTGCACCTCGACCAGGCTGCGGGCGTCGGTCTTCAGGATGTGGTGGAGGATCGGGGCGTCGAGGAGGACCTCGGCATAGATGCGCTTGCCGCGACCTTCGTGGAAGTTCACGTGGGCCGGCTTCTTGTCGACGCAGTAGTTGCCCGAGAGACCGATGCAGGGGACGCCGGTCGCCGGCTCGATCAGCTCGTTGACCGCCCGGTCGCAGGCGATGGTCGCCATGTTCATCCCCATGGCGTCTCCGGTGTCGAAGCGGAAGCGGAGGAAGACCGTGGTGCCGAAGGCGAAGGGTCGCACGTCGAGCAGCCGCAGGTAACGGCTGGTGTCCTCGGTGACGCGCCGGATGTCCTCGGCGTGATCCTCGATCCAGCGCACGAACTGCTGCGTCTGGATGATGCCGGAGGTGCGGAAGACGGGCGCCCGCGTCATCCCGACGTCCTCGACGCGCACCACGGCGCCGCCGGCCTCGCGCAGCGCCGCGCAGCCGCGGTTGGTGGAGGCCACCAGCGCCGCTTCGGTCGTCGCCAGCGGCACCCAGACATCGCCGTCGGCGTACCTTCCGCGCACCCTCAGCGGCCCGACGACGCCCATGGGGATCTGCGCCACGCCGATGAAGTTCTCGCAATTGCGGCGGGAGGCCCGCTGCACGTCGAGCGAGTGGTGGCCGATATTGGCGAGCGGCGTGCTCGTCATCTCTCCCAGGGCCAGGCGGCGGATCTCGGCCGCCTCCTCGGCGGGCAGGTCCTTGGGCAGCTCGTGGAACCGGCGCTCGCCCTCGACCAGCGAGCGCACGAGCTCCTCGCGGGTCAACGGGACGGAGGACACGGGATTGGCAATCTTGCTCATCTCACAACCCTTTTAGGAGCTTCGTGCCTCGGAGCTCCGCAAGCGTCTTGACGCCGAGGCAGAACATACAAATCTTCAGCTCGCGCACGGTGCGCCGCACTTTCTCGGCGACCCTCTCCGGCGACTCGGTCGCCGGCGCGAGAAACGGATAAGCCATCCCTACGAGATCCGCGCCGAGGGCGATGGCCTTGGCGGCGTCGAGCCCGTTGCGCAAGCCGCCGCTGGCGATCACCGTCAGACCCTCCACCCGGCGGACCTGGCGGACCGACTCCGGGGTCGGCAGGCCCCAGCCGGCGAAGATCTCGCCGATTTCGGGGTCGCCGGCGCGCTGCGCCTCGATGCGGGCCCAGCTCGTGCCGCCCACCCCCGCCGTGTCGACGATGCGAACTCCCACACCGGCCAAAGCTCGCGCCGTAGACTCCGCGATACCGCAGCCGATCTCCTTGACCGCCACCGGTACGCCCACCTCCCGCACCACCTCGCCGATCTTCGGCAGCAGGCCGGAGAAGTTGCACTGTCCCTCGGGCTGGATCGCTTCCTGGAGCGGATTCAGGTGCAGGACCAGGGCGTCCGCCCCGATCATCTCCACCGCCCGCCGGCATTCCGAGACGCCCATGCCGTAATTGAGCTGGACGGCGCCCAGATTGGCCAGCAGGGGGACGGAGGGAGCGACCTCGCGGACGCGAAAGGTATCAGCTTTCCCCGGATCTTCCAATGCTTTGCGCTGCGAGCCGACGCCGACCGCCACACCCGTCCGCTGCGCCCCCGCCGCCAGATTGCGGTTGATCCTCCCGGCCGTCTCCGTGCCGCCGGTCATGCAGGAGATGAGCAGGGGCGCCGCGAGCCGCCGGCCGAGGAACTCGACCGAGACGTCGATCTCGCCGAAGTCGATTTCCGGCAGGGCCTGATGCTCGAAGCGGTACTCGTCGAAGGGGCTTGAGCCGAGCTGCATGCGCTCGTCGAGCGCCAGACGGATGTGCTCCGCCTTGCGGTCGCGCGCTTCGGGGAGAGGCGGCGGGCCCGCCGCTTCCAAGGCCGCCAGAGCCGCGGGATCGCCGGCCGTCGCCTTGGGGCCGCTCACCGCTCGCGCTCCCATAGATAGTCGATCAACCCCTGCAGGAACAGCCGGCCGTCGGGCCGCAGGTCCGGCGCGAGTGCCGCCAGCGCCGCACGGGCGGCGTGCAGCCGCTCGCCGATCATCGCCGTCACCGCCGTCCGAGCGCCGGTCTCCGCCAGGACCCGCAAAGCCTCCGCGGTCTCCGCCGCGGTGGCGTCAGAATTGCCGAGCGCCGCTTCCAAGGCGTGCCGTTGGTCGGGCGTGGCGAGGGCCAGGGCATGATGGATGAGGAAGGTGAACTTCCCTTCCTTGAGATCGGCGTCCACCGGCTTGCCGAGCGTATCGGGATCGCCGAACATCCCCAGCAGATCGTCCTGGAGCTGGAAGGCTTCACCGATGGCCGTGCCGTAACGGGAGAGGCCGGCGAGGACGTCGGCCGAGGCCCCGGCGAGCAGCGCGCCGAGCTGGATGGGCCGTTCCGCCGTGTAGCGGCCGGACTTCAAGCGCAGGATGCGCAGCAGCTCCTCCTCGCTCGCCGCCCGCCGCTGCGCCACCAGCAGCTCCAGGTACTGGCCGCCGATGACTTCCTGGCACATGGCCGCGAAGCAGCGGGCCAGCTCGCGCGAGCTTCTCGCGGCTCCCGTTGCCAGCTCCACGGCCCAGCTCTGGGAGAGATCGCCCAAGAGAATGGCGACCGAGCGGCCGAAGTCCGCCGGATCGCCGTACAGCCGGTGTGCGCGATGCGCGTCGCGGAAGAGCGCGTGCGCCGCCGGCTGCCCGCGGCGGACCTCGGCGTGATCCATGATGTCGTCGTGGATCAGCAGGTAGGTATGCAGAAGCTCCGTCGCCAGCGCCAGGGGCAGGGCTTCCTCGTCGGTCGTGCCGCCGCAGGCGTGGTAGGTGTAGAAGACGAGCGCAGGCCGCAGGCGCTTGCCGCCGTGGACCGCCAAACGGCCGACGCCGTCGATCAGCTCCAGCATCTCGGGCGAGCCCGCGCTGACCGCCTCCTCGCGCTTGGCTTCCAGCCAGGCTCCCAGAGCGCGGTCGAGCTTGTCGCGGAACCCGGCGAGCAGATCCGCAAAACCTTCAGGCACCGCCGGCGGACGGACAGTCGCGGGTGCCTCGGTGGATAGTCCCATGCCTGATCCAGTTTAACTGAAGTTCCCCCGGGTTTGTTCGCGCCGGGTACAAGCTCGATTGTAGATGAAAGGGCTTTGCGGTGTAAAGTATGAAGCTCGCCCTGCTTCTGGTGCGATATCGTCCACCCATGAGCCTCGATCTCTTTCAGGTGGACGCCTTCACCGATCGCCCGTTCGCCGGCAACCCGGCCGCTGTCTGTCTTCTCGACGAGGTGCGGGACGCCCGGTGGATGCAGGACGTGGCGCGCGAGATGAACCTGTCGGAGACCGCCTTCCTCGAGCCCACGGGCGACGGCTTCGGTTTGCGCTGGTTCACGCCCGCGGTGGAGGTGCAGCTATGTGGCCACGCCACGCTGGCGAGCGCCCATGTGTTGTGGGAGACGGGGACGCTCGATCCGGCGGCGACGGCGCGGTTCCACACTCTGAGCGGGTTGTTGACGGCGGAACGCCGGGGGGAGTGGATCGAGCTCGACTTTCCGGCGCGGCCCATCGAGGAGGCTGCCCCTCCCGCGGGTCTGCTCGAGGTCTTCGCCGAGCCTCGCTTCGTGGGCCGGAGCCGTTACGACTACTTACTGGAGTTGGAGTCGGAAGAGGCGGTACGGAAGTCGGCTCCCGATCCGCGGGTCCTGTCCGCTCTGGGGGTGCGCGGGGTCATCATCACGGCACGGGCCTCCTCGGCGCCCTTCGATTTCGTCTCCCGCTTCTTCGCCCCCGGCTCAGGGATCGACGAGGACCCGGTGACCGGCTCCGCCCACTGCACGCTGGGACCCTACTGGGCGCCGCGGTTGGGGAAGGAGGACCTCCTCGCCTATCAGGCCTCAGCGCGCGGCGGCGTCGTCAAGGTGCGGCTCGCGGGAGACCGCGTCAAGCTCGGCGGCCAGGCCGTGACGGTACTGCGCGGCCGCCTGGCGGCTTAAGACAGGTCTTGGGTCCTGGATCTTGGGTCCTGGTCTATTCTTCAAGACCCAAGACCCAAGACCTCCTCTAATGGTCGGTGCTGCCGCCGTTGGCGGGTTCGCGCCGGCGGAGGGATTGCGCGAGAGTGCCGTGCAGATAGCGGAGAAAGAGGTGAAAGCCCTCGAGCATCTCGGCGAACGCCCTCTCTTCCTCCGGTGGCAGGGGAGAGCTCCGGCCGAGGAGCCGCTGGACCTCGGCGTGGTTCTCGCTATCCATTGCCGAGCCGGAGGAGACCTCCTCGCCACCCTCCACCACATCCTCGCGCCGCCGCATCTTCTCGGGGCGGCCATTGATGATCTGGATCGCGTTGTGGAGGTCGTTCAGATCGCACCCGAGGGTGTCCAGGATCTTCTCCAGGGTCTCGAGCGAGGGGCGCTGCCGGCCGGTCTCGTAGGCCGATAACATGCCCTTGGTGATGCCGGCGGCGTCCGCCACCTGATACTGTTTCCTGCCCTGCCGGTCCCGCAGCCAGCGCAGCGAATGTCCGAGGCCGGTTAGAATGGGTGTACGCACTTGACTATCTCCTGAGATCCCGACCGGGACCTCTGTTGCGGCGGAAGGTCGGACGGCTGGCGAAGTGTCCACGGGCCGCTCGGCTGGCTTCCATCATTTTCCCCTTCTCAACCATGGCGAAAGCATAGGCGTAACTTGAGCGTAAGTCAAGCGATTTTGCAGGCGGAAGTTCTGCCTTTTTTCGGTAGCTCTGTGCCCGCAATTCAGCTTCTCGAAGGCCGACACAGAAGTGCTCGGAGGGGCGGAAAAAGCGCTTGAAAGAGACACCAGACCCGAGGACTTCCGCCCGCCTGCTACCATCCGCGGCCATGGTTCAGCTCGCCGATATCGAAGCCGCCCGCCGCCGCATCGCTCCCCACCTTCGCCGCACGCCGCTGATGGACGTGGGACCGCTGCCCGGGGGCGCGCCGGGAGGCCGCCTTACCCTCAAGCTGGAGAACCTGCAGGTGACGGGCTCTTTCAAAGCGCGGGGAGCGACCAACAAAGTCCTGACGCTCCCTGCCGAGCAGGCGGCACGCGGTCTCGTGACCGCCTCGGGCGGCAATCATGGCCTCGGTGTGGCCTTCGCGGGCCGCCTGGCTGAAGTGCCGGTCACCATCTACCTGCCGGGCAATGTGCCGCCCGCCAAGGCGGAAAAACTGGCGCGCTGGGGAGCCCGGGTGGTCCGGGAAGGCGAGGTGTGGGACGACGCCAACGCGGCCGCGCTGGAGGCCGCCCGGCGCGACGGTACGGCCTACGTTCATCCCTTCGCCGATCCGGCCGTGATCGCCGGCCAGGGAACGCTGGGAGTCGAGATCCTCGAGGACGCGCCGGAGACGGATCTCGTGGTCGCGGCGATCGGCGGCGGCGGGCTCATCGCCGGCGTCGCCATCGCCCTCAAAGGCCTGCGGCCGGACATCCGTCTCTTCGGCGTCGAGCCGTTCGGTGCGCCCACGCTCTATGAGAGCCTGCGAGCCGGCACGGTCGTCGAGCTTCCCGCGGTGACGACCGCCGCCAACACACTCGCGCCGCGGCGCAGCCATGAGATGAACTTCGCGATCATTCGCGAGAGGGTCGATGACATCGTGCTGATTACGGATGAGGAGATGCGCGAAGCCGCGCGCTGGCTCTGGTTCGACGTGGGGATCGCGGCCGAGCTCTCCGGCGCTGCCGCCGTCGCCGCCCTGCGCTCCGGCAAGATTCCGCTCGACGGCGCCCGCTCGGTCTGCGCCGTGATCTGCGGTGCCGGTACGGACGGCATTGGGGAGTGAAAGACCTGCTCCGCGGCGTCAGTGCTACACGCGGCGAAGGAGAAGAAAGGCGAGGTACGGCGGAAAGGAGAGCTTCCGTTGCGGGAACTGCCAAGGGAGAAACTGACCAGGAAACCCTCTTGGCGTCGGCTGGCGGCGATGGCGGATCGTCCTCGCCGGATCGCTGGCCGGCCGAGCCGGTTGCGTACCTCGCCCCTGCGGCGGGGTCAGCAAGGATCGGGCCAGCGGCGAGTCCCCCGGTCCGCTATGATTTCGGGCGCGGACCGCGTGCCAGATTGGCTTCGCAGGAGTCTCTGGCAGCGCCGTCCAGGCGCGAGGTTTTGTCCCTCTTTTCCTGGCGTCCGCACCTAAAGGTTGGTTCCCGGTGAAGTCGGCGCGAAACCTTCGGGAGCCGGTTCAGGAGCCATCAGCATGGAGATCAGGAAAGTCGGCGTCGTCGGTGCCGGTGTGATGGGTGTGGGAGTGGGGCAGAGCCTCGCGCAGACGGGCCACGAGGCGGTCCTGGTGGATGTCTCGCCGGAGATCCTCGAACGCGCCCGCGAGGAGATCCGCAAGAACCTCCGTTTCCAGGGTATGTTTCAGAAGGGGGCGCAGAAGGAGGACTCCGCGGCCGTCCTCGGGCGGATTACTTTCACCACGGATCTCGCCGCCCTGAGCGACGTCGACTTCGTCGTCGAGAACGTCCCCGAGAAGTGGGAGATCAAGCGGGAGATCTACCCCAGGATCGACGCCGTCTGCCCCCCGCGCACCATCTTCGCCGTCGATACCTCGTGCTTCTCGATCACCCGCGTCGGAGCCCTCACCGGGCGGCCGGACAAGGTGATCGGCACCCACTTCATGAACCCGGTGCCCCTGAAGCCGATGGTGGAGGTCATCCGCGGCCACCACACCAGCGAGGAGACGATCGAGGCCACCCGCGCCTTCCTGCGCCAGATGGGCAAGGACTGCATCGTCGTCAACGACCTCCCCGGCTTCGTCTCCAACCGCGTTCTGATGCTCACCGTCAACGAGGCCGTCTTCGTGGTGCAGGACGGCGTCGCCGAGGCCGAGCAGGTCGACCTCCTGTTCAAGACCTGCTTCGGCCACAAGATGGGGCCGCTGGAGACGGCCGACCTGATCGGCCTCGACACCATCCTCTACTCGCTCGACGTGCTCTACGAGAGCTACAACGATCCGAAATTCCGCCCCTCGCCGCTGCTCCGCAAGATGGTCGACGCCGGCCTCCTCGGCCGCAAGAGCGGTAAGGGCTTCTATGACTACGGCGTCGCCGTCTAGGAACGATTCCCTATGGACCAAATGCAAGGCAAGATCAAGGAGTTTCTCTCGCGTTTCTTCAAGGGCCACGACCTGCAGCCCGACGAGGACATCTTCGCCCTCGGCTTCGTCAACTCGCTGCTCGCCATGCAGCTCGTGGCCTTCGTGGAGAAGGAGTTCGGCGTCGCCGTCGCCGACGAGGACCTCGACCTCGACAACTTCCGCTCGATCGGAGCGATCGCCGGCTTCGTCGAGCGCAAGACGGGCGCCGCCGCGGAGGCCGCCTCGGCATGAGACTGGAGCTCTCGGCCGAGCAGCGGGCCGCACGTGCCGAGTTCCGCGCCTTTGCCGCCGCCGAGATCGCTCCCCACGCCGGCGGCTGGGACCGCGAGGAGGCGATCCCGCGGGAGATCATCGGCCGGCTGCGCGACCTGGGCTATCTCGGCTCGAACGTCTCGCCGGACTTCGGCGGCCCGGGGCGCGACATGATCACCTACGGCCTGCTCACCGAGGAGATCGCCAAGGGCTGCTCCTCCGTGCGCTCGCTGCTCACCGTGCACGACATGGTGGCCCACGCCGTCCAGCGGTGGGGAAGCCGTGAGCAGAAGGAGCGCTACCTGCCGAGCCTGGCCCGGGGTGAGATCCTCGGCGCCCTCGCCCTCTCGGAGCCCAACGCCGGCAGCGACGCCAAGAGCATCGAGACAACCGCCGCCGACGCCGCCGACGCCTGGGTGCTCGACGGCCGGAAGAAGTGGACCACCTTCGGCCAGATCGCCGACCTCTTCCTCGTCTTCGCAAAGGTGGGGGAGCAGTCCGCGGCGTTCCTCGTCGAGAGGCAGACGCCGGGGGTGACCGTCCGCCCGCTCCGCGGCATCCTCGGCACTCGCGCCTCGATGCTGGCGGAGATCGAGCTGCAAGGCTGCCGGGTGCCTAAGGGAAACCTGGTGGGCCGGGTCGGCTTCGGCATCTCCCACGTCGCCGCCGCCGCCCTGGAGCAGGGGCGCTACAGCATCGCCTGGGGCTCGGTCGGCATCGCCCAGGCCTGCCTCGACGCCTGCCGCACCTACGCCGCCGAGCGCCGGCAGTTCGGCACTCCGCTCGCCGATCACCAGCTCATCCGCCGCATGCTGACCGACATGATCGTCGACGTCCGCGCCGCCCGCCTCCTCTGTCTGCGCGCCGGCTGGCTGCGCGAGAGCGGGGATCCGGGCGCCTTCATGGAGACCATGGCCGCCAAGTACTTCGCCTCGCGCCTCGCCACCCGGGCAGCCGGCGACGCGGTGCAACTCCACGGCGCCAACGGCTGCAGCGACGACTACCCCGTCGGCCGCTACCTCCGCGACGCCAAGGTGATGGAGATCATCGAGGGGAGCACCCAGATCCAGCAGATCACCCTGCCGCAATTCGAGTTTCAGGAGTTTTGAGCATGATTTCCGAACCAGCCGCCACCCACGCCGACGCCGTCCGCGCGGCCAAGAAGAAGGAAAAGCAGTCCATCAAGTGCGTCGTCTGGGACCTCGACGACACGGTGTGGGACGGCATCCTGCTCGAGGACCGCGAGGTCAAGCTGCGGCCGCACGTGGTGCACATCCTGAAGACCCTGGACGAACGGGGGATCCTCCATTCGATCGCCAGCCGCAACGACCGCGAGACCGCAATGGCGAAGCTGAAGGAGCTTGGGATCGACGAGTACTTCCTCTACCCCCAGATCAACTGGAATTCCAAAGCGTCTTCCGTCGCCCAGATCGCCCAGGACATCAACATCGGCCTCGACGCCGTCGCCTTCATCGACGACCAGCCCTTCGAGCGCGAGGAGGTGGCCTTCTCCCACAGCCAGGTCCTCTGCGTTGACTCGGCTTGCCTCGATGACCTGCTCGACCGGCCGGAGCTCAACCCCCGCTTCATCACCGAGGACTCCCGCCTCCGCCGCCGCATGTACATGGCCGACATCGCCCGCAACCAGGTGGAGGCGGAATACGTCGGCCCCAAGGAGGAGTTCCTCGCCACCCTCGGCATGGTGTTCACCATCGCGCCCTGCCGCGAGGAGGACTTGAAGCGGGCCGAGGAGCTGACGGTGCGCACCAACCAGCTCAACGCCACCGGCTACACCTACTCCTACGAGGAGCTGGACGAACTGCGGCGCTCCCCCCGTCACGAGCTGCTCATCGCCAGCCTGGAGGATCGCCACGGCACCTACGGCAAGATCGGCCTGGCGCTGGTGGAGAAGAACGACGAGGTCTGGACCCTCAAGCTCCTCCTGATGTCCTGCCGCGTCATGTCCAAGGGCGTGGGCACCCTCCTGCTGCACCACATCCTCCGCATGGCGAAGGCGGCCGGCGTCAGGCTGCGCGCCGAGTTCGTCTCGAACGACCGCAACCGCCAGATGCTGATCGCCTACAAGTTCGCCGGCTTCAAGGAGATCGAGAGGGCGGGCGAGGTCATTCTCTTCGAGAACGACTACGCGGTGTTGCAGGATCCGCCGGGGTACGTGGAGGTGCGGATCCTCGGCTGATTGCAGCCGCCCGGAGCGTTGCCGTCCGAGACGCGCAAGTCTTTGTCCGGCAAAGAGACGACGAGACAGCGTCCCATCGGGACGACGAAGAAGCCGCAAGCCGCGCCGCAGGCATCGAGGATGCCATTGAACGCGTTGACGGTCCCGTTGGACGCCTACAGCGGCTCATCGCACGCGCTCAACGGCTCGTTGCGCGCGCTCATCGACTCGTTGCACCCTTACAACAGCTCATTGCATGTGTACAGCCAGGGGTTGCAAGCGTGCAACGGCTCGTTGTACCCCTACAATGGCCCGTTGCACACCCGCAACGGCTCGTTGCATGCTGACAACGAGGTGTTGTACACGTGCAACGGCTCATCGCACGCGTTCAACAAGACATTGCCAGCGTTCGACGGCTCTCTGCACCCCTGCAACAGGACGTTGCACGCTTACGACGAGGCGTTGCACACGTGCAGCAGGGCATTGCCAGTGTGCAACGTGTCGTGGAAGGCGTACACCGCATCTCTCCACGCGTTCAACGAGTCGTTGGACGCGAGCTGCGCCTCGTTGATCCCGTACAACGTAATGCTGAACGCGTGCAAGGGGTCCTTCAACGCGTTCAACGCCTCGATCAACACGTGCAGCACGAAGGAAGATCTCCACAACGTGTCTCTCGAACAGTGCGACCCGCCTGAATCGCGTTCGATGAGCCGATATCCTCGTACAACCGGACGTGCAAGATCTGCAAGGAGAAGAAGAACGCAAACCGCAGAATACCGAGCGCGTTGTGCGATGCCCGGGAGGTGATCGGTGCGAGGGGACATCCTAGCGCCCTGGTAAAGTACCCTCCGATGGACCGCTACCTCGTCAACGAGATCTTCTACAGCCTGCAGGGGGAGGGCGTCCGTGCCGGCACGCCCAACTTCTTCCTGCGGCTGGCGAAGTGCAATCTGGCCTGCAAGGTGGAGACGCACGGCTTCGACTGCGATACCGAGTTCGAGTCGGGACGGTGGATGAACCTGCCGGAGATCGTCGACGAGCTCAGGCAGCTCTCCGAGACGTGCGACTGGATCGTGCTCACCGGCGGCGAGCCCGCCCTGCAGGTGGACCGGGAGATGATCGACGCGCTCCACGGCGCCGGCTACCGGCTGGCCATCGAGACCAACGGCAGCATGGAGTTGCCGGAGGGGATCGACTGGATCACCGTCAGCCCCAAGGTGGCCGAGCACGCGATCCGGCAGCGGAAGGCCCACGAGGTCAAGTATGTCCGCGGCTACGGCCAGGCGATCCCCCGCACCGTGGTCGAGGCCGAGCACTACCTCATCTCGCCCGCCTTCGAGGGCGACCGGCTCGAGCCGCGGACCCTCGACTGGTGCATCCGCCTGTGCAAGGAGAACCCCCCCTGGCGGTTGTCCGTCCAGCAGCACAAGGTGTGGAAGGTTCGCTAAAACCTTGTCGATTGAGCCCTTTATAGAGCCGACGCCTGCTGAACCTGGAGGCTGAATCGGGCTATCATGTCAGGTTCAAAGGCAAGGAGCTGGGCGATGGAGGCGATACGGAGCGCTCTCGCGAAGTGGACCGCGATCCTGTTCGTGGTGCTGCTGGTCAACACCGCGTACCTGGCGGCGTTCGCCAGCCCGACGGTCTTCTACATGAGCAACGTCCTGATCCATCTGGTCCTGGGCGTTCTCCTGTCGGTCCTCTTCGTCCTTCTGCTGGCCCGCCGGCCGGACCTGCGGCGCGGCTTGCTGCCGGCGGCCGTGCTCTTCGGGGTGGCGTTGCTCGCCGGGCTGTGGCTGGCTTGGGCGGGAAACGTGCTGCAGACGCGGGGAGTCTTCTGGGCCCATGTGGTGTCCGCCGCGCTCGGCGTGGCCGCGCTGGGCGGCTGGCTCTGGCGACGGGGTTCCGCCTGGCCGCGGTTCCGCCAGGCCTTTGCGGCCGCGGTCGTGCTGCTGGTGGTGCTGCCCGCCGCGGCCGTGCTCTGGCGCAAGAGCCATCCTGACCCGAAAGACCGCATCCGCAACCCGCTCATCGTGCCCACGGCAATGACCGAGGAGGGCGGAGGTCCGAAGTCGCCGTTCTTCCCTTCGTCGGCCAACACCAACACCGGCGACATCATCCCGTCCAACTTCTTCATGGATTCGGCCACCTGCGGCGAGTGCCACCAGGACATCTTCGCGCAGTGGAACAGCTCGGCCCACCATTTCGCCTCGTTCAACAACCAGTTCTACCGCAAGTCGGTCGAGTACATGCAGGACGTCATCGGCCCGCAGCCCAGCAAGTGGTGCGCCGGCTGCCATGACCATGCGGTATTCTTCAACGGCCGGTTCGAGCGGCCGATCAAGGAGCAGCTCGACACTCCCGAAGCGCACGCCGGCCTCGCCTGCACCTCCTGCCACGCCATCACGCACGTCGACAGCTCGATGGGCAACGGCGGCTTCACCATCGAGTATCCGCCGCTCCACGAGCTCGTCACCAGCAAGAACCCGGTGGTGCGCAAGGTGAACCACTTCCTCACCTATCTCGATCCCGAGCCGCACAAGAAGACTTTCATGAAGCCGTTCATGCGGATGGACTCGGCGGAGTTCTGCTCGTCATGCCACAAGGTGCACCTCGACGTGCCGGTGAACAGCTACCGCTGGTTCCGCGGCTTCAACGACTACGACAACTGGCAGGCGAGCGGCGTCTCCGGCCAGGGGGCGCGCTCGTTCTACTACCCGGCCGAGACCAAGACCTGCGCCGGCTGCCACATGCCGCTCATCGACTCGCAGGATCCCGGTAACGTCGGCGGCAAGGTCCACTCGCACCGCTTCCCGGCGGCCAACATGGCGGTGGCTTACGCCAACCAGGACAAGGAGCAGATGGAAGTCACCGAGAAGTTCCTCACCTCCGGCTTCATCAAGGTGGACGTCTTCGCGGTGTCGCCGGAGGAGAAGAGCCCGGGCGAGACGGCGATGGTGCGGCGCTCGGGCCTGGAGAGCGGGCCGCAGCTCATGTCCACCTTCGCCGTCGGCGAGGAGGCGGAGCAGGCGGGGCCGGTGGTGATCCGCGATGTCGGCCGCGTGGCGGCGCCCATCGAGCGGGCGGCGCCGGCGATCCGGTCGGGCTCCACCGTGCGGGTGGACGTGGTGGTGCGCACCAAGGCGATCGGCCATTTCTTCCCGGGCGGCACGGTGGACGCCTTCGACGTCTGGCTGGAGCTGCAGGGCCGCGACGCCGACGGCCGCATCGTCTTCTGGAGCGGCCGGGTGGAGGACGGCGGCAAGGGGCCGGTCGAGCCGGGGGCCCACTTCTACCGCTCCTACCAGCTCGACGCCGACGGCAATCCCATCAACAAGCGCAACGCCTGGCAGGCGCGCAGCGTGCTCTACGTGCGCCTGATCCCGCCCGGCGCGGCCGACGTGGCCCACTTCCGCATGCGCGTGCCCGAGGACGCCAAGGGGCCGATCACCCTGACGGCGAAGCTCAACTACCGGAAGTTCGCCCACTACTACACGCAGTTCGTCTACGCCGGCCAGCCGAAGCCGGGGCAAGCTCCGGGGCTCATCAGCCCGCATGCCAACAACGCCGAGTACTCGTTCGATCCGGCGAACATCCCGGCCAACGTCTCTGGCAAGATCAAGGGCCGCATCCCCGACCTGCCCATCGTCACCCTGGCCTCGGATGAGGCCACGCTGCAAATCGGCGACGAAGCCGAGCCGCAGTGGCGGCCGGTGGTGGCCAAAGAGGACCGCGAGCGCTGGAACGACTGGGGGATCGGTCTGCTGCTCCAGGGCGACCTCAAGGGGGCCGAGTACGCCTTCAAGCGGGTCACCGAGGCCGAGCCGGGCTACGCCGACGGCTGGCTCAACGTCGCCCGCGCGCTCATCCGCGAGGGCGAGGTCGCGGCGGCGAAGCCGTACATCCAGAAGGCGCTCGCCGTGGACTCCAGCCTCGGCCGCATCCACTTCTTCAAAGCGTTGATCGAGAAGGCCGAGGGGAACTACGACGCGGCCCTGGCGTCGCTGCGCACGGTGACGGAAAAGTATCCGCGCGACCGCGTGGCGCTCAACCAGATGGCGCGCGTCCTGTTCCTGAAGCGGCAGTACCGCGCGGCCCTGGAGGTGCTCGATCGGGTCTGCATGGTGGATCCCGAAGACGTGCAGATGCACTACACGGCGATGCTCTGCTGGCGCGCCCTCGGCAACCAGGAGCGGGCGGCGCGGGAGGCGAAGCTCTTCCGCCGCTTCAAGGCCGAGGAGTCGTCGCAGGCCATCACCGCCCGCCGCCGCATGCTGAGCCCCGAGGACAACAACGAGCGCCAGACGATCCACGAGCACGAGAGCGCGCCTTTGGTCCCCGTTCAGAAGACCGTGCCGGAGTCGGCGGTGGCGGGAGGGTGATCTCTTGAAGCGTTTTGTCCTTGCCGTCCCTGTCGTCCTTTTCGTCCTTTTCTCCCTCGCCGCCGCGGCCCCCGCCCCCCCGCCGCCCGGCCCGAAGCTCACCGACGCCACCGCGGCGGCCGGCATCAAGTTCAGCCACAACAGCGGCCGGTCGGGAAAGAAGTACATGCCGGAAACGCTGGGCTCCGGGGTGGCCCTTTTCGACGCCGACGGCGACGGCTGGCTCGACGTGCTGCTGATCAACGGCCGCGACTGGCAACCCCGCGGCCGCAAGTCGCTCAGCGCCCTCTACCGCAACAAGGGCAATGGCACCTTCACCGACGCCACCAAAGGGAGCGGCCTGGACGTCGAGATGTACGGCATGGGCGCCGCCGCCGCCGACTACGACAACGACGGCCGGCAGGACGTCTACATCACCGCGCTGGAGGGAGACCGGCTGTTCCACAACGAGGGTGGCGGCAGGTTCAAGGACGTGACGTCGGCGGCGGGAATCAAGAACGCCGACTTCGCCACCAGCGCCGCCTGGCTCGACTACGACCGCGACGGCAAGGCGGACCTGTTCGTGGCCAACTACGTGCAGTGGAGCCGCGACAAGGACCTCTGGTGCTCGCTCGACGGTACGAGCAAGTCCTACTGCACGCCGGAGTCCTACAAGGGCACCGCGTCGAAGCTCTACCGCAACCTGGGCGGCGGCAAGTTCCAGGACGTGAGCCAGAAGGCCGGCATCGCCGATCCCACCAGCAAGTCGCTCGGCGTCACGGTGCTCGACTACAACGGCGACTCCTGGCCGGACCTCTTCGTGGCCAACGACACGCAGCCCAACAAGCTCTACCGGAACAACAAGAACGGCACCTTCACCGACGAAGCGGTGGAGGCGGGCGTGGCCTTCTCGGAGGAAGGGACGGCCCGCGGCGCCATGGGCGTCGACGCCGGCGATTACGACCGCTCCGGGCGGCCGCACCTGCTGGTGGGTAACTTCACCAACGAGATGCTCGCCCTCTACCACAACGAAGGCAACGGCATCTTCGTGGACGAGGCTCCGTCCTCGACAGTCGGGCAGGCGAGCCTGCTCACCCTCACCTTCGGGGTCTTCTTCTTCGACTACGACCTCGACGGCCAGCTCGACATCCTGGCCGCCAACGGCCATCTCGAGGAGGAGATCAATCGCGTGCAGCCGCGGGTCACCTACAAGCAGGCGCCGCTGCTGTTTCGCAACAAGGGCAACGGCAAGTTCGAGTCGGTGGCCGCCGCCATGGGCCGGGAGTTCAGCCGTCCGATCGTGGCCCGCGGCGCCGCCTACGGCGACCTCGACCGCGACGGCGACTTCGACGTCGTGCTCACCACCAACCACGGCCCCGCCTACCTCTTCCGCAACGACGGCGGCAACCGCAACCGCTGGCTGCGGGTGCGCACCGTGGGTGCCAAATCCAGCCGCGACGGGCTCGGCGCCGTCGTGCGGGTGACCAGCGCCTCCGGCAAGCAGTGGACCCTGGTGCGCACCGGCTCCTCCTACTGCTCGCAAAGCGAGACCGCCCCCACCTTCGGCCTCGCCCAGGACAAGGTCGTGCAGGCTCTGGAGATCGAGTGGCCGAGCGGCGTCAAGCAGCGGTTCACCAACCTGCCGACGAACCAGATCGTCACGGTGGACGAGGCGAAGGGGCTCGTCGCCGGCGGAGCGGCGGGCAAACCGGCTCCCTAGCCCCGCCGGCCTTCATGTCTGGCGATCTAGAGCGGGCAGTTGTACGTGCACTGCCGGGTGATCGAGCCGCAACGGATGTAGTACAGCCCCTCGAAGCACCGGCTCCCCGTCGGACAGCTCGTGGTCACGCCGTCGCAGGTCACCGAGCCCGAGCCGACGCTGCAGGTGCTGGTGCCGGTGCAGGAGATCGTCTGCGACGGAGCCGAGCAGAACAGCTCGCAGGGTGGATAGGGGCTGGTGCAGATCTTCTCCAGCCAGCAGCCGTTGTTGCAGTTCAGCGAGGCCGTACACTGCTGCGCGGAAGCGGCAGAGGCCAGCCCCATGACCAGGACCATCGTGAACAGGGCCAGTACGACGTGCTTTCTCATCGATCCTCCTTCAGGCAATCAGCGCCTGCTTTACAATAAGTAGTGCTCCTGAGGAGTTTTCCCGGCCTTGGCGGTGCCACAAGGAGGTCCAACATGATCGAGCCACTCACCTCAATCCCTGTCCGCTCGGAGGGCCGTCGCCGCTGGGTCGCTCTGGGTCTTGCATTCCTGGCCGTCTTCATTCTCGGCCCCAGGGTGGCGGAGTCTGGAGATCTGGCCGACGTCAAGGCGCGCGGACGCCTCGTCCTGCTGGTCCATCCCACGCAGGACAGCCCTTTCGTGGCCGCCAACCTCGATGCCATGCGCGAGCAGGACCTGAAGCTGGTCGAGCTCACCCGGCCCGAACAGTTCAAGGGGGTGGAGATCGAGCTCCTTCAGGGCTTCGCCAAGTCGCTGGGTGTAGGCCTCGGGGTCCGCGTCCTCGTCGAAGGTTATGACGCGCTCCTGCCCGCTCTCCTGCGGCGCGAGGGGGACTTCGCGGCAAGCCAGCTCTCCATCACTCCGAAGCGCCTCGAGATGGTGGACTTCTCCGCGCCTTACCTCAGCGACTGGTTGGCGGTCGTGGTGAGGGAGGACAGCAAGATCACGAAGCTGAGCGATCTCTCCGGCAAGCGCGCCGCGGTGATCGACGGCTCGAGCCACCTCGAATTCCTGCGGGCGGCATCACCCGGCGTGATCCTCAGTCTCACCAGCTTCGATCTCGAAAGCCTGGAAGCCGTCGAGCACCACCAGGCCGACTTCACCCTCATCGAGACCGGCGCTCCCGTGGGCGGAAGGCTCGACTCCCTGCATCCCCATCTGAAGGTGGCGCTCCGCCTCCAGGAGGTCGGCACCGGGATCGCGGTCCGCAAGGGAAGCGACCTTCTGGAACCGCTCGACAAATACCTCTCCGCGCTCAAGAAATCCGGCGAGCTGCAGAAGATCCTGGATCGTCACGGCGTCCGGGGCGCCGTGCAGTGAGGCTCACCCGGAACGTCTGAGAATCACGATCTCGAGCTCCAGCGCCTTGAAGCGTCGGCCGCGGCGAACCTGCCACCCGGGCTCCTTCTCCAGCACGTCGATCGCCGCGAGCTGCCAGGCGTTGTAGAGCTGATAGTCGCTCGTCCGGTAGAACGGGCTCTCCGGCAGCAGCCGGATCGCCAGGATGCGCGCCGGGCGCTCCTGGTCGAGCCATCTCCGCAGCCGCCTCTGGATCTCCTCCTGCGGGAGATCGGCGGCGAAGCGTGAGGGCGGCTTCACGACCAGGACATGCCGCGTCTTCACGTCCATGGCGAGCCGCCAGCGGACGAGACTCTCGCTGAGCTCGTTGAAGGTGCCGATCACCGCGACCTGGCGTGCGCCGGCGGCGCGGCCGGCCAGGAGCTCCAGCGGCCGCCGGAAAGCCGGGCGAGCGGAGTAGAGCGTGTAGTCCCGCGCCAGACGGCCGTCGAGATCGGCTCGCGCCGCCGTGGCGCCGATCGCGGCGATCGCGCCGGCGCAGAGGAGACCGCCGGCGAGGACCCGTGCGCGTGGAGGCCGCTGCCCATGAACGGCGCGGCTCAGCACCATCGCTGCGGCCAGCATGAGGAAGGGCGCCGCCACGGCGAGGAAGCGGGGCTCCTTGTAGCGGTGGAGGATGGCGAGGGCCAGGCCCACGGCCGCCGTCAGGACGACGAACCGGAGGGGCTCGTCGCTCCGCCGGATTCGGATCAGGCCGGCCGCGAACAGGAGAAGGATGAGGACGCCGAGGAGGGGAGCCGCCGTGTACTCCCGCGCCAGCACGCGGAAGTAGTAGCTCAGGGAGTCAATCGAGAAGAGAGGAGAGCCGGCCGAACGGTTCCTGAGGAACTCGAAGATGGTCTTGGGATGGATAGGCTGCGGGCTCAGACACCAGATCCAGAGCGGGAGGACCACGGTGGCGAGGGCGGTCCGGATCTCGACCGGCAGGCTCCGCCAGCGCTCCCGGGTTTCGTGAGGATCACGCAGGAGACGGACGCTCGCGACAACGGCGCCGACCACCAGTCCGGCGTAGATCCCCACTCCGGGATTGACTCTCAGCAGCGTCACGATGATGAGCAGGTCGAGATAGACCGCCAGGACCGCTCCCTTCCAACCGGCTTGACCCCCCGGCCGCAGCAGGCGCAGCGCTCGCCTCGCCAGCTCGCGGCGACGATTGGGAGCAAGACGCCAGACTTCGTGGATCAGTACAGCGGTTCCCCACACCAGCGCGTAGTTGTACTTGATGAGGAAGAGCGCGAGGAACGTGAGGCCCGCCAGACGCCAGGCCAGAGGAGTGCCGAGGCGGTGGGCGCCCAGGTAAAGGCAGAAGGCGAGGAGCGAAAAACAAAGTCCCGCCATCTCGCGCATGACGAGGATGGCGAAAACCCGCAGCAGGGGGCTGGTGAGGAATAGCGACGCGGCGAGCAGCCCGCCCCAGAGTCCCGCCGGGCCTGGATCGACCTCGCGCGCCGCCCACAGCAGCAATAAAGGCGCCAGAGCGAAGAGCACGGTGGAGAGGAGCGTCGCGGAGGCAAAGCTCGCGTTGCCGAGGGCGAGGAACGGCAGCAGCAGGAGGGAGTAGCCGAAGGGCCACTTGTCCTGGCGGTTGAGGAGGTCGAGGAAGCGCAGGGGCCGGCCCTGCTCCAGCGCCCGCAGCAGGGAGACGCCGCCCCAGCCGTGGCCCGCCATGTCCCATAGCGGCAGCCGCTTCTGCGCGGCATAGAAATTGTCGAGGGACGCGGTTGCGGTGACGGAGATCAGACAGAGGGCGATCGCGGCGACGATCCAGACCGTCTTCCCGGCGCGAGACCTTTCCTCGCTCACGGCGAAGGTGCGAGAATGGCCAGCACGAGCAGGCGCTCGCCCCCGTTGTTGCGGATGCCGTGCTTGATGCCCTCCGGCGCGATGAGCGTCATTCCCGCCTCCATCGGGGCCTCTCGCCCTTCGAGCAGGAAGAGGCCGCGGCCGGCGAGCACGTGGTAGACCTTGTCCATGCCGGCGTGAGCGTGCAGCTTGTGCTCCTGGCCGGGTTCGAAGGCGTTCAGCCCCACTAGCAGACGGTCCGACTGGAAGAGCGTGGCCTTGCCCATCTTCTCAGGATCGTAGACGGCGTAGTCCTCGGGTCGAAAAGGAGTGGGATGATCCATGGGCAACTGTAGGTGGCGTAGTTGGACGGATTATGGCATGGCCTGCTCACTCGGCAGTCCGTCGAGGACCGAATCATTGGCGAGCTCGCGATAGCGGCGTGGTGTGATCCCCAGGAGCCGGACGAACGCGCGCCTCATCACGTCGACGCTGCCGAATCCAGCGGCTGAGGCCACCTGCTTGAGGCTTCTCGCCGTGTCTTCGAGCTGACGGCGCGCCGCCTCTACGCGCATCTGAAGGACGTACTGGGATGGCGTCGTGCCGACCTCGCGGGTGAAGACGCGCTCGAAGTTGCGCACGCTCATCGCCATGCGCTCCGCGAGGTCCTCCACCGACAGCCGGGCCTGGAGGTGTTCGGCGATCCAAATCTGCAGCTCGCGGATCGACGTCATCTCGGAAGCCTGGGAAGCGAGCGAGACGCTCACCTGCGGCTGGCCGCCCGGCCGCCGCAGAAACAGCACCAGCTCGCGGGCGGCTTCGTGCGCGAGGCCGGCGCCGCAATCCTCCTCCACCCAGGCGAGCGCGAGATCGATGCCCGCCGCAAGGCCCGCCGACGTGTAGAGGTTTCCGTCCTTGACCCACAGCGGCTCGTGCTCGACCCGCACGCCGGGATACCTCGCCGCCATCTCGCGGCCGAACTTCCAGTGCGCGGTCGCCCGGCGCCCGTTCAGCAGTCCGGCCTCCGCGAGGAGAAAGGAGCTGGCGCACACGGCACCGAGCCGCCGCACCTCGGCCGCCATCTTGCGCAGCCAGGCGGAGAGCGCCGCGTCCCGCACCGAGCGAGTGCCCAGCCCGCAGACCAGGAGCACGGAGTCGCACGCGCCCTCGACCCGGTCGAAGCGATGCCGCGCTACAAAGGTCAATACACCGCCCTCGCCCTCGACCGTCAGGCGGTCCGCGCTGGTGACGACCTCGATCGTGTAGAGGGTCCTTCCCGCGAGGCGGTTGACGGAGTTGAACACCTGCAGCGGCCCCACCAGATCGAACTCGTCGACCGGAGGCACGGTGACGACGACGATCCGGCGGCTCGCGGGGGGGCGGCGCATGCGTTCACTATGCCGCCGCGCCGGAGCGTTGCGCAAGCGGAACGCGCGCGATGGCGGATTTCGACGGATCTTTGGCGCCCATCGTCGTGTCCTCCCGAGGATACTCCGGGCATGGTGAGGTTCATGAAGCATCGCAAGCTCGGGATCGCCGCCGCGGCGCTCTCCGCGCTTCTCTCCGCAGCGGCCGGCCTGGACGCGCAGGCCGAACGCGGTCCGTATGCGCGCATCGCGTTCCTGCGTCCCCTGGAGGGTCACGCCGTCGAGTTCGAAGCCGGGTACATCCGCCACCTCGAATGGCACCGGCAGGCCCGCGACTCCTGGGTCTGGTATGGCTGGACCATCTGGGCCGGTGAACGGCAGCGGTGGTTCGTCTACGCGACGTTCGGGCATTCGTCCGCCAGCCTGGATAGCCCGGTGTCCCCGGCGGAGGACGAGCGGGACAACATCCTGAACGTCCTGCCGCACGCCCAGTTCCTGGGCAACGCGCTCTATGAGTACCTGCCGGGACTCTCGCGCGGCACGGGCGTGCCGGCGCCGGCCGCTCGCCTCGAGCTCACGACCGTGGACCTCCAGCCCGGAGCGGCGGATGCGTTCGAGGCGGCCCTCGGCGAAGGTCTGTCGAGGCCGCAGGGTGAGACGCTCTGGTACCGGATGGCGGCGGGGGGAACGGCTCCCCGCTATGTCCGGCTGCGCCCGCGGCCCAGCCTGTCGGCGATTCTCGAAGCAGGGAGCGACCAGGCGCTCCCGGAGAAGGTCAAACCCCTGATCGCGAGGACGACGGTCGAGATCCTGAATCTGCGGCCGGCGATGAGCTATGGCCTCCCTCCCGCCCCGTAACGGACAGGTCCGCGGCGCGTGTCCGCTCGACTGCCCGGACACCTGCGGTTGGATCGTCACCGTCGAGAACGGCGAGCCGGTTGCGCTGCGCGGCGATCCCGCCCATCCCTACACTCGCGGCTCGCTGTGCAACAAGGTCGCGGATTACCTGTCATATGCCCGCTCGTCCGACCGCTTGCTGGTTCCGCTGCGCCGCAGCGGGCCGAAGGGGAGCGGCGACTTTGTCCGCATTTCCTGGGAGGAGGCGCTCGCGAGGATCGCGGCGGGGCTCGGCGGCGCCATCGCGAAGCATGGCGCCGAGGCCGTCCTGCCCTACGGGGGCAGCGGCAACATGGGGCTGATCCAGGGCATCTACGGCGCCGGCCGGCGGCTGTGGAACGTGCTCGGCACGTCGCGCCCTCTCTACACGCTGTGCACGATCGCGGGCGGCTTCGGCACCGGTTTCACGCTGGGCGACAACCGCGTCGGCATGGATCCGGAGACCTTCCGCTTCTCGAAGCTCGCCGTGCTCTGGGGCACGAACGTCCTCTCGACGCATCACCATCTCTGGCGGCCCGTCCTGGAGGCGCGGAAGAACGGGGCGTCGGTCGTCGCCATCGATCCGATCCGCACGCGCACCGCCGCGGCGTGCGACGGGCATCTCGCGCCGGTGCCCGGAACGGACGCCGCGCTCGCCCTCGGCCTGCTGCACGTCGTGTTGAGCGAAGGCGGGGAGGACCGGCGGTTCATCGCCGAGCGCACCGTCGGCTGGGAAGCGTTTCGCCGGCGGATCCTCGACTTTCCGCCGTCCCGCGCCGCCGCGATCACGGGACTGCCGGCCGCATCGATCGTCGAGCTTGGGAAGCGGCTCGCCGGAACGCGGCCGACGGGCATTCGCATCGGCATCGGCCTGCAACGCCACGGCGGCGGTGGCATGGCGGTGCGGACGATCACCTGCATTCCCGGCGTCACCGGCGATTGGCAGTATCCGGGCGGCGGCGTCTTCTATGACACGCGAGGTTTCTTCGGCGTCGACTGGGGCGCCCTGTGGCGCGACGATCTCAGGACCCGGCCGGCGCGCGAGCTGGACATGAAGCGGCTCGGCGAGATCCTGCTCGCGGCGGACGATCCGCCGGTCCAGGCACTCTTCGTCTACGCCGCCAATCCCGCGGCGAGCGCGCCGAACCAGACGAAGGTCCTGCGCGGCCTCGCGCGGGACGATCTGTTCACCGTCGTGGTCGAGCACTTTCTCACCGACACCGCGCGCTACGCGGACGTCGTCCTGCCGGCCACGATGGCGACCGAGCACCAGGACCTCCTCATCGCCTACGGGCACCTGTACCTGGCCTGGAACGAGCCCGCCGCGCCGCCTCCCGGGGAGTGCCTGCCGGCGACGGAGATCTTCCGGCGGCTGGCGCGCACGATGGGCCTCGACGCGCCGGCGCTCTACGACGGCGACGAGGCGATCGCGCGGCAGATTCTCGGCAGCGGCCACCCGTCGCTGGCGGGCATCACCTTCGAGGAGCTGAAGGCTCGCGGCTGGATGCGGCTGAGCGTTCCCGATCCGTTCGTACCGTTCGCCGGCGGCTTTCCGACGGCGTCGGGCAAGCTGGAGTTCGTCTCCGATCGGATGGCGCGGTGCGGGTTGGATCCGGTCGCCGGCTATTCGCCCGCGCACGAGGCGTCGCAGCGCGATACGGACCTGGCGGGCGAGTACCCACTGGCCCTCGTCACGCCCGCGGATCACTACTTCCTGAACTCGATCTTCGCCAACGTGCCGAAGCAGCGGCGGCGAGCGGGAGCCGCGACGCTGCTGATCCATCCCGACGATGCCGCGCCCCGGCGGATCGCGGCGGGGGACGAGGTGCGGGTCGCCAACGCGCGCGGCGCCTTCTTCGCCGTCGCGGAGGTAAGCGATCGCATCCGGCCCGGCGTCGTCGCCAGCACCAAGGGCCGGTGGCCGGGTGGCTCGAAGGAGGGCGCGACGATCAACGCGACCGTCGACGAGCGCGACTCGGACATGGGCCGCGGCGCGGTCTATCACGACAACCGCGTGCGCGTTGAAAGGGTGGCCTGAGCGGAATGAGCGCTCCCATCCATGACAGGCGAACGAGCCTTCGAGGGACCCTATGATGACTTCTGCCGTACGCTACCTGCGTCTCGCCGCACGATCGCTGCTCCGCTCTCCGCTGTTCTCGGCAGCGTCCTCAGCCCGGAGCAAACCCAAGCCAGTTGGGCAACGCAGGTGCTAGCGTCGCGGCGTTTCGTCGAGACGGCGCCGACCCTGGCCACGTTCATCGACTTGCCGGCGCTCGGCGTTCGCGGCAACTCCCATCTGCCGATGTGCGATTTGAACTCGAATCGCGTGGCCGCGCTCATCGACCGCTGGATCCGGAGGCATAGCCTCTAGAAATGTTGTGCCGGCCCCCTCTATCGTGAGCCCGGTCCGCCCGCGCGCCGCTCGCCGTACAATGAGCCGTCCGAAGCAAGAACGAGGAGACGAGACCATGCGAAGGAAGATCTGGCTGGGGATGGGTGCGCTGGCTTTGACCCTGACCTGCGTGGCGGCGGGAGCGGCGGAGCCTGCCCATCGGCCTCCTGACCCCGCGTTGGTCGAGCGGGCGCGCAAGCTGCTCGACGAGGTGCCGCTCATCGACGGCCACAACGACCTGGCCTGGGAGTATCGCAAGCGGGTCCAGAACCATCTCGACAAGATCGATCTCAAGGCGGGCACCTCGCAGCTCGATCCGCCCATGCACACCGACATTCCGCGCCTGCGCCGCGGCGGCGTCGGCGGGCAGTTCTGGTCCGTCTACGTGCCGGTCGAGATCCCGGGCGCGGAGGCCGTGCAGGCCACGCTGGAGCAGATCGACGACGTTCACCGCCTGGCCGAGCGTTACCCGGAAACGTTCGAGATCGCCCGCACGGCCGACGACGTCGTGCGCATCCACAAGGGCGGACGCATCGCGTCGCTGATCGGCATGGAGGGGGGCCACAGTCTGCACAACTCGCTGGCGGTCCTGCGCCAGCTCTATCAGGCCGGCGCCCGCTACATGACGATCACCCATTCGAAGAACACCGACTGGGCCGACTCGGCCACCGACGCGCCGCAGCACAGCGGCCTCACCCGTTTCGGCGAGGAGGTGGTGCGCGAGATGAACCGCCTCGGCATGCTGGTGGACCTCTCGCACGTGTCGCCGGAGGCGATGAAGAAGGCCATCGCCGCTTCCGCGGCGCCGGTGATCTTCTCCCACTCCTCGGCGCGAGCCCTGGTCGATCATCCCCGCAACGTGCCGGACGACGTGCTACGGCTCTTGCCCCGGAACGGCGGCGTGGTGATGGTGACCTTCGTCCCGTCGTTTGTCTCCGAAGAGGTGCGCGCCTGGAACGCGGTGGAAGACGCGGAGGAGGCGAGGCTCAAGGCGCTCTATCCGGGAGATCCCGAGCGGGTGAAGCGCGAGCTGGACGATTGGCACAAGCAGCATCCCGCGCCGCGCGCCACCCTGGAGCAGGTGGCCGATCACGTCGAGCACGTACGCAAGCTTGCGGGAATCGATCACGTAGGGATCGGCTCGGATTTCGACGGCATCACCAGCGTGCCGCTGGGGCTCGAAAGCGTCGGCGACTATCCCGCTCTTTTCGCCGAGCTGCTGCACCGCGGCTGGACCGATGAAGAGATCAAGAAGCTCGCCGGCCTCAACGCGCTGCGCGTGTTCCGCGAAGCCGAGCGTGTAGCGCAACACCTGAAGAAGGAACGCCCGGCCTCGGACGCCCTGATCGAGGAGCTGGACGATCCGGCGAACCCTCACCCCTGACCCGCTGTCTCGCTCCGCGGGGAGGTCGAGGTCCAAGACCTGAACAGCTTAGTCCTGGTCTTTCAACAAATTGACAGTCTGAGTGCCGGGCGGCAGAAATAGCCCAGGATGGGAGGCGGAAGTCGGGAGCGTGGTCTCCTTCGGCGAGGGACGGCGGTCCCAGCAGCACGTAGCCCGGGACGCGCGAACCGGCGCGAGCCCCGGGGTCCATCAATCCAGGATGTACCGCTCGTCGAACTCGATCCCGTGTTTCTGGAGGAGCTCGATCAACTCATCCTTGAAGGATCGCCGAGCATGATGCTTCTCCTGGGTCCGTATGTATCTCTGGACCGAGGCGATCTGGGAGCTGCTCACCGTGAATGCCCCATAAGCGGTTTGCCATCCGAATCCGCGGCTCGATTCGGGCCTCTCGATGGATGCACCTTTCGTGGAATGTGCGGCTTGATTTCGCCGGAAGGCTACCAGATCGCGAAGATCAGCTCCAGAGAGACCTGCTGCCGCCCCCTCCGGGAGCTCGGGGGAGAGGGGGCTTCCTTCCCCGGGGCGTGAGCCTCTTCTCGTCGGGTGCGCTTGCGCTCTGCCGCCGACTTCTGTATGATGCTCATCATATGAGCGCCGCCGCCATGAGACGAACCGCCCCGACACGCAAGGAAGCCACGCACGAACGTATCGTGGAGGCCGCCGCACGCGCCATCCGGCGCAGCGGCTATGGTGGCACTGGCGTCGCCGACATCATGAAGGAGGCCGGCCTGACGCACGGCGGCTTCTACGCCCACTTCGCCTCGCGCGAGGCGATGCTCGCCGAGGCTGCCGACCGCGCCGGCGCTGAAGGCGTGGCCACAGTGGCACGCATCGCCGCCGCTGCGCCACCCGAGCAGGCACTGCAGGCGATGGCGCGGGCTTACCTCTCGAAGGCGCACGTCGAAAACGTGGAGACCGGCTGCGGGGTGGCCGCACTCTGCTCGGAAACGCCGCGCCAGGCACCTGAGGTGCGCCGCGCCGCCACGCGTCGCATCAAGGAGATGATTGACCTCGTCGCCCGTCAGTCGCCCGACTGGGGGCAGCCGGGCGCACACGAGCACGCGCTCGTCACCGTGGCCACGCTGGTCGGCGCACTCGTCCTGGCGCGCGCGGTCGACGACCAGCGCCTTTCCGACGCGCTGTGCGAAGCGGCGCTGAAACACCTTATCTATACCGACGACTGATGTCACCTGCATCCGTGCGGACTCTGGCTCGCGCCTAAATATGATGACCATCATGGATCGCGTCGCACTGAGGATTAACGACACCGCAGCGATGTTTCCGTCAACGAAGGAACTGCAGTGCAAGGAAGGAAGGACATTATGGACACCAAGGTAGCTCTCGTTACCGGGGCGTCGTCAGGCATCGGCGAAGCCACCGCGCAGCGGCTCGCGACAGCCGGCTACAACGTCTACGGCACCAGCAGACGAAGAGCCGAAGCGGGCCAGCGATCGTACGAGATGCTGTCGCTCGATGTGACCAGCGACGAATCCGTGCAAGCTGCAATCAAGAAAGTGATGCGGTCGGAGGGGCGCATCGACCTGCTCGTAAACAACGCCGGCTTCGGTGTCGCCCCCGCCGGAGCCGAAGAGAGCTCCATCGACCAGGCGCGATCGATCTTCGAGACGAACTTCTTCGGGGTGGTCCGGATGACGCGTGCCGTCGTGCCCCACATGCGGCGCCAAGGGAACGGTCGCATCATCAACATCGGCTCCGTGCTCGGTTTCCTACCGATGCCGTTCGGCGCGCTCTATGCCGCAACCAAGCACGCCATCGAAGGCTATTCCGAATCGCTCGACCATGAGCTGCGCACGAAGGGCATCCGGGTCTCGGTCATCGAGCCCGCGTACACGAAGACGCAGTTCGACGCGAACTTCGTGGAGCCCGACTCGAAGCTCGATGAGTATCGCGACGTTCGTGCGGCCCTAAGCAAGACACTGAAAGAGGTAATGGCTGCTGCCGACGGGCCGGGCGTCGTGGCCGACGCAGTGTTGAAAGCGGCGATCGCGGTTCGCCCGCAAGTGCGATACACAGCCGGTGGGCTCGCTAGCCGTCTGCGGTTGCTGCGCAGATTCGCGCCCGCTGGCGTGCTTGATGCTGGAATTCGAAAGGACCTGCATCTCGACGCGCCGACCAGAAGGCAACGTCAATGAAGGCATTCATCCTTGATCGTTATGGGACCGCCGACCATGTGCGGGCTGGCAACATGCCAGATCCCGAGTTGCAAGAGGATGACGTCTTGGTCCATATCCACGCTGCTGGTGTAAACCTTCTGGACTCCAAGATCAGAAACGGCGAGTTCAAGCTCATTTTGCGGTATCGCTTGCCGCTCATTTTGGGCCATGACGTGGCCGGGGTCGTGGTCCGTGTCGGATCTCGAGTGCAGCGATTCAAGCCCGGCGACGAAGTCTATGCGCGGCCGGCTGACGGGCGAATCGGTGCATTCGCGGAATTCATTGCGATCAAACAAGACGACGTGGCGATGAAGCCCAAAGCACTCACCATGGAAGAAGCGGCTTCGATCCCCCTGGTCGGCTTGACCGCTTGGCAGGCACTGATCGAAAGAGCGAATCTGAAGAAAGGACAAAAAGTTCTCATCCACGCGGGTTCGGGGGGTGTGGGCACATTTGCCATTCAGCTGGCGAAGCACGTCGGCGCGACAGTGGCGACGACCACGAGCACGGCCAACGTGGATCTGGTCAGAAGCCTCGGCGCAGACATCGTGATCGATTACAAGAAGGAAGACTTCGCACGCGTCCTCCGTGACTACGATGTCGTCTTGCATAGCCTGGACAAGGTGACCCTCGAGAAGTCTCTGCGAGTCCTCAAGCCCGGTGGACAGATCATTTCCATCTCAGGCCCGCCCGATGCAGCTTTTGCGCGAGCCATCGGCGCGTCGTGGGTCTTGAGAATGATCATGGGCGTCTTGAGCTACGGGGTTACAACGAAAGCCAAGCGCCTCCACGCAAGATACTCGTTTCTCTTCATGAGAGCGAACGGCGACCAGTTGGCCGAGATCACGTCTCTCATCGATGACGGACTCATTCGCCCGGTCGTCGATCGAGTCTTCCCCTTTGCATCGACCAAGGAGGCCATGGCCTACGTCGAGGCAGGACGCGCAAAGGGCAAGATCGTCGTCTCGCTGAGATGAAACGACACAAGTCAGGTGATCACTGGGGTAAGTTCATCGCGACAGGAGACCAACATGACTGCATCGCTGGACCTGAAGGTCGATTGGAAGAATGTGCCGACGCGGACGATCGCCGCTGGCGGAGTGGAGTTCGCGTACCGGGAGCTCGGGACGAACAATCCTGGCACGCCGGTGGTGTTCCTCGTCCACCTGGCTGCCGTCCTGGACAACTGGGACCCTCGGATTGTCGATGGTTTCGCGGCGAAGCATCGCGTGATCACGTTCGACAATCGAGGCATCGGGACGTCCAGTGGCTCACCGGCGACCTCGATCGAGCAGATGGCCCAGGACGCAATCACCTTCATCAAGGCCATGGGTTTCGAACAGGTGGACCTCTTCGGGTTCTCGATGGGCGGGATGATCGCGCAAGAGATCGTGCTGATGGAGCCGCAGCTCGTCCGTAGGATGATCATCGCCGGAACGGGCCCCGCGGGTGGCGAAGGCATCAGCAAAGTGGCGCGTGTCACGTACCTCGACATGGTCCGAGGCTGGCTTACCCTCCAAGACCCGAAGCAGTTCCTGTTTTTCGCCAGGACACCCGGCGGAATCCGCGCCGGCAAGGAATTTCTGTCGCGATTGAAGGAACGCTCCCGGAACCGCGACAAGGAAGCCACCGTGACCGTTCTGCAGGCACAGTTGAAGGCGCTGCGCCGCTGGGGCTCGAAGGAACCGGCGGATCTATCAAAGGTCCTCCAACCTGTGCTTGTCGTCAACGGCGACAGTGATCGCATGGTTCCAAGCAAGAACACGTACGATTTGGCGCGGCGTCTTCCAAATAGCGATCTCATCATCTATCCCGATGCCGGACACGGCGCGGTGTTCCAGTTCCACGCGGACTTCGTGCCGAAAGCGCTCGAATTCCTTGCACGATAAGCCCGGGGGTAGCCGCGCCTCCATCCCACCCTGGGTCATCTGGAGCTTGACGGTGCGGAATCCCATCCGCCTCCCAAGGCCCGGAAGGAGGCAATGGCGGCGCGCGCAGCTTCTGTTTGCGCCTGCGCCTTCGCGTCGCGCACCTGGAGCAGGTTGCTGTCGGCATCCAGAACCTCGATCAGGCTGACGATGCCTCCCCTGTAGGCTGCATCCGAGGTCGCCCGCGCACGCGCGAACGACGATTCACCCTGCGTCAAGATGCCGACCTGGGCCTCGCGTTTGACGAGGGCGGAAAAGGCGTTCTCTACATCCTCGGTCGCACGCAACACGGCCAGCCGGTATGCCGAGAGCGCCTCGGCCTCCTGCCCACGCGCGGCGGCGATCTGCGCATCGACGCGGCCGAAGTCGAACAGACGCCAGCGCAGTCCGAGGACGCCCAGGGCTTGGTTGGCACCGCTGGTGAAGAGATTGCCGCTCGATATCGTGGTGGCGCTGCCCAGCAGCGCGCCGAGCGAGAACTTGGGGTAGTACTCCGAAATCGCCACGCCGATGCGCGCATTGGCTGCTGCAAGGCGCCGCTCAGCCACGATGAGATCCGGCCGGCGCCGGATCATCTCGCCCGGAGTGCCGGTCTCGGCCAGACCGGGTGCGACCGGGACAGGCATCGCCGGGCTCAGTTCGGTGCGGTAGGTTCCCGGCTGCACCCCGAGAAGCACGTCCAGCGCGTTCATCGCTGAATCGAGCCCGGCTTCCAGGACGGGGATCTGCGCCTCGACCTGAGCGAGCGAACCCTCGGCCTGGTTCACCTGGAGCTCGGCAGCGATCCCCTTTCCGTACCGGAGCTCGACCATGGCGAGAAGCTGCCGGCGTGTCTGGGCTTGCTGCCTGGCGATCGCGATGCGCGCCTGCAAGCCCCGGATCGTGACGTATACATCCGCCGTTTGCGCGGCTACGGCGAGCCTTGTCGCGACAGCGCCGGCTTCGGACGCCGCGTACTCCGCGCGTGCGGCTTCCCGCCCGCGCCGTAGGCCGCCGAACACGTCGATTTCCCAGCTCGCTCCGAGGTTGGCTTCGTAGGAGTTGCCGGTGCGGTCGAAGTCGGGCGTGGCGTTGAGCACCTGTCCCAGCGGGGTCTCGAGCGACTGGTAGACCTTCGCACCGTGCGCGCTCACATTGCCCGATGGAAGCAGCGCTGCATCGGCCTGGCGCAATGAGGCACGCGATTGGGCGACACGCGCCGCCGCTTGCGCGATGTCCAGATTCTGTGCAAGGGCCAGGGAGACGAAGCGCGTCAGCGCGGGATCATCGAAGGCGGCCCACCAGGCCTGGAGGTCCGCCCTGCTCTGAGCCTCCCGGCGCTCGACACCTTCCTGACCGAGGAAGCGAGCCGACAGGGGAATCTCAGGTGGCCTGTAGTCCGGGCCAGGCGCGCAGCCCGTCACGACGCTGGCACTCAGCAGAAGGGCGAGAGAGCGAGGGGAGGTGAGCATGACCGTCCTTTCGGGGAGTTGAACCGTTCGAGTGACTATAGCCCAATTCGGTCACTGGTTGTCAAGCAGAAGCTCGCGAGGTATTGTTTTCTCATGAGTGACGTCACGTCTTCCGCCCCCCAGTCGCGCGGCCCCGCCGACCACGCCGTTCGAGAGCAGATCGTGGAGGCGGCCAGAGAGCACTTCAGCCACTACGGCTATGAGAAGACCACGGTCTCCGACCTGGCCAAGTCGATCGGCTTTTCCAAGGCCTACATCTACAAGTTCTTCGACTCCAAGCAGGCCATCGGCGAGGCCATCTGCTCCAAGACCTTGAGCGGCATCGTCGCGAAGGTCGAAGAGGCGGTGGCTGGCGCGGCCACGCCAACGGAAAAGCTCCGCAGAATGTTCAAGACCTTGGTGACGACCGGCGTGAGTCTGTTCTTCAACGATCGTAAGCTGTACGACGTCGCCGCCTTCGCCGCCGGCGAGCAGTGGCCCTCGGCCCGCGCCTACTATGAGCGCATCAGGCAGATCCTGTCGGAGATCGTCCGCGAAGGACGGGAGAGCGGCGAGTTCGAGCGCAAGACACCGCTGGACGAGACGGTGCATGCGATCGATCTCGTCGTCCACCCCTACGTGAATCCGCTCCTGCTCCAGCACAACCTCGATGTCGCCGAGGAGGCGCCGGCGCAGCTTTCCAACCTGGTACTGCGCAGCCTGGCACCCTAGCAAGTCGATACATAGTGACTATTGACAGGTATGGTCACTAGTCCTACCATGGGACCGTGCTTTTACCGGAGGTCTCCATGTGCCAGCTTCGTGAGGTCCCATTCCTGGTCGTCGTCGGTTTGCTGCCCTTGACTTTGGCAGCATGCAACCACGCAACTTCGTCCATTGATCCGCGGACGCAGACTCCCCTCGTGCGGGTAGCGACGGTGGAGATCTCCGTTCAGGCGGAGCGTTCGTTCACCGGAATCGTCGCAGCGCGGGTGCAAAGCGACTTGGGATTCCGCGTTCCGGGGAAGGTCCTGGAACGCCTGGTCGATACCGGGCAGACCGTGGGTCGCGGCCACCCGCTCATGCGCATCGATCCCACGGACCTGAGGCTCGCCACGCGCGCACACGAAGAGGCCGTTGCCGCCGCCACGGCTCGGGCGCGCCAGACCGCCGAAGACGAGGCGCGATACCGTGACCTCGTTCCCACGGGCGCGGTCTCCGCGTCGGAATACGAGAAAGTGAAGGCTGCCGCCGAGTCGGCAAGGGCTGAGCTCAACGGTGTGAAGGCCCAGGCCGACGTTGCCCGCAACGAAACGGGCTACGCCGTACTGCTCGCCGATGCGGACGGCGTGGTGGTGGAAACCCTGGCCGAGCCGGGGCAGGTCGTCGGTGCCGGCCAGGTTGTCGTCCGGGTGGCGCATGCCGGGCGCCGCGAGGCGGTCATCGAGCTCCCGGAAACCCTGCGCCCGGAGATCGGATCCACCGGCCGGGCGAGCTTGTATGGAAGCGGGCTGGCGGGCCCTGCGAAACTGCGCCAGTTGTCGGACGCCGCAAACCCTCACACCCGGACGTTCGAGGCTCGGTACGTGCTGGAGGGCCGTCTGGCAGACGCACCGTTGGGCTCGACCATCTCCATTCAGATCCCGGACGGCCGGTCCGCCCCGCCGCTGCAGGTACCGATAGGCGCGATCTTCGATCCAGGCAAGGGACCGGGCGTCTGGCTGGTCGAAGGGGAGACGCCCCGGGTCACCTGGCGTGCCGTGCAAGTCGTCGGCCTCGGCGACGAAGCGGCGTCGGTCGTCGGCGGGCTCGAGGCGGGCGATCGCGTCGTTGCGCTCGGCGCGCATCTGCTGCACGAAGGCGAGCACGTGCGACTAACGGCGCGCGAGGCCGCAGCAAGCGTGGCCGTCAAGGGCGGGGGACAGCCATGAGCGGCTTCAATCTCTCCGCTCTCGCCGTTCGCGAGCGCGCCGTCACGCTGTTCCTGCTGCTGGCGATTTCCATCGCCGGCGTGGTGGCGTTCCTCAACCTGGGCCGGGCGGAAGATCCCTCTTTCACGATCAAGCAGATGACCGTCGTCACCGTTTGGCCGGGGGCCACGGCAAAGGAGATGGAAGACCTGGTCGCCGAACGGCTGGAGAAGCGGATGCAGGAGCTCCGCTGGTATGACCGGACCGAGACCTTTACGCGTCCGGGTCTGGCCTTCACCGTGGTGGTCCTGCGCGACAGCACGCCGCCCGCCGACGTCCCCGAGGAGTTCTATCAGGCGCGGAAGAAGCTCGGCGACGAGGCCCACAACCTGCCGCGTGGCGTCATCGGTCCGATGGTGAACGACGAATATTCCGACGTGACGTTTGCGCTGTATGCGTTAAAGGCGAAGGGTGAGCCTCATCGAACCCTCGTCCGCGATGCGGAGGTACTGCGACAACGACTGCTTCACGTGCCCGGCGTCAAGAAGGTGAACATCATCGGCGAGCAAGCGGAAAGGATCTTCGTCGAGTTCTCCTCCGACCGCCTCGCGACCCTGGGCGTGTCCCCGCGAGACTTCTTCGCCGCGCTCGACAGCCGGAACGTCATGACGCCCGCGGGCTCGATCGAAGCCAAGGGCCCGCAAGTCTTCATCCGGCTGGACGGCGCCATCGACGATCTGCAGGAGATCCGGAATACCCCCGTCGCGGCACAGGGCCGTACGCTCAAGCTCTCCGACATCGCGGACGTGAAGCGGGGTTACGAGGATCCGGCGACCTTCCTGATCCGCAACAACGGCGAACCGGCCTTGCTGCTCGGCGTGGTCATGCGCGAGGGGTGGAACGGCCTCGAGCTTGGCAAGGCGCTGGACGTAGAAGCGGCGGCGATCAACGCGGAGATGCCGCTGGGCATGAGCCTCTCCAAAGTCACGGACCAGTCCGTCAACATTCGGACAGCCGTCGACGAATTCATGGTCAAGTTCTTCTTCGCCCTCGGCGTGGTGATGCTGGTGAGCTTCCTCAGCATGGGATGGCGCGTCGGCATCGTCGTCGCGGCGGCGGTTCCCCTGACGTTGGCAGCGGTATTCGTCGTCATGGCGGCCACCGGCAAGGACTTCGACCGCATCACACTCGGCTCGTTGATCCTGGCACTGGGACTCCTGGTCGACGACGCGATCATCGCCATCGAAATGATGGTGGTGAAGATGGAGGAGGGCTACGACCGCATCCGCGCAGCGGCCTACGCCTGGAGCCATACGGCCGCGCCCATGCTCGCCGGCACCCTGGTGACGGCGATCGGCTTCATGCCGAACGGCTTCGCCCGGTCGACCGCCGGGGAGTACACCAGCAACATGTTCTGGATCGTCGGCATCGCGCTCATCGCGTCCTGGGTGGTTGCCGTCGTGTTCACGCCCTACCTGGGGGTAAAGCTGCTCCCGAACATAGCGAAGCGCGAGGGCGGGCACGAGGCGATCTACGACACGCCGCACTACCACCGCTTCCGCCGGGTCCTGGGTCTTGTCATTCGCCACAAATGGTTGGTCGCTGGCAGCGTGGTCGGGACGTTCGTCGTCGCCGTGCTGGGCGTGGGCCTGGTCAAGCAGCAGTTCTTTCCGACGTCCGATCGACCGGAGGTGCTGGTCGAAGTGCAGATGCCGTATGGGACGTCCATCGAGCAGACGAGTGCCGCCAGCGCCAAGGTCGAGGCGTGGCTGGCC
>DASYTJ010000040.1:0-28960 GCA_036002325.1 Thermoanaerobaculia bacterium | reverse complement strand
GGCGGCATTGCGCCGCCGTCGTGCCGGAGGTACATTCAGATCATGACGACCGTCCGTCCTCCCGCCGTGGCCGGAGCCTTCTATCCCCGGGAAGCCGGCGAGCTGCGGTCGACCGTGGAAGACCTCCTGCGCGGTCGGGCGGCCGATGAGGACCGTCCGGCGCCCAAGGCCGTCAAGGCGATCATCGCGCCGCACGCGGGGTACGTCTACTCCGGTCCGATCGCCGGCAGCGCGTTCCGCAGCTTGGCCGGTGCCGCCGCGGACATCCGCCGGGTGGTGCTCGTGGGTCCGGCGCACTACGTGCCGATCCGCGGACTGGCTCTGCCGGGTCACCACTGGTTCGCGACGCCGCTTGGCGAGGTGCGGGTGGAGCCCGAAGGCGCTCAGGCCGCTCTCCGCTTGCCGCAGGTGCGGGTGGTGCCGGAAGCTCACGCTCGCGAGCATTCGCTGGAAGTCGAGCTTCCCTTCCTGCAGGCGCTGCTCGGCGAGTTCGACCTGGTGCCGCTGGTGGCCGGTGACGCGGATGGCGGCGAGGTGGCGGAGGTACTGGAGCGGCTGTGGGGTGGGCCGGAGACCCTGGTGGTCATCAGCTCCGACCTGTCGCACTATCTACCTTACGACGCGGCGCTGCGGGCGGACCGCGAGACGGCCGATGAGATCCTCGCGCTCGGTGGTCCCCTCCACTCCCGTCAGGCGTGCGGCTCGGTGCCGATCAACGGCCTACTGGAGGCGGCCCGGAGGCGAGGGCTGGTCCCCGAGCTTCTGGACCTCCGCAACTCAGCGGATACCGCGGGAGACCCTTCACGGGTGGTGGGTTATGGAGCCTTCGCCTTCCATGATCGCAATTGAACGGCAGGAAGACCCGTGGACCGCGGAGCGCGGGCTGCTGCTGCTCCGCATCGCCCGCGAGAGCGTTGGCGAGGCCCTCGGTCTGTGCGCCGCGAGCAGCTATGAAGAGCCGTGGCTGAACGATGCCGGCGCCTGCTTCGTCACCCTGCTGCGCCGCGGCGACCTGCGCGGCTGCGTGGGCTCGGTGCGCGCCTTCCGGCGGCTCTTCGACGACGTGTGGTCGAACGCTCGGGCGTCGGCGTTCCGCGACTCGCGGTTCCCTCCGGTGCAGCGCCAGGAGCTGCCGGAGATCTCGGTCGAGATCTCGCTGCTCTCGGTGCCCGAACCCCTCTGCTGCGACAGCGAGGAGGAAGCCCTTCGTCTTCTGCAGCCCGGCATCGACGGCGTCATCCTGGAGGTCGGAGCTTGCCGCGGCACCTTCCTGCCGCAGGTCTGGGAGCAGCTCCCCGAGCCGCGCGACTTTCTGCTGCATCTCAAACGCAAGGCCGGCCTCCCCCTCTCCTTCTGGTCGGCCGAGGTCCAGCTCTTCCGCTACTGCGTACGCAAGTGGCGAGAGGACGCCGCCGGCGCGCGGTCTTGGGCCTAGCAGTACTCCAGCGGCACGATCTCTCGGTACTCCGTCCGTTCACCCCAGTACGAGTGGTAGCAGTTGCAGTCCCAGACCTCGTAGCCGACGATCTCGGAGTAGGTCTCGTCGCTGTAGTAGAAGAACTCGTTGCCGCAGCGGCTCTGCGCCTCGCTCGGACGTGGTGAGGTGAGGAAGGTGACGGCCAGGACAAGCACGAGGGCGAAGGCGAGGAGGAGACGGCGGGAACGAAATGCGGACATAGGACCTCCTTGAGAAGTTTGGAGCGGATCGCTCCGCTCTCCTCTCTAGAGGTGCTTTCCCCGTCATTGCCGTAGCCGCGTTACTCGGCCCGCAAGGCTTCGATGGGATCGAGCGCCGCCGCGCGGCGGGCGGGGAGGAGGCCGGAGAGAAGGCCGGTGCCGACGCTCACCGCCACCGCGATCAGCACGAAGAGCAGCGGCGTATGGACGGGCAGACCGGGGACGGCAAGGCGGAGCACGGCGGCGAGCCCCATGCCGGCCAGCACGCCGAGCGTGCCGCCGGCGGTGGCGAGAGCCGCGGCCTCGAGCAGGAAGAGCAGATGGACCTGGCGGCGGGTGGCGCCGATCGCCCGCGCGAGGCCGATCTCGGCCGTCCGCTCACCCACGGCGATCCACATCATGGTGAGAATGCCGATCGCCCCCACCAGCAGCGAGATGCCGGCGATGGCGCCGACCGAGAGGGTGACCACGTTCATCACGTTGTCGAACACCGCCAGCATGGCCGCCTGCGTGGTCACCTGGAAATCCTCCTCGCCGCCGTGACGCTCGGTGAGCAGAGCGATGACCTCGCGCTCTACCTGTGAGGCGAGGCCGGCATGGGCGTAGACGATGTCGATCTCGTTGAGCTCGGAGAGATTGAAGATCTTCATCGCGCTCACCACCGGGACGTAGGCCGAGTCGTCGATGTCGAAGCCCAGGAACTGCCCTTTCGAGGCCATGACGCCGATCACCCGGAAGCGGGTGCCCGAGATGCGCACGAACTGGCCGAGAGCATTGGCCTCGCCGAACAATTCGCGCTTGAGCTTGGGGCCGAGGACGGTGAACTGGGCGCCGCGGTGCGGATCTCGCTCGGGCCAGAACGTTCCCTGGCGGACCCCGTACTGCCAGACCTTCGGCGCGTCCGGGGTCACGCCGTAGACGAAGACGCTGCGTCCGCGGCCGTTGCCCTCCACCCGCGCGCTGCCGAAGGCGATCGGCATGGCCGCCACGACCCCAGCCAGGCGCTCGAGGGCCTGAGCGTCGTCGATCGTCAGCTTGTGAGTGGTGCCTCCGAACACCCCGGGAATGCCGGACGTTCTCGACTTGCCGGGGTTGACTCCCATGAGGTTGGTGCCGAACTGGGTGAACATGCCGACCATGTAGCGCCGCGTCCCCTCGCCGATCGAGGTGAGCAGGATCACGGACGCGATGCCGATGGCGATCCCCAGCATCGACAGGCCGGAACGCAGGCGGTGGCTGAAGACGGCGCCGAGGGCGAGGCGGATCAGATCGCGCATGCCCTTACCTCCCCGCCAGCGCCGCCACGGGATCGAGGCGCGCCGCGCGGCGGGCGGGGAGCCAGCCGAAGAGGACGCCGATGGCAAGCGACAGGCTGAGCGCGGCCGCCACGGCCCACACCGGCGGGCTCGCCGGCAGGGCGGGGAAGGCTTTCACCAGGATGCGCACCGCCGCCCAGCCGGTGGCGAGGCCGAGCAGACCGCCGGCCGCCGAGAGGAGCGCCGACTCGGTGAGGAACACCGCCAGCACCTGGCGCCGGCCGACGCCGACGGCGCGCAGCAGGCCCACCTCGCGCGTCCGTTCCGACACCGAGACCAGCATCACGTTCATGATGCCGATGCCGGCGACGGACAGCGAGATGGCAGCGATGGCGCCGAGGGCCAGGGTGAGCGCGCCGAGGATCTGGGAGAACGTCGAGACCACGGCGTCCTGGGTCAGCACCGTCACGTCCTCCTCGTCGTGACGCTCGGCGAGCAGACGGATGACCTTGGCCTTGACCGCTTCCAGATTGGCGGTCTGTCCGATCTCGATCATGATGCGGAACAGGGAGCGCCGGTCGAACATCCGCATCGCGGTCGCCACCGGGATGGTGGCCGTCTCGTCGATGTCCGCCCCGAGCTGGACTCCCTTGGAGGCGAGAACGCCGATCACCCGCATCCGCCAGCCGGCGATCCGCACCACCTGGCCGACCGGCTCCTCGCCGGGGAAGAGCTCGCGGGCCGCCTTGGCGCCCAGGACCACGACCGGCCGGCCGCGCCGCATCTCTTCGGCCGGCAGGAACTCGCCATGCGAGAGGACGAGCCGGCGCACTTTCAGGAGCTCTCGCGTCGAGCCCACCACCGCCACCTGCCGCCGCCGCGCGCCGTGCGACACGCTCTCGGTGCCGATCACCAGAGGTGCGATCTGCTGGGCCTCGGGGATCAGGCGCTCGATCGCCAGCGCGTCCTCCAGCGTCAGGTCGTTCGCCGCCGCCGCTATGCCGGGGATGCCGGTCGTCTCGGTTTTGCCGGGGATCACGATCAGCAGGTTGGAGCCGATGTTCGCGAACTGGTCGATGACATAGCGCCGCGCGCCCTCGCCCAGCGCCGTGAGGGTGATCACCGCCGCGACGCCGATCGCCATGCCGAGCAGCGACAGAGCCGTGCGCAGCCGGTGGCCGGAGAGGGCGCGGAGGCAGAAAGTGAAGAGATCCCGGAAGGTCATCCCCGCGAAACCTCACCCCCTGACCCCCTCTCCAGCGGAGCTGGAGAGGGGGGATCGCCTGCGTCGGATGGTGCTTTTTCTTTCCCCTCTCCACTCAGTGGAGAGGGGCCAGGGGTGAGGTTTCGAAGGGCGCGCCGCATCAACCGGCAAGAGACCTCGTAACTCGGAGAAGGGGACAGGGGATCGCCTCATCCCGCCGCTCCGTTCTCCGGCGTCGCGAACAGATCCGCCGTGCTGCTCACCTGCGATCCCGCCAGACGGCGGGCGACGCGGCCGTCCACCAGCACGATGATGCGGTCCGCACGGCGCGCCACGGAGGGATCGTGCGTCACCACGATAAGGGTGAGGCCCCCATCGTTCATGCGGTCGAGCAGGTCGAGGATCTGGCGGCCGGAGACGGTGTCGAGGTTGCCGGTGGGCTCGTCCGCCAGCAGCACGCGTGGTCCCATCACGGTGGCGCGCGCCAGGGCGACCCGCTGGCGCTCGCCGCCGGAGAGCTGGTCCGGCCTGTGGTTCATGCGGGCGGAAAGGTCCACCGCCGCGAGGGCCTCTTCCACCCGCCGCCGCCGCTCGCCGCGGGAGATCCCGGCGAAGACCATGGGCAGCTCGACGTTCTCGGCGGCGGTGAGCCGCGGCACCAGGTGAAAGGACTGGAAGACGAAGCCGATGAGGTTGCGGCGCACCGCCGTCAGCTCCTCGTCGGAGAGGGTTCCCACCTCGCGGCCGTTCAGCCAGTAGGAGCCGGCGTCGGGGCGGTCGAGGCAGCCCAGGACGTTGAGCAGGGTCGACTTCCCGGAGCCCGAAGGGCCCATGATGGCGACGTGTTCGCCGGCCGCGATGTGCTCGCTGATGCCGTCGAGGGCATGGACCGGCTGACTGCCGAGCAAGTACGTGCGGGAGATCCCCTGCAGGCGGATCACGGGGCGCTGCTCTGGCGGACCGTAGTGACCTTGGCCCCCGCCTGGACTTCCGGCCGGTCGAGCGAGACGACCACCAGGTCGCCCGGCGCGAGCCCCGAGCGGATCTCCGTCCAGTCCCAGTTCTTGAGGCCGATCCCCAGCTTGCGCTCGGCGAGGACGCCCTTCTCGGAGACGAGCACCTTCTCACCCTCGATGAGCGCCGAGGTGGGAATGCGCAGCACGTTTTCGCGCGCCTGGAGAAGGACCTCCACGTCCGCGGAGGTGCCCGGCAGCAGGCGCACGGACTCGGGATGGTCCAGCTCCACCTCGATCTCCACGGTGCGGTTCTGCTCCTCGCGGTCGAGCACGTACGGAGCGATCTTCCGCACGCGGCCGGCGAACTGGCGGCCTGGGTAGGAGTCGAAAGTGACGCGGGCCGTCTGGCCCGGATGGATGCGGGCGGAGTCCACCTCGTCCATGGGAGCGCTCACATAGATCGAGCCGGGATCGAGGACGTCGATGACCGGCGGAATCGGCAGCCCGGGAGGCGACGGAGTGGTGTACTCGCCCACCTCGACGGAGAGGTCGGCGACGATGCCGTCGAAAGGCGCGCGGATGACCGTCAGCCCTTCTTCGCGCGCCGCCAGCTCGACCGCCGCCCGCGCCTGCTCGACGCCGGCGCGCGCCGCCCGGCACGCCGCCGCCGTGGTCTCGGCCGCGGTCTCCGCCTGATCGAGCGCGTCGGTCGAGACGATCCCTTCGGCGGCGAGCTTCTTCAGGCGCCCGCGCTCACGGACCGCCCTCTCGGCCGCGGCGCACGCCTGCTGGCGCTGCGCCTCGGCCGCCTGCATCTCGCGCCGGGAGAGCACGATCCGCGCCGCCGGCACGCTCGCGTTGAGCCGCAGCAGGACATCGCCTTTCTTGAAAGCGTCGCCCTCGCGGAACGGCACCTCGACGACCCGGCCGCCGACCTCGGGCGAGATCTGGGCCCGCCGGCGCGCCTTCACGGTACCCGCTCGCGAGTTGGTGACCGTCTGCTCGACGCGGCCGCGGGAGACCTCGGCGACAGTGACCTCGATCGGTTTCGGCGCGAAAACCGTCGCCCGCAGGGCGAGCCCCGCCGCCACGATCCCGAGGATCACCAGGAGACGCACGATCCAACGCCGCATTGCGGCTCACTCTAGCATCGTCCTGCCGGCGGCAGGCCACCTTCCCGGGTGGTTGACACCCCCGCGGTGGCTGGACATCATGGCCTTAAGCGAGAGGGGAGACGCCATGTTCCGCAAGATCCTGGTCCCCGTCGATTTCACGGATAAGAACGAAGCGGCCCTGAGCAGCGCCTTGGAGATCGCCGGACGGAGCGAAGGCGAAGAGAGCGAGGTCGCGCTGCTGCACGTCATCGAGACCATCGAGCACATCGCCTTCGAGGAGATGGCCGATTTCTACCGCGGACTGGAGACGCGGGCCGCCGCCCGTCTCTTCGCGATGGTGGAGCGGTTCCAGCGCGCCGGCGTCCGCGTCCGCCACGAGATCCTCTTCGGCAAGCGCTCGGAGACCATCGTGCGCTACGCCGAAGATCACGGCATGGACCTGGTGATCCTCTCCTCGCACAACGTGGATCGCGACCATCCTGCCCTCGGCTGGGGGACGATCAGCTACCGCATCGCGATCGTGGTGCGTTGTCCGGTGCTGCTGGTGAAGTAGGATCGGGGTCGGATGGAGCTCAAAGAGGCCTTACGGGTCCTGGCGAGTCTGGAGAAAGAACAGGTCGACTACACCCTCATTGGGGGAGCGGCCATGATCCGGCTGGCCACTCCCAAAGGTTGAGACAAGAATTCAACCTCGACGACAAAGAGGGTTGATTCATGCCCGTGCAGAAGTTCCGTAGTGTGGAAGAGATGCCTCCGATTCCCCGGTGCAAGTCCCTCGACGAGGAGTGTCTGCGCCGGATCGCTGCGCTCTGGGCGGGTCACGCGGGAGAATATCGACCGGCTGCGCAGAGAGCGTAATATTTGACTCCCTAGAACCAACGCCGATTGGAGATCCGAAGGCGGCGGGAACGGTTCTCAATCGCCATGTTCCGTCCAATCGCTGCCGCCTACCGGGACGCCTTCTCGGGCCTCAGCCGCTCCGTGTGGCTGCTCTCCTTTGCCACGCTGATCAACCGCAGCGGCACGATGGTGCTGCCGTTCCTGGCTCTGTTCCTCACTCAGGAGCGCGGCTTCACCGCCACCCAGGTCGGACAGGTGCTGGCCGTCTACGGTCTGGGCGCGATCGCGGCTTCCTGGGTCGGCGGCCGGCTCTGCGATGTCATCGACCCGCGCCGGATCATGAAGTGGAGCCTGACGCTGACCGGCGTCCTGTTCCTGTTTCTGGGACACGTCCACGGGCGCGCCGCGATCTTGATCATGACCGTCGTGCTGAGCGTCGTCGGCGAGGTGTTCCGCCCCGCGAACCTGGCGGCTCTGACGGCGGCCAGCGACATTGGGCAGCGGGCGAGGAGCTTTGCTTTGCTGCGCCTGGCGATCAACCTTGGCATGACCCTGGGGCCGACCGTGGGCGGCTTCCTCGCCCTTTACGACTACGGCTGGCTCTTCGTAGCGGACGGCGCCACCTGCCTGCTCGCCGCGGCCCTGCTGCAGCTCGTCTTTCCAGGAAGCGCGATGCCCGCCATGCCGCGGGCTTCCCATGCCGGAATGGAGACCTCGGCCCGATCGCCATGGCGCGACCTGCCGACCCTGGCGATCGTCGGGTTGATGTTCCTGCTCAACACGGTCACCTTTCAGACGGTCTCCACGTTTCCGCTGGCGCTGCGGGACATGTACGGCCTTTCCGAAGCGCGGATCGGGCTGGCTCTGGCGGTCAATACGCTGATCATCGTGCTCTTCGAGATGGTTCTGGTGCACTCGCTCTCCGGCCGCAATCCGTTGAAGGTTTCGGGCCTCGGCGCCTTTCTCTTCTGCGCCGGTTTCGCGCTGCTCCCGTTGGGATCAGGATTCGCCTTCGTCGTCTTCACGGTCGTCGTCTGGACGGCGGGGGAGATGCTGGTGTTCCCCATCGCCTCCAGCGCCGTGGCCGATCGCGCACCGGAGGAACAGCGGGGGACCTACATGGGCCTGTTCAACCTGGCCTTCGCCGCCGCCTTCGTCGTGGCGCCGCTGGTGGGCACCTGGATCTATCAGAACCTCGGACCGGAGGCGCTCTGGTACGGCTGCGGCGGCATGGGTGTGATCGTGTGGGCTGGCTTCCAGGCGGTGGCGGTGCGCACCGCCGGTTCTTCGCGTGTGCCGGTCGGAGAGGAGATCGTCCTGCCGGAGCCGAAGCCTTGAGCGCTCAGGAGACGTAGAACCTCGTCACCAGCGCCCACACGGAGATTCCGAACGACAGCAGGCTGAACCCCGCGAGCAGGGGGCCGGGGTTGCGGAAGCCTGCTCGCTCGACCAGCGTCCGGGTGTGGAAGACCCAGACTGCGGCCGGAGCGAGGGGTATGAAGTACCGCCCCTGGATGCCTTCGATGTGCTTCGCCCCGAAGGGAGTCCAGGCGGCGTACTGGGAAGCGCTGATGAGCACCATGGCGGAAAGCGTCAGCGACGCGACGAGCCATCGTTGCCAAGGCCGAACCTCGATCCTCGGGCTGGCGTCCACGAGGAGCATCGCCAGCAGAACACCCAGGTACGCGAGGATGAAAGCCATCGGCAGCTTCGTATCGAGCCAACCCAGTTGACCGACGAACTGGGCGAGATACCAGGATCCATGGGTCACATAGTCGTTCGCCAGCACTTTGAGGAAGTCGAAGGGGTGGAGGAGCGCGTGTTGAATCTGCCGCACGGCATCGACGGCGGCGTCGTAACGAACGCTGCCGACGACCCGGTTGAACGCCACGCCGAACGCGGCGGCGGCGAGCGAGATCAGGCTGTGGCAGAGAACGAAGGGCCCGCGTCCGCCCGTCGGGAAGCGGACGGCGGGGATCAGGATGACGAGGAACGCCAGGGGCACGTACACGGCTTTGGAAGCGCAGAGCAAGGCCGAGCTCGTCAACACCAGAGCGAGATCGTTTCGCCGGGCCGTCCCTTCGCCCCAGGCCATTCCAGCGACGCCGGCGGCTAAGAGGAAGGCGGCGCCGGTCGCAGTGACGTCCGCCGAGGCCGAGGCGCGCAGCGACAGCGCCATGGGAGTCAGGGCAATCATTGCGGCGAGCCATTGAAAGGCGGGCAGCCGGCGGAGAGCGAAATAAATCATCAACGTGCCGGCGGCCAGGTTTGCCAGGCGGGCGAAGTAGAGCAGTGCTAGAGGCGGCGCGCCCACGGCACGGCCAAGGGCGACGCCCAGCGCTGGCGGCACGTAGGAGACGAATGGGTACTGCAAGCTGCCTGCGAACCAGACTGGGGCACGCCGCTCGATGGCGAGGGGCACCCGGAAGGCTGCCAGGATTTTCTGCGGCGCGACCTTCCTTTCCGCGTGATAGGGAAGGCCCCCCAGCAGCTCGGCGGCGATCTCGTGCAAGCTGGAGGGGATCTCCGCGGACCCCGTACCCATCCACGGGAGCAGATCCAACCGTCCTTCGCTGACCCGATAGGCACGAAAGAAGTGGACCGGCTCGTCGGGAACCTGGAACGGCGGCGTGACCACCAGAAAGACCAATCCATAGAGCAGTCCCGCCGCCAGGAAGAACCGGTCCGGTCGGAGATCGCTGCTCTTGACCTTCATGCGCCGCGTCTAGGCCGGCGGCTCTTCGTGCAGCTTCAGCTTGCGATAGCCCCGGTTCCAGTAGATGAGAGGAGGCGCTTCCTCTTTCGGGACGTTGCTGGCGTGCACCTCGCCCACGTAGATGGTGTGAGAGCCCGCCGGATAGCGGGCGTGGATCCGACAGTCGAGCCAGGCGAGCGCGTCGACGAGAATGGGGGCACCGGTCGGGCCGGCCGCCCAATTGCCCATCTCGAAACGGTCTTCGTCCTTCACCCAGGCGAAGCGGTTCGACAGCTCCGACTGGTCCTCGCCCAGGATATTGACCGCGAAGACCGCCTCCGGCTCCTCCAGCATCGAATAGGCCTTGTGGCGGTTCTCGATGATCACCATGATCATCGGCGGCTCGGCCGATACGGAGGCGAACGCCGAGACGGTGAGGCCGTGGATCCGTTCACCCGCGCGGATCGTGACGATGGTGACGCCGGCGGGGAAGTGGCGCAGCGCCATCCGGAACTCTTCCGATGTGATCAACGGCACCCTCCTCTCGAGCAGGCTCGTCGTCTGCGAGAGCGGACGGATTCTCCCACAATCGTCAGCCTTCGCGATCCACCTTCAATGGCACTTGTCTTGCACCCTGATAGTGCGGTTCGAGAGCGCGCCGAGGACATCCGGTTGCGACTTCAGGAGGACACGATGCCATGGGTAAGATGAAAGCCAACGTGAAAGGGCTGCTCAACCAGCGCGTACGGATGGGGCTGTTCACCATCCCTCTCTGGGTGGTGGGCGCAGTCTTCCTGGCACGCATGGTGCGCGACCGCCGCCGGCATCGCTACGCCTGATCCCTCTTCGTAGGGGCGGCCCTGCGTGGCCGCCCAGCTCCCCTCAACCCTTCTCCCTTTACTGCCACGCGGCATCCATCTAAGCTACAGCTCAGTACCGTACGTCCTTGCGGAGGCCGAAAACCGATGGCATGGGGGAGATCTCGTCAGGGGTGCTGTGTTCTGCTGTCGCTCGTCCTGGGGCTGTGGGGATCCGCGATCCATGCCGAGCAGAAGGATCCGGAAGCGGCCGCGGAGCCGCAGGAGGAGGCTGGGACGGGCCTCAAGCCGCGGCTGGACTTCGGCCTCGAGGCGAAGGCGAACTTCCGCAACAGCGAGCGAAACCGCTTCCCGGTGGTCGTCCCACCCAGCTTTCTGCCGCCCGGGCAGACGCAGGTCTTCGAGGAAACGGTCAGCGCCGGCTCGCACTTCGAGCTCTCCGACGTCACTCTGTTCGTGGATGCCGTCTGGGGCGACGGCCTTGCTGCCCACGGCAAGGTCGATTTCATCGATCTCTACGACCGCAACCCCACGTCCGGCGACAAGAAAGTCGACGTGGATGAAGCCTGGCTCCGCTTCGGCGTCGAGCCCGATCCCGCCACGCTGCCGGCGCGCGGCGGGGTCTATCTCAAGGTCGGCAAGCTCCCCAAGTTCGAGCGCCAGGACGACCGGCACCTGGAGAGCTACGGCCTCGTCTCCACCGCCTTCAACCGCTTCGAGGACGCCGGCGCCGAGCTGGGGGTCAACCTCGGCCGGCATTTCTACGCCAAGCTTTCCGCCACGCAGGGCAATCCGGTGTTCATCCGCGATCCCAACGCGCTGGCCGGCGATAACGGCACGCCCGAACGGCAGTTGCCGTCGCGGCCGAATACCGCTTTCCAGAGCGGCGTCGTCATCCTCTACGACGCCGAGATCGAGGACGTGGACGTGGACGGCAAGCTCGAGACCGGCGCCGGCATCGGCTACCGCTTCGCCGACGAGGAGGGGCGCAACGGTCTCGACGTGCTGGCCTGGGGGTATCAGCGCAAGCTGGCGCAGACGGTGGACCTCGAAGGCACGTTCTACGGCGGCGACATCGACGTCCTCAACGGGCCGTTCGACGTTCCGGTGCTGCCCATCAAGGGCGACGACAAGGAGGAGCTCGGCGCCAACGTATGGCTGTACCTCGGCGGCCTCTCCTTCTTCGGCCAGTACGTGGACCAGGAGCTGGCGGGACTGCCGCGCACCGGTATCGAGGCGGAGGTTGCCTGGCGATTCGAGCTGCCGCTGGTCTGGGCCGTGGGCGAACGGCAGCTCTTCACCTCGATCGCGCCGGCGGTGCGCTACTCGAAGCTGGACAACGACTTCCGCAATCAGGGTCCATCGTCGGCTCCGAGCCTGGCCTGGGATTGGGAGAAGATCGACGCCGGGCTCCGCCTCGGCATCTTCTCGGGCGTCGATCTCACCATGGAGTACGCGGACAACCGCTTCATCCTGGGTTCGGGAGCGAAGAGGGAGAACAACGAATTCCTGGCGACGTTGCGGTGGAGGGTGTAGGGAGTGAGGGGCCGGACGGGGCCGGGATCGTTTCTACTGTTGAAACCGATGAGATCGGCGCTCCTTCTCCTGCTCCTCCTCCCCCTCCCCGTCCACGCTGAGGAGATCCGCGGCCGGGTCCAGTTGCTCGCCCGCGGCGGTCAGGGGCTGGCGCGGGGGAGCGACGTGCGGCAGGCGGTGGTGTACTTCGAGCCGGCGAACCCGGTGCCGGCCCGCGCGCCCGAGGCGCCGTTCGAGATGGTGACCCGGCGTAAGACCTTCGAGCCCCGGCTGCTGGTCATCTCGCGCGGCAGCCGGGTGCGATTTCCGAACGCCGACCCCATCTTGCACAACGTGTTTTCGATCTCCTCTCCCAACCAGTTCGACCTCGGCCTCTACAAGTCGGGACCGGGAAAGGAGAAGCGTTTCGAGGAGCCCGGCCTGGTGCGCGTCTTCTGCAACGTCCATCACGACATGGTCGCCTATATCCTCGTGCTGGACACGCCTTTTCACGCCTCTCCAGGGCCCAATGGCGAGTTCGCCCTCAGCGGCCTGCCCCGGGGACCGGGGAAGCTGACCGTATGGCACGAGCAGACGGACCCCTGGACGGTAAACGTGGAGCTGCCGCAGAAGACGCCGGGCTCCCTCATGGCGCGCGTCGAGATCGTCCGGCCGCTGATCCCCGCCCATCTCAACAAACTGGGACAGTCCTACTTCCGATCGCAACGTGACCGCTACAACAACCGCTAGCCGCCGCCGCTCCGGCCTGTCGCTGGAGACCCGGATCTTCCTGGTCACCTCGCTGCTCATCGCCCTGCTGGTGGGCAGCGCGGTCGCGGTCACTTATGTCCTGTTGCGGCGCATCGCGCGCCAGGCGGCGGCCGACTCGTTGAAGAGCAGCGCCGCGGTGCAGGCGACCTACGAGAAGGAGCGCTACGAGCGGCTGAAGCTGATCTCCGGTATTTTCGTCTCCGATCCCCTGCTCGTGGCCTACCTCGCTGAAGCCGCGCAGGCGCAGGACACCACCTCGCTCCTCTCGCAGCTCTCGGACGCGCAGGAGAAGCTGGGGTTCGACTTCGCCATCCTCCTCGATCCGCAAGGGAAAGTCTTCGCGCGCACGGACAAGCCCGGCGCCGTCGGTCAGGATCTGTCGCGGCGCCCTCTGGTCGCCCGCGCCGTGAAGGAGTTCGAGGCCTCGGGCGTGTGGCGGGAGGACAACCGGCTCTACTACGCCGTGGCGGTGCCCGTGCAGCAGCAATTCACCTTGCTGGGGTTTCTGGTGACCGGGTACGCCATCAGCAACGCCTCGGCCTCCCAGGTCAACCAGGTCAGTGGCGCCGACCAGGCGATCCTTGCCACCGGCGAGCAGGGGCCGGAGATCGTGGCAACGACGCTGCCGGACCGCACGGCCCGCAGCCTGATGGCCGCGCTCTCTTCGAGCCAGCGGGGAATGGGAGAGGCCCTGCGCGCCGGCCGCGCCATGGAGCAGGCCGAGCTGACGGTCGACGGCGAGCCGTGGCTCGCCCAGGAGGCGCCGCTGCTCGATGCCCAAGGCAAGCCGGTCGGCGCCATCATGGCGGTGGCCTCGCTGAAGAAGGAGCTGGCCGCCTACCGGCAGATCCAGAACGTGCTGCTGGGAGCCGGCCTGGCGGCCGTGTTGATCGCTCCCTTCCTCGCCTTCGCCTTCGCACGGCGAGCGATGCGCCCGGTGCGCCAGCTCGTCGCCGCCACCGAGGCGGCACGGCAGGGCGACTACGACCGGGACATCGATTCCGACCGCGGCGACGAGGTGGGCCGGCTGGCGCACGCCTTTCACGAGCTGCTGGCCGGCTTGCGTGAGAAGCGCGATATGGAGGAGTACGTCACCGAGCTGTCCCGCAACCTGCCGGAGCCCGTGCAGGCCAGGGCCGTGCTGGGAGACGCGCAGAGCCGCGAGGTGCTGCTGCTCGGCATCGAGCTGCGCCAGTACGCCCGCGCCGGGGTCAACGGCGACGCCCGCGAGACCTTGGCGAGGCTGGCGGCTGATCTCGAGCGCGTGACCGCCGCCGTCGCCCGCGGCCGCGGCCAGATGGAGGCGATCTCGGGCCATCGCGTGCTCGCCCGCTTCGAGGGGGAGGGCAGAGGCTACCGGGCGCTGGCGGTGGCGGCGGGAGTGCTGGAGCGCGTTGGGGACGGTGAGAAGGACGGCGAGGCCGAGGGGCCGGTGGTCGCGATGTCCGCCGGCAAGGCCATCACCGGCCCCGTGACCTGGGGCGATCGGGCCGAGCGGGCGGTGGTGGGCCTGCCCGTGCAGCAGCTCGAGAGCCTGCTGCGCGAAGCGACGCCGGGCGAGCTGTTGCTCTCCCGCGACGTGCACGAGGAGCTGAAGGACGCTTTCGAGCAGGCGGGCTACCGGCTGGCTCCGCGGCGGGGGGTGATCACGCCCCAGCCGCTCTTCGTCGTCGGTTCCCACATGGCGTCGCGTCTGACCAGCGAGCGTGGAATCGGAGCCGAGATGGTGGGGGCGGACCGCGCCACTCTCTCCGGCATCTCACCGGGCTCGCTGCTGGGCCAGCGCTTCGAGGTCCTCTCGGTGCTGGGCGCCGGCGGCATGGGCGTCGTCTACAAGGCGCGTGACCGCGAGCTGGACGACCTGGTCGCCCTCAAGATGCTGAAGCGCGACCTCTGGGGCGACCGCACTCAGCTCGACCGGCTGAAGAGCGAGCTCAAGCTGGCGCGCAAGATCACCCACCCCAACGTGCTGCGCACTTTCGACTTCGGCGAGATCGATGGCGTTCCCTACATCTCCATGGAGTACGTGCGGGGGGTGACGCTGCGCTATATGCTTGACCAAACGCGCCGCCTTCCCTATTCGGCGGGCCTGCGCCTGGCCAAGCAGCTCTGCGCCGGCTTGAGCGCGGCCCACTCTGTCGGCGTGCTCCATCGCGACATCAAGCCGGAGAACCTGATCCTGGAGCCCACCGGCAACGCCAAGCTCATGGACTTCGGCATCGCCCGGCCCATCGACCGGCTCACCCCCGGGCAGACCCAGGCCGGCTTCGTCGTGGGTACGCCTCAATATCTGCCTCCCGAGATCCTGCAGGGCAAGGAGGCGGACCCCCGTTCCGATCTCTACTCCTGCGGCATCGTGCTCTACGAGATCTTCACCGGCGTGCTGCCGTTCGAAGGGCCGACGGCCATGGACGTGATGGTCAAGCACATGCGGGAGGAGCCGCCGCCGCCCAGCTCCCGGTGGCCGGAGATCCCGCCGGCGCTGGAGGCGGCCATCCTCCGCTGCCTCGAGAAAGATCCCGAGCGGCGCTACCGTTCGGTCGCCGAGCTGCTGCGCGCCCTGGAGGAGCTGAGCGCTTGAAGGCCTGATCTGGAGGAAGAGGATGATGATCGCTGCGCCATCCGGGGACCTGACTCCTGAGCCGCTGTTCGAGCCCGACCGCCGGGTCGCCGAGTACGAGATGCTGCTCGAGATCGGCGTCAAGCTCTCCAGCACCCTGGATCTCGGCGAGGTGCTCGAGCGGGCGCTGGGCCATGCCGAGCAGGTGTGCCGGGCCGAGACCAGCTCGATCTGGGAGCTCGACGAAGAGCGGCAGGAGCTCTTCTTCCGCGTCGTGCGCGGGCAGGTGGCGGGAGACATCCGCGGACTGCGGGTGCCGATCGGCGAAGGGATCGTCGGCAGCGTCGCGCAATCGGGGGAGGCCGAGCTGGTCAATGACGTGGCGGCCGACGAGCGCTGGCACGGCGATCCCACGGCAGCGTTCCGCACCCGCGCCCTCCTCGCCGTGCCGCTGCTCGCCCGCGGCGCCGTCATCGGCGTCCTGCAGCTCCTCAACCCGGTCGATCGCGACCGCTTCACGGCGGACGATCTCCGGCGCATGCGCCAGTTCGCCGCCATCCTGGCGCCGCCGCTGCAGAACGCCCGCCTCTACGCGGCACAGCGGCGGCAGTTCTTCAACATGGTGACGGCGCTCGCCGAGACGCTGGAGAAGCGGGACCCCTACACCGGCGGCCACGTCCGCCGCGTCGTCGGCTACTCCCTGCTGCTCGGCGCCGAGATGGGGCTCGGTCGCGAGGAGCTGCGCGATCTGCGGCTCGCCGCCACGCTGCACGACATCGGCAAGATCACCACGCCGGACCGCATCCTCGGCAAGCCCTCGCCTCTCGACCAGGACGAGGCGGAGATCATGCGGCGGCACGCGGCGGACGGCGCTGCCATCGTCGGTCATCTCGCCAACCCGTGGGTGCTGCGCGGCGTGCGCAGCCACCACGAGAGGATGGACGGCAAGGGCTACCCCGACGGCCTGCAGGGATCGGACATCCCGCTCGCGCCGCGCATCATCGCCGTGGCCGACACCTTCGACGCCATGACCACCAGCCGTCCTTACCGCACCGGCCTGCCGCCGGAGCGTGCCGCCGCCGAGATCTACGGCGGCGCCGGCAGCCAGTTCTGCCCCGAGGTGGTGGCGGCGTTCCGCAGCCTCTTCGAGCGCGGCCGGTTCCACCTTGGATCCGCGGAAGGTCTGCTGAGCGCGGAGTTCAAGGCCATCACGACGGCTTGAGCGTGGTGCCGGCTCCGTCGATCCTCCTCCCCACGAGCGCCGCGCCGCGGGTCTCGATCCTGATCGTCGCGGCGCGCCAGCCGCAGCTCCTCGCGCGCTGCCTCGAATCGCTCGCCCGTTGCGGCTCGGAGATCCCTTTCGAGACGGTCGTGGTGCTCAACGACGCCCTGCCGGAAGTCGAGGCGCTCGTCCACGAGCGGGTCGCGGGGCTCACGGTGACGGCCTCGTCGGTTCCGCTCGGCCTGGCCGGCGGAGCCAACCGGGGCCGGGCGGCGGCGCGCGGCGAGCTGCTGGTGCTGCTGCACGACGACACCGAGGTCGAGCCGGGCTGGCTGGACGCGCTGGTGGCGGTGGCCGACGCGCACCCCGAGGCGGGCGCCGTGGGCAGCCGCACGCTCGACCTCGACGGCGGCCCGCAGAGCATGGGATCCGTGCTGTGGAGCGACGGCACGGTATGGACCCTCGGCTGCGGCCCTGCGGCCCTGGTGCCGTTGAGCGAGACGACGACCGCGGTGGACTACAGCGGCAGCTCGACCCTCCTGGTGCGGACCGCGACCTGGGACGCCCTCGGCGGAGCCGACGAGCGTTTCTATCCCGCGTTCTACGTCGACGTCGATCTTTGCCTGGGCATCTGGGTGGGCGGACAGGCCGTGCTGTGCACCCCGGCCTCGCGGGTTCGCCATCACAAGAGCGCCAGCACGGAGGCACGCTTCCGGGAGTTCCTCCTACGCCGCAATCGGGAGCGTCTGCGGGAGAAGTGGCGCGAAAAGCTCGTCGCGTTCGAGCCGCCGGCCTCCGACTCCGCCGAGGCGGTCCGGCGCGCGGTCGACCGTGCCCAGCAACGGTGGCGGCAGGCGTGCGAGGTGGCTGCGGCGAGCCCTGTCCCGCCGTCCGCCGTGAGCTCCGTCCCGCCGTTCGCTCCGATCTCCCAGGAGTACCGCGTGCTGGAGATCGCTCTCGGCCTCCAGCAGGCGTGGGCCGGTGAGTTGAGCGACCGCCTCGGGCGAGCGCTGGCGGAACGAGACCTCGCGTTGGCGGAGCTGGGCCAGCAAGCTGCGTTGCTCGCCGCCATCGATCGCGGCCGCTGGTGGCGTCTCTACGGCCGCCTGCTGCCGCTGTTTCGGTTCGTACGCCGACTCAGCCGTCGCGCAGCCGCCAATCGAACGGAATGATCCCGGAGTGCGGATCGATGCGCAGCTTGTCCGGATTTTCCGGATTGTAGGGATGGGTGGGGAAATTGATGACGTTGGCCTCGGAGTCGCCCCAGTTCTGATCGGCGTGCCAGACGCCCGGCGGAATGCGCAGCAGTCCCGGCGCCGCGTCGGTGAAGAAGAACTCCGAGAGCCGGCCGCAGGATGGAGAATCCTCCCGCCCGTCGAACAGCACTACGCGCATCGACCCTCTGCTGACGAGGTAGCGGTCGGTCTGCACCCGATGCATGCCCCAACCCTTGATGCGACCGGGGCGGATCGTGATCGAGTAGGCATAGACGACCGGCTCGATCCAGAACGGATGATGCACGTCGAGCACGGGGATGAGCGAGCCGCGGTGGTCGTGATGCCCTGAGAGCCGCACCAGGACCACCCCCACGATCCCGGAGGGCAGCTCCTTCCCTTCGCGGTTCACCGACGGCGCATCGACCTGTGCCGCGCGATTGACCGCCTCCGCGAGCTCGGTTCCCGAGCGGCGTTCGGCCTGCCTTGTCTCCGTCATGGCCGGCCAACTTTACCAGGAAAGGGAGCCGCAAAGCCTGGCGGACCTTCCTTCCTGACCGGCCGCCGACTCTTTGACGAACAGCTCGTTCCTGCGCATGAAGGCGTCGAGCAGCAGACGCAGATAGGGATCCTTGCGCTGGCTCTTATAGGCGCGCAACAGGGTCTGCTTGCGCTGCTGCATCGCCGGGGACAGCGGATAGATGAGCCAGAGGAGGTTGCTACGCCGGCGAGGCGGCATGAGGCGGTCCCGCGGAGCGAAGCGAAACGGCGAGGGGAAGACCCGGGCATGGACCAGGTAGCTCAGCAGCGGCGGCGGTTCGTGAAGGCGGGCCAACCGGCGCCGCACGACGATCGCACCTGCATGGTGGTCCGGGTGCGCATCGAAGACCACGGGCGCGATCACCAGGGTTGGAGAAACCGCGGCGAGCACGCGATCCAGATCCCTCTCGAGATTCGCCAGCCGGTAAGGGGCACCTGGCGACAACGCTGACGCGTAGGGAACGGCGGTGTCCCGCGTTGTCCGCGAGGTGATCACCTGGTCCGGGTGCTCCAGAATCGGCCGGAGGTCTCCGTCGGGGTAGCCGAGGATGAAGAGGTTCGTCTCCGGCACCCCGAGCAGCGCCATGACGGCGTGCGCCTCGCCGATCCGAATCTCTCCCTCGCGCAGATAATCCTTGGACCGGGGCCAAAGGGTGCGGCCCTCGAACTCGGCGGACACGAAACCGCCGTCGCCGACGGTGAGGTAGACGACGAAGACCTCCGCGCCGGCGGCGAGCGCGTCACCCGCGTAGCCGGCTGCGGCGATGGCCTCGTCGTCGACATGAGGCGCGACGATCAGGACGCGGTCCCTCGCTCGCGGCCGTTGCAGGACCGGCAGGTCGGTGGCCGGCTCCCTGCAGGCGAGCAGCCCGACGATAGCCACCAGCGTCAGCAGGTGCGGAGGAAGATGTCGGCGCCCGCCGGCCTGCGGAACCGAACTCCCGCCCGAACGCGCGTCTCCCGCGGACGAAGCCGTTACGCGCGAGGCCGAGCGGTCTCCCATGCTCCCATTATGGCGCTTATGGCGCGCACCGCGGGTGTAACGTTCCGGGCAGGGCGCGGCGGCGCGCGGATTAGGGCTTGGACGGCACCGAACGGCGCCGTCGAGCCCGGGTGGAGGTGCTGTTATCATGCCCTCCACTCCATGCTGCGGCTGCGCTTCGTCGTCAACGGTGAGGATCGCGTCGTCTCCCTGGTCGGCAAGCGAATCCGGCTGGGCCGGGGCAGCGACAACGACGTGGTGCTCTCCGACGTCTCGGTTTCCCGCTACCACGCCGAGATTCTCCACGAGGACGGCGCCTGGTCGGTCCACGACCTCAAGAGCACCAACGGCGTCGAGGTCAATCGCGTGCCGGTGGAGAAGGCGCCGCTGCGCCCGGGCGACCTGCTGGGGATCGGCTCCTTCGCGATCCGGATCGAGGCGGACGAGCCGGTCTCTGTGCTGCCGAAGCCGGCGCCGGTGGAGGAGGAATCTGGCGGCTTCGGCAACGCCACCATCATCCGGCCGCTCTCCGCCTTCGCGGCGGACTACGGCCTCGCCGGCCAAGCCGCCGCGCGGCCCTTGCCGGAAGCCGGCGACGAAGAGTACGTCCACCGGATGTTCGGCTTTCTCACCCGCCTGGCGCGCATGCTCACCGCCGCCGAGTCCGTGGACGACGTGCTGGCGCGGGTCCTCGATCTGGCGTTCGAGGCCTTTCCGGTGGACCGCGGCTTCATCCTGCTCTCCGACGACTCGGGCGAGCTGGTCTGCGAGCTGGCGCGGATCAAGGACCGGGTGCAGTTCCGTCCGTCCGGCGAGGTGCCGGTCTCCCGCACCATGCTGCGGGCGGTGATGCGCGAGCGGGTGGCGCTCATCACCTTCGACGCCCAGGCCGACCAGCGGCTCTCCGGCGGCGAGTCGATCCGCATGCACAAGATCCGTTCCGCCATGTGCGCGCCGCTCTGGTCGGGCGATCAGATCATGGGCGTCATCCAGGTGGACTCGCCGTTCCACGTCGGGGCTTTCGGCGAGCGCGACCTCGACGTACTCACCACTCTCGCCAACTACGTGGCGGTGGCCGTCGAGCGCATCCGCTACGCGCGCAAGGCCGAGTTCGAGCGGCAGGCGCGCTCGCGGCTCGAGCGCTACCACTCGCCGAGCGTCATCGAGGAGGTGCTGCGTCATGGCGACGAGGGCATGCAGCGCCTGCAGAGCGCCGAGGCCACCGTGCTCTTCGCCGATCTCGTGGGCTTCACCGCCTTCGCCGAGAACGCGCCGCCCGAGAGCGTCGCCGAGTCGCTCGACTTCTTTCTCGATCTCTCTGTGGAGGCCATCTTCCGCGCCGGCGGCACGCTCGACAAGTTCATCGGCGACTGTGTCATGGCCTTCTTCGGCGCTCCGGTCGCGCAGCCCGATCACGCTCTGCGGGCGGTGCGCGCCGCTGTCGAGATCCAGGAAGGCCTGGCTGCCTGGAACACCCGCCGGGCGGCAGCAGGATTGCCCGGCTTTAAAGCCCGCATCGGCGTCAACAGCGGTCCGGTGGTGGTGGGGGACATCGGCAGCTCGCGCCGCGTGGACTACACCGTGCTCGGCAACACGGTCAACGTGGCCGCCCGCTTAGAGGCCCTGGTCGCGCAGCCGGAGGACGTCGTTCTCGGCCCCGAGACCTACCGCCTCCTGAACGGCGCGATCCCCGCCGAGCCGCTCGGGGAGCTCCAGTTGAAGGGGCTGCAGCAGAAGATCATGGCCTATCGGGTGGCGCGGCGCCCGCCCGGCGCTTCCGCACCGGGCTAACGAGACGTCCCTTTTCCGAAGCGATGCCGATAGGGTCCAGATCGCCCTCAGGGCGACGTTTCGGTAGCCCGGTGCGGAAGCGCCGGGCCTACCGCGCCGGGATCGACAGCGTCTGCCCCGCCTTCAGGTGCGACGAGCGTAAGCCGTTGGCCCGCTTGAGGCTGCTGACGCTCATGCCGTGACGCTTGGCGATGCTCCAGAGAGTGTCGCCGCGCCCGACGCGGTATTTCTTGCTGCGATGCGAGCTGCGGCTCGAGGCTTTGGCGACTTTGCTCTTGCTCGACTTGCTGGAAGACGACCTGGCGATCTGGATGGGTCGATCGTCGCCGGAGCCGAGATAGCGCATGTAGGGCTCGGGGAAGAGCGTCACGTGATAGTGCGCCGGGTGCAGCTCGCGCGTTGCCTCGAGAACGCCCCGATCCTCCAGCGCCAGGAGCGTGCTTTCCAGCCACCGCCGGCAGGACGAGCGGGAGCTACGGCGCAGGTCCGCGGCCATTCCCGTGGGATGCACGGAAAGATGCGAGGCATTGGGGGGCTGCCGCGTCAAGGGGCGGGTGAGACTGGTGACGACCAGGCGCTCGCCGCAGGCGTCGTGATACTGGTTCCCCAGCCGCTCGATGAACAGCTTCACCTCCGGCCGCGCGTAGGGGAAGGACACATAGCCCGACGCCAATTGATAGTCCGAGTTGCCGCGTAGCCGCACCAACAGGCCGCGGCTGGCGAACTCCTGGACGTCGGACGAGGTCCGGAGGTAGGTGAAGTCGTGCTCCCGCGCGGCGTAGTTCTGGCGCAGCAGCGAAGCCCGCGAGCCCTTCAGGCTCTGGGCGTGGACCTCCGGTAGCACGCAGATGGAGACGGCGAGGAACAAGACGGCCGCGAAACGGCCAAGGTTGCGGCAGACAACAGTACAGCTGTGCATGGGCGGCGTGGGAAGCTCCATTCCAGTTGTGCCCCATGCGCCTACGGCGCGGAATGTAAGTTAGTCGCCAATCCGGCTCGTGGGAGGGTAGCACAAAACGGGACGATTTCAAGGGCTTTTTTGGGGAATTTTTTCAATTTTCCTGCCCCGGCCCGCTGGCAGGTGTGACCGTTCTACGGCACGCCCGTGGAGCAGGCGCTGGATGCCGTCTGCAAGACGATCGGTTGTGAATGGAGCGCGAGGAAGGCGAGAGCCCGGTGCTGCGGGTCAGCAGCAAGGCCAAGCGGAAGTAGGAATCACAGCGGGATGTCGTCGTCGTTATGGGCCGCCCTGCCCACGAGGCCTCACCCCCTGTCCCCCTCGCCCGTCAGGAGGGGGGACAGGAGGTGAGGCTTCGCGGGCAGGGCGGCCGGCTTCGTAATCGCCGGGCCGCCTACCGCCGCTTGCTGCGGGAGAAGAAGTCGGCCATCGAGCCGAATCCTCCGGCAGCGGAGGAGGAGCTGCCGGCGCCCCGGCCGGCGGGCTCATACTCCTCCCGATCGCGGTCCTGGTTCCGGTCCTGATAGCCACCCCGGTCGTCCCCGCCAGTCGCCGCCATGGAGAGCGAGATCCGCCGCCGGGTGGTGTCCACGCCCAGCACCTTGACCTCCACGTCCTGACCGAGCTGGACCGCCTCGCGGGAATGGCTGAGCCGCCGGCCGGCTCCCATCTCGCTGATGTGGACCAGACCCTCGAGACCGGGCGCCAGCTCGACGAAGGCGCCGAACGACTCCAGGCGCACGACGCGGCCGGTCGTCACGGTTCCCTCGGGGAAGCGGGAAACCGCGTCCCGCCACGGATCGCGTTCCAGGGAACGGCGGGAGAGCGAGATCCGTTCGGGTCGCTTCTCGTCCTTGCCCTTCTCGATCTTGATCACTTGCACCTCGACCTCCTGGCCGAGCGAGAAGACGTCCTGCGGATGGGCGGTGCGGGTGTGGCCGATCTCGCTGACGTGCAGCATGCCCTCGATGCCGCCGAGGTCGATGAACGCGCCGTAGGTGGTGAGCGACGTGACCTTTCCCTTCAGCACGGCGCCAACGCGGAGGTGCTGGCGGGTCTCGGCAGCACGGGCCTGCTGCTCCTCTTCGAGGAGCTGGCGGCGCGACAGCACGATGTTCGGGCCGCGCCCGCCGCGGTTGCCCTCCTCCAGCCGGTTGACCTTGAACATGAGCTTCTGGCCGACGAACTTCTGCGGGTCCTCGACGTAGCGCAGGTCGAGCTGCGAGAGGGGGCAGAAGGCGCGCATGCCGTAGAGCTGCACCTCGGCGCCGCCTTTGTTGAGGCCCGTCACCAGACCCTCGACCGACAGGTTGGCTTCGGCGGCCTGCCGGATCTCGGGGACCACCTCGGCCGGCCGCTTGCCCTTGCCGCCGGCCCGGCGCCGCAGCAGCAGGGCGCCGGTCTCGGGATCGGTGCCGGCTACCGTGGCCGAAAGGGTGTCCCCTTCCTTGACGGTGAGGTTGCCCTCCGCGTCCTTGAGCTCGGCGGTGGCGATCCTGGCCTCGGACTTCGAGCCGAGATCGACGAAGCCCCACTCCTCGCCGATCGACAAGATCCGCCCGCTCACCTTCTGACCGACCGCCGGATCGTCGCTCTTCGCCGGAGCCTCCTGCTCGAACTCGGCCAGGATCTGGCCGAAGTCATTCTTCTCTTGCGTGTCCTGATCGTTCATTTCTTCTCCACGGGTCTTGGGGTTCTTGCGGCCTCGGGGGGCACCTCTCGGTCTATCCTGGCACCCGCTCCGGGCGGGCGGCGCATGAAAATATCATGCCGGGAACCTCTTCAACGGATAGGGTGCTTGTGGAATTCCGTCCCGCGCCTTCGGGCGGGTGCGCGTCCCAGGCTTTGAGGCAGAATAGCAGCCGCCGCGAGGCACACCGACGACGAAACGATGGGGGACTGATGAACACACGCATCCTGCCTTGTCTGCTGGCCGCCCTGCTGGGTGCCGGCGGATCGACCGCCAGTTTGATCGCCGAAGTGACCGCCGCAGAGGACACCGGGCGCCCTCTTTCGGAGCCACCGATCGAGCCGCGCGAGGTCCACCTGACGGATCTCCGCCAGCTCACCCGCGGCGGCGAGAACGCCGAGGCCTACTGGTCTCCCGACGGCTCCCAGCTCGTCCTCCAGTCTACCCATCCGCCCTACGCGTGCGACCAGATCTTCCGGCTGCCGGCGGACGGCTCCGGCGCGGCGGTCCTGGTCTCGACCGGCAAGGGGCGTACCACCTGCTCCTACTTCACGGCCGACGGCCGCCGGATACTCTACTCCTCCGACCACCTCGCCACCACCGAGTGTCCGCCGCCGCCCGACCGCTCGCACGGCTACGTGTGGCCCATCGATTCCGGCTTCGAGGTGTTCAGCGCTCTTCCCGACGGCTCCGACCTCGTACGCCTGACCGAGAACCAGGCCTACGACGCCGAAACGACGGTCTGTCCCAAGGACGGCGCGCTGATCTTCACCTCGAGCCGCGACGGCGACCTCGACCTCTACCGGATGGACGCCGACGGCAGGAACGTCCGCCGCTTGACGGACACGCCCGGCTACGACGGCGGCGCCTTCTTCTCGCCCGACTGCTCGCGGATCGTCTGGCGCGCTTCCCGTCCCAAGCCGGGGCCGGAGCTGGAGGACTACAAGCGCCTTCTCGCGCAGGGGCTGGTGCGGCCGTCGAAGCTCGAGCTCTGGGTTGCCAGCGCCGACGGCAAGGAGGCCCGCCAGGTCACCTACCTCGACGCCGCCTCCTTCGCGCCGTCGTTCTTCCCTTCGGGCGAGCGCATCATCTTCTCCTCGAACTACGGCGATCCTAAAGGACGGGAGTTCGATCTCTGGGCCGTCGACGTCGACGGCACCGGCCTCGAGCGGATCACCTGGACTCCCGGATTCGACGGCTTCCCGATGTTTTCGCCGGACGGCTCGCGTCTGGCCTTCGCCTCGAACCGCAATCAGAGCGCTCCCGGCGAGACCGACGTCTTCGTGGCGCGCTGGGTCGATGCACCTGCCAAGGCCGCTCCGGCGGCGCCCGAGACGGAGGCTGCCGGCCGTTTTCGTGACGACGTGCGCTGGCTCGCCGACGACGCCCGCGAGGGGCGGGGCATCGGCACGGCCGGCCTCGAGGAGTCCGCTCGCTGGCTCGAGGCCCGCTTCCGGGAGCTGGGGCTGGCGCCGGCCGAGGAGGGCGGCGGCTGGCTGCAGCGCTTCGACGTGCCGGTGGCGGTCGAAGCGCGACCGGGAACGGCGGTCGCGGTCGACGGCGCGCCGCTCGCCAGGGGCGACTTCCAGCCGGCCTCGTTCTCCGCCAACGGCGAGGCCGCCGGCGAGGTGGTGGCGGCCGGCTACGGCATCACCGCTCCGGATCTGGGGATCGACGACTACAAGGACGTCGCCGCCAAGGGCAAGATCGTCGCCGTCCGCCGGTTCACCCCCGAAGGCGGGCCGTTCGCTCAGAAGGAGAACGAGCAGCGCTACGGCGACCTGCGCTACAAGGCCTGGAACGCGCGCGAGCATGGGGCGAGCGCGCTGCTCGTGGTCGACCTTCCCGAGGGTGCGGCCGTCGACGAGGCGCCGCTGCCCGGCCTCGCCATCGACACCACCGCAGCCGGTGGGGGAGATGCCGGCCTGCCGGTCGCGGTGGTGAAGCGGGCCGCCGGATCGCCGCTCTTCGCCGGCGGCCATCGCGCCGTCCTCGCCGTCGACCTCGAGCGGCGCACGCGGCCGGCGGCCAACGTGGTGGGGCTGGTGCGGGCCGGCGCGGCGGACCGCCTTCCCGGCGCCCTGGTGGTGGGCGCGCACTACGACCATCTCGGTCTCGGCGGCTCCGGCTCGCTGGCGCCGGACTCCCACGAGCCGCACAACGGCGCCGACGACAACGCCTCGGGCACGGCCGCCCTGCTGGAGGTGGCGCGACGCCTCGCCAGTGAGCGCGACCGCCTGCGCCGCGACGTCTACCTCGCCGCCTTCTCCGGCGAGGAGTCCGGCGTGCTCGGCTCGACCGCGTTCATCCGCCAGCCGCCCGCCGGCGTCAAAACCGAGGCCTTCGCCGCGATGCTGAACATGGACATGGTGGGCCGCCTGCGCGGCAATCTCGTCACCGTCCTCGGCGGCGAGTCGGCGGAGGAGTGGAAGGAGCTGGTGCCGCCGGTCTGCGAACGGGATCTCCTCGCCTGTACGCTCTCCGGGGACGGTTACGGGCCGTCGGATCACAGCCCGTTCTACGCCGCAGGCGTGCCGGTGCTCCACTTCTTCACCGGTCCCCACGAGGACTACCACAAGCCGTCGGACGACGCGGACAAGATCAACGCCGCCGGCGGCGCCCGCATCGCCGGGCTGGTGGCGGACCTCGCCCTGGAGATCGCGAACCGGCCGCAGCGCCCCACGTACAAGAAGGCGGCGGCTCCCATGCCGCGGGGCGACTCGCGCTCCGCCGGCGCCTCCCTCGGCACCATTCCCGACTACGCGGGCGACGGCCGGCCCGGCGTGCTGCTGGCGGGCGTGCGCGCCGGCGGCCCGGCCGAGCAGGCCGGCCTGCGGCGGGGCGACCTCCTGGTGGAGCTCGCGGGCAAGCCGATCCGCGACATCCACGACTTCATGTACGTGCTGGAGCGCGCCAAGCCGGGGGAGAAGACCACGGCGGTGGTGATGCGCGGCGAGGAGCGGGTGACGGTGGACGTGACGTTCGGCACGAGCACGCGGAGATGAGTGCGATGAGACCTCATTCCGTGTCCGTCGCAGTCCAGAGGCGTGGTGGTGTATGAAGCGGCGTCCCCTTCGAGACCTCACCCCCTGGCCCCCTCTCCAGCGGAGCTGGAGAGGGGGAAGGCGCAGGAAGGGTTTTGCTGTTTCTTTCCCCCTCTCCACTTTGTGGAGAGGGGGCCAGGGGGTGAGGTCTCGAAGGGGACGCCGTCTCCGCGGCCTCAACGCCTCTGGATTCTGGTGCTGCCTGCTCGTCCTCCTTTCCTCCGCTTCTCTCTTCGCCCTCCCGCCCGACCTCCTCGATTCCGCCCGCCAGCTCGAGCAATTCCCCGCCACGAAGGGACAAGGCGGCGAGAGCGAGCGGCTGAAGCGGTTCTTCGACCTCTACTGGCTCACCGCATTGCGTGAGTCTCCCGAGCTTGCCACCTACGTGGGAGTCTCGGACTTCGATGACCGCCTGGGCGACCTGTCGCCCGAGGCGCTCGCGCTCGGCCGGCGGATCTCGCGCCTGGAGCTGGCCGCCCTCTCCTCGATCGACCGCGCGCGGCTCACGCCGGCCGAGCAGGTGAGCTACGACCTGGCGCTCCGGCGGTTTCGGCAGGCGATCGAAGGGGAGGCGTTCCCGGGGGAGTACCTGCAGATCACGCAAATGAGCGGCGTCCATCAGACGCTGACGAATCTCCTGCCGGCGATGCCGAACCGCACGGTGCGCGACTTCGAGAACATGCTGGCCCGCCTGCGCGCCTACCCGGTCGTGGTCGATCAATCGATGGCGCTGCTCGATCAGGGCCTCGAGGCGGGCATCACGCCGCCGCGCGTTACCCTGCGGGACGTACCGGAGCAGGTGGCGGCGCTACTCGCCGACGATCCGTTGCAGAGCCCTATTCTCGAGCCGTTCAAGACGATCCCCGAGACGATTCCCGCAGCGGACCGGGAGAGGCTTCGGCGGGACGCGTCACAGATCTACCGGCAGCAGGTGGCGCCGGCTCTCCGCAAGCTGCACGACTATCTCGCCGGCACCTACGTGCCCGGCGCCCGCGAATCGATCGCGATGAGCGCCCTGCCGAACGGCAAAGCCTGGTACGCCGCCCAGCTCCGGACCTCCACGACGACCGATCTGACTCCCGAGCAGATCCATCAGCTCGGCCTCTCCGAGGTCGCGCGCATCCGCAAGGAGATGGACGAGGTCATCGCCGCGACCGGCTTCAAGGGGAGTTTCGAAGACTTCTGCACCTTCCTGCGCACCGATCCGCGCTTCTTCTATGACAAGCCCGAGGACTTGGTCGCCGGCTTCCGCGACATCGTGAAGCGGATCGATCCGGAGCTGATCAAGCTCTTCGGCCGCCTGCCGCGGCTACCCTATGGCGTCACCGTCATGCCCGAGGCGGCCGCGAAGTCGGCGCCGGCGGCCTACTTCACCAGCGGCTCGCTCGCCGCCGGCCGGCCCGGCTGGTTCTACGTCAACACCTACGATCTCAAATCCCGGCCAAAGTGGGGTATGGAGGCTCTGGCCTCGCACGAGGCCGTACCGGGGCATCATCTGCAATATTCGCTCGTCGAGGAGCTCGGCGAGCTGCCGGAATGGCGCCGGTGGGACATCTACCCGGTGTTCTCCGAGGGCTGGGGCCTCTACGCCGAGAGCCTGGGAAGCGAGCTCGGCCTCTACAAGGATCCCTACTCGAAGTTCGGCCAGCTCACGCTGGAGATCTGGCGGGCGATCCGCCTGGTGGTCGATACCGGCCTGCACACTTTTGGGTGGACGCGCCAGCAGGCGATCGACTATTGCAAGGCCAACTCCGCCAGAACCGAGCACGAGATCGAAGCCGAGGTCGACCGCTACATCGCCCATCCCGGATCGGCCCCCTGCTATAAGGTCGGCGAGCTGAAGATCAAGGAGCTGCGGGCCTATGCCGAGAAAGAGTTGGGGCCGAAGTTCGATATACGCGCCTTCCACGACCACCTCCTGGGCAGCGGCCAGTTGCCGCTCGATCTGCTGGAGAGCCGCATGAAGGCGTGGGTGGCGGAGATGAAGGCGGCACGGTAGATCGGACCGATGTCCCCGCAGAAGCCTCACCCCCTGTCCCCCTCTCCCTGACGGGCGAGGGGGGACGAAATCGAACTGATCGAGAAGATAGGATGTGTTTTCGCACCATAAAC
>DASYTJ010000039.1:0-33688 GCA_036002325.1 Thermoanaerobaculia bacterium | reverse complement strand
CGTATGGACGAAGGTTGCTAAGGGAGAGCCTGCTCGCTTGCAAGGGTTGGTCTGGGCCTGCGGCGGCACCGAGGGTTCCAAGCGAATGGCCGCCGCAGGACATCGGCCGACAAAGGTCTCGCTTCCTTCGCCGAAGATTCGAACCGACCCTGCCTGCGCTAGATTGACGCTTCGAGTCTGACGCAGATAAAGACATCCGTCTTGAGGCGTCGGTTGCGTTAACAGCTCCGCTGCCTTTACGGTGCCGATCTTCATCTGAATCGCGGTGACACCTTGTACAGAGGTTTTTTGTTCCTTCTCGGAGGGTTTCTGCTGCTCCGCGTCCTTGAAGAGGGCAATGAGCCGCAAGAGAAATTCTTCCGCTGCCGTATCGAGTTCGTGCTCAGTGTTCGGATTGTCCAAGTTCGGCCGCCACGAAATGGCCACCGAGCCGCTGGCCCGGTTGTTCTCGACGCAGACATCCTCCGCTCGAATCACTGAGCCGGCGGCTCCGGGTGATGGAGGAAACAAGGCAGGCAGCAAGCCATGGGCCGTGTCACTCGCCGCTCCACCCAGAAATCCATACCCGAGCGCAGAACCTCCTTGCGGCTTCTCCTTGAGGATGAATGGAACTGAAGTCTCAGTCAACGATAACACCGGATAACTCTCGGCTTCGGCCGGTTGTTTGGGCGGACCAGGCAGGCCGCTCGACGCCGCCTGAATGAGCGGGTCGTCGGCCTTCCCTTCCACAGGGTATTCGATATAGACGAAGGTCGGCAGCCTCTCTCCTGCCGTCAACGGTGCCGTCTCGAACCAGGGGTCACCCAACCCGGAAGACTTCAAGCTATCGCCCCGGCTTATGCAAAGCGGTTCCGCCTTGCCCTGGACGTAAAGGCCCACCAGCCATGCATCCGCAGGATTCAGCCTGCGCACGGAGGAGTAGTACCAGAAAAGATGGGTCGGATAGCCGCCGTACTCCTCGGCACCTCCGATCAAGCTCGAGCCTCCACATGCTAGCCTCAAGGAGGGATTCAACGGGTATCGACCCTCTCCGTAGTCTCTGCCCCAGCTATAGAAAACGTTTGCCATTTCAAACGCGACCCCTGTGAGGCTTTGTCCCGTCTTGAACTGGCTTACATCGAAGAGGTTTGGAGTGCTGAAATCACCATCTTCCGCGCGCGGGCCATGCGCAAGAACATTGCAGCTAGTCATGAACAAATATCTGGTGCTGACGTCGCCCAGCGAAAAGTCTCCCACGTTGACTCTTTTACCTTCTATAGCAGTAAAATTTTCTGGGGTTCCCTCACCGGCATAGAAAGCGATCTGAGAACGTTCCAAGCCATATGCCGCTGATTCGTCCTCTCCAGGCGTTCCGTTCGCGTCCTTGGTCCTCTTGTCACGATAGAAGCAGCTGTAGTCGGACATTGGATCGAGATGACTCTGTTTCTTGTCCACCCAAAGATCAGGGGCATGGTACTTTGTCTGCCGACAACTGCAATCGATCTGCGGGTTCTGTTCCTGGCATTGGTACGGACAACCCGTTAAAAAAATGCTGGCAACATCCACGCCGTTCAAGGTGTCGCCCTGGACCGCGGTAATCGTCGGCGTCGCGTTCTCCGTCACCTGTCTCGCGAAGGAGCGGCCGCAAAAGCCGGAAGAGCTTAGCTGGCACCAAACCGTCACCAAAATGATAGAACAGCAACCTGAACGCCTGGCAGTGGTGGTCATCTACGTTCCTACTGGGCAACGAAGAACTGCATCTGGGGGCAATCCGGTGGGCCAAAGTTTCCGCGCCTGCAAGCAAAGAAATGCTTCTCTACCAGGTTTTGGCCTGTGCTCTTTAAGAGCCTGTAGTACCAGCGGTGAGCTTGTGGATGCGCCATGGCCATCGTATGAGGCTGATTTGTAATGTTGACTACGACGTCTCGGGTTGCATCGATCGGCTCGACAGTGATCCTATCATTCGGTCCGAAAATGAGGGTCACTGGCCCTGTGGTCCGCTGCTGAGTAACGACGACCTCCTCTGCAAGTCTTTGCCCGTTTTCTATTGTCCCGCGGCAACCTATCAGTTCTGAAGGTAGATTGAAGCTATACCTCGCGATGTTGCCAGAACGATCGGGCACAAGATTGGCGGATACTTCATCGCCGGTTCCGACTTCCACCTCGACGCGTGCCGCCAGCCGGCGATCGATAGGCGCTGCGACCGCGGGCTGGGGAGCTGCCAATGTGGCATCCAATTGATCCAAGCTGGCTAGATCAGCGAGACCGACAGTTAGCTCTCTGCGCGCTGCGATGATAGAACGAACGCTTGCGAGCCTCGTCAAATTGATGCAGCCGACGCCTTGCTGATCAGATTTTAAATGTAGGTCAGCCCCCAAAATGGATCTCCTCTGATCGTGGTCGGAGTCGCAGGTGGAACAGCCCGAGACCCTGGCGTTAGAAAAGCTGATCGAAGAAAAGTGAGGCGGCACAGTCCGGTTCAATCTGTCAAGCCAGTCGGCTGGTCTCGGGTTCATATCTCCGCCTAGCTCGTGGTACACGCCTGGGGGAAGATCATCCGGCCCGACCGTTGCCGGGTCATATTGTGCATGGACGAGAAATGCCCGCACCTTCCCCGAATCCTGCGAGAAGCCGATTAGTCCGCGGAAGACGATTTTCAGCTTGAAGGCAGTCACTTGGCCTGCGGATCGCACCGGCACTGGCTCTTGATCGGGGCCGGGGGAAGCTTGAGGCTGACAGGCGGCGAGAGAGAGCAGCACCGCGAAGGTCATCAATCCTAGTTTCCTGTTTATCATCCCTTTAATATCCTCCAGAGATAAAGAGTGGCCAGAGGTTTCACTCTCGGATATGGACGGACATGTTTCAGGGTTTCCCTCCCTCGAATACTTGAAAGGCGCTCCACGTTGAGGCGTTGGAGGGATGCGAGCGAAGGATCTCCAGTTGGGCGGACCGAAGCGCCTGAGCGGCGGATCGGCCGGCGGAGAAGTCGCGATGAAAGCGGTCGAGAAGGTCGGCGGCAGCCGCGTCTGAAATGTCCCAGGCGGCGGCGAGCACTTCCGGCACACCTCGGGCCAGAAGAGCTGCGGCCAGACCGGTCACCTCGGCGGTGTCCCGATAATTCGTGAGGCCGGTCGAGCACGCGCCGAGGATGACCAGCCGGAGGCGGCGGAGAGACCGCAACGGCAGGTCTGCCACGGTGAGCAGGGACGACTCGCGGTCCGCCGTTCGGGAGTTTGCTGGAGCCAAGAGGAGCCCACCGCGCTCAGGGTACTGTGAGTTAGTGAGCCCGTGACCATCGAACTGTAAAACGTCAAAACGGTCCAGCGCTGCCAGCACCGCAGGCACGGTGGCTTGACGATCCCTTAGGATCTCCGCTCGCGAATAGTACGAGGCATGGCTCGAAACCGCTCGCTGGGCCGCGGGCAGACGTGCTAAGGAGGAGAAGAGGTCTAGGCTGAAGGCTGGATCCGAGACGAACAGTGCGGAGCGTGGGTGACCGTTACCCAGGACCGATGAGTGGCGCTCGCGCCGAGACCAGAGAGCGAGACTGGGAGAATAGCTCAGACAGAATTTCTCGATCAAGTACGGACCACCAGGCGTGATACGGAGAGCGCCAAAGGGTAGTGGAGAAACCAAATCGTCAGGGACTAGAAGCACTGGCCTCTCCGCCGGCAGATCACGAAGGCGCCGCGGAAACAGGAGCCTCGCTAGGCGGCCACAGTTGGCTTCCCGCTCGATTTCACTCGCGCCGTAAGCTAGGAGGTCACGGCAGAGTTCGATCTTACGGTGGAGTTCCACTTCGGACAGGCGCCGATCCTCGACTTCGAGCCGCCCGTCGAGAAAGGTCCAGATCAGGAGGCGGTCGGGCAGGTGGCCGAATCTGATGACGAGGGTTCCAGGGGGCGCCGCAGCACGAAGGGCCGCCAGGGTCGAGACAGGGTTCGCTGGAGCAACACCTCCAACCTGCGGGATATCCATGAGCACACGGTTGCTGCTCCGCTCAAGGGCAACGAGCCCCGCCAAAGGATCGTGAAAGTGGTCGAGCTCGAGTCGAACAAGTTCCAGGAGAATGCCCCGAGCTTGCGTCAGGAAGTGGGCGCGGTCTTCCATTGTCGCGACCTCTAGCCTTTGACGCTCGATTTCCTCGGCAGCCTGCATCAAGTCGCGGCGAGCTGCGGCAAAATCCCCACGGCTCTCAAAGATGTGGGCTCTTAGCTGATAAAGCTTCAAAATCTGGAGCTGGCCACCTAAAGAACTGGCCATGCCAGCAAAGAACTTGATTGCACGATCCACGGCAGCGAGTTCTTGCTCAGGGTTCGTATGAGGATCCAGTAGCGCGTGCTGAAGATCGATTTCAACCCGCAGACGCCGACGATCCTCGTTATACGGAGAGAGGCGGGACGCCGCTTCTTCCGCACGCACAAGATCGTGGATTGCGTCCGCCGTGCGGCCGACCTCAGAATAGAGCTCTGCACGTGCAAGGAGAGTAAAGATAAGCGCGTTTGGCTTACCAGTCGTACCCATCCCGGCCTCTGCAGCGCGCATCTGTTCCGACAGGAAACCGAGAGCCGCGACTCGATAGCCATGGGATTGGAGGGCTTGGGCCGCTTCATCAAAGATCACGAATAGTCGTTGCGGCTCGCTGACGGCTCCTCGGCCTTTCAGGGCAGCTAGCCGTTCCGGCCAGGCCTTTTGTCGAGCCCCTCCGTATTCATAGCTCCGTGCACGAAGAGAATGAAGATAGACGACATTCGCTTGCTCACCCAACCTAGAGAAAATCTTAATCGCTCGTGAGTAGTAGCGATCGGCTTCGACAAATCGTGCCCGCACGACCCGATTGAGACCAAGAATCCAAGCAGCTCGGCCCTCAAGCGCAAGCTCACCGTTGTCCTGCGCTTCGTGCTCGAGAGGTGACAAGATCGCATCTGACTGCACGAAGTCGTTGTTGTAATAGGCACAGATCGCCTGATCGAGCCGGACCCACCCGACAAAAGGACTCCTCGCGGAAGTTAGAGACCTTTCGGCGACCTGGAGCTTCTCTGGGCGGCATTGCGAATAAATCGAGTTCCCGCGAACTTCATGGAAGGCGGCGTGACCGCGCATAAGGTTCTGCAGCACTCCAGGAGGACCGTACGCTTGAGCACGCTTGATGACTCGAATCGATGCACGGAGGAGACTATCGCCACTGAGGTCTTGGAGCTTAGTCGCTATGGCCTCGGCCTCGCGCAGCAGATCTCTGCTCTCCGTCGTTCGCCCCTGCACGGCCTTCATAGCCCACTCACCGAGCAGCCACTCTCCACGTCGGCGTTCCTCTGCAGGGTCGGTTGGAGCAGCGCTGCCTGGTTCTTGGCTGCCTCCCAGCGCAGAGGCACTCGATAAGGTGGCAGCTCCTAATGGTGGGGAAATCATGTCCTCCGCAGTTGCGACCTTCTGCCAAACCTCTTCGGCGTCGCGCCATAGCGTAAGACACTGGAGAGCATAGACTCGGTTGAGGAAGGCCGCGCTCGTCGGAGGGGCGGCCGCAAGCCCGGGATCGAGAATTTCTAGTGCGCCGGCGAATGCATCTATTTGTCCATCCAGACTGGCTCGTATGAGATATGCGGCAGCGAGGTCGTTTCGACGGTGCACCGAGCCTGGTTCCTGCTTGAGCGCTTCTTGGAACAGCAGAATCATGCGTTTTCGCCCTTCCGGCGTGGGCTCCGTCAGTAGACTCCACAGGGCGCGCAAGCGGAGAATGGGGGGAGAGTCGTCGCCGGTCTCGACGAGCCGCCCAATCGCACGATTCAAACTCTGTAGCTCTCCGCGATCCGAGTCGCTGAACCCAGAAGGTAATGAGTGAGGCATTGCCGGAGGGCAGGAGAAACCTGCTGCGGGACGATACCGTGCAACTTCCAAGGAACTGCCGCTGAAGCGTGGTAAAGGCGCGAGGAGTTTCTCAATCAGCGCAAGAACTCTCCTATCAAGAGTTGAAGGATCTCGCTGCGTATCGCCATAACAAGCAAGGCATGCGAGGACGGCAAGGAAAGCCCTGCCCCGCAGAGAGACCGCTCGTCTAGTGATCCGATACCTGCCCTTCTCTGCCAAGGTTCAACTTCCTCCGATTCTCCAGAGGCCGAACGAAAAGGAACAGTGGCCTAAAAGTCGAATACTCCTGCAAACTGAGCTTATCCAGTTCATGCTAGCATAAGGAGAAGAGACGGTGCATAGGAGAAAAGACTTTAAATCTTGCAGGTTTGGCCATAAGGGGATCTTGGGCACTCCTGCTCCTCTGGCTCATTCACCTCTCGGAACGAATAGTTTTTTCCCACTCCTAGTGGTTCGGCTAACGACTTGAGGAGGAGATCCTGGATTTGGTCTGCTTGGCCCCTTGCTCTTGGTGTGCTGCATACAGTCCCAACTCCTATAGAATCTCCGCTATCACCGATTCCCAGGAGGAGCTCCCTCGTACCTAGCCCATGGCCACCCTCCCCTCCCCCCCGGACGGTCTCACCCCCGAGCAGCTCTTCCTCGGGCACCTGAAGCTCATTGAGGCGGTCATCGCCCATACCTGCCGGCAGAGCCACTTCAAGCCGCAGGACCAGGAGGACTTTGAGGGTTATGTCAAGGAGAAGCTGATCGAGGGCAACTATGCCCGGCTCCGGCAGTTCAAGGGGGAGAGCAAGCCCGAAACCTTCCTCACCGTCACCATCAAGCGGCTGCTCTTCGACTACCGGGACCACCTCTGGGGGAAGTGGCGCAACTCCGCAGAGGCTGAGCGGTTGGGCGAGGTCGCTAAGCAACTTGAAACACTACTGGTTAGGGATGAGCTGACCTTCAGCGAAGCAGTCCACATCCTCCGTGGAAAGGGTGTGGATCTGCCCGAGTCCGAGCTGTGGAATCTCCGGGCCAGCCTGCCGCCACGGATTCAACGGCGCTTCGTCGGCGAGGAGGTGCTGCAGGCCGAAGCATCCCGGGATCTGCCGCCAGACAAGCAGCTCGAGTTCCTAGAGAAGGCGGCAAGGAGACGTAAGGTCTTTGCAGCGCTCTACGAGGCGCTCGCCGAGCTCCCCCCAGAGGATCGCCTCCTGATGAAGATGTGGCTGGAGATGAAGGTCGCCGATATCGCCAAGCGCCTCCAGGTAGAGCAGAAGCCGCTCTACCGGCGGATCGACAAGATCAAGGCGAAGCTGAGGGAAGAGCTGGAACGCCGGGGAATCGGGCCCGAGGACCTCGACGACATCTTCGGCCCCTAGGAGATTCTTTGGCATGCCTATGCGAAACAGGGGTAATCTTCCATCGACGTCCGTCTAATTGATTGACGGAGATCGGACGGTTCACGAAAATGCAGGAATTTGCACCCAACAAAGAATCCTCAACAGCATCTCTCTCCGGACATTGGCCCAGCGACGAAGAGCTGGCGGCGTACATCGACGGCACCCTCGGGAAGGTGGAGAGCCAGCGGATCGCCGAGCACCTGGCGGACTGCGAGGAGTGCTTCGCCATCTACATGGGAACGCTGCAGTTCCAGACCGAGGAAGGAAATGTCGTTCCTTTTCCGCCTAGGAAGGATAAGCAGGATACCCGCTGGTGGTATCGGATCGCCGCTCTCCTGGTCATTGGAGCCGGTCTCGGCGGAGCCTATGCCTATACCAACCTGCTCGCTCGCCCTCCGGCTCTGGTGACCGCCGAGTTGACCGCACCGGTTCAGGGGCAAACCGGCCTGCTGGAGCAATTCTGGCTTGGCAGGACTGAGCGGGGAGGCGGCGGCGAGGAAGGCCCAGGCGTGCCTGTCAATGAGGCGGCCTTCCAGGTGGGAGTTCAGGCCGTCAACCTTCAGGTGAGCCTCCAGGCTGGCGACGGAGACAAAGCCACTAATTCCGTGGCCTATATCCTTAAGGCGCTCAAGGGCCAGTACACCGGCGGACTGGACGAAGCCTACACGAAGGAGATCACAGGCGCCGTCGTAGAGGGGAAGCCACCGCGAGACCTCATCCCTACCGCCTCCAAGTTGGCTCAAGACGCTAGAGACATTCTCGGCCCTGAGGACGTCGACCTCGGCCAGTGGATCGAAGCCGGCCGGCTCGCCGCGATCGCCGGGGAGTCTTCGTTCTTCGAGAACCGCGCCAACCGCGCGTTCCTCCGCCGGCTCCTCTGGCGGCAGAAGCTCGGGTTCGACAAGGAGATGAAGCTCGATCCCGGCGCTCGGCAGAGCCTTCAGGACATTTCGAGCGTGCTCGCGAAGAACGATCTCAGCCCCTCCGATTACGCCAAGCTGCAGCGAGACTTCGAGTCCATCCTCAGAATCTACTATCCCGAGTCCTAGGCGACGCCGTCCGGGTCGCGCGGGGCGATGGAAGCCTTCGATGGCGCGGAACTCGCCTGAAGCGCTTCGTTGCAGGCCTTTGATAGGACGTTGTACGGGTAAAGGGCCCCAGGGAAGCCCTACACCGCCATGGTGAAACCCCGAGCAGCCTCTCTGACCGGATGGTTCGGCTCGACTCCCCCATCCAACGAGACCCCGACCCTGTTTGAAGCCCTGATGCGCGTGCTCCGGGTCTCGCTGCAAGGGTTGAACGTCCCGTTGAACGCGTTCGCCGAGGCGTTGCACACTTGCAGCGGCCCGTCGGACGCGTTCAACGGAGAGTTGTACACGTGCAACGAGCCGTTGTAGGCGTGCAACGGGCTGATGTACGCGTGCAATGAGGCGTTTTACACGAACGACGAGCCAGTGCACGCGTTCAACAGCTCGTTGTACGTGTGCAACGGGTCAGTGAACACGAGCAACGGCCCGTTGCAGGGGTGCAATGGCCCGTTGCGCCCGGCCAACGGGCTGATGTACGCCTTCAGCAGGGCGTGTACGCGAGCAACGAGGCGTTGTACGCGAGCAGCAAGCCGGTGCACGCATTCAACGGCTCGTTGCACGCGAGCGCCAGGTCTGTGAACGCGAACAACGACCCGTTGTATGGGTGCAACGGGCCGTTGTACGCGTTCAACGGGTCGGTAAACGCGTACAACAGGATGACTTACGCGTACAACGGCTCGTCGGACGTGTCCCACGCCGCAGTGAACGTCTGCAACGAGGCGACGCGAACGGACAGCGGCATGCCGGACGCGTGCAACGCCGCTCGCGGCGGGTCCTGGTAGACGAGAAACGCGGTCAACGGCTCTGCACGTCTCTATTTCTCTGAAGTTTCCCCATACAGCGCCTCCAACTCCTCAACCTGCCGCAGCACCTCCTCGCGCCGGGCCTTGAGCTCCGCGGCCAAGCGCTTCCTCGTCCGCAGCAGCAGGTAGGCGCGGGCTTCCCGCCAGAAGATCGTCCTCCTGTCATGGAAGAGGAGGGCGCCGTAACCCGCGAAGGGGGCGGACAGGGCGAAAGCGGTGCCGATCCACGTTCCGAAGTAGCGGCCCACGAGCCAGCCTTCGGCGATCCAGGCCAGGGGGAAGAGGACGAGGGCGCCGAAGACCTTGAGGGTGGCGACCTGGTCGGGATCGCGGGTGAGACGGCGCACGAGCGGCCCGACGACGCGGTAGACGGGGTAGCTCTGGACGGTCCCCACGACCGCGACGGGCAGGTGGACCAGGAGCCGCAGCAGGGTGCGGCCGACGAAGCGGAGCACCGGCGAGGGGGGATAGGCGGCGGCCACCTGGTCGTCGCGCAGGCCGAAGGCGCGCAGGAGGCGGTCGTACTCGCGGACGCAGTGGGCCACGGCGGCGACGCGCTCGGGGTGGCGCGCCCGCAGATCCTGATAGCCCTCCAGGAAGGCGCGGCGGTAGACGAATCCCTCGGAGAGCCTCCCCCGTCCCGGCAGCTCGGGTGACCGGCGGCGGTAGAGATCGGCGGCGCGCGCCACGAGCCGGGCGTCCTCCCAGGTCTCGTAGTTGAGGGTCACCTCCTGCAGGGCGTCGTCGATGCGGCCGGTCAGCGAACGGACGGCGGCCAGGGGATCGCTCTCCTGCATCGCGGTCTCCGGCGCCGGATTGATCGGCTCCCCCACCTGCACGAGGGCGCGCGAGCGGAAGGCCTCCTTGGCGTCGAAGAGAAGGCCGACGGGCACGACGCGGGCGCCGAGGCCCGGGAACTGGCGCTCGGCCTGGAGGACGATGCGGGCGGCGCCGGTCTTCAGCGGCTGCAGGGCCGGCTGGCTGTGGCTCTTCCCCTCCGGAAACAGGCCGATGACGCCACCCTTGCCCAGCACCTCGGCGGCGCGGGCGAAGGTCTCGGCGTTCTTCGAAGGGTCCACCCCCTCGTCCTGGCGACGGTAGACGGGGATGGCCCCGGCGAGCCGCAGGAAGGGGCGCAGGGGCGCGATGTTCCACAGGGTGCTCTTGGCGAGCAGTTGCGGTTGGACGGGCAGCGGCGCCAACAGCAGCAGGGGGTCGATCAGTCCGTTGACGTGATTGGCCACCAGGACGAGGGGCCGGCCGGGCGGGACGCGCTCGGCCCCGACCACTTCGACCTCGCGGAAGAAGATCCTGAGGACGAGGCGGGCGAGCTTTTTCACGCTCCGCCCTCCTCCTTCCTACTCACGAAAGGAGACCCCATGAAAAGACTGTTCCCCTTCATTCTTCTCCTGCTCCTGGCTCTTCCCACGCTCGCCGCGGCCTTGGAGCCGGCGCCCGATCAGCCGTCGGCGGAGGAGCTCCGCGCCCGTATCTTCGCGCCGAAGGAGCCTGCCGAGCCGCCGGAACGCACGCCGTTCAAAGGCACCTGTACGGTGAGCAACGACTGCGGCCCCTTCAGCGCGACCATCTCCTGTTCGAGCTCGTCCGGGAACTGCAGCTCGGGCTTCGATTTCGTCGTCTGCAACGGCGTGCGGAAGAACTGTGCTCCCTGCAAGGTGTCGACGAACTGCTCGAACGGCCAGATCTTCAGTTGCACCGGCACGAACACGACGGACTGCGAGCTGGAGCCTCACTGCTTCGTCGTCTGCAGCGGTGTGTTCCACGGCAGTTGCTCGGTTTGCCCGTAGGGCCGCGAATTCCAGGACCTCGCGACGCGAACCGTCTGCCCGCGAAGCCTCACCCCCTGTCCCCCTCTCCCTGACGGGCGAGGGGGAACTCTCCACAACCTGATGGCCGGAAAAGGCGGCGCGAACTCGGCAAGACCTTCACCAGGGTTCCCCCTCGCCCGTCAGGGAGAGGGGGACAGGGGGTGAGGCTTCGGAGGGCAGGACCGTACGGCATCGACGCGCGCTTGGACCGAGCTGATTCCTAAGCCCCCTCTCTCCCGGTGAGGGGGGCGGGAGGGGTCGGGAGAGAGGGAGTTGGGGGAGTGAGGGCCCACGTCGCCGCCTCCGCGTGCCCCCGCCGCTCGTCGATGTAGAACATGCCGATGAAGCCGGCGACGAAGAAGAGGGCCGTCGAGAGCATGGCGGTGCGCTGGGAGCCGGTGGCCGAGGAGATGACGCCGAAGATGGGCGGTCCCAGCATGTAGGCGCCCTTGCCGGCCAGGCCCCAGAAGCCGAAGAACTCGCCGCTCTTCTCGAGCGGCGAGAAGAGGCCCACCAGCCCGCGCGAGACCGACTGCAGCGAGCCGATCCCCAGGCCGGCGACGAGCGCGATCCCCCAGAAGAGCCCCTTGCTGGTGCAGAAGTAGGTGCCGGCGCAGACGAAGATCCAGAGCACCAGGGCGATCTGGATGGTGCGCGCGGCGCCGAGGCGGTCCTGGAGCCAGCCGAAGAGGAAGGCGCCGCCGGCCGAGGTGAGCTGCAGGGAGATGAAGAGGACGATCTGCTCGTCGGGCGTGAAATGGAGGGTGTTGACGGCGAAGATGCCGGCGAAGGCGATGACGGAGGTGAGCCCCATCGAGAAGACGAAGAAGACGGTGAGGAACTTGACCAGCTCCGAGAAGTGGCGGACGGAGTGGCCGGTGTCCGCCAAGCGGCGAAAGCCGGCGCGGACGTATTCGGCGGCCGTGCCGGTGCCGCGGGGCGCGCGCTCGCGCAGGATGAGGAACGTGGGCAGGGCCGCGACGAGGAAGAACAGCGCCGTCGCCAGCCAGGCGAGCCGCAGGTTCCCGAGGTTTTCGAGGACGTAGCCGCCCTGGATCAGCGGCCGCACGAGCACCAGGCAGAGCAGGCCGCCGAAGTAGCCGAGCCCCCAGCCGAGCCCCGAGAGGCGGCCGATGTTCTCCGGCGTCGAGATCTCCGGCAGGAAGGCGGCGGCGAGGTTCTCGCCGAAGGAGAAGCCGACGAAGGAGAGGACGAAAAAGACGAGGGCGATCGCCACGTGCCCAGGGGTGGCGAACCAGAGGAGGGCCGTCCCCACGACGCAGGTGGCGTAGGTGCCGGCGAGGAAGAGCTTCTTGCGTCCGGAGTCGTCGGCGATGGCGCCCACCACCGGCGAGAGGAGCAGGACGATGAGGTTCCCCAGGAAGATGCCCAGGCCCCAGAGGAAGTCGCCCCAACTCCCGGTCGCCACCAGGCGGGTGAAGTAGACGCCGAAGGCGACGCTGACGATGATCGTGGTGTAGCTGCTGTTGGCGAAGTCGAACATCGCCCAGCTCCAGATCTCGCGCTTGGTGGCGGGCCCGACGGCCGGAATTTCGACTGGCATGATCGCTTTTGGGCTCCTCGCGCACTTTTCCTGTGGGGAGGGTCAGCACGCGGCTCAGGGGTGAGATTGCCGCCGGTACGCTGCAACAGATCGGCGGTAGAGTCAATGGTTCTCGCTGTGCTACCCTCGCGCGAGTAGTGCGCCACTCGCGAAATACCTGAATCGGCGCCGGGGAGAAAAAGTATGGTTCCTGAGACTCCGCAGAAGCCCGCCAAGAGCAAGTTCGACACCGCCGCCAACATCGCCATCATCGTGGTCTGTGCGATCGCGGCGGTGGTCCTGGTCCGCAACCAGTTCTTCCCACCGCGCCCGGCGCTGCCGCCGGGAAGCCCGCCGATGGTCGAGAAGGGCGAGCGCTTCGACCAGTTGAAGGGCGTGGTGCCGGCCGGCGCCGACCGCTTCCTCCTGGTCGCCGTCTCTCCGGGCTGTCACTTCTGCAACGACAGCATGCCGTTCTACAAGAAGCTCCTCGATCAGCGCAACGAGAAGTCCTCGCCGATCAAGTTCGTGGCCGCGGTGCCGAACGAGGCGGCAAAGGCCGAGGAATCCCAGAAGTTCGCCACCGCCGGCGCGCAACCGGACAGCCTCGTGCACCTCGACTTCGCCGCCATCAAGGTGCCCGGCACACCCACTCTGATGCTCGTCGACAACAACGGCAAGGTGCTCGACGTCTGGGTGGGCAAGCTCGATGAGCGCGGGGAGAAGGAGGTCCTGAAGGTGTTGTAGGGGCCGGTCAGTCTGCCCGCGGATTTCGGACGGCTCGACTCCTTCGAAACCTCACCCCCTACCCCCCTCTCCACGAAGTGGAGAGGGGGGATCTCAAAGAAAATTCTGTGGCACCGCTCTTGCTCCGTGTTGCGCCTGTCGGGCAATGGTGCCTGTTTTGGACAAAAGGAGCGCACACCATGGAGATGGATTCCCTCTCGAAGCTCTACGTGGAAAACCTGAAGGACCTGTACAGCGCGGAGAAGCAGATCCTCCAGGCCCTGCCGAAGATGGTGAAGAAGGCCACCAACGAGCAGTTGAAGAGCGCTCTGCAGGAGCATCTGCAGGTTACCGAGAAGCAGGTCGAGCGCTTGGACCGCATCTTCGAAGGGCTCGGCAAGTCGCCCCGGGGCAAGAAGTGCAAGGGCATGGAAGGCCTGATCGAGGAAGGCAAGGAAGCCATGCAGGAGGACATGGAAGCCGACGTGCTGGACGCGGCCCTCATCGGAGCGGCGCAGAAGGTCGAGCACTACGAGATAGCCGGCTACGGCACGGTCCGCACCTACGCCGAGCTGCTGGGCGAGAAGCAGGCCGCCAAGCTGCTGCAGGAGACGCTCGACGAAGAGGGCGAGGCGGACAAGAAGCTGACGAAGATCGCCGAGAGCGCGGTCAACGTCGAAGCGGCCGTGGGGGTGTAGGCCGTTCTCGATTCACCCGCGGCCTCGGTGCCGACGGCCCGCACTCCCCTGCCCCTCAATCTTGCTGTTCACCCTCCTCTCCCTCGGGAGAGGAGGGCTGGGGAGGTGAGGGGCCATGGCACTGCTCTTGTTCAACGTTCCTTATGTCGGGCAATGGAGCCTGTTTTCGACAAAAGGAGCGCACCATGCCGGAGTCAGGAAAGCCAGGGGAATCGGCTCCCCTCAGTGCACCTCCCCCATTAACCGCTGCAGCGGCCGGATCATCAGGAAGTTGATCAGCGTGAACAGCATGGTGACGCCGAAGACCGCGCCGAAGATCCGGGGCAGGGGAAATTTCTCGAACTGGCCCGCCACCTGGCCGCCGATGAAGTTGCCGACCGAGGTGGCGAGAAACCAGATGCCCATCATCTGACCGACGACCCGGGCGGGAGCCAGCTTGGTCATGGTGCTCAAGCCCACCGGGCTCAAGCAGAGCTCGCCGAACGTGTGCAGGAGGTAGACGGTGAGGAGCCACGCCGGGCTCACCCGCCCTCCCTGCGGTCCGGAGGACAGGGCCGCGCCCACCATCACCAGGAAGCCGACCCCGACGAAGAACAGCCCATAGGCGAACTTCGTCGGGCTGGTGGGCTCGCGCCGCCGACGGCCGAGGGCGATCCACAACCAGGCGAAGCCGGGCGCCAGCGTCCAGATAAAGAAGGAGTTGATGGCCTGGTACCACGAAGCGGGGTAGGGGAAGCCGAAAACGCTATTGCGGGTGAGCCGCTCGGCGAACAGGTTGAGGGTCGAGCCGGCCTGCTCGAAGGCGGACCAGAACAGGGCGGCGAAGATGAAGAACAGAACGATCGCCCAGAGATGCCTCTTCTCTTCTTTCGTCCAGCGGCTGCCGGTGAACAGGTAGACGAAATAGATGATGGGGATGGCCGCCAGCGCGTAGCCCAGATACCGCGGCAGGTTCGAGCCGTCGATCGCGATCATTCCCGCGGATTGCAGCAAGACCAGCGCGGCGACGAGCACGAGGAAGCCGAGGGTCACCCAGAGCAGCAGCCGGCGGTCGCGGGCCTTTCGGGACGGATCGTCGATCGCCAGCGGCAGCCCCGCCGTACCCAGACGGCGTTGACCGAGAACGTATTGGACGAGCCCCAGGCCCATTCCTATGGCAGCCATGCCGAAGCCCCAATGCCAACTGTTCCGGGGATCGAGGCCGAGGTTCGCCAGGAAACGGCGGAAGTAGATGCTCTGGGCCAGGAACCCCACGATGATGGGCGCGATGAACGCTCCCAGATTGATTCCCATGTAGAAGATCGAGAAGCCGGCGTCCCGCCGCTTGTCCTCCGGCGTGTAGAGCGAGCCCACCATGGTGCTGATGTTCGGTTTGAGCAGACCGGTGCCGATGACGATCAGCACGAGACCGAGGTAGAACGTCGGAATGACGTGGAAGGTCAGGCTCACATGCCCCAGGGCGATGAAGATGCCGCCCACCAGCACGGCCCGCCGCTGGCCGATGAGCCGATCGGCGATCCATCCCCCCGGCAGAGCCGTCAGATAGACCATGGCGGTATACAGGCCGTAGATCGGACCCGCCTTGGCGGTATCCCAGCCCAGGCCGCCCTGCGCCACCGAGGCGGTCATGAAGAGGAGCAGGATGGCGCGCATGCCGTAGTAGCTGAACCTCTCCCACATCTCGGTGAAGAAGAGGGTCGACAGTCCGGCCGGATGGCCGAAGAACGAGCCCCGCTCGGGAACGGGAACGGCTTGGCCGGCGTGCGTGCCGGTCGCCGGATCGGCGATTTCCACATCAGGGGTATCGGGCATAAGGGCTCCTGAATTTGGGCGCGAAGCTTACCGCACCTGTCGTCCCTCCGGTCAGCTTTCAGGGGACCGTCAGCAAGGCAGGTGCCAGGGCCCTCACCTCCCCGGCCCTCCTCTCCCGACCCCTCCCTCTCGCCCCCGCCGGGAGAGGAGGGAGAAAAGCATCAAAAGAAACTGCTTAGAGTAGGGGCGGGTCTGGACGGCGGATGGAGGCTCGACCCGCCCTGGTTCTAAGCCCCTCTCTCCCGGTGGGGGCGGGAGGGAGGGGTCGGGAGAGAGGGGTTGGGGAAGTGAGGGCCTGTCTTCCCCAGAGGACGGCCTGTTCGTGCGACCGTTCACTGCGGAGGGCGGAATCCCCGAGAAAAGCCCGTTTCAGCGGGGTTCCGCGCATGGCATTCCCTTTGCTCCATGCCTCCGGTGGACACGGTTTCACCCATCCGACCCGCGGCAGGGTATCGCCGCGCGGCACCCCGGGGGAGGCCGGGCGCCCCCGCCCGGCTTCCCTCCCCTCCTGCTCGTCGTAGAATCGCCGCTCTTCAAGGAGAGGCTTGAATGAGCTCGCCCGATCCCTTGTCCGAGTTGAGAGACGCCATCGCCGACGTAGACCGCGCTCTGCTCGAGCTGCTGCGCCGACGCATGGATCTCGCCGCCGAGGTGGGACGAATCAAAGCCGGCACCGACCGTCCGGTCGTGGTCCGCGACGTCGAAGACCGCGTGCTCACCCGCGCCCGCCAGCATGCCGAGGCCTGCGGCGTCTCCGAGGAGGTGATGGAGGAGGTGTTTCAGGCCATCATCCGCGGCTCGGTGGAGCGGCAGTACCGGGTGGGAATCTCCCTGCGCGAGCAGCGAGGGGGACGGGTGCTGATCGTCGGCGGCGCCGGCGGCATGGGCAACTGGCTGCGCGGTTTCCTCGAGCTCGTGGGACACAGCGTGGACGTCGTCGACCCCGCCCTCGGCAACCTGCCGCGGGCGCCGGGCCGTTTCGCCGGCCTGGAGGAGGTGGAAGATCTCGATCGCTACGCCGCTGTCCTGATCGCCGTGCCGCTCGGCCGCACGCCGATGGTGGTGGACCAGGTCGTCGCGCGGGAGCCGAAAGGCATCGTGGTCGAGATCGCCTCGATCAAGGAGCCGCTGTTCGGTCCTCTGGCCCGGGCCCGCGAGCGGGGAGTGCGGTCCTACGCGCTGCACCCGATGTTCGGCCCCGGCAAGTCGTTCTACGAGCCGCTCACCTTCGTGCTCGCCGTGCAGGGCGAGCCGGCGGAGGAGAAGCAAGCGCTGGCGCCGCTCCTCTCCCATCCCTACACCCGGCTGGTGACGGTGCCCTTCCTCCACCACGACCGGCTGATGGGGTGGCTGCTGGGTCTCGCGCACCTGACGAACATGCTGTTCGGCGCCGCGCTCACCCGCTCGGGCATCGAGCCCGCCGAGCTCCACGCCTGCGCCTCGACGACCTTCACCCGCCAGGCGGCGACGGCCCTCTCCGTGCTGGCCGAGGATCCCGATCTGTATCTCGATATCCAGCACCTGAACCCGCACCGGCACGAGGTCTACGCGGCCACACGCGAGGCGCTGGAACAGCTCGAGAATCTGGTGGCCGAGCGTGAGCGTGAGGGCTTTCGGCAGACCTTGGGAGCGGCCCGCCGGGCGCTGGCCGGCGAGTCCTAGGACCCTCACCTCCCCGGCCCTCCTCTCCCGTCCCCTCCCTTTCCACCTCACCGGGAGAGGAGGGAGAACTGCTAAGAGGTCTTTTTCGCAGCCCTGGGGCGGGACGCGCGCTTGGCGCTCTTCTTCGCCGGCTTCTTGGCCGTCTTCTTGGCGGCGCTCGCGGCCGCCGGTCTGGCCCTGCCTGAGGCCTTCTTCTTCGAGCTCTTCTTGCGGGCCACCGCCGCGATCCCCGCTGCGGCGGCGACGCCGGCCACCGCGGCGGCGGCCGAGGCCAGGGCCTTCTTGTTGCCGGCGGCTTTCTTGACGGCCTTCTTGGCGGCCCTCTTGACCGCGCTGCCCACCTGGGAAGCCTTGGACTTGGCGGTCTCAACTATGGCGGCTGCTCCTCCCTCTTCACTCCCAGTGGTCCCCTTCTTTGTCGTAGCCATCGAGAGCTCCTTTCTCAGAGCCCATACTGCACTCTGGTCCTCCCTGCGGAATGCGACGTCCCGCTTGACTTGGCACGAAAGCAAGAAGCGTGCACAACTCAGTCTCCCGCAAGGGCTTGGCGGAGATCCGCGATCAGGTCGTCGGGGTGTTCCAGGCCGATGGAGAGGCGGATGAGGTCCTGCGGCGTCCGCGATTCCGGTCCTTCGCTCGTGGCGCGGTGCTCGATCAGGCTCTCGACACTGCCGAGCGAAGTGGCGCGCGTGAACAGCCTGGCGCGAGCCACCGCCGCGAGAGCCGCCTCCCGGCCGCCGGCGGCGCGGAAGGAGAGCATGGCGCCGAACGAGGACATCTGGCGCCGGGCGATCTCGTGTCCCGGATGCGACGGCAGCCCCGGGTAGTGGACCGCCGAGACCGCCGGCGACGCCGCGAGGGCGCGAGCCACGGCGAGCGCGGTGGCGCTCTGGACCGTGACGCGGCAGGCCAGGGTCCGCACGCCGCGCAGGACCAGCCAGCAGTTGAACGGCGACGCCACCGCGCCGAGGACGTGGCGCAGGTGCCGGACGCGGTCGTGGAGCTCGTCGCGGCGGGCGAAGATCAGGGCTCCCCCCTGGGCGTCGCTGTGGCCGCCGAAGTACTTGGTGGTGGAGTGCAGCACGACGTCGATGCCCAGCTCGATCGGCCGCTGCAGCGCCGGCGTGGCGAAGGTGTTGTCCACCACGGTCAGAGCTCCGGCGCGGCGGGCGATCCCGGCGGCGCCGGCGAGGTCGACCACCTTGAGCTGGGGGTTGGACGGCGTCTCCAGCCAGACCAGCCGCGTCTCCGGCCGTACCGCCGCCGCGAGCACCGCCAAATCGTCCATGGCCACGAAATCGGAGCGGATTCCCCAGTTGGGGAGGAACTCCTCGGCGGCGATACGGAAGCCGTAGTAGGCGTCGTCCGGGAACAGCACGTGGGAGCCCGGCGGCAGGGCCTGCAGCAGAGCGATCCCCGCGGCCATACCGGAGGCGAAAACGAGTGCCGCCTCGCCGCCTTCGAGAGGAGCCAGCGCTTCCTCGAGCTGCTCCTGGGCCGGGTTCGATTCACGGATGTAGGTGTGCCCGCCCAGGGGGGCGCCCTGTGAGTCACGGGCGAAGGTGGTCGAGAGGTAGATGGGTGGGGCCACCGATCCGGTCACCGGATCGATACGGTGGCCGGCGTGCACCACGCGGGTTTCGAATTTCATGGCGCGAGCGTACCGCGACGCGGCAGCAACGAAAAGGGCCGGCGCTTTATGGCGCCGGCCCCGATGTAGGGGCGGCCCTATGTGGCCGCCCTGGCGTGAGGGAACAGGGCGCCCACGCAGGGGCGCCCCTACAGGAAAGCGCAGATCAGGGAATGCTCGCCTGTCCCGCGCAGCTCTGGATGGCGCCCTTCTGCGCGCCGGTGATGACGCCGGCCTTCTTGAGGTCGTTGGTGAGGTGCGCGACGCAGCTCACGAACCCGCCATGGTTGGAGGCGGCCGCCGCGCAGTCGTCGATCTGGTCGGAGATGCGGCAGCCGGTCGAGAACACCGTGTTGGGCACGCCCGAGTCGCAGCCGTCGATGATGACCGTCGCGTCGGTGGACGAGCCGATGCACTGGTCGCGGCCGTCCGGCACGCCGTCGCCGTCCGAGAACCAGCCGATGTCGACCATCTCCTCAAACGTCAGGTCGACGTCGTTGGCAACGGGATTGAGGTCGGCGTTGATGGCCGGCTCCATGAGCAGGTTCGGGAACGCGATCGGATCCCAGTGAGAGATGGAGGAGCCGGGCTGCACGGGGTTCGGTGCGTTGAGCAGCACCAGGCCGTCCGGGTTGGCGCCGGAGCGAACGTTGGGATTGAGACCCAGGGTCACGTTGACCGTGCCGCTCCCCAGCGCCGCCTTGAGGGCGTTGCCGTCGGGCAGAGTCACGCGCGCCGAAGGAATGATGATCGTCGGATCGGCGCCGCCCAATCCGGCGGGCGGGCTGCCGGCCACGTTGTCGGCGACCACGACGGCGATCGCGCCGGCGTCCTGAGCGTTCTTGACCTTGAGGGTGAAGCCGCAGGTGCCGCGGTCCACCAGGGCGATGTTGTTCGCGATCGCCGCGGCGTTGGTCAGCGGCGAGCAGGCGTCGAAGGTGGTCGGCCCGGCGACGTCCGCCGGGTCGAGGGCCCGCACCAGGTTGCCGGTCACGCCGGGCGAGGTGATCACCGGGCCGAAGGCCGCCGTGCCGATGCGATAGGGGCCGAGGCCGGACGGAGCGTTGACCGTGAGCAGCGGCGACCCGAGTTGCAGGACGCTCGGCGCGGCAGCGGTGACGTTGATGCCGGTCCACACCACGTTGTTGCTGTTGATCGACGAAGCCACGAGCTCGGCGGTGTTCATCTGCGGCCACTGCTTGCCCGTGGTGGTGTCCAGGGTATAGGTGGCGTAGATGTCCGTCAGGCCGAGAGGTTGCGAGCCGGTCGCCTCGTTGACGAAGTTGGCGAAACCCAAGCCGTGGCCGAACTCATGCAGCAGTACCGTCACGAGATCGATGTTGGTGCCGTGGTTGGCGTCGAAGCCGTAGTACCAGCCGCGGCCGCCCAGGCAGGCCGGGTTGCCGTTCAGGCTGCTGTTGAACTGGGCCACGATGTCATCGGCGCTGGTGCCGTTGGGCCCGGGGGCGAGATCCGCGCCGGCGAGCTTGTTGGCGAGCGCGACGTGGTACCAGGTGCTGTCGTACTCGCGGCCGGGGAAGTTGGCGAAGATCTGGATGGTGCCGGCGGAGCCCAGCACGGCGGAGGTCGCCGTGCAGGTCAGCGGATTGAAGGCCGACTGAATGTAGATGGTCACCGGGCTGTCCAGGAGCGAGCCCCAGACGCCCGCGGCGAACTGGAAGGCGTTCAGCCGCTGCTGGCCGACCGTGGTGCCGGGGTTGCCGCCCACCGGCGCCGCGGGGGTCGGATCGTTGAAGCCCTCGTTGGCGCCGTCCACGTTGACGATCAAGATCGTGGCCGTGCCGTAGGCGGGCGTGTTGAGGGCGAACAGCAGGCCGGCCAGAACGAAAAGGGAGAAGAGCTTGGCGGTTTTCATCGGCTACTTCTCCTCCAGCGCCGCAGCGGCGGGATTGGCGGTCGCGGCATTGGCGCCGTCGACGCACACCTGATACATGGAGCCCCGCGCGTCGACGGCGGCGAGCCAGACGTTCAGGTAATCGGCGCCCAGGACCGCGGAGATCGTGCCGTCGGCGTAGGTGGTGATGTCGGGCTCACCGGCGGACTTGGTCATGGTCCGGGCCATGGCGATCAGCGCCTGCGCCTCGGCTGCCGTGGGCTGGCGGATCTCGTGGGTGACCGGATCGATGGCAACCTGCAGGCCCGCCCTGCTGCCTCCCCTCGGGGCCCGCTCATCTCCGGCCGAAGCCGGAACCGCGAGGCCGAATGCGATCGTCGCCGCCAGACCCAGCGCGGCGAAGATCTTCGATGGCAATCTCGTCATGAAAATTCCTCCCTTGATCGGGGTTTGAAACACGCTCCCGGGGTGGAACGGCACCATGCCGAACATGCCCTGGAGCGGACGTTGCGAACGAGACCGATTCGATGCCTCAGTGCAGGACGTCTGGAGGATCGGGACAGGCCCACACCACCGCTGGACGCCGACGGAACCGATCTTCCTGCGATCCTTGGTCCGGCGTTCGGCAGCCTGGCCGTCTCTGGGAGACCCGCGGCTTTGCGTCACCGCCTCGCGACGGTTTTGCCCTTTCGTGCGTAGGCCGTACATAGTGCGCGTGGCATCGCCGAAAGTCAAGGGGCGCGATAGACTTCCAGCGTGCGAACCTGCGTCATCGGCGCCGGGGTAAGCGGCCTGGTGACCGCCAAGAAGCTGCTCGAGCTACCGGTATGTCCCCAAATTCGTCTTTGGGGTTCCCGCTGAGGCGGCGGCATGAACGGGAGCCGATCGATCTTCATCACGGGAGCCGCCTCCGGCATCGGCCGCGAGACGGCGCTGCTGTTCGCCCGCAACGGCTGGCGGGTCGGCGCCGTGGACGTCGACGAAGGCGGCCTCGCACGGCTCGCCGGGGACATTGGAGAGGACCGCTGCCTGACCGGCCGACTGGACGTCCGCGACCTCGCCGCCTATCGCGAGCGGATCGCCGCCTTCGGCGCCTGGACCGGCGGGAGGATGGACGCCCTCTTCAACTGCGCGGGCATCATGCGCATGGGTCCCTTCGAGCAGGTGCCGGCGGAAGAGCACGTGCGGACCGTCGAGGTCAACGTCATCGGCGTCCTGCACGGCATCCACGCCGCCTTCGATCTCCTCAAGGCGACCCCCGGCTCTCACGTCGTCAGCATGGGCTCTGCCTCAGGTCTCTACGGCGTGCCGGACCTCGCCTCCTACTCCGCCTCCAAGTTCTTCATCCGCGGGCTGACCGAGGCGTTGAACCTCGAGTTCGAGCGCCACGGCATCACGGTGACGGACCTGATGCCGCTCTACGTGGACACCGCGATGGTGCGCAGCCAGGAGTACCGCGCCGGCAGCCTGAAGACCTTCGGCGCGCGGCTGACGCCGCAGCAGGTCGCCGGCATCGTCTGGAAGGCCGTGCAGGGGAAAAAGGTGCACTGGGTTCCCGGCGCGCTGCTCAGGGCGCTCAACTACCTGGGCAACGCCCTGCCGTTCCTGTCGAAACCGACTATGCGGCTGGTGGACCGGCGAAAAGGTTAGGCCACTCGACCTCGTAGCCTTCCGTCAGCAGAGCCTGGTGCAGCTCCTCGATGTGCTCCTCGTTGCGGGTCTCGAGGGTGACGTCGATCTGCGCCTGCCAGAAGCCGGCGTACATGAAGACCCGGTCGTGCTGGATGCGCAGCACGTTGCCGCCGTGCTGCGCGATGACCTGCAGCAGCTCGGCGAGGCCGCCGGGCCGGTCCGGGACGCGGGTGCGGAAGCGCACCAGACGATGGCTCTCGACGAGCGAACGGTCGATGATGCGGGCGAGCAGGGCGAGATCGATGTTGGCTCCCGAGAGGACCATCACCACCGAGCGCTGCGCCAGCTCCGGGATCTGGCGGCCGGCGACAGCGGCGAAGGCGGCGGCGGCGGCTCCTTCGACGACCGTCTTGCCGGTTTCGAGCAGCCGGATGACGGCGGCGCGGATCGCGTCCTCGGAGACCGTCACGACGTCGTCGACGTAGCGGCGGATGTACTCGAAAGTCAGATCTCCGGGGCCTTTGACGGCGATGCCGTCCGCCACCGACCGCGATGCCTGGCAGGTGACGGCGCGGCCCGCCCGGAAGCTTTCCGCCATCGCCGGCGCGGCTTCGGTCTGCACGCCGTAGATCCTCACCGACGGCTTCTTCGCCTTGACCGCCGCGACGATGCCGGAGATCAACCCGCCGCCGCCGACCGGGACGACGATCACCTCGACCTCGGGCACCTGCTCCAGGATCTCCAATCCGATGGTCCCCTGGCCGGCGATCACCTGTTCGTCGTCGAACGGGTGAACGAAGACCAGCCCCTTCTCGGCCTCCAGCCGCCGCGCCTCCTCACAGGCCTCGTCGAAGACCTCACCCGCCAGCACCACCCGCCCGCCGAGACGGCGCGTGTTCTCGATCTTGATCAGCGGCGTCGTCCGCGGCATCACGATGGTGGACGGCACTCCCGCCTGGCAAGCGGAGAAGGCGACCCCCTGGGCGTGGTTGCCGGCCGACGCGGTGATGACTCCCCGCTCGGCCTCACTCCGGGAGAGGGAGCTGATCTTGTTGTAAGCGCCGCGGACTTTGAAGGAGCCGGTGAGCTGGAGGGTCTCGTATTTGAAGAAGGCCCGCATTCCCAACTGCTCGGAGAAGGCGGGGGACATCCTGCAGGGCGTGGTCTCCAGGATGCTGGCGATGCGCGCGCGCGCCCGCTCGATGTCCGCAAGTCCGATCACGCCGGGCCGCAGTGTAGCAGGAGCGGCCGAGGGCCCCTTCAAGCGGGAGTTATGGAGCGCTGGAGGCGAGCGCCACCGCCTTGCGGAAGGCCTCCTCGGCGAAGCCTTTCTCGCCCTTGGCGGCCAGCAGCGAGCCGAGCTGATCGTAGGCCCGCGCCCGGCCGTCGGCGCTCGCGAACAGCGGCAGGGCCATGCGGGTCAGTTGCAGAGCGGCGTCGATCTGCCCGGCGCCGTTGTAGGCGCGCGCCACGCCCAGCAGGCACTCGGGGCAGGAGCCGCCCGCGAGCTCGTTGGCGCGCTCGAACTGAGCGGCCGCGTTCTTGTAGTGCTTCTGTTGAATGAGGACCTCCGCCTTCCGCAGCGCCCGCGCGGCAGCCCCATGCATGACCTCATCCCCGGCCCACGCTGAAGAAACGGCGGTGACGGCGATGGCCGTCAGGATGGGAAAGAAGCGAAATCGCATGTTCATCGTGGACTCCTTGGAAGGCGCGAGCCTTCGTATCGTTCAAGGCGGGCCGCTGAGCTGGACCGCCGGGTTGCCCCTGCAAGTGGCAAGAAGCATGCCATGGGAGATCTCGCTGGCATCCTCTTTGCTCCTCTGCAAGCGGGGCGCTCGCGCGTGAAGAGCTTCGGCCAGCGCATGGTCGACGACCACAGCAAGGCCAACGACCAGCTCAAGCAGCTCGCCACCCGGAAGGGCCTCAGCCTGCCCGCCGCGCTGCCGGCGAACATGAAGAATGAGATGGACCATCTCGCCAAGCTCTCGGGTGCCGAATTCGACAAGATGTACATGAGCCATATGGTGAAGGATCACAAGAAGGACGTCGCGGAGTTCGAGAAGGAGACCACCAAGGCGGACGACTCCAGCGTCAAGTCCTTTGCTCAGCAGACCCTGCCCACCCTGCGCGAGCACCTGCAGCTCGCCACGAGCGTCGCCGCGAAGGTCGGCGCCCACCCGGACCACGACATGGGCAAAAAAGGCGGCTCGTAGGCCCTCATCTCCCCTACCCCTCCTCTCCCAGCCTGCCTCCCGGCCGGCGGGCGAGGAGGGGATTGAAACTACAATCTCCGGCCATGGCGGAGGGCACCCTGGCGCGGCTTCCCCGTACACGAGAGGCCATCGAGGCCGGCGTCGGCGAGGGCCTGCATCTCGGCGCGCAGATCTACGTCTCGCTGCGCGGCGAGCCGGTGGCGGACGCGGCGCTGGGAGAGAACCGTCCCGGCGAGCCGCTGACGGGCGATCACCTCATGCTCTGGCTCTCCTCCACCAAACCGGTGACGGCGGTGGGGATCGCGCAGCTCTGGGAGCGCGGCCTTCTGGAGCTGGACGATCCGGTGGCGAAGCACGTGCCCGAGTTCGCGGCCAACGGCAAGGAGGGGATCACCCTCCGCCATCTCCTCACCCACACCGGCGGCATCCGTATGCTCGACACAGGCTGGCCGCAGCGCTCCTGGGAAGAGATCGTGGCCAAGATCTGCGCCATGAAGCCGGAGCCCCGCTGGGTGCCGGGCGAGAAGGCCGGCTACCATCAGGCGTCGAGCTGGTTCATCCTGGGCGAGGTGATCCAGCGCCTGAGCGGCCGGCCCTTCCCGGTCTATATGCGACAGGAGATCTTCGAACCGCTGAGGATGACGGACTCCTGGATCGGAATGCCTCGCGAGCGTTACCGTTCCTACAAGGAGAGCGGCCGGATCGGCGCGATGTGGAACACCGAGGGACCGGAGACGAAGCCGCACGGTTGGGACGACGAGGAGCGCTGCGTCAACCCGAGCCCTGGAGGCAATGGCTACGGCCCCATGCGCGAGCTGGGCCGCTTCTACGAGATGCTGCTCGGACAGGGAACGCTGAACGGCCGGCGGGTCCTCTTACCGCAAACCGTCGAGGCGTTCACCGCCGTCCATCGCGTGGGCATGATGGACGCCACCTTCAAGCACGTCCTCGATTGGGGTCTCGGCTTCATCATCAACTCCGCCCGCTACGGCGCGGAGACCGTGCCGTACGGCTACGGCCACCGCGCCTCGCCCCACACCTTCGGCCACAGCGGATACCGCTCGTCGGTGGGCTTTGGCGATCCGGAGCGGGGACTCGCGGTGGCCCTGGTTTTCAACGGCACGCCGAGCAACGAGCGGCACGAGAGACGGGTGCGCTCGGTGCTCGACGCGGGATATGAGGACATCAGCTCAACGAATTACCACCACGTGCCGCTCTCGATGACATAGGCGAACTCGTCGATGCCGTACTTGCTGAGCTTGGTGGCGAGCGCGGCCCTCACCCGGTCGGGAATCCGGTAGGCTCCGGAGTAAGTCGGGCTCGACTCCGTGGGACCGACGACGTCCGCCAGACCCAACACCCTGAGCACCACCGCGCAACGACGGCAACAGCCCTTCGTCACCCGGATCTTGGTGACGTCATCGAGGCCGTATAAGGCGAGCGCGTCGTCGAGGGCCACCAGCTCGGCGTGAACGGCGTCGCCCGACGAGTATTTCCCTCGGCCGATGACCCGGTTGCCTTTGAAGACCCTGGCGCCCACGTCATAGTTGCCCGTGCCCTCGGACTTGCCTTTTTTCTTGCCCTTGGTGGTCGGCAGTCTTTCGTCGGAACCGCCGATCGGGTAACTCCACCGCCGGAAGACTCCTTCGAGCTCCCCTTGCTTCCGGGAGGATACGGAGGCAGCGGTCCGCGCGCGCTTGTTCGTGGTGTTGCCGGATGAGGAGCTGCTGCTAGACGAGTTGTTGTTGGCGGTGCTCGTCGTGCTGCCGCCTCTCTTCCTCTTAGTACCCTTTTTGCCCAAGCCCAGCGGATCGATCAGGTTCGTCGGGTTATTGCCCACATAGCCGTAGATGCTGCCCGGCAGGTGGAAGGGAGCGTAGGAGATCTCGGCGTTCAGCTTCCCGGTGCTCAGCATCTCGTCCAGGATCGGATCGGCGCTGATCCACTGCCCCTGGCGCGCGTCGTAGTAGCGGAAACCGAAGTAGGAGAGACCGGTCTCCTCGTCGAGCTCCTTGCCGCTGAAGAGGTACGGCGTGCGCTGCGTCTCCGAGCGCTCGTCCACCCAGATCTCGCCCGAGGGGAAGTACTCCAGGTGCTGGAAGACCGTGCCCAACTCGTCGGTGACGAACTGGGTCGAGCCGAGGTGGTCGGCCTGATAGAAGTAAACCTTTTCAGAGGGCGGATTCGGGTCGGGCGAGACCTTGGTGGCCACCCGCGTGTTGTCGGCGAAGACGTGCTTGCTGGCGATGGCGCCGTTGCGGATGGAGAACCAGCGGTTGACGTAGATCGTCTCGCCGTGCTGGCCCGCCTTGTTCGTACGCATGCCGTCCGCTCCATAGAGGAAGCGGGTGGTCTGGCCGTTATCGGCCACCGAGGCGAGGCGGTTCTCCTCGTTCCACGTCAGGGTGCGCCGCGTGCCGTTGACGGTGCTCTCCCAGCCGATCTGGTTGCCGTCGAGGTCATAGCGGAAGGTCCGCTCGCCGATGCGCGTCGGCGCGTGGGGCTGTGCGCCGCCGTAGCTGTAGGCCCAGTTGTAGGAGGTCTTCTTCTCGACGTTCAGCTTGCCGCTGCCGGCTTGGTGGAGCTGGTTTTTGCCGACGGTGTTGCCGAGCTCGTCGTAAACGAGGGCCAGGGTGTAGGTAGAGGTCTTGTTGGGACCGGAGCGGTACGTGCCTTGCGCGCCGACGAGCTGGTACAGATCGTCGTACTGGAACGTCTGGGTGGTCGGACCGCCGTAGAGCGAGGGGCTCGGCACCGGCACGTCGTTCTGCACCGCCTTGAGCGTGCCCGTCAGGTCGTACTGATACTTGAGGTTCTGCAGGTCACGCCCCGTCCCGGTAGTCCGGAGCTGGGAGATGAAGCGAGACTGCGCATCGTAGGCGTAGCGGGTCTCCACGCCGTTGCCGAGGACTACCCGCGCCCGCTCGCCGAACTCGTCGTAGCCCAGGTGACGCAGGTAGTCGAAGCGGACGCCCTTGAGGAGACCCGCCGCCGACTTGACCTGCCCGCCGGCATCATAGCCATAGCTCAGGGTCTCGCCATCGGGATAGACGGCGGAGAGCAGGCGGTTGAAGCTGTCGAACTGGAACCGCGTCGTGTACGGCCCCTTGGGCGTGTTGCCGTTCAAGGCCGCCGCGGTCTTGACCGTCTGCACGACCTCGCCGAGCTTGCCGTAGGAACGCTCCTCGACGCCGGACTCGTCCGCCACCGTGACGATTCGGTTGGCGCGGTTGAACGGCGCACCGGGACCGCCATAGGTGAAGGCCACGTCCGGCGACCGCGGGTAGTCGATGCGGTCCAGCCGGTTGAAGGTATAGAGGTAGCGGATCTGCTCACCCGAAGCCGCCAGGTTGGCGGTGATCCGGGCTCGCAGATTTCCTGCCGGATCGAAGCGGGACTCGGTGCGGCCGAGGTCGGGGCTGTCGAGCGTGACGTTGCGGCCGAGGGAGTCGTACTCCAGCCGGGTGGCGTTGCCGCGGGCGTCGGTCACCGCGGTGAGCTCGGAGAGCGCGTCGTAGGCGTAGCGGGTGAGGAGAGTCCGCCGCGCGCCGCCGACGGTGTTGATCTGCTCGACGCCGAGGACGTTGTCGTCCACGTCGCGGTAGAAGCGGGTGGCCCGGCCGTTGGGATCGGTGCGGACGGTCAGGAAGCGGTCGAGGCCGTCCAGGGTGCCGAAGGCGTAGTCGATGCGGGTCACCGCGCCGTGCGGGAAGCGGACCTCGCGGACGCGGTCGAGAACGTCGTAAGAGAAGGCCGTTGGGTTCTTCGCCGGCACGGCCACGAACTGGCTGGCCGGAGACTCGTCGAAGACCGGCTGACCCTCCGAGCCGACGCGCCCCTTGACGTCGAACTCGACGAGGCCGGAAACCCGCATGCCCGTGCGGGTCGCGTTGCCGGAGCCGAGGTCGAGCTCGGCGTCCTCCTTGGTCTGCAGCACCCGCTCGAGCCCGTCGATGAAGATGGCGGAATCGATGGGATCGGGACGGGTGGCGTCCTTGTGGTGGACGACGGACCAGGCCGGCTTCGCGGCGTGGCCGTACTCGAAAGCGAGAGTCGGAGCGGCGTCGCTGTCGTAGGGACCCACGGCCCGGACGAGCCGGCCGAAGGCATCGTAGGCGCGGCGCAGCGAATTGCCGTTCTCGTCGATGGTCTCGGTCAGGCCGCCGTACTTGAGGTCGTAGCCGTAGCGGGTGACGTAGCCGAAGGAGTCGCGGACCTCGACGGGGTACGTGCGGACGGTGGGGTCGTAAGTGAAGGTCTTGGTGTAGCCGGTGGGGTCGACGGCGGAGGCGAGGTTGCCGGCGTCGTCGTAGGTGAAGGTCGAGACGGCGTTCTTCGCGCCGGTGTAGGGCGAGCCGGTCTCGGGATCGCGTCCGCCGACGAGCGTCTGCTCCAACCGCAGCAGGTCGCCGGCGGCGTTGAACGTCCCCTGGCGCCGGCGCAGCAGGCGGCCGGCGCCGTCGCGGACCTCGATGCTCGCCGGCCGGGTCAGCCCCGTCTCGTCGTCGATCCGGTAGGCGATGGCGACGTCAACGTCGTCCTCGATGCCGATATCCGCCAGATCGGTGGTGCGGACGACGTTTCCCCGGGCGTCGTACTCGTAGGTCATGCTGGCCGCCTTCGGGGGATTGCCCTCGGTGCGGGCGGTGCCTTCGTAGAAGGCGGTGGTCTCCTCCAGCAGAGCCGGGAAGCGGGATCCGCTGGCGACCGGCCGCTCCTCATAGCGGGCGGTCTCGACGCGGAACAGGTTGCCGGCCGCGTCGGCCGTCACCTCCTTCGCCATCAGGTGCCGCGTATAGAGGCTCTGATTGAGATAGGTGCGGTCGCTCGTGGAGCCGTCGGGCAGGGTGGCGCGGACGCGGGCGTAGCCGTAGCTCTCACGCTCGGCACGGTCGTAGAACGCGTCGTTGAAGTACTCGTACCCGGTGCGGTACTCATGGCCGCGGCCGTCCGTCACCACCGTCGAGGCCAGCACCCACTGGCTGGCCGGCATGTCGATGCGGTGCAGCGGATCGGAGCGGTCGACGCGGTTGCCCTGGCGGCGATAGTCGAGGGTGATGACGCCGCCCAGCGGGCGGTCGACCTCCACCAGAAGGTTCGCTTTGGCGGCCTGGTTCTGCTTGACGTAGACCGACGAGTCGCTCCCCAAGAGGACGCGGTCGGCGAGCCCGTCGCCGTCGAAGTCCTCGAAGGAGATCTCGCCGCCGCCGTCCGCTCCGGAGGCCTGCGCCGAGATCTCGATCTGGATGCCCACGAACTTCAGGGGGATGCAGATGGGCGCGCCGGCCGAGCCGTTGCCGTTGACGTCGCCCGTCGAGCGGACGGCGTCGAGGCACTGGAAGAGGCTCGCGTGGTGATCGAGCGCGGAGCTCGGCCAGGCCGGATCGCTCCAGGTCTGCTCGCTCCCCCAGCGGTCGCCGTAGTTGAGCTTGACCCGGAAGCCGCCGCCGTCGTCGCGGGCCACGTGGTCCGGCAGGCCGTCGCCGTTGACGTCCGCCAGCTCCACCAGAGTGCGCGACAGGCTGGTGCCGACGCTGGCGCCGAACGGCCCGAAGGCACCGCCGGCGTTGCCCACCGAGCTGCTGCCGTGGCGCAGGACGTTGAAGGTGCCGAAGCTCGTCAGGTCGCCGAGCTCGCCGATGCCGAGGTTGACCACGTCGTGGCAGCCCGCGGTGTCCGACTCCCACTTCGGCAGGTCCCACTCCTCCTCCTCGCCGAAGCGATAGCCGAGGTTGAGCCGCACCGTGACCGCGTCGGAGTCCGGGTCCATGGAGACGCGGTCGGGCAGGCCGTCGCCGTTGACGTCCACCAGATCGGTGGTGGTCTGCGAGAAGGCGAGGGTCCCGCCGGTCGACGGCAGGACGCTTCCTACGGCCTTGGTCTCGCCCTTGCCGTTCTTGCGCGGCACGTTGATGCCGAGGCCGAAGTTCAGGCCCAGACTGGCGTCCGCGGTGCGGCGGACCGGGGACTCGAGCCCGGAGAAGGTGTCGCCGCTGCCGAAGCCGCCGCGGCCGTCACCCAGACGCACATCGCCGTCCGCATGGTCGCCCGGAACCGTCAGGCCCACGCAGGCCTCCACGTTACCTAGAGCGGTGGTGAGGAAGCTTCCGCCGGCCACCTGGTCGGGATACTGGTCGCCGTTGAGGTCGACGAGGTCGAGCTGGGTGTCGCTGGCGCCGCAGCTCACGGCGGCGCCGAGACCGGCGACGCCCGCGTCGAAGCCCACGGTGGCGCTGGTGTTCTTGCGGACCAGATTGACGCCGTCGCCGCCGGCGGCGTTCGCCTGCTCCAGGTCCGTCACCACGTCGCCACCCCGGCGCGAGGGTTTGACCTCCCCGGCCGTGATGTAGAGATCGAAGCCGGCCGCCGTCCACGCGGGACCGGTCGCGCCCGCCACCCCTTCGGGTTTGGGCTGGGCCGCGACGTAGAGAGGTGGATCGTTCCCGTTCGCGGGCGGATGGAGGCCCGACTCGTGGAACGGCTCATCGCCGTTCCATTCGCCGTAGAACCAGCCGTGATAGCCGCCGGAGAGGAGGTCCGGCAGGCCGACGGTCTCCAGGCTGAAGTCCTCGGCGGCATCGAACAGGACATCGACCCCGCCGCCACTGATGTAGCGGACCCGCGGCGCCCAAAGCAGCGCATCGGAGCCCGTCGTCTTGATTGCACCGGCGAGGAAGTAGAGGCGGTCTCCTTTCTGGACCTGGAGAGCCAACCCGTCACCGCAGCCATTCCCTGCCGCCGGCGTGCACGGCGACGTGTCGTCCGCTTCGAACTTCCGCTGCCAGACAAGGCTGCCGTTGTGGTGGATCTCGACGATCACCCCGTCGCCGCCCGCCGCCTTTTTCTGGATGGCGCCGGTGATGTGAACGGTGCCGGCAGAGGGCAGCGCCAGCTTGCGGAGGGGATTGCTGAGGTTGAAATGATCGAGGATGTCCTGCCGCTCGCCGGGGATCGAGAAGTCGAAGCCGCCGCCGGAGAAGGGGACCTCGCCGGTGTCGAACTGCGTGCCGTCGTTAAAACGGACCCTGCCGGAGCCGACCAGATCCGGCAGGCCGTCGCCGTTGACGTCTGCCACGGCGCGGTCGTCGTTGCTGTGGTTCCACGACCAGTTGACGCCGGCGACGGCCTGCTCTTCGGCGAGGTGCAACCCGGCGCCGAGGTCGAAGAAGAACTGCTGGGTGCTCTCCAGAGTGGTGGCGCCGTCGAACGAGCCGGTGCCGGAGAAGCCGCCGCTTCCCTGGACGGGGTCGAAGCGGTTGAAGCTCACCGTGCCATCGTCCGCGATGCGGTCCGGCAGGCCGTCGCCGTTGACGTCGAGGAAGAGATTGGCGGTGGTCGAAGCGCCGCCGCCGCCGCCGATCTGGGGCCCGACGTGGTTGGCGCAGGTGGTGTCGCCGATGCCGACGAAGCCGTGCCCGCCGGCCGAAAAGCTCTCCGTCTCCTTCTCGCTTACTCCGCTCGCGAGCGACCCCCACTCGACCGGCCGGCCGAAGGCGGCCTCGGCCTGGAAGTACTTGAAATCGTGCCGGTAGAACTCGGTCGTGCCGTCCTCGCCGGTCACAGCGATCGAGGCGAGCAGGCTCTTGCGGAAGTCGCCCTCGCGATAGCTGAAGACGTACCGCCGCACGAGCGCGCCGCCCGCCAGCACGTCGACCGCGGCCAGCCGGTGCCGCATGTAGGTCTTGAAGCCCTGGCGGCCCGAGGACGTGCGGTCCGGCCGCTGCCCGTCGTCGAGGGCGAAACGGACCTGGTAGTAACCGCCGCTGTAGGAGACGGCCTGCGGATAGACCTCGACCCAGGGCTCGCCGTTGCTCCCCGCATCGGTCGCGTAGGAGTAATCGACCGTGTTGCCGTGGAGGTCGACGACGCGCTCGAGGTGCCAGCGGAAGGAGTTGCCGTTGCCGGGATCGCGCAGGCGGGCCTGCGCGGTCTGGCCGAAGAGGTAGCGGGTGCCGTCCTTGTCCGTCACCTCCCACCAGAAATCGTTGGGGCGGGTGCCGTGGCGGACGATCCGCTCGAAGCTCCCCTCGGACCGCCGCACGAAGACTCCCGGCTCAGAGGTGGCGGCGAGCTGCTCGCCGTCGATCAAATAACGCTCGTTGCCGTCGTAGCGGGGGACGCCGAAGAGGGTGGAAATCTCGATGCTCGGCAGGCGCAGATCCCAGCCCACGCCGAGCCAGCCGTCACCGTTCGAGCTGTCGTAATGGACGGCGAGATCGGGCCCGAGACCGCGGCGGCCGGGCGGCACGACCAGCGGGAAGTCGAGCATGGCGTCGCCGGTGGGTCCGCCCTCCGGCGGCTCGATCTGAACGATCTCCGCGGCGGGGTCGGCCTTGGCCAGTTCCTGCAGGGAGTTGGGGCTGAAGTTGGCGCCCGAGGGCTCGTCCGGCAGCGCCAGGGTGGCGTTGATGAAGTCGGTGAAGTGGTCGGTGAGGCTGACGATGACGTCGCCGCCCGCCTTCGCTGGCGCACGCGGCAGAGCCACCCAGCGGCCGGCCTCCTCGTCGAAGAAGAACGTCTGCACGTCCTGGACCGTCATGCCCTGGGGAATCAGCGCGGCGTCGTACGGCAGGCTCAGCTCGACCGGCTTCTTGAAACGCAGGCCGTGCGGCCCCATGCGGAAGCCGCCCTGGCTCGATGTGACGTTGGTCATGCCGCCGTCGAGGGCCGGCAGCTCGCCGTGACCGAGCCGCCGCATGGTGAGCTTCACCTTGCCGGCGAGGGCATCGGCCGTAACGTCGAGGCGGGCCTTGCCGAGGGCGAGCGACTTGGCGCTCCCGGGCTCCGCGTCCATATCGGCCGATTCACCGTCGCCGCTTCCGTCGTCATCGGTGGTCTGCGCCTTGAGCGGCACGGTGCGGTGGAGCCTCGTGCCGTCGGGATAGATCACCTCCAACTCCACCGCCCACGCCTCTCCTGTGGGAGCGGAGCGGGGCACGAAGACGGCGAAGGCGCCGTCCGGCTG
>DASYTJ010000038.1:0-78388 GCA_036002325.1 Thermoanaerobaculia bacterium | reverse complement strand
GGTCCTGGGTTTGAACCCAGGACCCAAGACCCAGGACCCAGACCTCCTACGCGTGAAACAGCTCGCGCCTGAGCTGCTCGACGGCCTCGTTCAAGGTATCGAGCGCGTGGGCGACGAGCGCGGGGTGGCTCTGGACGAGAGCCAGGTGGTAGCCGTCGGGCAGGGGTACGACGTAAATGTGGAGAGCTTTCTTCTCGATGTGGATCATGCGGGGCTCGCCCAGGTCGTTGTTGGCGAGGACCTTCTCGAGCTGCCGCAGGTAGATCCCGAGATAGGCGCCGACGACGCGAATCTCGTAGGGACTGAAGCCGGTGCCGCAGGCGAGGTCCACCGTCTCGCCGGTGCCGTCGAGGAAGAGGGCCCCCAGCGCGTGGTCGTTGTTGGCCAGCAGGTTGGCGAGGACGTACTCGAACACGATTTCGGGAGGATAGCTCGTCAGCGCTGGCCGGCCGCGGCCCGCGCCTCCACCAGAGTGCCCTCGAGACGGGAGGGACGCGCCGCGCCGGCGCGGATCTCACCGGCCTCGAAGGCGCGAAGGAAGGCGGTGACGACCTTGGCGTCGAAACGGCCGCCGGTAAGACGGGTGATCGTCTCGACCGCGAACTTCAGGCTATAGGCCTGCTGGTAGGGGCGGTTGGTAGTGATGGCATCGAAGGTGTCGGCCACCGCCACGATGCGGGCGAAGAGCGGGATCTGCTCCCCTTTGAGGCCGTCCGGATAGCCGCGGCCGTTCCACGACTCATGGTGCCAGCGGATGGCCGGGATCATCTCCTTCAACTGCTCGATCGGCGACATGATCTCGGCGCCGATGACGGTATGCATCTTCATCTGCTCGTACTCTTCCGGAGCCAGAACGCCGTCCTTGCGCAGGATGCGGTCCTCGACGCCGATCTTGCCCACGTCGTGGAGCAGCGCGCCGATCCAGATCTTGTGCTGCACCTCCTCGGGGAGTTGGAGATAGCGGGAGATGGTGCGGCTGTAGGCCGCCACCCGCTCGGAGTGGCCGCGGGTGTAAGGGTCCTTGGCGTCGACGGCCGCCACCAAGGCGCGCAGCAAGCCGATGAACAGCTCGCGGTTGGCCGAAGCCGCCTGCCGGAGCTGCTGCACGTAGCCGGCGACGTGGCCGCTCATGCGGTTGAAGTCCTCGGCCAGATCCGCCAGCTCGAAGGTCAAGCCCTTCATCTCGACGTTGCCGCCGAACTTGCCGGCCGCGATCTCATGCGTCGTCTCGGCCAGACGCTGAATGGGCCGGCTCACCCACCGCGCCGCCAGATAGGAGAAGAAGAGCGACAGGATGACCAACAGGACCGTCGACAGGGCGGCGTTGAAGAACATGCGGTTGACGTCGGCGAACGCCTCGGAGAGGGGCTTCTGGACGACAAGACCCCAGCCGCTCTCCTGGATGTTGCTGACCTGGGCGAACACCTGGCGGACCCCTTCGGGAGTCCGCACCTCGTACTCGGTGGTAAAGGTCGCCGGCCGGTTGGTGAACGACCTCAGGATTCCCGGGTCGAGCATCGCCTTCGTCGCGCCCGTTCCGCCGCCTTTCGGCCAGAGGATCTTGCCCTGGCGATTGATCAGAAAGACGCCGACTCCCTGGCGCGATATGTCCCGCGACATCTTCTCCAGGGGAGGCAAGAAGAGCTGAGCCTGGACCACCAACCCGAGCCTTCGCGGACCCACGAGGACCGGCACCGCCAGGATCGCTTGCGGGTCGTGGCCCGGCCCCACCGCCACCAGCCGGTAGGCGGGCTCTTTCCGGGTCCTGGCCTCCTCGAACGCCTCGTCCATGGCGGCCCCGACCGCGGGGCTCAGCTCCGGCCCCAAGCCGGCGCCTTCGGGATCGAGCACCCGCAGCGCGCGCACGTCGGGGTTACCTTGGCGAAAGCTCTGAAGCTGCTCCTCCACCCAGGATTGGAGCAGCCGGGCCGCCGGCTCCGGCGGCCCGGGAGCCGCCAGAATCCCGCTGCCGAGCTGAGCGAGCTGGCGGCGCACCGCGACCAGGTAGGAGTTGATCTCCAGCGACAGCGAATTGGCTTCATCCGTCAGGTTGTCGCGCTCGGTGTTCCGTAACACCCGGTGGCTCTGCCGGATGAGCAGGCCGCTGCTGATTGCCAGCGGGATGATGCCCGACAGCAGCAGCGCTACGACGAGCACGGTCCGCAGCTTAAGGCGGCGCAAGAGGCTTCGGCGAGTTTGCATGTCGATCCGGTCTGGAGATCGAGAATTGATTATAGCCTGATTGGCCCCCTACAGAGCAGCCGACAGAGGATCGCGCAGAAAGGCCCGCAGCTCGGTCAAGACCTCATCGTTCGCGATCCCCCCCGCCATCCAACCCTCCCCCAGCGAGCGTGGAAGGACCCAGACCAGCCCGGACTCCCGGGCCTTCTTGTCCCGCGCCATACCGGCCAGCAGGTGCTCGGCCTCGAGCTCCGGCAGCGGCGGCAGGTCCAGGCGGCGAATCAGGGCATGGATACGCCGCGCCACCTCCCGGGCGAGGCCCCGCCGCACGGCCAGGCGCAGAGCGAAGAGGATGCCGTAACCCACCGCTTCACCGTGGCGCAGCCCTGCGAAATCGCACGCCGCCTCGATGGCGTGGCCCAGCGTGTGGCCGAAGTTGAGCAGACGGCGGTCGCCCTGCTCGGTGGGATCCCGCTCCACCACCGCGATCTTGGCGGCGGCCGCCGCCGCGACCACCGGCGCCAGGGCGGCCGGATCGCCGTCCAGCAGGGTCTCCAACTGCTGCTCGACGAGAACGAAGAGGTCCGGATCGAGCAGCGCCGCCATCTTGATCACCTCGACCATGCCCGAGCGCAACTCCTCGCGCGGCAGGGTAGGCAGCAACGAGGTGTCGCAGGCAACCATCGCGGGATGATGGAAGAGGCCGACGGTGTTCTTGCCGCCGGGCAGGTCCACTCCTGTCTTGCCGCCGATGGCGGCGTCGACCTGCGCCAGCAGGGTGGTGGGAATCTGCACGAATTCGATGCCGCGCAGGAAACATCCGGCGGCGAATCCGGCGAGGTCGCCCACGCTGCCGCCGCCGAAGGCGATCAGCCGGCTGTCGCGCTTGCCGCCGGCCGTGAGCATTTCGTTCCACAGCCGCTCGGCCGCGCCGACCGTCTTCGCCCCCTCGCCCTCCTCCACTTCCAGGATCACCCAGCGGGAAGCGGCGCGGCAGACCGCGTCGAGCCGCTCGCCGTGCAACGCCAACACCCGGGGAGTCGTGACGAGGAACGCGGTCCGCCCGGCGAGCCAGTCCTCCAGCTCAGGCAGCACGGACGAGAGGGCACCCTCTCCTACGATAACGGGAGTGACACCGCTGGGATGATGGAGCCGGAGGGGAGTGATGTCGGAAGGCACGGGTCCTCTACGGAATCTAGCCTACGCTTGGCTTCTCCTCCTTCACCACTGCCACCCCCAGCTCCCGCAACTGCTTCGCGTCCACCTCAGAGGGGGCATCCGTCATCAGGTCCGTGGCCGAAGCGGTCTTGGGGAAGGCGATCACGTCGCGCAGCGAGCCGGCGCGCGCCATGAGCATGACGATACGGTCCAGCCCCAGCGCGATGCCGCCATGGGGCGGAGCGCCGTAGCGCAGCGCCTCCAGGAAGAAGCCGAAGCGGGCCTGCGCCTCTTCGGGGCCGATGCCGAGGCGCTTGAAGATCCGGCCCTGGAGCTCCGAGTCGTGGATACGGATCGAGCCGCCGCCGAGCTCGAGGCCGTCGAGCACCACGTCGTAGGCGCGGGCGCGGACGGAGCCGGGATCGCTCTCCAGCTTGCCGAGGTCCCGCGGGTCGGGGCTGGTGAAGGGGTGGTGCATGGCGAACCAGCGGCCCTCCCCCTCGTCCCACTCGAGCAGGGGAAACTCGGTCACCCACAGGAAAGCGTGCTTGCCTTCGGGGATCAGCTTGTAGGTCCTGGCCAGCTCCAGGCGGAGAGCACCCAGCGCGGTGGCGGCCACAGGGGCCGGAGCGGCCACCAGCAGCGCGAGGCCGCCCTCCTCCAGCCCGAGCGCCTCGGCGGCGCCCTGGAGCTCGGCATCGGTGAGCGCGTTCTTGACCTGGAAGGCGATCTCCCCACCCTTGCGCCGTAGCGTGAGCACACCGGCTGCGCCGCTTCGGCGGGCGATGTCGGCCCAGCCGTCCACCTCCTTGCGGCTGGCCTCGGCGGCGCCGGGCACGGCGAAGCCCCGCACCACTCCGCCCGCGGCCACCGTCTCCTTGAAGCCGCGGAAGCCGCTCTCTCCCAGACGCTCCGAGAGGTCGACGATCGGCAGACCGAAGCGCAGGTCGGGACGGTCGCTGCCGTAGCGCGCCATGGCTTCGGCATAGCTCATCCGCGGATAGACCGACGGCGGCTCGATGCCGGCCAAGGGGAAGACCCGGGCGAAGAGGCCCTCGATCAGCTCGTAGACGTCTTCCTCGCTGGGAAAGGACATCTCGACATCGATCTGCGTGAACTCGGGCTGGCGGTCCGCCCGCAGATCCTCGTCGCGGAAGCAGCGGGCGATCTGGATGTAGCGTTCAAAGCCGGCCACCATCAGGATCTGCTTGAAGAGCTGCGGCGATTGCGGCAGGGCGTAGAAGCTGCCCCGGTGAACGCGCGAGGGCACCAGGTAATCGCGTGCGCCTTCGGGGGTCGACTTGGTGAGGATCGGCGTCTCGACGTCGATGAAGCCGAGCTCGTGGAAGTAGTTGCGGACCTCGTTCGTCACCCGGGCGCGCAGCAGAAAGTTCTTCTGCAGCTCGGGCCGGCGCAGGTCGAGAAAGCGGTAGCGCAGCCGCGTCTCCTCGGCGGTGTCAGCCTTGCCGTCGAGGGAGAACGGCGGCGGCTCCGAGCGGGAGAGGACCGCCGCCCGCTCGGCCACCACCTCGACCTCGCCCGTCGGCAGGTCGCGGTTGACGTGCTCGGGCTCGCGCCGCACGACCTCTCCCTCCACTTCCACCACCCATTCGCCGCGGGCCGGCGCCAGCGCCTCGGTCGGCTCCGGCCGCTCTTCGGGCCTCAACACCACCTGGACGACGCCGCTGCGGTCCCGCAGGTCGAGGAAGATCAGGCCGCCGTGATCGCGGCGGCGCTGCACCCAGGCTTGCAGCTTCACCCGGCTTCCCACGTCCTCGATTCGGATGGTCCCCGCTCCCCGGCGCTTCATCACGTCTCCTTTTCCATTCCGTCCGTCCGCGAGGTGCCGGAGCCCAGGACCTCGCGGTAGTGCTCTTTCAGGGCCGCGTAGCGCTCGACGGTGTCCGCGATGCGCAACGCCTCCTCCTCCGTCAGGGGCCGCGCCACCCGGGCCGGAATACCCAACGCCAGGTGCCCGGCGGGCACCCTGTGCCCCGGCGCCACCACCGCGCCGGCACCGACCTGAGCGCCCCGCTCCACCACCGCTCCGTCCAGCACGCGGGCGCCGATGCCGATCAGCGCGCCGTCCTCGACGGTGCAGCCATGGAGCACGGCCTGGTGGCCGATGACGACCCCGGCGCCGATCACCAGCGGATGCCGGACGTGGGTCACGTGCAGCACCGTGCCGTCCTGAACGTTCGTCCGCGCGCCGACCCGGATGGAGTTGACGTCTCCGCGCGCCACGGTATGGAACCAGAAGGAAACGTCCTCCCCGAGGGTGACGTCGCCGGCGACGTGCGCGCCCGGAGCCAGAAACACCCGGGCGCCCAGGACCGGCCACCGCCCCTGGTACGGATGGAGGGGCATGGCGGCTAAGGGTTCGCCGGCTGAGTCGGCCGCACCGAGAACAGGATGCGCTCGTAGAGCGGCCGCCGCTGCTCGAACTCCTTGCGGTCGGCGGAGGCGATGAAATCGATCGCCATGCCCGCGAGCGGCAGCTTGAGCGTGAGGCTGCTGCGCTCCTTGCCGGCTTCTCCAGAGTCCATCCGCACCAGCACGCCGCGGACTCCGCCCACCTCCTTCACCTCCACCTGCGGCGCCGACCACCCGGCCTGAGCGGCGTCGTTGGCCTTGATATTAGCCACGACCTCTTCCGGGTTGGCCATGGAGACCTTGCTGCCGCGCACCCAGATCAGACGAGGGTCCTCGGGCGGCTTGGCGTCGGCCGGTCCGATCCACAGGCCGGGGTACTCGGCGACCTGCCGCATCTGCCACTCCTGCGGCACCTCGATCGTGTAGGGGAGCGGATTGCCCTGACCTGCGGTGGGCTTCAGCTCGACCCGATGGAAGGTTTCGCCGGGCGCAGGCGTCGCCGGCTCGGCGGCGAGGGCGAGAGCCGGTAACACTGCCAGAATCATGGAGGCGATCGTAAAGCGGAGACTCATGTCCTGCGTCCTCTTCCACAGCGCTCCGGCCCCTGAGGCCGGGGCGCAAGAGCATGGCATAAAATCTGCCGGTGTCCAAAGGCCCTCAGCACCCGCCCACCATCGACGTGGTCATTCCCGCCCTCAACGAAGAAGGCTCCCTGCCGCTGGTGCTGGCGGACCTTCCGCGGCCGCCGGTACGCCGGATCGTGGTGGCCGACAACGGCTCGACCGACGGCACGGCCCGCGTCGCCCGGGAAGGCGGCGCGGAGGTGGTGACCGCGCCTCGCCGCGGATATGGCAGCGCGTGCCTGGCCGGCCTCGACCATCTGCGCCGGACGGGTCCGCCGGACGCCGTCGTGTTCGTCGACGCCGACTACTCGGACCATCCCGACGAGCTGCCCTCGCTGGTGACGCCGATCCTGGCCGGCGAAGCCGACCTGGTCATCGGCTCGCGGGTCCTCGGGAAGCGCGAGCGGGGAGCGCTCCTGCCGCAGGCGCGGGCCGGCAACCTCGTCGCCTGCCTGCTGATCCTGCTCTTCTATGGCCACCGCTTCACCGATCTCGGTCCGTTCCGCGCCGTCCGCTGGGACGCCCTGGAGCGCCTGGAGATGTCGGATCCCGATTTCGGCTGGACGGCCGAGATGCAGGTCAAAGCCGTGCGCCGGGGTCTGCGCTGTACCGAGGTTCCCGTCTCCTACCGCCACCGCGTCGGCGTCTCCAAGATCACCGGCACGGTTTCCGGCACCCTCCGGGCCGGCTACAAGATCCTATGGACCGTCGCCCGCCATGTCCGCGACTGAAGAGAGCCTGCCGATGCCCGACCGCCAACCCATCCGCTCCGAGATGGACGTCGAGGTCCGCTATGCCGAAACGGACCAGATGGGCGTCGTCCATCACGCCAACTACGTCGTCTGGTTCGAGCTGGCGCGCACGCGGCTGTGCTCGCTCTCCGGCTTCCACTACGCCGACATCGAGCGCTCCGGCTACCTGCTGATGGTCACCGGCGTCGAGGTGCGCTATCACCGGCCCGCCCGCTATGGCGACGTGGTCCGCGTCGGCTGCTGGCTGGAGCGGCTGGGGAGCCGCGGCCTGCGCTTCGCCTACGAGGTCCGCAACGGCGAGGCGAAGCTGGTCACCGGGACCACCGAGCACGTCTGGATCGACAAGGCCAGCGGCCGCCCGTGCAGGACCCCGGAGGCGCTCCGCGAGCCCTTTCTGCGCCTGAGCGGCGGCCCCCTGGAATAAAGGGGTTGCCGTTCGCCTCTGGCAGGATTTACACTCAGGAGGTCCTTATTCCGGGAAATTTCGACTCTCGCGGCTGGGTTGTAGGAGTGGACAGACAAATCCGGTCGATTCCGACGCGCCTTGCGAAGGCACGTATGACATCTAGGAGATTTTATTTCGCATGACGCCAAAGAAGCTGCGCCTGCCCGTCATCCTCCTGGCCCTTGCCGCGGTAAGCCCGCTGGCCAATATTCCCGAGACGCCCGCGGCCGTCGCCGCCCCGACGCCCAGAGTGGTTCCCGCTTCCATTCCCAAGGCGGTTCCGGCACCGCAGGCCGAGAAAGCCGCACCGTCGGCGACCACCGCCTTCGCGCACGGCGTGGCCGGGTTGTCGCCGCAGGTCCTCACGATGGCGCTCGACGCAGTCGCCAGCGCCCGCGCCCGCGGCATCGCCGGGCAGGATGACCTGCTGACCATCATCGATTATTCCCTGCCCTCGACCGAGCCCCGGCTGTGGGTGCTCGACATCGCGCGCGGCAAGGTGCTCTTCCACGAGTTGGTGGCGCACGGCTCCGGCAGCGGCGCCAACTACGCCACCCGTTTCTCGAATGAGATGAACAGCCGGCAGACCAGCCTCGGCCTCTTCCTGACGGGCGGCACCTACCGGGGCGGTAACGGCTACTCGCTCAAGCTCCAGGGGCTCGACAAGGGCCTCAACGACCTCGCCGCGGAGCGCCATATCGTCATGCACGGCGCCTGGTACGTGAGCCCGGAGCAAGCGCGCAGCCAGGGCCGGCTGGGCCGGAGCTGGGGCTGCCCGGCGCTCTCCGAGAAGATCGCTCCGGCCGTGATCGACACCATCAAGGGCGGGACCTTCCTCTACTCCTACGCCGCCAAGGCCGCCTCGGACCTGCCGAAGTACGCGGGATAGACCTTCTCGTTCCCCTCTCCAGCTCCGCTGGAGAGGGGGCCAGGGGGTGAGGTTTCGCAGGACGTGCCGCCTACATGGCCTGCGCGCCATTGGACAAAGCCCCTGATATCCTCCCCCCATGCGTCCCGGCCGGCACCGTCACGATCTCCAGGCGATCGCCCGCCGTGCCATGGAGGAGCGGGGCCTGGAGCCGGACTTCCCTCCGGCGGCGGTTGCCGAGGCGGAGCGGCTCGGGCCGGATTCGCACGACGACGGCGCCTCCTCCATCCGCGACCTGCGACAACTCCTATGGTCCTCCATCGATAACGACGACACCCGCGATCTCGACCAGCTCGAGGTCGTCGAAGCGCTGGCGGAAGACGCTATCCGGGTCCTCATCGCCATCGCCGACGTCGACGCCCTGGTGCGTACCGGCTCGGCCATCGACGCCCATGCGCGGGTCAATACCACCTCGGTCTACACCGCCGCCCGCACGTTTCCGATGCTCCCGGAGCGGCTGTCGACCGGCCTGACGTCGCTCAACGATGGCGAGGACCGCCTGGCCGTGGTCATCGAGATGTCGGTCAGCCGTGACGGCTCGATCGCCGCCGCGGACCTCTACCGGGCCCGGGTGCGCAACCGCGCCAAGCTCGCCTATGACGCGGTGGCCGCGTGGCTCGACGGCGGCGGTCCGATGCCCCCGCGCATGGCCGAGGTGCCGGGAATCGAGAGCCAGGTCCGGCTGCAGGACCTCGCCGCCTCCCGCCTGCGCGGCCTGCGCCACGAGCGGGGAGCCCTGGACCTCGAGACCAGCGAGGCGCGGCCCGTCTTCGTCGACGGCGTCGTCACCGATCTCAAGGAGGAACGGAAGAACCGCGCCAAGGAGCTGATCGAGGACTTCATGATCGCCGCCAACGGCGTCACGGCGCGGTACCTGGACACCCACGGTCTGCCCTCGCTGCGCCGCGTAGTGCGCACCCCCAAGCGCTGGCCGCGCATCGTCGCGCTGGCGGCGGGCTACGGCGGCCACCTGCCCGCGGAGCCGGACGCCCGCGCCCTCCACGAGTTCCTGGAGGGGCGCCGGCAGAGCGATCCGCAGGGCTTTCCCGAGCTGTCGCTCTCCGTCGTCAAGCTGCTGGGGCCCGGCGAGTACGCCGTCGACCCGCCCGGGGGCGATCCTCCCGGCCACTTCGGCCTGGCGGTCAAGGACTACACCCACGCCACGGCGCCGAACCGCCGCTACCCCGACCTCATCACCCACCGCCTGCTCAAAGCGGCGTTCGAAGGCAGGACGGCCTCCTACTCGATGGACGAGTTGGAGGCTCTCGCCCGACATTGCACGCGGCAGGAGGACGCCGCCAACAAGGTCGAGCGGCAGGTGCGGAAAGCAGCGGCGGCCCTGCTGCTCGAAGGCCGCATCGGCGATACCTTCGAAGCCGTCGTCACCGGCGCCTCCGAGAAGGGCACCTGGGTGCGCACCTGCCAGCGGCCGATCGTCGAGGGCCGGCTCGAACGGGGCTTCGAGGGGCTCGACGTCGGCGACCGCTTGCGGGTCCGCCTGATCTCGACCGACGTCGAGCGCGGTTTCATCGACTTCGCGCGGGAACGCTGACATGCGCCGGCTCGAGCTGACCACCGGCGGCGAGAGCCACGGCCCCGGCCTCACCGCGATCCTCACGGGCATGCCCGCCGGAATTCGCGTGGACTTCGACCTCCTCGCGCGCGACCTGGCCCGCCGTCAACATGGCTTCGGGCGGGGCCGGCGGATGCAGATCGAGAAGGACACGGCCGAGATCCGCGGCGGCGTGCGCGGCGGCGAAACCCTCGGCTCCCCCATCGTCCTGTGGATCGCCAACCGCGACTACGCCAACTGGGAAGGCGTGATGGGGCCGGAGGCGGTCGATCCGCGGCTCGCCGAGAACCGGCGGCTCAAGGCGCCGCGGCCGGGCCACGCGGACCTCGCCGGCGGTCTCAAGTATCAACGGCAAGACCTGCGCGACATCCTCGAACGGGCCTCCGCCCGCGAGACCACCGCCCGCGTCGCGGCCGGCGCCTTCGCTCGCATGCTCCTCGCCGAGTTCGGGGTCGAGATCCGCAGCGGCGTGCGCTTCCTGGGCTCCGTCGGCGCCGGCCGGCCGGTCCCCACCTGGGACGATCTCCAACAGGTCGACGAGACCTCGCCCCTGCGCGCCATCGACCGCTCGCTGGAGCCGGAAATGGTCCGTCTCGTGGAGCAGGCCAAAGAGGAAGGAGACACGCTCGGGGGCGCGGTGACCGTCATCGCTCACAACGTGCCGGCGGGGCTCGGCTCCCACGTACAATGGAACGAGAAGCTCGACGGCCGCCTCGCCCAGGCGCTCCTCTCCGTGCCGGCGGTGAAGGCGGTGGAGATCGGCGCCGCCCTCGAAGCCTGCCGCGGTTTCGGCAGCGCCGCCCACGACGCCATCGAGCGCTCGGCGGACGGCCGCTGGACGCGCCCCACCAACCGCGCCGGCGGACTCGAAGGCGGCGTCACCAACGGCGAGGACCTCGTCCTTACTGCCTACAAGAAGCCCATCTCCACCCTGCGCAAGGGATTGCCGAGCGTCGACCTCGACACCCTGGAGCCGCACGCCTCGCAGTACGAGCGCAGCGACGTCACCGCCCTCCCCGCCGCCGGCGTCATCGCCGAGGCCATGGTGGCCCTGGTGCTCGCCGACGCGCTCCTCGAAAAGCTGGGCGGCGACTCGATGGCCGAGCTCAAGGCGCACTGGGAGGCGACGCTGGCGCAGCAGAAGGCGTGGCCGGCTCGTTAATCCCCTCTCCTTTGGAGTCTGTGAAAATTTCGCCGGTAGGCTTCGGAGCGCAGATCCCCGATAAATTCGCAGGGCTGTCTGAGCTTTCACGGAGACCTCGGGCTCGCCGCTTGTATCGCGACGCGATGCATCGTAGCACGACGGTCGCCTGCGATACACTGACTCCATGCCCAACCAACTGGAAGACGCCGACTACCGGCGGCTTCTCCAGTTCCGCACCGACCTGCGCCGTTTTCTGCGCTGGAGCGAGGAGCAGGCGGAGAAAGCGGGGCTGACGCCTGCCCAGCACCAGCTCCTGCTCGCCGTGCGCGGACACGACGGCGATCGGGGTCCGACCATCGGCGACGTCGCCGGCTATCTCATGCTGCGCCACCACAGCGCGGTCGGGCTCGTGGATCGGGCGGAGAAGGCGGGCCTCGTGGAGCGGCAGGAGGATGCGGGAGACCGCCGCATCGTCCGCCTGCGCCTGAGCCCGCTGGGAGCCCAGACCCTGCAGCGGCTTTCGGCGGCTCATCTCGAAGAGATCCAACGGCTCGCGCCCCGCATTCGGGATCTCACGCAAGGGTTGGAACCGTAGCCGGCGTAGGGAGGCGAGGGCACCTTTGGCTGTATCATGCGGCGAGGACAGGAGCCGTTCGTCATGTCGCCGACCCGCCGCAGCCGTCGCATCTCGTCGTTTTGTCCCTTCCTTCTCGGTCTCACGCTGATTCCCGCACAGCCGGCACCGGCCCAGCAGGTGGCGCCGCCGGACGCCAGCCTCGAGACGCTGCCGGTCCAGGAACCCGCCACCTCTGAGCCGCCCAAAGTGCGGCAGATCCACGTCGTCACGGAGAACATCTTCGATCTCGAAGAGCCCGGGGAGGACAAGCTCCTCTTCCGGCTGGCGGACCGCTTCCACTTCGTCACGCGGCCGGAGGTGATCGAGCGCCAGGTGCTCCTCAGGCCCGGCGACGAGTACTCCGAGGAGCAAGCGGCGGAGTCCGAGAGGATCCTGCGGAAGAATCCCTACCTCTACGACGCGAGGATTCGCCCGGTACCGACTGGCGAGGGCGAGGTGGACCTCGAAGTCGTCACCCGCGACGTCTGGACCCTGCAAGGGGGAGTCGGCTTCCGCCGGTCGGGCGGCACCAATACCGTCCACTTCGACGTCGAGGACATCAACTTCCTCGGCACCGGCAAAGCCATCTCGGTATCCCACCAGACCTCGGTCGACCGCACGGCCAACCTTATCGAGTACCGGGACCCGAACCTCTTCGGAACTCACGGCCGGCTCGACACCGCCTACTCCGCCAACAGCGACGGCGCCGTCGCGAGATTGCTGCTGGAACGGCCGTTCTACTCTCTCGACACGCGCTGGGCGTTGGGGCTGTCGGCGAACCTGGACGACCGGGTGGATCCCCTCTACGACCGCGGCCACGTCTTCGACCGGTTCCAGCACCGGCAGGACACCTTCGAGGTCTACGCCGGTCTCTCGCCCGGCCTTGCCAATCGCTCGACCCACCGCTGGCGCACCGGCTTCACCTATGAGAGAGACCGCTTCTCGACCGCCGAGGGTTTCGAGCCTCCGTCGCTGATACCGGCGGACCGCACCCTGGCCTATCCCTGGCTGAGCTACGAGTTCGTCAACGACGGCTACTTCACCGTCCGCGACCTCGACCGCCTCGAGCGGACCGAAGACGTGAACCTGGGGCAGCAGTACCATCTGCGCCTCGGCTGGTCCTCCCCCGTCTTCGGCGGCGACGCCAACCGCCTGATCGCCGACGTCGGCGGCTCCGTCGGCTGGCGGCTGAGCCCGCGCCAGCTCGTGCTGGCGTCGTTGCAGGGCGGCTCGCGGATGAACCGCAGCGTGGCCGAGAACCTGCTGGTGGGCGGCCGTCTCCGTTACTACATCCGCGACTTCGGCAACAATCTCTTCTACGTCAGCCTGGGATGGGACGTGGCGCACGATCTCGACCCTGAGAACCAGCTCCTGCTCGGAGGTGACACCGGTCTGCGCGGCTACCCTCTGCGCTACCTGCAAGGCGACAACCGCGTGCTGTTCACCGTCGAGCAGCGGTTCTTCAGCAACCGGGAGCTCTTCCATCTCGCGCATCTGGGCGCCGCAGTCTTCTTCGACGCCGGCTCGGCCTGGTTCCAGGATGTCGACGGCAAGCTCGCGGCTGACCGGGAGCTGCTGCGGGACGTCGGCATCGGCCTGCGCATCGGCTCCAGCCGCTCCTCCGCCCGCGGCACCATGGTCCACCTCGACCTCGCCTTCCCGCTCGACGGCGGCCGCGACGTCAAGAGCCTGCAGTGGCTGGTGTCGACCAAGGATACGTTCTGATAGAAAACCAAGGACACAAAGGACAGCAAGGACAACAAGGACAGGGAAGCCTCACGTAGAAGGGGCCAGGGGGTGAGGTCGCGCGGGCAATGCGGCCGATTTATGGCAGTAAACTCCCGCCGTGTTCGCGCAACATCCCAAAGCCAAAGCTCGGCGGGCCGCGGCGGAAGGGGCCGTCCTGCTGGCCCTGGCCGGCGCGGCGTGGCTGCTGTACGGCTCCGTCCTCCGGCTCTGGTGGACGGGTGACGATTTCTTTCACCTGCGGTTTCAGCTCACCCACCGCCCGCTCTGGTACATCTTCGACTCGGCGGGCTACCGCGACTTCCCCTCCAGGCTGCTGACGCCGCTGCTCTTCCTCTCGCTGGATCTGGACCGCTGGCTGTTCGGCCTCGAGCCCCGCCCCTTCTACGTGCATCAACTCCTGTCACTGTCTCTGTGCCCGCCGGCGCTCTATGCCGTCCTGCGCCTCTGGCTGCGGCGCTCCTGGTCCGCGGCCGGAGCGTGGCTCTTCCTTATCGGCCCGGTCACCGCTTCCCTGGCGCTCGTTTTGGCGCACCACTACGTCGAGACCCTCCTCCTCTCCGCGCTCGCCGTGGCGGCCTGGGCCGCGGCGCTGTATCGAAATGGGGGACGAGCCTGGAGGTGGACGTGGCTCTCGGCGCTGCTCTACTTCGCCGCCTGCATGGCGAAGGAGATCGCGGTACCTTTCGTGGCGGTCCTTCCTTTCCTGCCGGTTCCGGCGGGAGCCCCGCAGTCCGGTTTCCGGCAGCGATCGCGTCTCGCGATGCCGCACGCGGCGGCCGCCCTTCTCTACCTGGGTCTCCGTTACGCGGTGCTGGGCACGCCGTTCGGCGGCTACGGTTTCATCGCGAGCGGCTCCAGCCTGCCGCGCCTCGCCCTGGAGCTGCCGGGCAAGATCGCTGCGCAGATCGTGGGCGGACGGCTCTCGCCGGCGGCGGTCCTCTTCGGCGCCGTTCTCGCCGTGGGAATCCTGGCGCTTCTCCTGATGCGAGGCTGGAAGGCAACCGCCCTGTTCGCCTTCGCGCTGATCCTCGCCGCGCTGCCGGCGCTGCCCGTCTCGACGCGGATGGAGCCGCGCTACGCGCTGCCGGCGTGGCTCGTCGTGGCGGTCGCCTTCGCGGCCGGCTGCCGGACGCTGGCCGCGGCGAGGCGTCGGACCGGTGCGGCCCTCGCCCTTGCGGCCTGCGCTTCGGGCCTGTGGCTGAACCGCCAGGATTGGGCCGTCCGCTTCGCCAGGGTCGAACGGATGAGCGCCGAGAACCGCTTCCTCCTGGAAATGAGGAAAGAGGACGTTCTGCGGCATCCGCTCACCCTGGCGGCCTCGCTCAGAGAGCTGGCGTGGATGAAGGAAGCGGTCTTTCATCGTCCCCCGGGCGGGGGCTGGTTTCAGGACGACCTGTACCTTTGCGTTCATCGCGGCCGGCTCGGGCGGGTCTGGGGTTATGACGAGGCCTCGCATCGCATCGTCGACCTCGCGCCATCGATTCCGGCTCTGCGGGCTCGGCACTGCTCGTCGATTCGCCGCGCTCCGCTGAAAGCCTCCTTCCGCTTCGCCGGCGAGGATCTCTTCTGGAATCTCGGACCGTACGACGATGGCCGGTACCGCTTCGTCCTGGCCGACGGCGCCGAAGCCTACGACATGCCGCGGCGGGCCGGCTTCAAAGTGGGCCGACTCGACGTGCTGCCCTTGCGGATCGAATATGTCTCGCCGGCCGGCTGGGTCACCTACTCGCCGGAGCTGCGGCTGAGAGAGGGAGCGAGCCTGCGGTGGGCGCGGCCCTGAGAGGCTCTACTTCATCAGCGTGCCCGAGTAGCCGCAGATTTGCCACTGGCCGTTGCGCTTCACCCAGACCTCTCCGACGGCCATATGGTGCTCGGTGTCGCCGGGAGTGTCGCCGGGAGTATGGATATCGGCGAAGTACGTGACGAGCGCCGTATCCGCGCCAACCGGCACGACGCGGAACTCTGACAATTTGTACCCGGAAATGGGCTGCTCGGCCATCTGCTGTGCCGTGGGCCTGCCTGTATGGCGCGAGCCGTCGGGCCAAAAGGAATGGAAGTCATCGGCGATGATCGCGTCATTGGGTGCCGGATCCTGGTTCTTCCAGCCCTCCCACTGGGCGAGGAGCCGCGCCCAAATCGCCGCCGTCATTTCCTCTATCGAAACGCAGTCCGCCCTATCCATAGGTGTTCCTTGCCTCCATGAGCCGCGGCCGCCAAGACAGTACTGCCATGCAGGCTAAAGCTCAACGAAGCTCGCGGCGCTCGTCGAGGCGGGCTACGACGGAGGCTAGAGCGCCCGCGGCTGAGCTCGGGTGCCGGCGCCCAAGCTTCTCGTCGCTCTAAATGGTTCCTCAATAAGGCTTCGCGGCTTGCACCGCAGCAGCTCGCAGCCTCGCGCCACAGCCTTGTGGTGCCTTTCCGTCAAGTGACGGCCTCGCTACGTCAGATGACGGCGGCGTTCCCCAGGATGAGAAGGCGCTCCGCCAGATGAGGGAGCCGCTCCATCATCTCAGAAACCGCGCCCCCATCTGATGGCGGGACTCCCCCATCTGAGAAACGGCGCCCCAGGATGACGGCGGCGTTCCCCAGGATGAGAAGGCGCTCCGCCGATGAGGGAGCCGCTCCGTCATCTCAGAAACCGCGCCCCCATCTGACGGCGGGGTTCCCCCATTTGAGGAACGGCGCCCCAGGATGACGGCGGCGCTCCCCAGGATAAGAAGGCGCTCCGTCAGATGGGGGAGCCGCTCCGTCATCTCAGAAACCGCGCCCTCATCTGACGGCGGGGTTCCCTGATCTGAGAAACGGCGCCCCAGGATGACGGCGGCGCTCCCCAGGATGAGAAAGCGCTCCGTCAGATGGGGGAGCCGCTCCGTTATCTCAGAATCCGCGCCCTTATCTGACGGCGGCGCTCCCTCATCTCAGAAACAACGCCGCAGGATGGGGCGGCGCTCCCCAGGATCAGAAAGCGCTCCGTCAGATGACGGGGCGGCTCCGCCATCTCAGAAATCACGCCCTCATCTGGCGGTATCGCTCCGTCATCTGAGAAATCGTCCCGTCATCTGACGGTGGCGCTCCACGAACACAAAAAACCGGCCCGCGAGCCCGCGGCGGTGCGATTCAGCTTGCGGTGCCGAGACCCGGCATGGGCTCGCAGGACCCTCATCCTGACCCGCCGCCGCGTGTGTCGGAGGACCCTGACCGTCAGGCCAGTCGCCGCTCCCTGAAACAAGCCGAAGGCTCCGCCAAAATCGTCGGAACAAGGAGATTCCATGTCGAGGCAGCCCAACATGGCTGCCCGCCCCCCGGAGCGTCCACACAGAGGTGCCTTCTGAAGAAGAGACCACCTCAGCCGACTTTGCCGCTCCCTGAAAGATGCTGCTACACGATACTTTCGGGGCGCCTTGGGTTATGATCCACCGAACTGACGGTCGTTCAAGGAGTTCCCAGCATGGATTCGAGCCGCGGCGTCCGCCGCCCGCCAGTCTTTGACCGTGTCTGCCGGCTGACGGCCGCCAGTGCGCTTGTCGGCGCCTTGTTCCTGGCCCATCCCGATCCAGGAGCGGCGCAGCCGTCCCCGAATCTCTCCTCCTGGCTGCGGGCTTCGCGGCCCCCGGTCCTGGCTACCGGCATCGAGGTCCGGGGCGCTCCGGCGATTCCGCCGGGGAGCGTCATCGGCGAGGTGCGCGTCGTCGCCCAGGACCTCTTTGATCCGGAGAAGCCCGGCGAAGACGGCCGGCTGTTCCGGCTGGCGAACCAGGTGCACCGCTCCACCCGCCCGGGGGTGATCGAGCGGCAGCTCCTCTTCAAGCCGGGCGACGTGTTCTCTCCCGAGCTGATCGCCGAGTCCGCGCGCCTGCTGCGGCAGAACGACTATCTCTACGACGTGGACATCCGTCCGGTGCTGCGCGAGGACGGCAAGGTGGACGTGGAGGTGACCACCCGCGACGTCTGGACGCTGGAGGGCGGCGCCAGCTTCAGCCGCTCGGGCGGCGCCAACAACACGAGCCTGTGGGTGGAGGACACCAACGTCCTGGGCACCGGTAAAGAGCTCTCCATCTCGCGCATCGGGACGGTGGACCGCACCTCGAACCTCGTCCGCTACCGCGATCCCAACCTGCTCGGGAGCCGCGTCCGGCTGACCCTCTCCTATGCCGACAACAGCGACGGCGGGCGGGAGCGCTTCGAGCTGGAGCGGCCCTTCTACTCGCTCAGCTCGCGCTGGGCGGCGGGCGTGCGCGCGTTCCGCGACGACCGCCTCGAGCAGCTCTATACCGCCGGCAAGGCCATCGTCGGCTTCAACCATGAGCACGAGTTCCTGGAGATCTACGGCGGCCTCTCGAGCGGCCTCCGGGAGGGCGCGGCGCGGCGGCTGCGCTTCGGCTTCACCTGGTCGGACGACGCGTTCACGCTGTCGTCGAAGTTCTCGCGGTCTGCCTTCAAGGCCTCCTCCTCCATTCCGAAGCTGGTTACCCTGCCGCCCGACCGCCGGCTCGCCTACCCCTGGATCAGCTTCGAGTCGGTGCAGGACCGCTTCGTGGTGGAGCGAGATCTCGACCGCATCCAGCGCTCGGAGGACCTCAACCTCGGCCGGCAGTTCAACCTCCTCCTCGGCTTGTCCTCCCCGGCCTTCGGCGGCGACGGCGAGCGCTGGATCGTCCAGAGCGCGGCCTCCACCGGCTGGCGGCCCACCCGGCGCCAGCTCGTCCTCGCCCAGCTCGGCGGCTCCACCCGCTGGGCGGACGGCGACGCCGAGGACCTGGTGGCCGGCGGCAAGGTGCGCTGGTACGCGCGCGACTTCGGTGACCAGGTCTTCTACGCCGCGCTCGGCGCCGACCTAGCCCACCGCCTCGACGGCGAAGACCAGCTCCTGCTCGGCGGCGACAGCGGGCTGCGCGGCTATCCCCTCCGCTACCAGGCCGGCGACCGCCGCGTCCTGCTCACGCTCGAGCAGCGGTTCTTCAGCGACCGCGAGCTCTTCCACCTCGTCCACCTGGGTGCCGCCGTCTTCTTCGACGCCGGCCAGGCCTGGTTCGTGAACCCCCGGTCGCAGCGGGACCCCAAGCTCGCCGCCCAGGAGCGCCGGATTCTCAAGGACGCCGGCCTCGGCCTGCGCCTCGGCTCCAGCCGCTCCTCCCGCGGCGCCGTCCTGCACCTCGACGTCGCGTTTCCCCTGGACGCCAACCGCTCGATCGAACGGGTGCAGTGGCTGGTGACGACCAGGGATACGTTCTGAAGCCTGGCCGTCTGCGCGCGAAGCCTCACCCCCTGTCCCCCTCTCCCTGACGGGCGAGCCGCCTACCCTGGCGCGGAGCGAAGCATCAGGAGCGGTCCCGGAACCGGGGGACGGGCCCGCTCCTGGGGATCAAGCCCGTCCAGCAGGTCTCACCCGGTCACGTCAAGATGAATCATGAAGTGGGGGCGCTAATAATTTATCTGCTCACACTCGATCGTCCCGCACACACCGTATCTTCCACAGTCGAGGGTTTGGTATGCTTGGTCGACGGTGTCGCCAACGCCCATAGCCCACCCTCCGCCGCAACAATCCGCATAACACCCATAACCAGTAGCGGCGGCACGAGCGGTCTCGACGCCTGCGGATGGCATCAGCATCAAACAGACGGCGAAGAGCGAAACCAGTCCCACCAGCCGTAGCAATTTCATTTTTCTCACCTCCATCGGTGACGTCCGTCGCGTTTACGAGATGCCGTACAAAGGTACGGCTAGCACAGCTCCTCCGTTGAGGTGTCGGGGCCTTGAACTATGTAGCGTTTTGCCTACGACGCCGCCGCCAGAACCTCCGCCGTCTCGCGCCTGCGGCCGGTGATCCCGAGGCTGCGCAGCAGGTAGTCGCAGACGAAGACCTCCTGCACGGCCACGCCGGTCAGCTTGCAGACGATGCGCTCGCGGTCCGACATCCGGCCCGCGGCGACGCCGTCCGCCAGGAGATCGCCGATCTCGCCGTCGATGCGGCCGGCGTCGAACAGGCCTTCACGGAGGCCGTGACCGATCTCGGCCAGGATCTCGTTCTGCGAGCGGCTGTCGACGTACACCTTGTCAGCCCGCAGAAGGGTCCCGGGATCGAGCTCCCGCTTGTGGATGGAGTCCGCGCCCATGCCGATGACCAGCACCCCCTCGGGGAGCCACTCGCCGCGCACGATGGGCTCCGCGGCATACGTGGTCGTCACGAGAATGTCCGCGGCGCGGACGGCTTGCTCGGGATTCTCCACGGCCTCGACGGCGAGGAAGGGATAGGAGGCGCTCATGTCCGCGGCGAACTGCCGGGCCTTCTCCGCCGACCGGCCCCAGGTCACGAGCTTACGGAGATCCGGCAGGACGTGGAGGATCGCAGTGGCCTGCAGCCGGGCCTGCGTGCCGGAGCCGATCACTCCGAGCGTCGCGGCGCCGGGGCGCGCCAGCAGCTCGGCCGCCACGGCGCCGGCGCCTCCGGTCCGCGCCTGAGTGATCCAGGCCCGGTCCTCGAGCAGCGCGAGGGGCTCGCCGTCGACGGCGCTGAACACCATGATCGCGCCGTTGATCGACGGGCTGGGAGGCACCCGCCGCGTATTCTCGGGGAACGTCGAGGCGACCTTCACCAGGCAGAAGTCGAGCGGCTCGACGTGCCCGGTCTTGATGTGCAGCGCCCCGCCCTGGCGAGCGGGCATCTCGAGATGCTGGACCGGCGGGATGTTGGCCCGGCCCAGCGAGTAGCTCTTGAACGATTCGCGGACCGGCGCGATGACGTCTTCCAGCCGCACCAGCCGGCGGATCTCTTCGTAACTGACGACTCTGATGGCCACGACCGCACCTCCTGCGTCTCGCCGCACCCGCAGCGCCCGTTCGCTTAATAAGTGCAGGCATGGCCAAAAGCGGGACGGTTGGCGATTTTAGCCCGGCGATTTATCGCCGGGCTGCTGCAACGGCCGGATCAGCCGCAGCGCCGGCCGGGTGTTGTACTCCTCCCGGTACTTCCGGTGCGCCTCGTCGTCCGGGAAGCGCTCCCTCTCGGGATAGGGATAGCGGCTCATGGCGTGGAACGGCAGCGGCTCGACACTCTGCGAGAAGGCCGTATTGGCGTCGGCGTCCTTGGCCCAGCCGTCGACCTTGAGCAGGAAATCGCGCCGCCAGCCGGCGGGCAGGGCCGGCAGGGCACGCGCGTCGAAACGCAGGCGGATCTCGTCGCCAGAGCCCATGACCACCATGCGGTCGTCCACCTCGGCGAGCAGCGGCCGCACGTCGCCATAGCGGGTATAGAGCCCCGGCGTGGGGTTCCACATCGAGAGCGGCATCCACGTCTGGTAATCGAAGCTCTCCGGCTGCTTGCGCTCGGGATGGATCACCGGCCGCGAGAAACCGCGGAAGCGCAGGTTGCCCGTCATGGGCGCCATGGGGGTCAGCTCCATCGGCGTCTCCCCAGCCGTTTCCGCCAGGAAGATCTCGTCCCAATACACGCAGAGATTGGTCTCGATGCGGACCTCGCGAGAGTCGGAGAGGAACTTGCCGGTGAGGTCCACCACGATCGTTTTGGGCTTGCCGGCCGGAATGCCCATGTCTTCGAGCACCGTCACCCAGCGGCCGGCGGCGTCCTTGACCTGCAGGCGCGGCATCACCAGCCCGCCGCCCGCCTCCTGGGCGGCGCCGAGGAAGGTGCTGCCGTCGGCCCAGTCCACCCATCCGGAGAGCACGAGCAGGGCGCGGCCGTCCGGCGCAACGCGGCCGAAATCGAGATCCAGATGGTGCATCTCGGCAATGCCGGAGGAGGTGCGGCGGAAGTCGTCCGGGTAACGCCGGTCGCGGGCGAGAAGCCGGTCGCGCACGTCTCTGCCCTGCGAGTCGCGGGCCGCCAGAGGCCGCACTCGTCGCTCCATCCCGTAAAGCCGCAGCTCGGGATACGGCGGGCTCTGGAACTTGTCGTTGGTGAAGACCTCCGTCGCCTCCGGGTGATCGACGGCGATCAGGCGCACCTGGTCGAGATAGGCCACCTCGCGCAGCTCCTCGGTGATCCGCACCTCATAGTGGCCGTCGACGGCGGCCAGGGCCTCGCCGGGGATGCGCACGTGCTCGTCGTGATCCACCGGAAAGTACTCGCCGTCGCCCGCCGAAGCGCCGAGCGGCGCGACGCCCAGCACGTCGGTGATGAACTCGAACCGCTCGCCGTTCCAGGTGAAGATCATCGGACAGGAGCCGGAGAGGCGGGGGGCTTCTTTATAGGTGGAAAGATCGGCGGCGAGCTTGCCGGCGGCCTGGCGCGTCTCGTTCTGGATCAGCCCGTTGGGCCAGGTGATGCGGACGGCGTCCGCCTCGTTCCGAGCCCCCAAGCCGAAGATCAGGGGCACTCCCTGATAGCTGCGCTTCTGATACAGCTTGCCGGCCTTGACCTCGATCTCCGCGCCGGCCGCGAGCTTCAGGTTCTTGACCCCTTCGAGACGCACGGCCAGCCAGCGATTGGCGGTCTCCGTGGCGTTGCGGAAGAGCCTCAGTGAGCCGTCCTTCCCCGCCGCCGCAAGGTCCACCCGGCCGTCGGCGTCGAAATCGGCGGCCGCCAATGCCGTAGCGGCGAAGCCCTGGGGAGCCGCGACGAGCGAGACGGTCCCCCGGTTGTCCAGATCGGCCGGCACGAACGGAGGTGCGGACGTGGGCTTCTCCGCCGTCCACCCTTTCCCCTGCCCGTTGACCAGCACCGTGGCGCCCGCGGCGAGGTCGGTCCAGCCGTCGCCGTTGAAGTCGACCGCCATGAGCGGCGCCGCCCCGGCGGGCAGCGCCGCTACGGTCTCGGCCTCATAACTGCCGCCCAGCCGGTCGCGGTAGATCACTCCCGGCCGGTCCGCGTAGGCCACGGCGAGGTCCATCCCCTGCGTGTCGGAGACGACGTGCAGCACCGCGGCGCCGAGCGCGTTGCCGGTCACGAAAGGAAACCGGCGCGTCTCGTCCTGGAAGCCGGCGGTCCCCTGGTTGCGCAGCAGAGCGGCGCTCTCTCCGAGCAGGATCAGATCGAGGTCGTAATCGTGATCGAAGTCGAGCCAGACGGCGTCGCGGAACTTGCCGGCAGGAAACAGAACAGAAACCTTTTCGAATCGTCCGCCGGCGTTGCGCCACAGCGACGCGCCGCCGCCCGCGATCAGACAGAGATCCGCCAGGCCGTCGTTGTCGAAGTCGCCGAGAGCCGCGCCCGTGACTCCCCGGATCTCGGCGAGGCCGCTCGCCTCGACCGGGTCCGTACCCTGCCGGAACAGGGCCGCGCCGAGCGCCGAGGCGGCGAGGAGATCCGGCCGGCCGTCACCCTCGGCGTCGAGCACGGCGAGCACCGCCGTCCCAGGGTCGAGGCCCGTCTTCAGCTCGCGGGCCTCCCATTTCGGCGGCACGGTCGGGGCAACGGGGCTCGCCGGCTCGGGCTCGTCGTAGAGCTCGGCATAGCGGCTCCATTCCAGGTCTTCGGGCACGGCGGCGCCCTCCTGCTGCTTGCGGACCTCCTGGAAGATGGCCAGCTCGCGCTTCGAGTCTGCCTCGCGGCCGGCGAACCGGTAGGCGTTGAAGAGCTGGAAGTGGGGGCCCACGAAATGGGGAGCGAGCCGCTCCGCTTCCTCGAAATGGCGCAGCGCGAGGTCGGCCTTGCCGGCGAGCTTGTAGAGCACCCCGAGGTTGTAGCGCGCCACCGGTTCGTCGGGGACCAGCGCGACCAACCTTTCGAACTGCGCGGTGGCGCGGTCGTAGTCGGCGGCGCGCTTGTAGGCGATGCCGAGATTGAACCAGGTATGGGGGAGCGACGGGTCCTGCCTCTGCACCTTCTCCAACTCGGCGATGCCTTCGGCCGTCTTGCCCGCCCGGAGCAGAGCGAGGCCGTAGTTGAGCCGCTCGCGGACGGAGTCGGGAGACAGATCCAGCGCCGCCTTGAGCTCGTCCACCGCCTGATACTGCGTCGCCGGGTTCTCGTAGAACGCCTTGCCGAGGTTGCGATGGTGCCAGAGGAGCTCGTCGTTCGGAGGTGTCCGCGGCGGCGCGGCAGCCATGAGGAGGAGCCCGAGAAGGGTGAGGGCCGGCCTCATTTCACCACCCCCGTTCCTTCCTTGATCGTGGTGATCCGGTCCACCGGCACGGCTACCTTCTCGACACGCCCGCTCGGCCAGCGGATCTCGACGGCATCGACCTTCGCCGCCGCTCCCAATCCGAAATGAAGACGTACGGTGCTCTGGCTGGCGTAGCCGTTGCCGCCGTTGACCTCGCGGATCAGGGTCGCGCCGCCGACCCGTAAGGTGGCTCGGGCGCCGATGGCGTCGCGGTTCGATTTCGTGCCGATGAGCTTCAGCTCGAGCCAGTGGCGCGCCGGGGAGACGTTGCGATACAAAAGCGCGGGCTGATCGACGCTGGTCTGATAGAGGTCGAGCCGGCCGTCGTCGTCGAAGTCGGCCATGCCGATGCCGCGGCCGTCGCGGTCGTTATCGACCCCAGCCGCGGCCGCCATCTCCTTGAAGGCCTGCGTGCCGAGATTGCGGAAGAGCTTCTTGCGCTGATATCCGCTCCAGCTCATCGCACCGATCGGCGGATAGCTGTTGACGTCGGTGAAGTCGATGCCCGGCGTGACGATCATCTCGAAGAGGACCGGAATGTAGTTCTCTGGGCCGGCCGAGCGCAAGCCGTTCATCACGAAGAGGTCCTCCCAGCCGTCGCCGTCGAAGTCGCCGAACTTGGCGCCCCAGCCCCAAAGCGTATTGCAGGTGCCGGTCTCCTTCGCCAGGTCGGTGAAGGTGCCGTCGCCGTCGTTGTGCCAGAGCATGTTGCATTCTTTCATGTATTCGTCGGTGATGTTCGTGACGTAGATGTCGAGCCAGCCGTCGCGATCGTAATCCGCGACGTCGACGTTCATCCCTTTGCGCGAGTCGAACCCGACAGCCTCCTTCGTGGCGTCACGGAAGGTGCCGCCGCCGTTGTTGAAGAAGAGGCGGTCGGTGCCGTAGTCGACCGCGAGATAGAGGTCCTGCCAGCCGTCGTTGTTGAGATCGCCGTGGCCGAGATCGAGAGTCCAGCCGGTGTGATGAGCGAGGCCGGCCTTCGCCGTCGTCTCGACGAAGCGAAGCTCGCCGGAGCCCGGTGCGGTGACGTTGCGCCACAGCGTGACGCCGCCGCCGTTGACCGCGTTGTCGAGGTTGTTGGGCAGGACGTGCGGCGTCGGCAGCTCGGTCAGGTCGACCGGCTGGAAGTAATTGCCGAACAGCAGGTCGAGCCGGCCGTCGTTGTCGTAGTCGAAGGCGATGGCGGCGATGGTGTTGCCGAACTTCGTGAGGCCGGCCTCCTTCGCCATCTCGCGAAACCTTCCCCGCCCCAGATTCCGATACAGCAGCGGCGCGCCGAAGCGGGCCACCAGCAGATCGCGCCGGCCGTCGTTGTCGGCGTCCAACCACAGGGCATCGGAGACGATGGCGCGCTCGTCGTTTCCTCCAGCGACCCCGGCCTCGCGCGCCACGTCGGTGAAGACCAGCTTGCCCGAAGGCCGCAGCTCGTTGCGCAGTAAGTGGTTGGGTTGTCCCACCGCGGAGTCGGTGACGAACAGGTCATCGTCGCCGTCGCCGTCGTAGTCCCCCACCGCCACCGCGGCGCCGCCGGAAGTGAACATGCCGAGCACGTCGGCGTGCTTCCCTCGGAAGGTACGGGTGTGATGGACGAGGCGGGCGCCGGCGGCATCGGAGATCTCCTCGAAGCGGATGGGGCTGGCGGGGGGAGGGTCCTGGGTCTTGGGTCCTGGGTCCTGGGCGAAGAGGGAGGTGCAGATCAGGAGGAGCATAGAAAGTAGGAGGGGTATGCCCTTCGAAGCCTCACCCCCTGGCCCCCTCTCCCTGACGGGCGAGGGGGAACGATTCACAACCTTTATGCCGAAAAAGGAGGCCCGAGCTCGGCAAGATCCTTTCGACTGCGCCCCCCCAGAACGCCCCGAGCTGCCGCCACCCCTTCGAGGCTCTTCCGACAGCACCCTCACTCCTCCCACAACGGCGCCAGATCGGTGTTCACCCGCAGGTTGGGGTCGAGCTGGTCGTAGACGTACTTTTCCAACTCCTCGCCGTCGCGAGAGAGCCGCTCCTGGAGCTGCGGTTGGTTCCCGAAGAGCTGCTGCGCCTCGCGCCAGACCGCCTTCGCCTTCTCCGGCTGGTCCGTCTTCAAGTAACCGTCGCCGAGGGCGATCCAGGCGCGGACGTAGACCTTCTTCCGCTGCGGTTCCTTGCGGGCGATCGCCACCGCCTCCTCGAGGTCCGCCACGGCGAGCGGCGCGCGGCCGAAGACCTTGGGCCAGTAAAGATAGGCGTTGCCCCGCGTATAAAGTGCGATCCAGGTGCGTTTGATCTCGATCGACTTGGAGAAGTTGGTGATGGAGTTGTTGGCCAGGATCACCCGCGTGATCGAGCCGGCGGCCGGGATCTTGTCCACGTAAGCGTAGCCGTAGTTCAGCCAGGCGAAGGCGGCCTGAGGCTGAGCAGCGGTGAGCTTGCCGTAGAAGTCGATGGCCCGGTCGTACTGGCCGGTGCGGATGACGGCCTTGCGATACTCGTTGGAAGCTTGCAGGTTATCCGGATCCGTCGCGAGCGCCGCTTCGAAGAGCTGCAAGGCCGCCGCGTCGTTGCCGGCGGCGACGGCCTTCATCGCCTCCTCGAACGAGCCCGCGACGGCGGCGGAGCCGAGGCAGAGCGCGAGCAGCGAAGGGATCCAAAAACGTTTCATTGTTTCCTGGCAACGGCCTGAAAAGGTTTCAATTCCGGTTCACCTTCGACGATGCGCCAGGTGCGGTCCGCCGGGATTTTATCGAAGATCTGGCGCAGTCCCGAGGGCCAGCGCACCTCGAGGCGATCTACCGCCGCCGCGGCGCCGAGGCCGAAGTGGACGCGGCGGCTGCTCTGGCCGGCGAAGCCGTTGCCGCCGTCCACGAAGCGGAGCTGCGAGCGTCCGGCGGCGGTGGCGCGCAACTGCGCGCCCACGGCGTCGCGGCTCGATGGCCTGCCTTCGAGAAGGAACTGCACCCAGTGCGCGGCGGGCCGGACGTTGCGATAGAGGTAGGGCTCGGCCTTGGCGTTGGTCACGAACAGATCCAGGCGGCCATCGTTGTCGAAGTCGGCGACGGCGATGCCGCGGCCGTCGCGGGCCGAGTCGAGACCGTGGCGCGCTGCCTCGTCCCGGAACAGGCCGCCCTCGTTGTGGAAGAGCCGCTTCTTTTGATAGCCGGAGAAGCTCTTGCCGCCGATGGGCGGCCAGTTGCGCGCATCGGCGAGGTCGACGTCCGGCCGAATGATCATCGCGAAGATCTCCGGCACATAGCTTTCCGGGCCCGCCGAGACCCAGCCGTTGACCACGTACAGGTCGAGCCAGCCGTCGTCGTCATAGTCGAAGAACTTGGCGCCCCAGCCCCAGCCGGTGTCGTGGGTGCCGGTCTCCCGCGCGACGTCGGAGAACGTCACTTCGCCCGAGCCGTTCATGCCGTTGTTGCGCCAGAGAAAGTTCCCCTCGCGCATGTAGTCGTCGGTGATGTTGGTGACGTAGACGTCCAGCCGGCCGTCGTTGTCGTAATCTCCCCACTCGGCGTTCATCCCCTTCTTGGTGTCGATGCCGGTGGCCTCGCGGGTCCGGTCGCTGAACGTGCCGTCGCCGTTGTTGCGGAGGAAGCGGTCGGTGCCGAAGTCGCAGGCCACGTAGAGATCGTCGTCGCCGTCCCCGTCGGCGTCGGCGTGGCCGAGGTCCAGGGTCCAACCGGAGAGCGCCAGGCCGGCAGCGCGCGTCGCATCGGTGAAACGCCCCCGGCCGTCGTTGCGCCACAAGGTGACGCCGCCGCCGTTCTCGGCCGTCTCGAAGCTCTCGGGAAAGAAGCGCGGCGTCTCGGGATGAAAGATATCGACCGGCCGGAAGTAGCCGCCGACGAACAGGTCGAGATCGCCGTCGCGATCGTAGTCGAAGGCGGCGGCGGTGATGGCGTTGGCGTAACGGTCCAGCCCGGCTTCGCGGGTGACCTCGCGGAAGCTCCCCTGGCCCAGGTTGTGGAAGAGCTGGCTGCGGCCGAAGCGGACCACGAAGAGATCCGGCCGGCCGTCGTTGTCGTAGTCGAACCAGAGGGCGTCGGCCGAGGCGTTGGCGGCGTCGTTGCCGCCGGCCACGCCCGCCTTCGCCGCCACGTCGGTAAAGGTGAAGCCGCCGTTGTTGCGGTAGAGGTGGTTTTTGCCGGTTTCAGACGAGTCGGTGACGAAGAGGTCCTCGAAGCCGTCGCCGTCGAAGTCCGCCACGGCGGCGGCGGCGCCCAGGGCGGTGTACCCCGCCATGATCTCGGCGTAGGGATTGTGGAAGACGCGATTGCCGTGCTTCGCGGCGACGCCGGCGCGGGCGGTCACGTCCTCGAACCAGCGCCCGGCCGGCGCGGCGGCCATGGCCAGCAACGAGACGGCAAGCAGCAGAGCACGGCTCGGGAGTCGTAGTGATAATCCGGCGCCGGTGACTTCCAACTGACTCCTCAGCAGGCCCATGCGGCCATCGAGCGAAGATCATACCGTGATCGCACGTGAAGGCTGGGCAACTCAAGCCGTAGCCATAGCGAGGAAGGCCATTCCGTTTGACGGAATACGCACCACAGAATAGACTGTCGCAGTGATCAGGACGTTCCGGTGCCGAGATGCCGAGGCATTGTTCGCGGACCGGTTCGTGCGGCGCTTTCAGGCTATTGAAAGGACGGCGCGCAGGAAGCTCGAAGTACTCGACGCGGCGCCGAGTCTCGCCGCGCTTTCCCTCGTTCCTGGAAATCGCCTGGAAGCGCTTAAAGGAGACCGCGCCGGGCAGTACAGCATCCGAATCAACGATCAATGGAGAATCTGTTTCGAGTGGTCTGAGGGAGACAGCTTTAACGTAGAGATCGTGGATTGCCACTGAAGCCTCAAAGGAACCCGCTATGGAAGAAGGGCACCCTCTCGACCCCATCCCTCCGGGGGAGATCCTGCGCTACGAGTTCATGGAGCCCTTGGGAATCAGTCAGAATCAGCTCGCGCGGGACCTCGACGTACCTGTCGCGCGCATCAGCGAGCTGGTTCATGGCCGCCGCAGCGTCACCGCGGATACGGCGCTGCGGCTCGAGAAATACTTCGGCGTTCCAGCACAGTTCTGGCTCAATCTGCAGTCGCGCTACGACCTGAAGATTGCCAGGCGTGACGTCTGGCCAGAGGTTGAGCCGCGAGTCCGGTCTCGCCGGACAGCCTGAAGCGAGAAGCAGCGTGGCCAAAGTCCTGCTGATCGAGAGCGACTCCGTGTTCGCGGCCGTGCTCGCCGACCGGCTGCACGTGGCCGGCCACGAGGTGCGGCGGCTGGCGGATGGCGCGCGGGCCGCCGTCACGGCCGCGGACGAGCACATGGACCTCGTGGTGCTGGGCGAATCAACGAACGCCGGGCTGGGCGAAGTCGAGGCCCTGCGCGGCCAGCCTGCAACCCGGGCGGTGCCCATCCTCATGCTCTCCGACCGCGGCGAGGCGGCCGACCGCGTCGCCGCCCTGCGCGCCGGCGTCGACGACTACGTCACCCGGCCGTGCGATCTGGAGGAGCTGCTGTTGCGGCTGGACCGCCTGCTTGCCGCTCGCACCGCCGCTCTGCAGGAGCTGCAGGGGGACCTCGCGAATCATCCCGCGTGGGAAGTGCTGCAGTTCCTCGGGCAGGCGCGCAAGAACGGCGTCCTGCGGGTGAAGAGTCCGGCCGGGTCGGGCTCCGTCGAGATGCGCGACGGCGAGGCGATCGAGGCCCGCTGGCTGAAGCTTCACGGCCGCGAGGCGCTGCTCGCCCTTCTGTCGCTCGAGGAGGGCAGCTTCCGTTTCGATCCCCATCCGTCCGGAGGCGAATCGCCGTCCGGCGCCGCCGTGGGCCTGCACCTCCAGGAGGTGATCCTGGACGCCGCCTGGCTCAAGGACGAGCTCGGCAAGCGGCGGCACCGGCTTCCCGCCACCGGCCAGCCGCTGCACGCCCTCACTCCGCAGCTCCCGGCGCTGGACGAGGAGTTTCACGGCCTGCCGCTGCGGCGGATCTTCGACCGTGTGCTCCAGCAACCGGGAGTGCGGCTCTTTGACATGATCGCCGACGAGGCGGAAGCGCCGACCTCCACCCGTCTCGCGGTAGCCCTGTTGGTGGAGCACGGCGCCATCGCCATGCAGACGCCCGAGACCGAGACGGAGCTGCAGAACACCCGCGAGATTTCCAGTGCCATCTTCCTCGACCTCGCCGTGGAGGACCTGATCGAGGCGGCCGGGCAGGCGGGATTCTCCGGCTCCGTCCTGCCCTACCTGCTGCTGGTGGAGCCGGATGTCTGGCCCTCGCTCCGCCGGCTGCTGACCGAGGCGCCGGGATTTCGCCAGAACGAGGAGCTGCGCCGCCTGGCGCAGCAGGTCGAGCAACAGCGGGCCGGCAGCGCCACTTTTCAGAGCCGGCGCGGCCGGCTCTCCCTGCACGTGCAGGTGCTCGCCGGGCCGCTGTCGCCACAGATCAGCGCCGCCGTGGCCTACTGCGCCGGGATGCTCATCTGGGTGCGCAGCGTCGCAGGCTTCGAGCTCATGCGCGCGATGGTGCAACGGCTGGAGACCGGCGGCCCCGATGGTGCCGCGGGCGTGCTGGTGGCCGGCGGCAAGGCGGCAGGCGGGCAGGTCCAAGACCTGGTCCTCGCCACCCGGCGGTGGCGCAGCACGCAGCATGAGCCCCAGACTCTGCTGGGCGTACTGCGGCTGCTCCAGCCGCCGGATGCGACATAGCCCGGCGCCCGTCACCTATCCATGTGAGGGCGTCCATCCAAGACGTGACAACCGGCTAAGCCGCCGTGTGCTCCCCTGCCGTTCGCCTGTTGGAAGTCGACCATCTCCTTCCAATGCCGGACCTGGCGCCGCGACCAGCGAACCAGCAGCGCCAGCGGTGGGACGCTCCACAGCAATCCCACCAGCAGCCACCAGCGCGCCTGCATGACGCGCGTCCGCAGGCGCGCGTCGCCGTAGGCGAGCAGGCGCTCCTGGCCTTTGAGCAGGGTCGAGATCCGGCGGTGGATCTCGTCCCTGAGTGCCTCGTCACGGCCGCTAACGATCGCCGAGCCCGCCGCTCCCCTGCCCTCTCGCCGGCGGACATCGAGAGTTTCCCCGAGGTAGGCGAGACGGGCGGCGATGAGGGGTTGCAGCCGGTCCAGGCGAAGCCGCTGCCCGCCATCCACGACCAGCAGCCGCAGCAGCATCAGATCCTGCTGAACCGTCTCCACGCCACCGCGGCAGCGGTCGACCCACCGCGGATCGCCGGTGATGATGAATCCGCGCTCCGCGTTCTCGAGCTCGCTGAGCTGCCAGCGCAGGTGGCCGAGCAGGCTGGTGACTCTCACAGCTCGCGCGCGCCAGGAGAGCAAGTGATCGGCCGCCGACTCCGCGCGCTCGACCACCAAGCCCAGAGCCAGCAGGGTGGCGAAGCCAGCCACGTGCAGGTACCCGAGGAGCCACGGATGCCGGCGCAGGATGCGCGCTCCTCCGGAGGATCGATGGACAGCAGGACTCTGTCGTTCCTGGCGCATGGCCCGGGCCTTTCCGCGCGAGGTCCCGGCATGAACGGCTTTCCGGCTTCGCGTCTCTGGCCTCGGAAAGAGCAAGCCCCGCGCCACCGGGGCCGTGGAGAGTTGCCACGAAGAATCAGTCATTTAGCCTTCGAGCTGGATCGTCCGCAGAAGGATCCATCCTGAATCTGGACGGTGCGTCCAGGACCCACACCCGTGAGCCACGGCCGGCCTCTTCTACCGCTGCGAGGACTACGCCATCGACAGCTTCATCCTCCAGGGCCTGCAGAACTACCTGCCGGGCGCCATGCTCCTCAACGCGGACGTCGGCGACTACACCGCCAACATTTTCGGGCTTGACCTCAGCTTGAGGTTCTAGAAATCGTAGGAGCTTCCCCGGCCACGCGGGGGAGAACGGCGAAGAAGGTACTCCCCTGACCGTCCCCGCCTGCTTCTTCGTGCTGCCCGTTTCGAGCTGCTCGAAGTCCGCGAAGAGACGGCCGATGTCCTCCGGCCGGATGCCGATCCCCGTATCCTCCACTTCGAGCCGGAAGTGCCGCTCGCCCTCGACGCGGGCACGCACCGTTACGCGGCCCTCGGCAGGGGTGAACTTCAGGGCGTTCGAAAGATAGTTGTAGAGGACCTGCCTGAGCCGCAGCGGATCCACTACGACCTCGCCGAGGGCAAGATCGATGTCCGTCTCGAAACGGATGTGTGCTTCTGCTCCGCCAGGGCGCCGACGAAGAAGGAGTTATTTTTTCATCATCGTAAGAAAGATAATCAAGTCGGAGCCGTTGGGCTTCGGCGCCCCGCCGCTTGCGACGCACCACCCATCGCTGATTGAAGAAGGCGCAATGGCGGGGGCGTTGCCAGACGCCCCACCGACCCAACGCTGTCGACCCACAGATTCTGCGGAAGACCCAAAATTTTAAGGAAAGAAAGGATCAGACCTCTTCCTGCCGTAGCCAGAGGTGGAGCGCCGCATAGGCGCGCCAGGGGCGCCACTTCTCCGCTCGGGTGCGGAGAGCGCGGGGGCTGGGAGCTCCCGCCGCGCTGAGGAGGCCGGGGTCGGTCCAGGGGAAGGCATCGGGCCAGTAAAGCGCGCGCATCACGATCGTGGTCGCCAGGGCTTCATCCATGCCGGCGACCTCCATCAGTGCGCGATGCGTCTCGGCCACGTCGTTCCCCGGCTCGAGAGGCAGCGCTCCGCCGGCGACGGCCCGGGCGAAGGCCGTGAGGATCTCCGCGCACGGTGACGGTACGCCGCACGCGGCCAGCCCCGGCGCTCCGGCCTCGGCCACGTGTTCGGCGCTCGGGGCCAGCCGGTCGAGACCCGGAACGCCGGTGTCGAGCGGTTCCCCCAGGGCGGCCGCGATGCGGCCGGCCAGCTCGCGCGCCTCCGCTGCCGATGACGCACCGCCGCTGAGCAGGGCGTGGAGGCCGACCTCGAAGCCGTCGAGCGCGCCGGGGAGGCGCACGCCGCGCCGCCGGCGGACGAGCGCAGCGAGCCCGCCCCGTTCGAGATGGGCGTCCACCACGGTGGGCTGGGCGTCGAGGTCGAAGAGCTGCCGCAGGCGCGCGAGCAGGGGCATGAGCACCGGCAGGAGCGAGGAGGAGACGTCGACCGTCACCTGCGCTTCGGCCGGCGAGTCCTCCGCGACGACGACGCCACTCCGCCCGTCGAGCCGGACCGTACGGCTGTAACGGCGGCCCGCCACGGCCTCGACGCCCGGCGTGGCCTCGCGACCCAGGAAGCTGATGAGCTCCTCCCAGGCAAGCGGCGGACGGTAGGCCAGCGTCAGGCGCAGGAGATCGTTCACCGGCGCCGGCCGCCGCAGCGCGCTGGGGCTCATCCCGTAGCGCTCGTGAAAGGCGAAGTTGAAGCGCCGCAGGCTCTCGAAGCCGCTGGCGAAGGCGACATCGGTCACCGAGAGCGCGGTCTCGGCGAGGAGGCGTTTGGCGAGCAGCAGCCGGTGGGTCTGCGCCAGCTCGACCGGCGAGACGCCCATCTCACGCTGCAGGGCGCGGCGGAGATGCCGCTCGCTGACGCACAGGTCGGCGGCGAGATCGGCCACCTTGCGGCCGTTCAGCGCTCCGGCGGCGATGCGGTGCGCGGCTTTGTAGGCGAGGCGCGACACCGGATCGATGGGCGCCCGCCCCGGCGCCAGCTCCGGTCGGCAGCGTAGGCAGGGCCGGAACCCCGCGCGCTCGGCGGCGGCGGGAGAGTTGAAGAAGCGCCGGTGATCGGGATCCGCCCGCCGCGACGGGCAGGTCGGCCGGCAGTAGATGCGGGTGGTAACGATGCCGACGAAGAAGAGGCCGTCGAAGCGGGGGTCGCGCGCGTCGAGGGCGCGCTGGCAGATGTGGGCGGGCAGGGTCGGAGGAAAGCCGATGGGTTCGAGCACGTCACCACCCTACACCCGCGGGCAGGCCGGCGTCTCGCCGGATTCGGACTCGTAATTTCGCAGTTTCAGCGTCCGAAAATGGCGAGCAATCGAGGCGCGGGGTTCGTAGGGTTTTAGCCGTGCACTCGCACTGTCGCAGAGTGTTCGGCCTGAAGGAGGCAACCATGAAGTCCCTGCGCGCACGAATCGTCATCCTCGCGTCGGCGTTGCTGGCCGGCGCCGCCTATGGCGGCGAGTACCACGTCACCAACCTCCCCTCGCTCGGCGGCGCGGTGAGCCGGGGGAACAGCATCAACAATCGGGGCTGGGTCTCAGGCTATTCCAACCTGGTGGGGAACCTGACCCGGCACGCCACGCTGTGGCGGGACGGCGAGGCGCTCGATCTCGGCACCCTGGGCGGCCCCAACAGCAGCGTGGCCTGGCCGGTGAAGAACAACCGCGGCCTGCTGGCGGGAATCTCCCAGACGGCCGATCCCGATCCGCTGGGTGAAAACTGGAGCTGCTCGGCATTCTTCCCTCCGGCCACCGCCACCGGCCACATCTGCCTCGGTTTCGTTTGGGAAGGGGGCGTGATGCGGGCGCTGCCCACGCTGGGGGGCAACAATGGCTACGCCGCCGGCGCCAACAACCGCGGCCAGGTGGTCGGCTGGGCGGAGAACATGGTGCACGATTCGACCTGCGTGCCGCCCCAGGTGCTGCAGTTCCGGGCCGTGGTGTGGGAGCCGCGAACGGACCAGATCCACGAGCTGCCGCCGCTGCCGGGCGACACGTCCGGCGCCGCCACCGCGATCAACGACAAGGGCCAGATCGTCGGCATCTCCGGCACCTGCGACCAGGCGGTGGGCCGCTTCACCGCCGCTCACGCCGTGCTCTGGGAGAAGGGCACGGTGATCGACCTCGGCAATATCGGAGGCGACACCTGGAACACGCCGACGGCCATCAATCAACGGGGTGACGTCGTGGGCTTTCTCAGTCAGCCCGGCGACGATCCGGATAATCCCCAGCTCCGGGCTTTCCTGTGGACCCGGCGCGACGGCATCCAGAATCTCGGCACGCTGCCGGGCGACGTATACAGCGAGGCGCACGGCATCAACGACCGCGGCCAGGTAGTGGGCATCTCCTGCGACGCGGGCGGCGCCTGCCGGGCCTTCCTCTGGCAGGACGGCCTCATACGGGACCTCAACGCGCTCGTCGCGCCCGGCTATACCGGCGTGCTCACCACGGCGCAGGACATCAACGACCGCGGCGAGATCACCGGCCGGGCCTTCGATCCGGCCACCGGCGAGCGGCCGGCGTTTTTGGCGACGCCGGTGCCGTAGGGAAAGGACGTTCCTCGCCGGCCGCGAGGAATCTGACGGGGCGCAGCTTGCTGCGCCCCCCTGCACACCAGCGGCTGTCCCCCTCGATCGTTCGTTAGGGTGTTACCGTCGGCGGCAGATTCAGGTCCGCATGGCCGCTGCGCTTGTATTCGATCTTCTTTTTGAAGGCCCCGGAGGCGTCGAAGATCAGCACGATGCTCGATTCGGTGGAGATCGTCCCATTGTACTGAACGGCGACGCCCGCATCGATATTGATCTTCAGGGGATTGATGCCGGATACGGTGCCGGTGTCCAGCCGAACGCTATAATCGAAGCCATTCGCCGAGTCCTGGTTCATGATCATCACGGCGATCTGGTCGACGTCTTGGGCGCCGAATGTCTTCACATTAGGTTGGCTGTTGTCCGTCGCCGCAACCGAGTTCCCTCTGAAGTTCTGAGCCATCATCTGGAAATGATAGTAGGAGGGCCGCTTGGTGCTGCCATCGCCGCTGAGATAACCGAGCTCGTCCCCTTCGATCGTGCTCCAGAAGGTGACGAAGTCGACTCCCCGCTGCATGGCGATGCCCATCAATTCGGCCCAGAACTGCCCACCGATGAAGCTCTTCGCTCCCAGGCCGGTGACGCCGTCCCCCGCAGGGTTCTCATAATCGACGTTCGCCTCGGTGACGGCCACCTTGAGAGCGTTGCCGCCGGTCCTTCCATAATAGCTGTTACAGACGGCCACTCGCGCATTCAGGGTGCCGAGATCGTCATTGAAACCGCCCGCTGCCGTGAGCTTCGAGATCACTTGCGACCGGGTGCTTTGCGAGCCGTCGAACCCATAGATGTGGAACGAAAGGATATCCACGTAGAAGTTGCCGTTGCCGTCCGTGCCCGTAATGTCGTCCGCACTTCCGTCACAGCTCGTCAATCCGTCGATGATGCTCTCGTGATACCACGCGGTGTCGGGGCCGATGATCTTGATGCTGGGGTCAACCGCCTTCATGGCCGAGGCGAAGGGCTTGAAGTAGGATGCTACCTGAGCCGCGGTCGTCATCTGATAGACGCCGCTGGTCAGATCAGGCTCATTGCCGATGCTCCAATACTTCACCGCCCGGGCGTTGTCGATGTTGACGTGTCTGACGATATCCGCGGCCTGGGACGCACTGAAGGCATCCCCATACACGGGGACCTGCAGCACCGGCTCGATCCCCCTGCTCCTCATGGCGTCGGCCAGCACCACGTACTGATCCATGGTCTCCACCCAGGTCGGGTCCGCATAGTGATCGACGCCATTGCCTCCATACCTCATGATTTGCACGCCGCTCGCCTGCACCTCCGCCCATTTCGACTCCAACTTCCCGTTGTAGACATGGGGTCCGATCTGATAGGGCATCCAGGCGTTGATGCCCGCGAAATGGGGCGAGATCGGTGTGCCTGAGGAAACGGAAGAACCGCTGGTCGCCACGCTCACCGCGGCCGAGTATGCGGACTTTCCTGCCGTCCCCTCGGCCCGGACCTTGTAATGATAAGTCGTTGCGGGACTCAAGCCGGTATTGGCGTAGGTGGAGCCTTGAATCCCGCCGATCCATACCACGTTCTGGGTGAAGGCGCTATCGGTGGCGCGTTTGATTTCAAATCCCGTTTCATTGCTGGAGTTATCCGTCCAGCTCAGATTGACCTGAGTGCTGGACACCGCTGTCGCCGCCAATCCGCTCGGCGCATTGGGAATCGTCTCTCCGGAAGGGTCCGTAGTCGCGCTGACGGCGGCCGAGTAAGCGGAGCTCTGCGTCGCTCCTTGCGCCCTCACCTTGTAGTAATAGGTGGTTGCGGCGCTCAAGCCGGTGCTGGAGAAGGTCGTGCCCTGGATCCCGCCGATCCAGACGACGTTCTGGGTGAAGGCGCTGTCCGTGGCGCGCTTGACTTCGAACCCCGTCTCGTCGCTGGAATTATCCGTCCAGCTCAGATCGATCCGGGAGCTGGATGCCGTCACTGCGGTCAGCCCGCTGGGAGGGTTCGGCGCGGCCGCTGTCGTCGTCGCAGAGATGAATGCGGTGAACGCGGAATCATACGAATCCGACGTGCCTTCCGCCTTGATTTTGTAGTAGTAGGTCGTGCCCGCGTAGAGGCCCGTATTGCTGTAGCTCGTGGCGCCCGCTCCGGCAACGTACTGATAGACCGCACCCGAAAACGAGCTGTTAGTGGCGTAGGCGATCGTATAGCCGATGAGATTCGAATTGCCGGAGTTCCCCGTCCAGGAGAGGTTGATCTGGCTGCTCGAGACGACGCTCGCCACCAAGCCGGCGGGAGTCGTCGTTGCCTTGACGACCGTTCCGTAGGGCGAGTCCAAAGCGTCTGAGGTTCCTTCGGCCTTGAGCTTGAACCAGTAAGTTGTAGCCGTACCCAATCCCGTTCGTGAGGCGCTGGTGCTCCCATTTCCCGCCACGTAATGATACGTCGCGCCGGTGAAGGAGCTGTTGGCGGCGTAGCCGTAGGTATAGCCGGTAATCGCTGCGTTGCTTCCGTTGCCGGACCAGGTGAGATTGATCGCGCTGTTGGAAGTGGCCGTGGCCGCCAGGTTGGCAGGCGCCGTGGTGGCGCTGTCCACCGTGGACCACGCGGAGTCCGGGTTTCCTTCAGCCTTGATCTTGTAATAATACGTCGTTGCCGCATTTCGTCCCGTATGGGAGTAGCTGGTGGTGTTGACTCCGCCCGCGTAGGTGTACGTCGGGCTCGTCAGTCCGCTGTTCGTATCGAAGGCGAAAGTGAAGCCGGTTTCGCTGGACGAATTATCCGTCCAGGTCAGATTGACTTGACTGCTCGACACTCCGGTTGCCGCCAAGTTGCTTGGAGCGCTCGTCGCTAACGCTGCAAGCTGGGGAAGAATGTAGGACAGGATGATCAAGGACACACACTTAGATTTCATGCTCACTCCGTTCCAGTGAGATTTCGCGGTGCAGGAAGTCGCGAGCGTCGCAACTCCTGTGAGCATTCATCCTGGCGAGCTCATCTGCGTCAGGAAGCTCAACCGACATTCATATCATGTCTGATTAGTTTTTGCAATTATGTTAATGTATTGGAAGATGAGGAGACAAACATATCCGCATGCGGAATTGAGGCGCCGTCACGGCACAGCACTCCAGAGAGAACGGATCTTTTTAGGGGCCGCAGCAGCCTGCGCCCCTACACCAGCGGTGGGAACCTACTTCGCCGGCACGTAGATCCCCGGCACGCCGAGCTGGCCGGCGGTTTTGTCGAGGTCCGCCAGGTCCTTCTCGATCAGCGTGGAGAGCTCGGCCTCGTAGCCCGTGAGCTCCTCGAGCTGAGCGGCGAACACCTCCCGCATGCCCGCGGTCGGCGCGCCGTTGCCGCCGTCGATCCAGGAGAGGAGGGGGGACATGCGCGAGTAGAGCTTGGTGCCGCCCTGCATCGCCAGGATGTCGTAGGAGACCTCGGCCTTCGGGTTATGCATGCGCGCCTCCAAGTCGTCCAATCTGGCGATCAGCGCCTGCGAGGAGTCGATCAGAGGCTTGGCCTTGTCTTCCTTGGCCAGCAGCTCGTTGCGCTGCGCGAGCTGGCGGCGGACGGTCTGCAGCCGCACCACGGCGCGGGTGAGACGGGTGACGGCGTCGCGCACTTCCAGCGAGAAGCGGAGCTGCTCCTCCACGTCGGCCTGCGAGGCGGTGACGCGCGGGTCCGGACGCAGGACCAGGGAGGTCGAGGCGGATTTGCCGTCCACCGTCAGGCGCACGCTGTAGGTGCCCGGCAGGGCGGTGGGTCCGACGCCCGGGTAACCGCTATCCAGCCTGGCGTTGGGGATCATCTCGGCGCCGTCCCAGGCCAAGGGCCATACGGCGCGCTGCACGCCCTCGCCTTTGGGCAGGGCCAGCTCCTTGAGCTGCTCGCGCTCCTCCTTCACGTACTCGTAGGCGCCGGTGGGCTCCTTGGGCTTGCTCGAAAGGGTGGCGACGACGGTGCCGGAGGCGTCAAGGATCTCCAGGGTGACGTCCCCTTTGGGCTCTTTCGCCAGCCAGTAGTAGACGCGGGCACCGCGAGGCGGGTTCTGGCCGGTCCACGAGTCGGCGGGACCGCCGCGGAGCTCCCAACGCACGGCCTCGGGCGCGGGATACAGATAAAAGCCGGCCGACTTCGCCGACTCCGGCACCGGCTCGCGCACCACGGCGAGGTCGTCGAAGATCCACAGCGAGCGGCCGTGGGTGCCGACCACGAGCTTGTCGTCCTTCACCACCAGGTCGTGCACGGCGACAGTAGGCAGGTTGAGCTTGAGCGGGTGCCAGGTGGCGCCGTCGTCGCGGGAGAAGGCGACGCCGCGCTCGGTGCCGAGGTAGAGCTGGCCGCGGTGCGCCGGATCCTCGCGCACGGAGTGGAGATAGACGTCGCGCGGCAGGCCGCCGTCGAGGCGCTTCCAGGTGCGGCCGAAGTCGGTCGTCTTCCAGAGATAGGGAGTCATGTCGTCGAGCCGATGGGCGTCCACCGCCAGGTAGGCGGTGCCGGCTTCGAAGTGCGAGGGCTCGATCATGTTGACCGTTCCCCATTGCGGCAGGCCGGGAACGCTGGCGTTGACGTTGCGCCAGGTCTTGCCGCCGTCGTCGGTGACGTGCACCAGTCCGTCGTCGCTTCCCGCCCAGATGAGGTCTTTCTGCACCGGCGACTCGGCGATGACGAACACGGTACAGTAGGTCTCGACGCCGGTGTTGTCGCCGGTGATGGGGCCGCCGGACCACTTCTGCTTCGACTTGTCGTTCGTCGTCAGATCGCCGCTGATGGCGGTCCAGGTCTGGCCGCCGTCGGCGGTGCGGAAGACGACGTTGGCGCCGTAGTAGACCACCTTCGGATCGTGCGGCGAGACGGCGATGGGCGCGACCCACTGGAAGCGGTAGCGCATGTCTTCGCCGCCATGGCCCGAGGGGTTCTCCGGCCACGGGCTGACGTCGCGCTGCTCACCGGTGCGATGGTCGTAGCGGGAGAGGTAGCCGAGGTACTCGCCGGCATAAACGATGTTGGGGTCCGACGGATCGGAGACCACCCAGCCGGCCTCGCCGCCGCCGACGCCGTGCCAGAAGGAGTTGGGCACCCCGCCGCGGGTCAGCGAGTCGCTGGGCCCTTGCGCGGTGCCGATGTCCTGCAGGGGCCCCGCCACGTGGAACGGTATCCGGTTGTCCGCCGACACGTGGTAGAACTGGCCGATCGGCAGGTTCGGGTCCAGCCAGCTCTCGCCGCCGTCGGTGGTGATGTACACGCCGCCGTCGTCGGACGCGATCATCCGGCGGGCGTTGAGCGGATCGATCCAGATGTCGTGATAGTCGCCGTGGTTGAGGCCCGGAGCGTTGTAGATCTCGAACGTCTTGCCGCCGTCGATGCTCTTGAGGAGCGGCACGTTGGGCGCCCAGATCTCGTCCGGGTTGGCCGGATTCACTGTCAGGGTCGTGTAATACCAGGCCCGCTGCCGCAGCTTGCGGTCCGCCGTGGCGAGGGTCCAGCTCTCGCCGCCGTCGTCGGACCGGAAGAGCCCTCCCTTCTCCGCTTCGATGAGCGCGTAGACCCGCCGGCCGTCGGAGGGCGCCACCGCCACTCCGACCTTCCCCCAAATGCCTTCGGGCAGGCCCTTGCCGGTGAGCTGCTTCCAGGTGCTGCCGCCGTCGCGCGAGACCCACAGGCCGCTGCCCGGTCCGCCGCTCGTCAGCTCCCACGGGCGGCGACGCGCCTGCCACAGGCCGGCGAAGACGACGTTGGGATTGGAAGGATCGAGGGCGACCGACGAAGCGCCGGTCTCGGCGTCCTTCTTCAACACCTGCTCCCAGGTCTTGCCGCCGTCCCGCGTGCGGTAGACGCCGCGCTCGGGGTTGGGGCCGAAGGCGTGCCCGAGGACGGCGGCGAAGGCGACGTCGGCGTTCTTGGGGTGAACCACCATCTCGCCGATCTGCCCTTCCTGCTTCCAGACGTGCGTCCAGGTCTTGCCGGCGTCGATGGACTTGTAGATGCCGTTGCCCGCCGCCACGTTGCCGCGAATGTTCGCCTCGCCCGAGCCCGCATAGACGACGTTGGGGTCGGACGGGGCGATGGCGATCGAGCCCATGGACGAGATCGCCTGCTCGTCGAAAACGGGGCTCCACGAGAGGCCGCCGTTCGCGGATTTCCAGACGCCGCCCGAGGCCGTGGCGGCGTAGTAAACGCTGGGATTGCCGGGCACGCCGGTGGCGCGCGCCACCCGGCCGCCCCAGGCCGGACCGATCAACCGATACTTGAAGGGCTTGAGCTCGGGAAGATCGGAGAAAGCCGGCGTGGACGCCTGTTTCGCCGGCGCCGCCAGGACCGGCAGGACGGCCAGCAGGAACAGAAGGAAGGCGACGAGACGGAAACGTGTCTCACGAATGGGCATGGAGGGCTCCTCGGGATCTAAAAGAAATTGAGCGGGGGGAGCTTAGCACTGCACCCCCTCCCGAGGTCCTACCCCACCACCTCCCGGATCGCCGATTCGAGCTGCTGCAGGGTCACCGGCTTGGTGAGGTGCTTGCGGAAACCCGCTTCCAGGCTCTCGCGCACGTCGTCTTCCATGCCATAGCCGGAGAGGGCGATGCCGGGCAGGCCGTTGCGGGAGGCGAGCTCCCGCATCAGGTCGAGGCCACTGCCGTCGGGCAGTCCGAGGTCGCTCAGCATGAGATCGAACTTCTCGGCGCTCGCCACGGCGAGGCCTTCGGCCACCGTCGACGCCGTGGTCACCTGGTAGCCGAGCAGGGACAGCAGCTCGGCCATGGCTTCGGCGGTGTCGGCGTGGTCCTCGACGAGCAGGATACGGAGGGGGCCTGGCGCGGGCTCCGGCGTCGCGACGGGCTCCCCGGCGATCTCGATCTCTCCCGTCTCCTGGTCCACCCGCGGCAGCGACGAGGGCAGCGACACGGTGAACGTCGCGCCCTGTCCGCGGCCCCGGCTCTCCGCCGTCAACCGGCCGCCGTGCAGCTCGACGATCGCCTTGCTGATGGCGAGGCCCAGGCCCAGTCCGCCGACGCCGCGGGGGCTGCGCGCGCGGCCCTGCTCGAAGGCGTCGAAAACCTGGGGCAGCGCTCCTGGATCGATGCCGACGCCGGTGTCGGAAACCTGCAGGACCAGGCGGTCCCCTTCGTTCCAGGAGCGGACCGTGATCGTTCCTCCCGCCGGCGTGAACTTCACCGCATTGCTGAGCAGGTTCCACAGCACCTGGGTCAGGCGCGAAGGATCGGCCCAGATCCGGTGGTCCTCGGCCGCCAGGTCCGTCACCACCCACAGGCCGCCGGCCGTCTCTCCTCTGCAGCAGATCTCCACCGTGTGCTCGATGACCCGGCGCGCGTCGATGACCTCCGGGCGCAGCTCCAGCTTGCCGCGGACGATGCGCGTCAGGTCCAGGAGGTCGTCGATCAGCCGTGCTTCGAGCTCGACGTTGCGGCGGACCAGGTCCAACGGCCGCCGCAGGTTCGGGTGGACCCGCTCGTCCCCCTCGAGGGCCGAGACCACCGCCAGCACCGGCGTCAGCGGCGTCCGCAGCTCGTGGCTGAGGCTGGCCAGAAACCGGTCCTTGGCCTCGCTGGCCGCCTGGGCCTCGGCGAAGACCGCCGCCAGCAGCAGCGAGGTGATCGACGCCAGCGCCATGTAGGTGTGGTGGAACATCAGCCGCTCTTCGAGCGTGCCGCGCGCGAAGGGGGCCCGCCCCTCGAGGGTGGCCCAGATGCTGATCGCCGCCGCCAGCAGGGTGGCCGTGGCGGCGCCCCGCGGACCGAACCGAATGCCGGCCCAGGCGAGGAAAGGGAACAGGGTGAAAGCGAGCGGCGGGTGGAGGATCGGGTTCGTCGTCCAGGTGCCGAGCGTGAAGTCGCTGACCACCAGGAAGCCGGTGACGAGGAGGATCACCTCGAGCAGCCTTTCCCTGCGGATAGACCAGGGGCGTGGCAGTCGGGCCCAGGTCAAGATGACCGGCGTCACCAGCAGGGCGCCCATGGCGTCGCCCAGCCACCAGTAGCTGGCGAGGTTCAACGGGTTCAGATCGCCCGAAATCTGGCCGGACGCGGTGAGGCTGGCCACGCCGATCGCGGCGCTGATGGCCGGACCTGCGACGACCCCGAGCCCGAGAAGCAGCAGGACGTCGCGCACCCGCTCGAGCGAGACGCGGAAGCCGGCCCGCCGAAGGAGCCAGGCACCCACGGCAGCTTCCAAGGTGTTGCCGGCCGCGACGCCGGCCGCGCCGGCCGCGGGGCCGCCGATGGTGAAGTTCACCAGAAAGGCGCCGATGAGAATCCCCGGCACGGCGCGGAGGCCAAAGAGAAGGACGGCCGCGAGCGCGATCCCCGTCGGCGCCCAGAGCAGGGTCACATGGTCATGAACAATCGGGGCCAGCAGACCCAGCCGGCCCGCCACGAAGTAGACGGCGGCGAGCCCGGCGGTCCCCGCCAGGAGCTTTCCCGCTTCCTGACCAAGCCGCCGGCGATGGCTCCCGCCCTCCCCAGGATTCGACATCCGCGACTTCACCTCACCTGGGACGCCCGGAACGGAACGCCGGCGGCCCGTGTAATTCCGGGAGTCAATTTGGAAAAAAGAAACTCCAAGCGATCTCCCCTGCGAACCGGATAGCACGCCCGTCCCGCTGGACGAGCTCTACTCTCGCGAGGGGAATTCGCTGCGTGGTTGAGGTGCAAATCCTGGACCATTCCGGAGCTAGAATTCGCTTATATACCCTTCCCTAGCGCTTCGTCAGCCGCCGCTTGAAACCGCTCACGAAAGCCTCGACCTCCTCCACTCCGGCCAGACGCGAGAGTAGGAGGTAGCCGGCGCCATACGTGCCCAGCACCAGAGCGGCCTTGATCATGGGGTGGAGGGGTGGCAGCAGCCACCAGACCAGCGCCGCCGGTAGGGCGGCGGCGAAGGCAACGCCGGCCATGCGCAGATCGTCCCGCCAGGGGAGCGCAAACTCCGGGAGACGGCGCCGCAGGGCTCGTCGGAGCTGCGCGAGCTCCATCCAGGCGCCGAACCCCGAGGCCAGTGCGAGACCGACGGAGCCCAGATAGAGCGTGCGGCCGGGCAGCGGTCCCGCGATGGCCGACAGGGGAAACCGGTCCAGCCAGAGCATCAGGGGCACGGCGACCAGCGCCGACGTCCCGACGCGGATCGCCGCGATGCGCGCGGGCGAGCGGGTGTCCCCCAGGGCATAAAAGGTGTTCTGCAGCAGCCGTGAAGTGGTGGTGGCGAGGATCCCCGTCGAGTAGCCGCAGAGCACCAGATAGACGAGCCAGTTGTCGGCCACGCCGAAGCTGCCCCGGCGGTAGAGACCGACGACGAGGTAGCCGAAGGCGAGGTAGCCGACCACCGTCGGCACGTTGAGGAAGGCCACGTAGCGCAAAGCGCGCCGGACGCGGGCCAGCAAAGCGGCGGCCATCCCTTCGCCGCGCAGGCGCGACAGCTCCGGCAGCTCGGAAGCCGCCACCGAGATGCCGAAGAGGCTGATGGGGAGCAGGTAGAACATCTGCGCGAAGCGGTCCGCCGACGCGGCGCCGGTGGCGAGCTGAGTGGCGAGGAAGAGGTCGATATAGCCGGCGAGCTGCACGACGCCGCGCCCCGCCACGGCCGGCCACCAGGCGGCGAGCGCCTGGCGCACTCCGGGCACGCCGAGCGAGAAGGAGAGGCGGAATCCTTTGGCGACCCGCGCCACGCCCGGAAGCTGCACGAGAAACTGCAGCAGGCCGCCGATGAACCCGCCCCAGCAGGCGGCGTAGAAGAGGTGGGCCTGCCCGGCCGCGCTCTGGCCGCTGGCGGCGAGCTGCCGGGCGGCGAAGACCAGCGCGGCGATCATCGCCGAGTTCCACAGCACCGGCGCGAAGTACGGCAGGAAGAAGCGCCGGTGGCTGTTGAGGACGGCCAGCGCCCAAACCGACAGCACCAGCACGCCGGCCATGGGGAAGAGGATGCGGACGCCGGCCACAGAGAGGGCGAAGCGGTCCACCGTCATCGTGCCGGCGGCGACCGCGGCGGCGTCGCGCAGAAAGCCGGGCGCGAGCAGCACCACGATCGGCTTCGCCAGCGCGATTCCCAGCAGCGCGAAGCCGGCTGCCGCCGCCAGCATCAGGCCGAAGACGGCGCCGGCGAAGCGGCCGGCCTCCTCCTCGCGCCCCTCTTCGAGCAGATTGCTGTAGATGGGAATGAAAGAAGCGGAGAGGATGCCCTCGCCCAGCAGATTCTGCAGGACGTTGGGGACGCGCATCGCCGCCGTCAGCGCGTCCTGGTGCGGCCCGACTCCAAAGTAGCGGGCGAACGCGCCTTCGCGCACGAAGCCCATGGCACGGCTGAGCAGGATGCCGGCGAAGACCTTGGCGGCGCCGCCGCGCCGGCGGTCCGGCGCTTCCGGCGCGGTCGGCTCCAGGATCTCGGACGGCTCCGTCACTGCGGCAGGTCGTTCCAGTTGAGCAGGGCGTTGTAGACGAACCGGAAGTCCGAGAGGTTGAGGTAGCGGTGGAGCGGGTTGAAGGCGAAGAGGATCACCCTCCCCTTACCCGCCGGCAGGTCGAGGATGGCCGGTTTGCCGTCGATCGCCTCGGCGCCTTTGAGGAAGCCCGAGAGCACCAGCGGGCCCGCCTGCCTCTCGTCCTTCGCCTCGTTCTTCTCGGCCTTCGCCTCCGGCGCGTCCGGGGTATCGATGTCCTCCTCCTCGATGGCGCCCGCCGGACCGGAGTCCTGCTTCTCCTCCTCGTCCTCCGGCTTCTTGGTGCCGAACTGCAGCACCACCCGCGACCGGTCGTAACGTGGCACGTCGAAGAGCGGGCCGTTGCCGCGGAAGACGCTGGTCAGCGTCTCATAGCCGTAGGCGATCGGGTGCTCCGGCCGCACCACCTTGGCCCGCAGCTCCGAGCCGGGGTTGTTCAAGCCGCCGGCTGGAGCGGTGGCTGCGCCGCGCACCAGGCCGCCCTCGACCGGCAGCGTCCCGGCGTTGCCGATGGCGATCAGCACGCCGCCTTCCTGCACGAACTTCTGCAGGTTGAGCAGCCCCTCGAGCCCCATGCCGCCCGTGATGTCGTCCGCGGCGTCGGGCACCCCGTGGCTGGGGAACTCCGGCGTGCGGGTGTAGGCCAGCGGAGCGAATTTGGGATCGATGCCGTGTACCAGATCGGTGAGGCTGCCGCCGGTTTCCGGGACGAGGATGACGTCGAACCGGCCGGCCAGACCGCCACGCCTCAGATCGTCGTCGTTGATCAGCGTATACGGGACCTTGCCGCGGTCGAAGGTGTAGCGCGCCCAGCCGGCGTCCTGGGTATCGATCCATGAATGCAGGAGGCCGAGACGCGGCAGGTCCACCAGGTGCCGCCGCACGTCGGGGAGGACGGCCGCCCGGAAGGAGAGCCCGGTGCGGCGTGCCACCTCCTCCACCGCCTCGCGCGGTGCCTGCACGATCCAACTGCCCGGCGGGTAGGAGACGCCGCCGGCCGTGAAACCTGCCTCCGCCGCGTCCACCTGGTTCGTCCCCAGCAGGACCCGCGCCTCGAGCAGCGCCGTCTGTCCCGTATCGCGCACCAGGAAGACCTCGCCCGCGCCTTCGACCGCCCCCTCCGGCGTCACGTCGGCCGTCACCGGCTCCATGGCGGCGTCGAGCACCTTCTTGTCCGACACACGTTCACCCTCGACGCCGTAGAGCAGCGGCCAGGTCCAGGCCACGTCGTCGTACGGCGGGTTGGGCTCGTCGGCCGGAAACTTCTGCTCCTCGAGCAGGTTGACGGCGAGATCGCGGTACGGCTGATCCATGCGCACCACGTAGGTCCCGGCGGGCCAGGTCTTGGCGCCGAGCTTCGTCTCACCTGTGAAACGGTGGACCTCGATGCGCTGCTGGCGGAGCTGGTTGATCAGGTAAGCGAGGCGGGCCGGATCGCGCTGCTCGGGTGGGAAGGCCCAGGCGTAGGGCGCCTCCGTCCGGCCCCTGGCCAGCGACCGCTCGCCCTTGGTCCAGAAGTTCTCCAGCAGCTCCTGGCGGTGGAGGGCCGCGTACTCCAGCGCCGCCAGCGCTCCCGCCTCCATGTAGTTCGTGTTGTTGCGCAGCGACCAGCGGAGCTTCTTCTTCGGCGGCCAGGGGCGGTACCACTGCACGTCGGTCACCGGCTTGCCCACGAAGCGCGACCGCGAAAGGTCGCGGTCAAAGGTGCCGGCCGAGCTGTTGCCGAAGGTCTCGTAGAAACGGCCGACCGAGTGATGGGTGTTGGCCACCGAATTGAGATAGCCGGGCCACCAGCCGTCGAAGAAACCCCAGGTCCAGACGCCGGGCAGGCCCTGGGCCGCCAGGGCCCCCGCCTCGTGATAGCCGAGCTGGGTCCACTCGCTGATCGTCACCGGATCGATGGCGCGGTTGTAGGGGCCGTAGCCGGTCATGATGTAGAGCAGCGGCAGCGACTCGTGCAGGTCGTGCATCACCTGCGGATGAAAGGCGTAGTAGGTCTCGTGGATGGCGCGGGTGAGCGCCTGCGTGACCTGCATGCCGTCGCGGTTGTTGTCATGGAAGACGTAGTGCCCCCAGTAGGGTGGCGTGAGGATCTCCCGCAGCTCCTCATAGGGCATCTTGCGGCCGCGCACGTGGCGGTAGTACCAGTCCACGACCCGGTCACGGCCGTCCGGCTCGGTGACGGGCGTGACGAGGACGACGGCGTTGCGGCGGATGGTCTGGATCTCCGGCTTTTCCGAGACCGCGAGCCGGTAAGCCAGCTCCATCAGCATCTCGGGGCTGCCGGTCTCCCCCGAGTGGAGGCCGCCGGTGAGCCAGTAGAAAACCTTGCCTTCCTCCGCCAACTTGCGGGCTTCCTCGCGCGAGATGCGGCGGGGATCGGCGAGCCGGGCGGTGATGTCCTGCCAGCGGTCGAGCTCGGCGAGGTTCTCCGGCTCAGAGACCAGGGCGAGCAGGATCTCCCGGCCTTCTTCGCTGGTGCCGATGACCCGGGTCTGGACGCGGTCGCTGGTCTCGTCCAGGCGGCGGAAGTAGCCGTGGACGTCCGCCACCCGGGAGAGCTCGTCCGGCGCTCCGACGAGGTGGCCGAGGACCTTCGTGGGCGAAGGCACGGTCTCCGAGTCCGGCACGTAGGAGACCGACTCGGGAAGGAACTCGGGCGCGGTGGTGTATTCCTTGATCTTCTCGACGCTTTCCGGCTCGGGCCGGTCGGGCAGCCATGGCTCCGGCCCGCCGGGCTCGCCGGGAGCAATGGGCTCTTCATGGACGACGACGGCGGGAGGGGTGGGAGGTTGGGCGGAGATCGCTGGAGAGGTGCCGAGAGCGAGCGCCGCGAAAAGAGCAGAGATCAAGGACTTCATGAGGAGAGCTTTCACTTCGGGGATTCTCCTTACAGAGGGACACGCTACGATATCTGTTCCCTCGCCGGCGCGACAAGGAGATGCCGGAACGGTCTCGCCGCCGCGGAGACGCCCCGCCGTCCCCTACCGCAGCCGCACCACCACCAGAGTCAGGTCGTCCGCCTGCTCCTGGTCGCCCTTGAAATTGGAGAGGTCGCCCAGGATGGCGTCGCGGACCTCGCGCGCGGTGCGGCTGGCGGCGGCGCGGGCGACAGCGCGCTGGAGGCGCGCCGCTCCGTACTCCTGGCCGTGGGCGTTGCACGCCTCGACGAGGCCGTCGGTATAGAAAACTAGCAGGTCGCCGGTCGCCAGTGGTCGTTGGACCGTTCGGTACTCGGTCTCCAGGAAGGTGCCGAGGGGCGGCGCGCCAACCCCGACCTCGTCGAAGCTGCCGGAACGCGGGTCGTGGTGGAGGACCGGAGGATGGCCGGCGCTCACCACGGAGAGGACGTCCTCGGCCCGATCGAGCACGGCGCAGAGCAGCGTGACGTAGGTCCTTTTGTCCGTCGTTCGCCGCACCATGTGATTCAGCCGCTCCAGGACCTGAACGGGAGAGGTCAGATTCTCTTCAAGCAGATAGAGGCAGCTCCGGACCCCGGACAGCAGCAGACCGCTCGCCAGGCCGTGCCCGGCGACGTCGCCGATCACCACGACGATTCGCGACTCGCCCGCTTCGAAGAACTCGTAGTAGTCGCCGCCGACCTCCGTCGCCGGCAGCGAGGCCGCCGCCAGGTCCAGCCACTCCACCTCTGGCGCTTTCTGCGGCAACATGCTGAGCTGAATCTTGCGGGCGTAATCGATCTCCTCGCGCATCCGCAGGCGCTCGCGGTTCCGGGAGCTCTCCCGGCGCCACACCACGAGAAAGCGGCGCCGGCTGACCTGGGTGATGGCCGCCGCGACCAACAGGAAGATCAGCGTCACGATCGAAATCGCGATGACTCCGCCCTCGATCTCATCCGGTGGGGCCGGCTTCTGGTGCACTCCCAGCCAGGACAGGGGGAAGATCGCCGCCGCCCAGAACGACACGAACAACATGACGTGCTCCGCCAGGCGCAACCGGAAAACGAGGAGCAGGAACACCACGGCGTAGAAAGGTCCAAAGTCCCCCTCGCCGAGCGGCATCGTGGCGAACTTCAGCACCAGGATCTGAACGAAAAGGTAGACCAGGAGGATCGGGCGGAGGTTCCTGGTGACGAGGCTCCGGTTGCGCAGGATGAACAAGACGACGCTGAGGAGGAAGTCGGCGATGTAGATGGTCAGCCCGTAGGGGTCGCCGTGCCTGCCTGAGTTAGCGATCCCGGAGAGGCAGAAGAGCGGCAGCACGATCAGCAGAATCCGGAAGACGCGAGAGTTCTTGGCATCGAAATGGCGCTGCAACGCCAGCGGCTCGGGCAGCAGCACGAGCTCGTCGAGAGTGGGGGTTTTCATGGAGGCGCGGATCTCAGGGACGCGGCAATGCTACCGCGCCGGACCCGGATACGACCAGGGCGGCCCCGTAGGACCGCCCTGCGGAGCTCTCGAGGATGGTCGCGGCTCAGGCGGCGGCCGGCTCGGGCAGCACGGGCGGCAGCGGCGCGGCGGGCGCGAAGCGCTCGCTGCCGAGCAGGAAGCTGGCCGTCCAGCGCCAGACGAGAGCCAGACCGTTCAGCAGATTGAGGGAGAGGAAGAAGAAGACCACGCCGAGCGCTCCAACGGCCAGGGCGGCGGCCGGCGAGTCGATGATCCAGCCGTCGATATCCAAGTCGAAATCCAGGCTCCAGGATCCGAAAAACCACACGGCCGGGGCCAGCAGGAAGCCGGCCGTCGTCGCCAACAACGCCACGACGGCGGTGAAGCTCACTATGCCCAGGGGCAGCTTGAGCAGCAGGAAGGCCATGCCCTTCCAGGTCACAGGATTCGAAAGGAATGCCCCGACCCGTTTCCAGAAGCCCGGCGCCGGTTCGCTGGCCGGCGGCGGCGCGATCTGCGGGAGCATCGGCGGAACCTCGGCGCCCAGCGCATGGATGGCGAGCTGCCGCTCCAGGGCGGCGAGCCCCCAGCTCCCGGCGAAGACCAGGGCGAGGATGGGAATCCCGATCCAGACGATGACCAGCCCGAATCCGGTGGTCAGCCCGACGCTCAGGAAGATGAAGTAGATCAGCCCCAACGGCATTGCCAGCAGCAGGTACAGCAGGTTGGTATAGGTCCTCAGCCGCAGCGGCGCCGTAAAGAAGTGAACTACGGCGTCGGCAAGCGTTATGTCATCCCTCGAGTTCGCGTTCATGTGGTGCCTCCCCGCAGGAGACTACGCAGAGGCGGCAGGGTGGGTTTCAGGGCAGCACCACTTCCCCCGCCGGCTCGCGCAGGTTGTAGCGCGAGCTCATGACCCTGCCGTAGGCGCCGGCGTTGGCGATCAGCAGGACATCTCCTTCCGCGGTAGGCGGCAGGCGGCGCGAGCGGCCGAGGATGTCTCCCGTCTCGCAGATGGGACCCACGATATGAGCGATCCAGGCAGGATGCTCGTCGAGCCGCGAGAGGTTCACGATCGGGTGATAGGCACCGTAGAGCGGCGGCCGGATCAGTGAGTTCATTCCCGTCTCCAGCCCCACATAGGTGATCTCGCCCTTGCGCTTGACCTGCGTCACCCGTGCCAACAGCACTCCCGCCGGCGCGACCAGGAACCGGCCGGGCTCCAGCCACAGCTCGAACCGCGGATGGGCAGCCTTGAAGCGCCGCAGCAGCTCGCCCAGGGCGGCGAGATCCAGCGGGCTCTGGCCCGGACGCTCCGGCACCCCGAGGCCGCCTCCCAGGTCCAGGATCCGCACCTCCGGGAATCGCTCGGCGGCGGCGGCCAGGAAGAGCGCCACCTCGCTCCAGGCCTCCGGCGTGCGCACGCCGCTGCCGGCGTGGGCATGGAGCCCCACCACCCGTGCGCCGCACGCCGCGAGCAGCGGCCGGATGTCGTCGATCTGCTCGGGGGCCAGGCCGAACTTGGATTGTGCTCCGGCCGTGCGGACGTGGGCATGGTGCCCTCTCCCCCTCCCCGGATCCAGCCGCAGGAAGACCTCACGGCCCTGGAAGACCTCCGGCCATTCCCGCAGCGGGTGGAGATTGTCGATCGTCACCCGCGCTCCCAGCTCGAAGCCGTGGCGGTACTCCTCGCGGGGAGCGAAGTTGGGAGTGAACAGGAGCCGCGAGCCGTCGAGACTGGGAAAGAGGCTCCGCACATGGTCGAGCTCGGCCGCGGATACGCACTCGAAGCCCAGGCCCGCGGCGTGGAAGACCCGCAGCACGTCGGGGTGGCAGTTCGCTTTGAGCGAGTAGAACGCGCGGTCCACCGCGTCGAGCGAGCGCAGAGCCTCGGCCGCGGACTTCAGGCTGCCGGCGTCGTAGACGTAGACCGCTCCATGTTCGCCGGCGAGGTCCAGCAGCTCGATCCGGCGCCGGCGCCACCACTCGCGCGGTGCCGCGGCTGCCTCTTCCAGTGGCTCGCCGAACAGCTCGCTCCAGGTGGGTCCGAAAACCTCGCCTTCTCCCTTCTGGGCGAAAAGCAGGCCATGGAGCTGGCGTACCAGGCGTTCGCTCTGGTCTTCGTCCACGACAAAAGTGAGGTTGAGATCGCTCGCCGCCTGAGTGACCAGGTGCACCGTGAGCTCCTCGAAAGCCTCGAGCACCGGCCCCAGCTCATGCAGGATGGCGCGGATGCCGCGTCCGACCAGCGACAGGGACGACGTCGGCGCGATGACGTGCGGCTCGCAGAAAGCCGCCAGGTCGCGCAGCAGCGCCGAGAGCACCGCCGGCTCCAGGGCGTTGGCCAGAGAGTCGATGGAGACGGTGACGTTGGTCTCGGAGGTGGAGACCGAGTCCACCGAAAGGCCGTGGCGGGCGAAGACCTCGAAGGCCCGCGCCAGAAAGCCCACCTCCTGCCACATCCCCACGGTCTCCATCGAGATCAGGGTGAGCCCGTGGCGCGACGAGATCGCCTTCACCTGCGGACCGGTCACCGGGCCGGCGGCCGAGATCACCGTCCCGGGCGCGTCCGGGTGGTCGGTCGAAAGCACGTGCAACGGGATGGCGTGGGCGTGCAGCGGCGGGATGGACCGCGGGTGGAGCACCTTGGCGCCCATGGTGGCGATCTCCTGCGCCTCCTCGTAGTTAAGGGCGCGCAGCAGGCGGGCGGAAGGGATGAGCGCCGGATTGGCGGTGAACAGACCGGGGACGTCGGTCCAGATCTCGCACCGCGCGGCGCCGAGACGGGCGGCGAAGTAGGCGGCGGAGGTATCCGAGCCGCCGCGGCCGAGCAGCACCGTCTGCCCCTCCCGGTTGCGGGCGATGAAGCCCTGGGTGAGGACCACCGCGGCGGGGCTGCCGGCCAGCCTCTCCCGCAGCTCCTCATCCCGCTCCCAGCCGCAGGTGGCCGCGAGGTAGGCCCGCGGCCCGTCGGCGAGCGGGTCTTCGCGGGTCACGAGCGAGGTCCGCGCGTCGTGCCAGTCCGCCGCGATGCCGCGCGAGGAAAGGTAGGCGGCGCCCAGCCGCGTCGACATCAGCTCGCCGAACGCCATCACCCGCGCCTTGAGCGCCGGGCCCGCTTCGCGCAGCAGCGAGGCGGCCAGGGTGAGGCGGGAAAGCTCCTCGAAATCGGCCCGCAGCAGGCCGCCGGCGTCGACCGCGAGGCCGGCCCCGAGCTCCAGGTGCCGCGCCCGGATGGCCGCGAGCTCCTCCTCATGCCGCCCGTCGACGGCCAGCGCGAGCAGCGCTTCCAGCCGGTTGGAGATGCCCGAGAGGGCGGAGCAGACGACGAACGGCCGCAGCCCTTCGCCCAGCCGCCTCTCGACGAGGGCGGCGATCGTCGCCCAGCGCTCAGGGGTGGAGACGCTGGTGCCGCCGAACTTGAGGACGACCCACTCCCTCACCCCTTCGCCGCCCGCACGGCCTCGGTCAGCGCCGGCAGCACCTCGTGGAGGTCGCCGACGATGCCGTAGTCGGCTACGCTGAAGATCGGCGCGCCGGGATCCTTGTTGATCGCCACGACCACCGAGGAGCCCTTCATGCCGACCAGATGCTGGATGGCGCCCGAGATACCGGCGGCGATGTACAGCTTGGGAGCCACGGTCTGGCCCGAGGAGCCGATCTGGCGGTCGCGGGGGAGCCAGCCGTTGTCGATGACCGGCCGGCTGGCGCCGATTTCGGCTCCCAGCACGCGGGCGAGCTCCTCGGCGGGCCCCATCTTATCGGCCCCGCCGATGCCGCGGCCGACCGCCACGATCACCTCGGCCTTGGTGAGGTCGACCGTGTCGCCTCCCACCTCTTCGTAGCCGAGAATTTCGCGGTCCGGCTGGATCCCGGAGAGGTCCACGTCGAGCGGCTTGACCTCCGCTTCGCCACGGGCGACGGCGTCGGCCGGGAAGGCTCCGGATTGGACGGAGACCAGCACCGTCCCCTCGCCTTTGATCCGCACCTTCGACTGCAGCTTGCCGCCCATCACCGGCCGGGTCCAGAGGGGACCGCCGTCCCCCGGCTCGAAGCCGGTGATCTCCGGCAGCAGGCCGGCGCCGACCGTCTGCGCCAGCCGCGCCATGAAATCGACGGTCTGATAGGTGTGGGGGAAGAGCACGAAGGCGGGCGCCGCGGCGCGAATGGCCGGTGCCAGCGCTCCGATGGTGGCGCCCGGCGTATAGGCGCGCAGCGCGTCGTGGTCCACTACGTGGACTGCGGCCAGATCGAGCTTCGCCACGTCGGCGGCGGCGAGCCCGACGCCGGCGCCGAGCAGCACGGCCTCGGCCTTGCCGCCCATCGCCGCCGCCAGCTTCTGGGCCGCGGCGGCGGCCTCCCAGGAGATGCGGGGGACCTGTCCCTCGCGGTGTTGCAGCACCACCCAGATCCGGCTCGCCATCAGAGCACCCTCGCTTCCTTCTGCAGCTTGGCGACGAGCGCCGACGCCGCGGCCTTGGCATCGCCCTCCAGGATCTGGGCGCCCTTGCCGGATTGCGGGAAGCTGACCGAGACGATCTCCAGCCGCGAGCCCGCCTCCCCCACTTGCGACGCGTCCAGCCCCAGGTCGGCCGGAGTCGCCGTGGCGATCTCCTTCTTCTTCGCCGCCATGATGCCCTTGAGCGAAGCGTAGCGAGGGTGGTTGAGGCCGGCCTGAATCTCCAGCACCGCCGGCAAGCGGACGCGCGATACCTCGTTGACCCCGCTCTCCATCTCGCGGGTGACCTTGGCCGAACGGTTGCCCTCCTCCAGCTCGACGCCCATGACCAGCCAGACGTGGGGCCAGCCGAGATGGCCGGCGATCACCGAGCCGGTGCCGCCGTAGCCCACGTCGTCCGACTGCGAGCCGGTGAGCACCAGGTCGAAGGAGTCGCGGGCCAGCGCGGCCGCCAGCGCGCGGCCGGCCGCCAGGGCGTCGCCGCCGAGAAACGCCGGATCCGCCAGGTGGACGGCCCGCGCCGCTCCCACCGCCAGCGCCTTGCGCAACGCTTCTTTCACGCGTTCCGGCCCGAGGCTGAACACCACCACCTCGCCGCCCGTCTTCTCGGCGATGCGCAGGCCTTCTTCCAGGGCGTACTCGTCGCTCTCGTTGATGATGAACGGCAGGTCCTCCTCCTCCAGCCACCGCCCGTCGCGGCTGACGCGCAGCCGCGCTTCGGTGTTGGGCACCTGCTTGATACAGACGGCGATCTTCATGCGCAAATCCCCTCGGGCTCCGGCTCAGACGTCCTTCGCGCGGCCGCCCAGCAGCCGGCGGAGCAGCGGCGGAGCCGGGTTGAACGCCCATACGCGGTCACCGAACCGCAAAGTGGGCACGATGCGCCGGCCGCCGCTCCTCTGCAGCACCACAGCCTCGGCGCCGGCGTCGCGGTCGATGTCCACCTCGTCGAACCGCGTCTCCGTCTCCTCCAGCACGCGCTTGGCGCGCCGGCAATCGGGGCACCAGGAGGAGCTGTAGACCACCAGATCGTGCGCCTGAACGCCGGCAAGGCCGGCCGCCAGATCGGACGTCTCCTCGGAGGTCAGGCGCAGGCCGGCGATGCGGACGTTGCCGTCGGGCTCGGTGAACAGCACGGCCGGCAGGTCCGACTCCGGCGAGATGCCCAGCCGCGCCAGACGGCCGGCGGCCTGGGGCTGTACGGCGAGATCGACGCGCTGCGCGCAGTCGGCGGGCGGCGCCGCGTGGCGCGTGGAGTCGTAGTAAACGTGGCAATCCAGGGAATGGTTCATAAGGTGGGTCCCGGAACCCGCACTGCGGCGCCGTTGACGGCCGCCGCGGCGGGAGTCGTGAGGAAGTGGATGACCGCGGCGACATCCGCGGTGCTGGCCCATTTCGCCGGATCGGCGTCGGGCATGGCGGCCCGGTTGGCGGGCGTGTCCATAGTGCCGGGGAGCACGGCGTTGGCCCGGCCGCCGAACGGCGCCATCTCCCGCGCCAGCGACTCGACCATCCGCAGCACCCCCGCTTTGGCCGCGGCGTAGCCGCCGACTCCGGCCTCGCCCAGCAGCGCGGCGGGGGCGGAGACCGCCACCACCGCTCCGCCGCCGGCCCGCTCGAAGCGGCGGGCGCACTCGCGAAAGACGCGGAAGGTGCCTTCCAGGTTGAGCTTCACGAGGTAGTTCCAGTCGGCGTCCGAGCAGTCGGCGAAGCGCGCCCAGCGGAAGCCGCCCACCAGATGGACGACCGCCCGCGGGACCCCGGAAGCCGCCTCCGCCTCGTCGAACAGCCGCTCGACCTCGGCGGTCTCCGCCAGGTCGGCCCGCCGCACGGACAGCGCGTCCGAGGGGGCCAGGGAGGTCAGCTCGGCGAGCGCCTCCTCATTGAAATCCACGGCCAGCACGCGGTCTCCCGCGTCGAGGAAGCGCGCCACCACGCTGCGCCCCAGGGCGCCCGCGGCGCCGGTGATGAGGACTCGCCCGGTCATGCTCTCTCCAGGGTGGGTACGGCTAGGCTCGCTCCGCCACGGCCTTATAGGTGCTGTAACGGAACGGGAGCGAGACTATCACGGGTGGCGGCCCGGAAGTGCCGGAGCCGCGCAACGGGCGCCGCCCAGCCGAAGATCCCGCGTTGAAAACCCTTGCAACGCTTTACAATCTCCCCCCTATGTCGTCGCCGCGCCGTTTCTTTCTTCCCGCCCCCGCCGCCTCGCCGGGCGAGACTCGCAGCCAACGGTGGCGCCGCAAGCGCCGCACCTATGTCCTGCGTTGGTTCGACCGCGCCATTCTCTCCCTCTACCGGCTGATCTCCTGGCTCGACCGGCGGGCCCCTATCGAGAAGCGATACTTCCGGGTGGCCATCTTCGGATCGAGCCGGATCCAGCCGGAGGACGAGATTTACGCCCAGGTGCGCGAGCTCGCCCGGCAGCTCTCCTACATGGGGTGCGACATCGTCACCGGCGGCGGCCCCGGCCTGATGCGGGCCGCCAACGAGGGAGCCCGGGCCGGCGCCTACCACTACAAAACCCGCTCCTACGGCCTCACCATCCTGTTGCCGATGGAAGAACAGCCCAACCCGTTCCTCGACGAGGTGGCCCAGCACTCCACGTTCTTCTCACGGCTCCACCAGTTCATCCGCCTCTCCCACGCCTATGTCGTCATGGACGGCGGCATCGGCACCACCCTGGAAGCCATGATGGTCTGGCAGCTCCTCCAGGTGCAGATGCTCAATGGCCGGCCGCTGATCTTCGTCGGCCCGATGTGGCGCGGCCTGCGGGACTGGATCGAACGCGAGATCGTGGCGCCCGGCCGCGCCTCGCCTCAGGACCTGAACTTGGCCGTCTGGGTGGATTCGGTCGAGCAGGCGGTGGAGGTGGTGACCCGCGCCCTCCAGGACTTCCTGAGCCGCCACAAGGTGGTCCTGCCACCCGCTTTGGAAGAGCCGGCCGTAGGCTCTTCTGCGACCCCCGCCAGCGAGGCACGGTAATCTCCGGCACGAGCTTTGCTGACCCGGCGGCGCCATGGTACGTTGGCCCGGCCGCGGGCGCACCAGGGTGACAAGGGAGAGCGCATGTTCACGACGGCTTTGATCCTCCTCCAAATCGGCGGCGGTCTCCGGGGACCGAGCGCGTTCGATTTCTTTCTGCGCGGCGGGCCAATGGGGAAGTTCGTCCTCGCCGTGCTGGTTGTCTTCTCCGTGGGCTCCTGGTCCGTCATTCTCGGCAAGATGGTGCAGTTCCGGCGCGCCAACCGGCAGAGCGAGCGCTTTCTCGACACCTTTCACCGCAGCCAGCGGTTCAGCGAAGTCAACGCCGTGGCCGGCAAGGTAGGCGCCTCGCCGCTGGTGGGCATCTTCCAGGCGGGCTACGCGGAGATCGACAGCCAGATCAAGAACGCCCCCGACCCGGACCGCCCGGGCGAGAAACGGGCTTATCGCATCACCTCGCTGCCGGCGCTGCAGCGCACGCTCGCCCGGGCGGCCAACGTCGAGCTGCTGGCGGTGACGCGCTGGCTGGGTTTCCTCGCCACCACCGCCGCCGCCACCCCCTTCATCGGTCTCTTCGGCACCGTGTGGGGGATCATGCAGGCGTTCAACGACATCGGCCTCCAGGGCTCCACCTCGATCGTCGCCGTAGCGCCCGGCATCGCCGAGGCCCTCATCAACACCGCGGCGGGCCTGGCGGCGGCCATCCCGGCGCTGATCGCCTACAACTACTACTCCCAGCATGCCCGCCGGCTGCGCCTGCAAATGGACGACTTCACCCTCGAGTTCCTCAACCTCGCGGAGCGAAACTTCACCTAGCTCCGGACCGTCTCTAGCGAAGGAATCGACATGGCTTTCACTCTCGGCAACGGCGGCGACGAAGATCCCGTCCTGGCGGACATCAACGTCACCCCGCTGGTGGACGTGATGCTGGTGCTGCTGATCATCTTCATGATCGCCGCACCCATGCTGCATCAGGGAGTCGAGGTCGCCCTGCCGAAAGCCGACGCGGCGAACCTGCCGCTGCGGGTGCAGGACCCGCTGGTGATCTCCATCGACCGCAACGGCCGGGTCTACCTGCGCGAATCGGCGGTCGAGACCGACGAGCTGGTCTCCCGGGTCAAGACCCAGATCGCCTCGCGGGGCGACGATACGGTCTTCCTCAAGGGCGACCGCGACGTTCCGTATGGCAAGGTGATCGAGGTGCTCGACGTCCTCCATCAAGGCGGCATCGTGCACGTCGGGATGGTGACAGAGCGCCAGAGGAAGCGCCGGACGTGAGCGCGGCGGTCGATCACGTGCTGGAGCGGCGGTCGCGCCGCGCCGGCAGGCGGCCGGAGGCCATCAGCCTGACGGCTGCGGCGCTGCTCCACGGAGTCGCGGTCGGTCTCATCCTGCTGCTGCCCCGTCTCGCTCCCTCTCCACCGGCGCTGTCGTTCGTGCCGGTGCAGATCATCCCCGCCCAGGCGCTCGGCGTACGCCGGCCGGCGAGCCGGCCGAAAGCCCGGAAACCGCCGGAACCGGAGCCCGAAAAGGCCGCGCCGCAGCCCGAGCCCGAGGAGCCCGTCCCGGAGCCGCCGCGGAAGGACGTTCCCGTCCTGCCACCGGAGAAGCCGGAGAAGAAGCCGCCCGAGCCGAAGCCGCGGACCGAGGCCGGCACCGGCACCAATCCTGCGGGCACCTCGCCGCAGCCGAATCCGGACGGCGAGGCCGGCCGGCGCGGCGGGCCCACCGGAAGTCCCCTCGGCAGCTCGGCCTTCGGCTCCCAGATCGCCGGCCTCGACAACCCCGACTTCAAGTTCGGCTACTACATCGACCAGCTCCTCTCGGCCATCGATGCCAAATGGCTGCGGCCGCCCTTGAGCGACGAGGTCCAAGCGATCATCTCCTTCCGCATCGAACGGGACGGCAGCATCACCGACCTCGAGGTGGCCCAGTCCTCGGGCTACAATTCCTTCGACCTGGCGGCTCTGCGCGCCGTCCAGAACGCGTCGCCTTTCCCTCCCCTGCCGAGGGCGTACCGCCACGACTCTCTGGGAGTCAACCTGATCGTCCGCTGAGAACACCGAGGTGCCATGAGACCGCGAAACGTCGCCCTGACCGTCCTGTCGTGCCTGCTCCTGCTCGCCCTGGTGCTCGCGGCTCAGCAGCCGCCGGCACCGGCGCCGCCGCCGGACGAGCAGCAGCCGCCCCAAGTGACGCTCGAGCTCAACCGCGGCGGTCAGGCGCGGAAGATCAAGCTCGCTTTTCCCGCTTTTCGCGGCCCCGGCCAGATGGCGGGCGACGCCGGCAAGGCGGGACGGGAGCTGGAGGAGACGGTGCGGCGCGACCTGGACCTCTCCGGCTACTTCGAGATCCAGGGCCCGGACGTGCTCTCGGGCCTGGCGCTCACCGGCGACGTGCAGCAGGACCTCGCGGCCTACCGTTCCACCGGCAACGAGGTGCTGCTGCTGGGCGATGTCCGGACCGAGGGGGACCGCATCGTCTTCGAGGGCCGGGTGCTCGACCTCGGCAGCGGCCAGGCGGTGCTCGCCAAGCGCTACAAGGGACCCTTCACCGTCAGCCGGCGCATGGCCCATACCTTCGCCGACGAGGTGATCCGCTTCCTCACCGGCAAGGTGGGGATCGCGCTCTCCAGCATCGCTTTCAGCTCGGACCGCACGGGCAACAAAGAAATCTACGTCATGGACTACGACGGAGCGGACCAGCGCCGCATCACCGGCCACCGCTCCACTTCGATGTCGCCGGCCTGGAGCCCGGGCGGCGGCGCGCTCGCCTACACTTCGTTCTTCAACGGTCCGCCCGGCATCTACTTCGCCGACCTGGCTAGCGGCAAGAAGCGGCCGGTCGTCGCCTCGGGCTCGCTCAACACCAGCCCCAGCTTCTCGCCCGACGGCCGCCGCATCGCCTTCGCCCGCTCGCTCGACGGCAACATCGAGATCTTCCTCGCCGACGCCGACGGCGGCGGCCTGCGGCGGCTGACCAACTCGAACGCCATCGATACCAATCCGGCCTGGAGTCCCAAGGGCGGCGAGATCGCCTTCACCTCCAGCCGCGCCGGCAACCCGCACCTCTACCTCATGGACGCCGAAGGCGCCAACCAGCGGCGGCTGACCTTCGACGGCGCCTACAACGACGGCGCCGCCTGGAGCCCGGACGGCGATCTGGTCGCCTACACCAGCCGCCGCGAGGGGGCCTTCCAGATCGCGGTGACCAACGTCGGCACTCTGGAGACGGCGGTGCTGACCTCCGGGCCCGGCGAGAACGAATCGCCGACCTTCTCCCCCGACGGCCGCAAGATCGCCTTCACCTCGCGGCGCAGCGGCCGCAAGCAGATCTACGTCATGGACCTCGACGGCGGCAACCTGCGGCAGATCACGACCGAGGGGAACAACGACCTCGCCGACTGGTCACGCAGCGTGCCGGAGAAGTAGCGCCCGCTCAACCCGAACGGGAAAAGCGGTTTGCGACGTTCCATCGCGGTTTGATAGAGTCTGGTTTTGAAGTGTGAGAGTCGTATCGACGAGCCCTGAATTGAGGAGATGACGATGAACCGAAAGTGGATGATATGGATTGCGGCGCCGGTTCTGTTGACCTTCCTGGTTGGCTGCCCCAAGAAGAAGCCGGCGACGCCCCCCGCGGACCTGAACGTCGATACCACCACGGTGCCGGCCCCGGCGCCGACCCAGCCGGAAGAGGTGCAGCAGCCGGCAGCTCCCCAGGTGAACGATCAGACCGAGGATCCTCTCCAATCTGCGGATATGCAGGTGGTCAACGACGAGCTGGTGCGGCGCGGCTTCAGCCCGGACGTGTACTTCGACTATGACGAGAGCACGCTGACCGACGATACCCGGGACAAGCTGTCCCGCAACGCCGACCTGCTGAAGAGCAACGCCCAGTTCTCGGTCACCATCGAGGGGCACGCCGACGAGCGTGGCACCAACGAGTACAACCTCGCCCTCGGCGAGCGCCGGGCCAACGCGGTCCGCGACTATCTGGGCTCGCTGGGCGTCGCCGCCGGCCGCCTGCGCACCATCTCCTACGGCGAGGAGCGCCCCGTCTGCACCCAGAACGAGGAGAGCTGCTGGTCGCAGAACCGCCGCGCCCACATGATCATCACCGGCAGGTCCAACGTCGGCTGACATGAAGCGGCTCCGCCTCCTCCCCCTCGCCGGTTGCCTCGCGGCCCTCGCCGCCGCGGGGTGCGTCTCGACCCAGGACATCGAGAACCTGCAGGCGCAGCTCTCGGACATCCAGCGCCAGATGCTGCAGATGCAGAAGCAGGCGCCGAGCAAGCAGGAGGTGGCCGACCTGGAGTCGAACGTCGGCCGCCAGATGCAGTCGCTGCTCAAGACCGAAGCCGACATGCAGGTGAAGCTGCAAGACCTCTCGAGCCAGATCGAGGCCCTGCAGGCGAAGCTCGAGGACACCAACTACCGCCTCGCCCAGCTCTCGCAGCAGATCGCCACCACCAATCAGGAGCTGAAGACCTTCCGCAACCAGGTGTCGGCCCCTGCTCCCGCTCCTGACACCGCCGCGCCGGCCGCCCCACCGCCGAATCCAGGGGGAGGGGCCGACCCCAAGAGCCTCTACGACGCCGCCTACAACGACTACCTGAAGGGCAACTACGATCTCGCCCTGCGGGAGTTCCAGGAGTACCTGGCCAACTTCCCCAGCACCGACCTGTCGGACAACGCCACCTACTGGATCGGCGAGGCCTACTACCGCCAGCGGCGTTTCCGGCAGGCGATCGACCAGTTCGACGCCGTGCTGAGCCGCTATCCCCGCAGCGACAAAGTGCCGAGCGCACTGCTCAAAAAGGGCTATGCCCACCTCGAGTTGGGCGAGCGCTCGCAAGGGGTCGTCCAGCTCCAGCACGTGATCCGCCAGTACCCCACGAGCGACGAGGCCAACCTGGCGCGGCAGCGGCTGCGCGAGATCGGGCTTGACGTCGGCTAGGGCCGGATGCTATAAAAGCCCGTCGCACTTCGGTGCGATTTCGTTTTTTAAATTAGGAGCGACGAAGGAGTTATGGCGAATACCAAGTCGGCCGAGAAGCGGCACCGTCAGAACGTCAAGCAGCGGGAGCGGAACCGGGCGCAACGCTCGCGCCTACGCACCGCCGTCAAGAGCCTCCGCCAGGTAGTGGCGAGCGGAGACGCGGCGAAGGCCAGCGAGCTCCTGCCCGCGACCTTGAGCATCATCGACAAGACGGCGCAGAAGAAGGTCATCCACGCGAACACCGCCTCGCGCACCAAAGCCCGCCTCGCCAAGAACGTCGCCGCGTTGGGCAAGTAGGCGGCCCGCCCCCTCCCAGTCCTGGGTCTTGGGTCCTGGGTTTTGAAGGCCCAGGAAGGAGAGGTGCGCGCGGCGTGAGCTCCCCGGGTCCTCGAGACCCAGGACCCAAGACGTCTTTTAGAACCCCTCCAGCAGGTTTGTCACCAGCGTCTCGGCGAAGCGCTCCGAGGCTTTCTCGATCGCCTGGTCTTCGCGGTCGAAGTATTCGGCCGCGGAGGGATCCACGGGATAGTTCTCGCGGAAGGTGTAGCGGTCGCTCTTCCACAGCACCGCCCCTTCCGCACCCACGCGCTTGAAGGTGATCTGGGCGGTGATCGAGATCTCGTACTCGGTGGCGCGGCCTTCGTTGTCGAAGGTGACGGGCGTCACGCCGAATCCGGTCACCGAGCCGAGGATCTCGGCGTTGGCCTCGGCCTCGCTGCCCACCACGGCGAAGCGCTGGCGGGTCACCAGCTCGTCGGCGATGGCGCGGGTGAGGGCCTGCTCCACCTGCGAGCGCTGGGTGCGGTTGGCGAGCGGCTGGAGGTAGACCGACCGCACGTCCTCGGGAATGCTGCTGCCGCGCCCGACGAGCGCGTAACCGCAGCCGGAAAGGATCAGGAGCAGGGCCCCGAGGGCCGGGGAAAGCAGTTCTCTTCTCATGCGGACTTCCTCGTCACCAGGTTGATCAGCCGGCCGGGCACCAGCACGGCCTTGGCCAGCTCGCGGCCCGCCAGATGTTCCTTCACTCTGGGGCTGGCGAGAACGGCGGCGCGGACCTCTTTCTCATCCGCCCCGGCGTCGACCTCCACCCGGTCGCGCAGCTTGCCGTCGACCTGCACGACCAGGTGAATGCGCTGGCGGCGGATCTTGGCTTCATCGTACTCCGGCCAGGAGGTCTCGAGCAGGCTCTCGGTGTAGCCCCGCCGCTCCCACAGCTCCTCGGTGATGTGCGGCGCCATGGGATGCAGGAGCTGCAGCAGCGTATCGTAGGTCTCCTCGCAGCGCAGCCGCGAGGCGGTTTTCTCTTCCAGGGCGCGGGAGAGGCTGTTCGACAGCTCCATGAGCGCGGCCACGGCGGTGTTGAAGGAGAAGCGCTGGAGGCTATGAGTCACCCGCTGGATGGTGGCGTGGCGGTCCCGCTCCAGCTCGGCGTCAGCCGGCGCCGTGGGCAAGGCCTCGGGCAACCGCTCGAGCAGCCGCCAGACCCGCTGCAGGAACCGGTGAGCGCCTGAGACTGCCTCGTCGCTCCATTCGGCCTCCTTCTCGGGTGGACCGATGAACAGGGTATAGACCCGCTCCGTATCGGCTCCCATCTCCTCGATCAGCTCGTCCGGAGAGACGGTGTTGCCGCGCGACTTCGACATCTTCTCCACCCGGCCGGACTTATCCGACCAGCGGGTGATCATCCCCTGGTTGAACAGGTTCTGGAAAGGCTCCTCGACGTCCACCATCCCGAAGTCGTGCAACACCTTGCAGATGAACCGGGCGTAGAGCAGGTGGAGAATGGCGTGCTCGATGCCGCCGATGTACTGGTCGACGGCCATCCAACGGTTCGCCGTCTCCGGATCGAACATGCGGGCTGAATCGCGGGGCGAGAGAAACCGCAGGTAGTACCAGGAGCTGTCGACGAAGGTGTCCATGGTGTCGGTCTCCCGCCGGGCGGCGCCGCCGCACTTCGGGCACACCGTCTCCACGAATGCCTTGGAGCGGGACAGCGGGTTCCCCTCGCGGCCGGTGAACTCGACGTCGTACGGCAGCTCGACGGGGAGCTGGCCGTCCGGCACCGGCACCATGCCGCAGGTCTCGCAGTAGAGGACGGGGATCGGCGTTCCCCAGTAGCGCTGGCGCGAGATCAACCAGTCGCGGAGGCGGTAGGTGACCTTCCCCTGGCCCCAGCCCTTCTCCTCCAGCCACCCGATGACCCGCTGGATGGTCTCCGGAGCGTCCCTCAGACCATCGAAGGGCGGCGCGTTGCGGATGACACCCTCGTGCAGGATCGCCTCCGTCATCGTGGTGGGATCGACATCGTGGTCTTCCAAGTGATACACGAGCCGCACGGGCAGCCTCTCCTGGCGTGCGAAGGCAAGATCGCGCACGTCGTGGGCCGGCACGGCCATCACGGCGCCCGTGCCGTACTCGGGGAGCACATAGTTGGCAAGCCAGATGGGGATCTCGCCCCCGGTCGCCGGGTTGAGAGCCACCGCGCCGGTGTCGCGCCCCTCCTTGGGCGTCTCCTCGGCCGAGCGCTGGATGCGCGGCGTGTTACGCACCTTCTCGATCCAGGCCTCGATCTCCGCCCTTCGCGGATGGCTCGCGATCAGCCGCGAAGTGAGCGGGTGCTCGGGGGCCAGCACCATGAAGGTGGCGCCATGCACTGTGTCGGGCCGGGTGGTGAACACCGTCAGCGATTCCTTCAGGGCGGGGATCTCGAACCGGATCTCCGCCCCTTCCGAGCGGCCGACCCAGTTGCGCTGCATCACCTTGACCTTCTCCGGCCAGCCTTCGAGCTGGTCGAGCCCGGCCAGCAGGCGCTCGGCATAGTCGGTGATGCGGAGGAACCACTGCTCCAGATCGCGCTGCACCACCGGCGTGCCGCAGCGCTCGCAGGCGCCCTCCACCACCTGCTCGTTGGCGAGCACGGTGCGGCAGCTCGGGCACCAGTTGACCGGCGCCATCTTCTTGTAGGCGAGGCCTTTTTCCAGCATGCGCAGGAACAGCCATTGGTTCCAGCGGTAGTACTCCGGAAAGCAGGAGGCGATCTCCTTCGACCAGTCGTAGAGGATCCCCCAGCGCTTGAACTGCTCCTTCATCACCTTGATGTTGCCCAGCGTCCAGTCCCGCGGATGCACACCGCGCTGGATGGCGGCGTTCTCGGCGGGCAGGCCGAAGGCGTCCCATCCCATAGGGTTGAGCGCCCGCTTGCCGTTCATGCGCAGGAAACGGTAGAGCGCGTCCCCCAGGATGTAGTTGCGCCCGTGGCCGACGTGGAGACGGTCTCCCGACGGGTAGGGAAACATCATCAGCATGTAGTACTTGCCGCGGGTATGCCGCAGGTCGACCTCGGCCGCCCGCTGTTTTTCCCAGCGGTCCTGCCACTTGGTTTCGACCGCCTTGTGGTCGTATGCAGTGCTCATCCCTCTTGCTCTCTTGCCGCGGGGCCGCAGCGGATACCGGTCAGGTCAGGCTGCCCGGGAAGGTGTGCTGTTTCAACAAGCCGTCCAGCAGGCCGTTGACGAACCGCCCTGACTGTTCGGAGCCGAACTTCTTCGCCAGCTCGATGGCCTCGTCCAGCACCACGAGCTTCGGCGTGTCCTGCTCGTGGAGCATCTCGTAGATGGCGAGGCGTAAGATGTTGCGGTCCACCGCCGGCATGCGCTCCAACCGCCAGTTGTCGGCCTGGCTGCGGATCAGCTCGTCGATCTTCTCGCGGTCTTCGAGCGTGCCGCGGACCAGGGCCTGGGCATACTCGAACGCTTCCTCGACTCGCCGCCGGCGCTTCGCCGCCTCCTCGCGCTCTTCCGTCGTAGGCCGGCCCTTCCTGCGTTCGGCGGGCGCTTCCTTCGCCACGTACTCCGACAGATCGAACGTGCTGAAGATGTGCGGCAGGGGGCTGCCGCCGAGGTCGCTCTGGTACAGCATCTGGACCGCCATCTCCCGTGCCGTGCGCCGCTTTCCCGCCGTCATGGACCTCGCCTCAAAGACTCCACTCGAAGACTTCATCGACAACAAGGGCCGCTCCCGCAATCGGGAACGGCCGCTTTCGCGGCGCAATCATAGCCGGGGTTGCAGCCTATCGCTAGGTCTCTCTGTAGGGGCGTCCCTATGTGGGCGCCCTGGGGGGAGGGCGGCCACGCAGGGCCGCCTCTACAGGTTGGACCCCCGAAGTCTCGCGAAGAGATCGGCCATCTCGAGCGCCGCCAGTGCTGCCTCCCACCCCTTGTTGCCTGCCTTGCCGCCGGCGCGCTCCTGGGCCTGTTCCGCGGTGTCGCAGGTCAGCAGGCCGAAGCCCACCGGCACCCGGTAACGTTCGGCGACGGCCGCGATGCCGCGGCTCGCCTCAGCGCAGATGTAATCGAAATGCGGCGTCTCACCCCGGATGACGACGCCGATCGCCACCAGCCCCTGCTGACCGCCGCCGGCGGCCACCTCCTGCAGCGCCTGCGGAATCTCCCAGGCGCCGGGCACCGACACCAGGCGGATGTTCTCCGGCTCGACGCCGTGCCGCCGCAGGCAGTCCACGGCGCCCGCCACCAGCCGCTCGCCGACCGCCCAGTTGTAGCGCGACGCGACGATGCCGAACCGCCTTCCGGCGCCGTTCGCGGCCCCCCTGGTTTCGCGGATTTCACTCAAGGCAATGACTTTCCGGGCCGGTGAAGTATAGGGAGCGGTCCACGGGGGAGTCAATCGACCTCACCTCGGGGCGTTGGCCGCACATTTGCAACATCCGAGGTTGGAAGGATGTTCCGATGAGACGCAACCTCCTACGATTCGCACTGACGGCTCTCCTCGTCCTGTTCGCCGGGGTAGCGCGGGCGCCCGCGCAGATCTCGTCCCGCCAGGTCATCTGCCCTCCGGATCCCATCCCCGCCGGCTGGATCAAGGTCGACGTCATCTCGAGCCCGGCCACCTGCGGCGGCGATGCCTGGGTGATCGAGATCTTCACCAACAAGGCGCCCGGATCGGCGATGGTGGTCTGCGCGGACCAACCCACGCCGGGCGGCTGGCGGACGATCGGGATCGCCACCAGCACGGGCCAGTGCGCCGGCGGCACCGTGTCGGCCGGCAACATCAAGGCGATCCTGCGGGTCGGGTAAGTTTGGCGGGCCGCCGCTGTGTTACCGATCTAGGTAAATTCGCGAGAGTTGTGTATACTGGCTCTCCGGGCTCTCCTGGGAAAGGCCGGGGGCGTGCTACACACACGCCCCCGGCGGTCACTTACTGCGGTCTAGCGTCCTCAGTGGGTATAGCCGGGGGAGCCTCCTTTCTTCTCCTTCCGAGACCCGCGGGGCCGGCCGAGGGCCTTGACGCCGAACTCGGCCAGCCGGTCGTCTCTCCGGCCGAAGACGGCCCTGACGAAGCTCTTCAGCTTCATCTCCAGCTCGGAGCCCCAGGAGAGCGCCGCCTTGACCGCCTCGGTGGTCTGCCGGCTTTCGCCCTGCAGCTTCATCTGCCGGACCTTGAGAAGGGTGAGGTCCTCGATCGCCTCCTCCAGGGCGGCCGTGAAGGGGCCGAGTTGGGGTATCTCCAACTCATGCGCCTTCGCCGCCTGGAGCAGCTTCCGGAACCTCTTCATGCGTTGCGCGAACGAACTGCTTTGACTCATCGTGCGTTCCTCCTTTCGCGGCTCACTCCGGCTTGGCCGGTGCCGCGGGTTCAGCGGCTTCGACCTCGGGCGCCGGCGGATTCTCCGGCTCCTCCGGCTGGGGCTTCCGCCGGCGGCTGCGATTGAGGTTGCGCGTCGGCTTGGGAGCGATCCCGAACAGCGGGAGGTAGGGGCTCCGCGGACCCAGGACGGAAACGATGAAGCTGCGGAGCTTCCGTGCCGCTTCCTTCGCCGCGTCGACCTTCTCCAGGACATCGGCGGTGGCGGCCAGGCGGTTGCCCTCGAGGCTCTCCTGGGTGACCTTCGCCTCTTTGGCCTGGGTGAAGCGTGCCTCCACCTCCGCCATCAGGGACTCATGGCCGGGGAGGAGGCCGCCGTTCTCGTTGCAGGCCCCGATGAGGGCGTCCACATCGCGGAAAAACTTGGAAAACGCGGTGATCTCAGGCATGTCTCTTCTTCTCTCCTTTCCGGGGCGAGAGGCCCCTCGTTAGGCTTCCTCTTCCTGGACCCGCTCCGCCTTCAGCTCCTCCTCCTGGACCCGCTCGGCCTTGAGGTCCTCTTCGGCCTCGCTTCGCGGGTTCGGCAGGGTAGAGCCCACCGACTCACTCTTGCCGGCGTCGGCGGCCGGGTGGTCCTGCTTCGACAGCTCTTCGACTGCGGTGTGCTTGTTCATTCACTTCTCCTTTGGACACAGGGAGCCTCCATGGCTCCCCGAGAGGAAACCAGTTGCGGATAGCGGCGTACCCGGCGCAGCCTCTCGGCCGCCACGGCCACCACGTCCTCCAGCGGAGCCCGCACGCGGCCGGCAACCGCCATCTCCACAGCGGTCAGAGCTTTCACGACCTCGAACAGATTCATCTCGGGCGAAAACTGCTGAGAGATCTCGTGAAGCAGCGGATGGACCGCGGCCGGGCGCCGTTCCTCGGGCAGAGCCAGGATGAGATCCAGCGAAGCGAGAGCGGCGTCGAAGAGATTCCCCGCGTTCAGGAACGCCTTCCTCGCCGTCTCCAGCAGGGCGGCGGCTTCCTCCTTCTTGCCGGTCAGCAGCGCCACCTTGCCTTCCATCCATGCCGCCTCGGCCATCGCCTGCGAGCCGGGCATGTGGCCGTAGAGCGCACGCGTGGCCGTCACCAGGGCTCGCGCCTTCTTTCCGTGACCGGTGCCCGCGTAACAGACGGCCAGCGCCAGCCGGGCGCGCAGGCCCAGCGCGGCGTCGCGGTGGAAATCGAGCATCGGGCACGCCCGCGCCAGCGGCGGCACCGCCTCGTGGAGCTGACCGGCGGCCAGCAGGAGAAATCCCAACTCGGCCAGGCACGCTCCCTCTTCGAGGATGTCCCCGACGTCGCCGTAGATCCTCGCAGCCCGCCACAGCAGACCCGCCGCTTCGTCCTCGCGGTGCTGGTCCCTCCGCAGCGCCGCGAGCATCTGGCAATACAAGGCGCGCTCGCTGCCGTCCATCGGGCCGGTGAGGTGAAATGCCGCCTGCCGGAACCGCTCGTCCGCTTGGAGAAGGTCTTTCTGCAACCGGCGCGCGTTCCCCAGCAGCGCCAGGGCGCGGGCCTTGATCTCGCCGACCCGCTCCACGTGCTTTTTGCGGCGGGGTTGCTCGGCGATGACCAGGGCCAGCCGGGCAAGGCCTTCGCCGCGCGCGGCATCTTCCGGCTGCGCGCTTGCGCTTTCCTGAAGCAGCAGCTCCGCAAGCTGCAAGCTGCCGAATTCGGATTTACGGGCGAGCGCCGTCTGCCGCTCCGGGGAGCTCGCCAGCAGCCGGTCCATCAGGCGCCGGGCCTCGGCGCTCTGCTCTTCCATTTGCCGCACCAGGGCGGGGACCCGTTTCTCCAGCCCGGCGAGGATCCGCAGGTATTCGCCGCTCAGCTCGGTGGAGCTGGCGCCGGGCTCGTTCTCCAGCCTCTCCCGGGCGGCACCCCGGCAGATGGGGCAGTCCAGCAGGTGCAGCAGCTCCGGCGCCCACTCCCGCGGCAGCTCCTCCAGAAACCGGTTCAGCCTCTCACCGTGATCGACCGTGTCCTTCACCGTTTGCCTCCTTGAGCGTTCCCGCCGCCCTGCACCAGCCGCATCAGCGCGCAGAGGTGCCGCAGCGCCTCGTCCTTCCGATTGCCGCAGAGACCGTCCGCCGGGGCTGCCGGAGCCGCCGGATTTGCCGGAGCCGGCCCGCCGGCCGGCGGCTCGCCGGTCACCAGCTCGTCGAGCGAGACCCCCAGCTCCCGCCGTAGCGCGGCCAAAACCTCGAGCGGCGGCGTGTTTTCCCCGCGCTCCCAGTGGGCGAGCCGTCCCCGCGGCACTCCCAGGCGCCGGGCCAGGTCGGCTCGCGTCCAGCCCCTCTTCTCGCGAAGGCGGACGATCCGCCGGCCGACCTCTTCAAGCAATCCGCGTTGGCCCTGATCCGTCATGACGGTTTCCTCAACAGCAAAGGGATTGGATGCTATTCCAGCCTATAGTTTCTACCAATTCCTCATCAATGGCCAGTGTACGGCGGGGCCGCGAGAGGCGTCCAGCAAACGCCGCCACCCAGGGGCCATGAACCTTGAGGTAGGGTTGAAAGGTCGCTTTTCGGAGACGAACGGCCCTGCGAGTCGCGGGTTCCCGATATTCAGGCCCAGGCCGCGAAGTAGACCTCAGCGCACGAGATTCGGACGCCGGGCGTACGAATTTCTTCCACCCGTGCCACACTGGAGGGCGTTGGTCACACTAGGCTGATGCGGCCGCGGGCGGCGGCGCCATGGCGGCTCACGGCCGGCTCACGGCCAGAAGGAGAGGAGAGATGATCCTGCACCGTACCCGGCGCGTTGGCGCCGTCCTGGCCTTCGCGGCCGTCCTCGCGCTCGCCGCACCCGTTCACGCCGCCGGCTGGAGGGACCTGGCTCCTGGCCCTGGCTGGCTCGAAAGAGCTCTGGAATGGATCGCTCAGCTATGGCTGGGCAACGAGGAGGCGCCGGGGCCGGCTCCCGGCACGGAGAAATGCGGCGCGGCCATCGTTCCCGATGGATACTGCACTGGCGCCACTTCACCGCCCTAGCCGCCGCCATCGAGCTCGACGAGCACGACAGACCCTCAAAGATAGGCGCACTGGAGGGGGTGGATCACACTACGTTGTCAAGGCCGCGGGCGGCGGCGCCATGGCGGCTCCCGGCCGGCTCACGGCCAGAAGGAGAGGAGAAGATGAACCTGCAACGAATTCGGCGCGCCGCCGCCGTCCTGGCCCTCGCGGCCGTCCTCGCGCTCGCCGCACCCGTTCACGCCGCCGCCTGGAGGGACCTGGCTCCCGGCCCAGGCTGGCTCGAAAGAACCCTGGGGTGGATCGCTCAGCTCTGGCAGGGAAGCGATTCGGCGCCAGGACCCGCGCCCGTTATGGAGAAATGTGGTGCGGGCGTCAATCCCGACGGCTCCTGCGCCGGCTTCACCTCAACGCCTCAGCCGCCCCCTTCGAGCACGACGAGCGCGACGGACCCTAAAGGATAGGCGTCCCAAGGACTCTGTTCGGAGCGCTGGCTTCGGCTGCCATTTGCTCGGGGCCGGCGCTCCGTCCGGAGTTGGGCCTTCGGAATCTCTGGTCCTTCGCTTCCGCGTATGTGATAATTGTCTCCCCAGTGAAGACCCGAGGATCGGAGCACCCAAGCGGTGAGGAGCTGTCGGCTCTCGGCTGCGAACGCCTGCCGCCGAGCCGGGAGAAAGAGGTCGTGCGCCACCTCCTGTTCGCCCGGTGCCCGGCGTGCCTCGCCTCGCTGCCGCCGGCGCTCACCAGGATGCTGGGCCTGCCGCCGGCGCGGCGGCGCCCCGCCCCGGAGGAGGAGGCCGCATACGAGGCCGTCATCGAGCGGGCGGCCGCGAAACCGCTGGCGCTCGCCCGCCACCTGCGGGAGCAGCGGGAGGCGGCGGACCAGGGCCTGAAGCTCCTCGCGGCCGGCCGCAAGCTCCCTCGCGCCATGGAGCCTCTTGCGCGCATGTGGGCCTTGCTCGACCGGAGCTGGCAGCTCCGCTTCGAGGACCCGCAGCGGATGGTCCAGCTCGCCGATCATGGAGTGCTGGCTTCCCTCCAGTTGGACGAGGCCTTCTACGGTCAGCTGGTGAGATGTGACCTCCAGGCCCGAGCCCACGCCGACCTCGGTAACGCCTGCCGCGTGGCCAACAAGTTCAGTGACGCGCGTCGCTTCCTGGAGGATGCCCGGCGCCTCTTCGAGCAGGGCACCGGCGACCGCCTGCTGGAGATGCGTCTGCTGGGCTTCGAGGCCGCCCTGTTCGGCGACCTCCGGCGCTTCGGCCTCGCCACGCAGAAGCTCCAACAGATTCACGACTTCTACAAAGAACGTGGCGACGATCATCTGGTCGGCCGCACGCTCGTGACGCTGGGCCTCTACACCGGCTATTCCGGCTGCTTCGATCTCGCCGTCGAGTGCCTGAAACAGAGCCTGGAGTTGATCGACGCGGAGCGCGATCCAGCCTCGGCTTATGCCGCCAGCCACAACCTTGTCCTTTTCCTAATTGACAGCGGCCGCATCGCGGAAGCGAAGAAGCTCCGGCTCGTCCACTCCCGCCATCTGCTGGGTTCCGGAGGGCGCGTCAACGAGATCAAGTTCCGGATTCTTGAGGGCCGTATCGCCTTCGGTGAGGGCAACTACGGGCGTGCGGAAGGCGTCTTCCGTGAAGTGGTCAAGGATCTGGACGAAATCGCCCTTCCCTTCCTCGCCGGTATCGAGCGGCTCGACCTCGCGGCCTCTCTCCTGGCGCAGGGCAAGGCGCGGGAGGCGGAGCGGACGGTGACTGTGGCGAAGAGGGTCTTCGTGTCCCTCGGTATCCAGCGGGAGGCCCTGCAGGCGGTCATTCTCCTGCGGGATTCCTTCCGCATCCAGGCCGCCACGCTGGCGAAGGTGCTGGAGGTGGCGGACTTCCTGCGGCGCGCCACCTCCGAACCCAAACTGCGCTTCGAGGCGCGGGCGTGGGAGGATTAGGTCGTGATCACCGACGCGTGGCTCCCACCGGAGGATCGGAACTTCCTGAGGAGCGCAACGGAGGCCTGGGACGATCCGGAGACCCGCCGGATGACGCTCGTCATGCTGCGCATGATCGAGGCGGCGAAGTCGAGGGACATCGCCAAAGCCCTAGGTGTATCGATCTTCACCTATCAGTACATGGAATTGGGAAGAGAGCCCCTCAGCCGGAAGCTTCTGGTGAAGGCCGCCATCGCCATGAAGGTCCCTCATGCCCGGCTCGAATGGTCGCTGAGGGTGACGGATGACATGCTGGTGCAGATTCGCGATAGCTGGCCGAAGAAGTGGCGGGAGGTCCTGGAGCCGCTGTCGGCGGAAGAGAGGATCGCGCGGATCTCGAGTGATCGCGAGCTTCACAACTGGGGTCTCGGCGAACTGCTGTGCACCCAAAGTCTGGAGACGGAGGATCCGACCGAAGCGGTGGAATTGGCGAAGCTGGCGTTGCTGGTCATGCAGAAGGCAAATCTCCAGGAAGATTTCCGCCGGCGCTTGGAAGGGTACGCCTGGGGACACGTAGGCCATGCCCTCCGCCGTCATGGCGACTCGGGGGCCGCCGAGCAAGCCTTTGCCAGAGCTATCGAGCTGTGGACGACCGGCCGAGGCAGCGGCCGGACGGACCGTGCTCATGCCGCAAGGCTTGCCGAGATCGTACCTTCCTTCCCACCGTATGAGCCTGTAAGCCGCCGGCGCGCTGCGGTGAGTCGGAGAGCGAGCTAACGCTCTGCCGTCGCGAGCTTCTCGTAGTCAATCCCATCAATCTCCAGAAACGCCGCGTTAAGGGCGAGCATCGCCTCTTCGAGCGCGTCGGATTTGCCGAGGAAATAGGCTCGCGTGGCCTGGCGTGCGAGGTCGACGATACGGGCCTGCTCCTGCTCTGAGAGTTGCTGATGGGTTGGCTGGTCTGAGCGCACCTGGGCCTCCGGTTTCAAGGCAATCTTAGCATTTACAGTTGGACCAAAGTGCGTTAATGTGCGCCCTGCGGTGAATTCGCGCCTATTAAGGTGCGACACTAACAAGGAGGTATCATGCGAAACAGGCGTGTAGTGCTGGTGGTGCTTTCTGTTCTCGTCTTGACTTTAGCGGCAGCTTGTAGGCGGAGAGTCTATGTAGAGAATTGTACGACCCCGGGTAACGTCTGTGTGAGCGGCGGTGTCATCATCAGCTTCTCGACTACCGCGCCGGCCTACAATGCCGGCCAATTCACGATCACCCGTGAGGCTCATCCTACCGAGCTGGAATACAAGGGCGGCGCAGCGAGCTATATCCTGACGGTGACGCTGACAAGTGGCGCGACCGTCAGCCACAGCGGATTGCTTGTCCGTAACACCTCCCGGGAACCTCTCTTCATCCCCTACACGCCAGGGCACCGAGTCTACGCCTTCGTACCTTCTGATCTCGCGGCTCTCCAAGCGTTCATCAATCAGTACCGGGCTTCTGCGGTGAGTGCCGAGTTCGATACCAACGTGACTCTTGCCGACGTCTCGTCCGGGGGCGATCCCTCGGCTGTGGTCGACGTGCAGGGCGATGACGGCACGGACAAAGACTACATCGGCAGCATCAGCGCAGAGCTGCCTCATTGGCGCGACGGCGGACCGATCGAGATGTAGTTGCACTTGACTGGCGGGAGTGCCGCCGGTGCATACTTCGCCTGGGCGGCACTTTTCGCCAGTAAGTAACAGCGGAGGAAGTAATGAAGGTGCTCAGAGCTCTACTTCTCTTACTCGTTTCCGTCGTCGGGGGCTCCCTGGAGAGCCAAGCCGCTGCCAAGGACGCCCTCGCCCCCTTCAAGCCGGCCGAGACCAAGATCGAGGGAGAGGTGGTGTTACCGGCCCGGCGGCTCGGTGATTTGCTCGTGGTGGAGGCGGGGGTGGACGGACGCGGCCCTTTCTCTTTCATCCTGGATACTGGAGCGGGAGCAGTCTTTGTGTCTCCCGAAGTTGCGGGAGGTTCCGGAAAGGGGAAGGGGGCGGCCGTTTACTCGAAGGAGAAAGGCGGCGACCGACAAATCGGGCGTGAGGTGTCCATCGGCAGCCTCACGCTTGGCGGCGCCGAATTCAAGAAATTCCGGGCACTTAGCGTCGACTTGGCCGACCTTCATGCGGCAACCGGGGAACGCATCGATGGCCTGTTGGGCTTCTCTCTCTTTGCTGGTGTGCTCTTCACTCTCGACTTCCCCAATGGGCGCGTGGTGCTGCGGCAGGGAAAACTGCCCGCGGCCAACGGAGAAGACATCCTCTCCTACTCGCTAGAGCCCGGCGGCACGCCGCAGGTGGTGATTCAGATCGGGGATGCTTCGGTTCCAGCGGTTGTGGACTCGGGCCAAAGCGACGCGCTTTCCGTACCGAAGAACAAGGGCTTCGCGTTCAAAAAGGGGCCAGCGGAAGGACCGCTGGCTGCCTCGCTTACTGGCCGAAAGCGGCGAGAAATGGGCAGGCTTGCAGGGAGCGTCCACCTCGGTCGTTACATCTTCGATACCCCCGCTGCCGTTGAGGAAGGATCGACCACGAAGATCGGTGCGGGCATCCTGAAGGACTTCGCTGTGGGCTTCGATCCAGCAGCTCGCACCGTCCGGTTTGAACATATGGGAGAGTCAGCGATTGTGGTCCCGAGTCCTCGCACGGTGGGGCTCGGCTTCATCCGAAAAGCGGGCGGCTGGGAGGTGGTTGATGTGATCCCTGGAACTTCGGCGGCTTCAGCAGGCGTCCAAGTTGGAGATGTCTTGCTGGCAGTCAACGGACGGTCTGTTTCCGAGTTGAGCTACAACGCCTGGCTGTCGCTTCTCCAAAGCGAGTCGTCACTCTCTATTGACTTACGCCGTGGCGAGAACCGAACTCAGTTGAGTCTTCCCGTCGGAGAGTTGGTGCGGTAGATGTGGCAGAAAGCCCACTGCGAGGGGAACGGCGCTTCAGCGCCAGGTAGGCGATATCCGTTCTTCCCCCGAAGTCCCCATAGGGCGCAGGCAGCCAACGGAACCGGCCGCCTACGTCCCTTCAGGACTCGGCCTATCTTCGTGAATCCCCACTCCTGGCGCTGAAGCGCCCAGGCTTTATGCCTGGGCCCCTTCGGGGCGCCCGTCATGGGATCGCGAACCCATCGAAATGTGAGGCCCGGCGCTGCGGGGGCAGGGTACTTCTAGAGGGCAGAAGCCTAAGTAGGCCCTCCCTCGGCTCGCGAACGGCTCACGAGCCCTGCCGTCTGTCGAGCACGCGCTGCACGATTCGCTCGATGTCTTTCTCGAGCTCCGAGAGCGTCTCGGGCGGCGACTCCGGAGCCATGAGGCCGACCATCTGTTGCAGGCGCCGAGTCTCCAAGGAGGGCTCGCCGGGGGACTCGTGGAAAGCCAGCCGGAAGAGCTCGAAGGGATCCACCCGGAGAGCTCTGGCGATCTCCGCCACGTGATCCACCTTGAGATCGATCTGGCCGTTGAACAGGCGCGAGACGTAGCCCTTCGACTGCCCCATCCGTTCCTCGAGCTGCGTCTGTGTGAAGCCGAGCGCGGCGACCGACGACTTCAGGAACTGGATCAGGTGGGCCGTAGGCTTCTCCATCGCTTCGCAAGTCTAACCGATCTCCAGTCCGCCCTGCAAGTTCCGCCTAGATTCTTGACAGTTCCCGCAGTTAGCAGTACATATTGAGCCGTCGCCGAGTTCTCGCGGGCCGTAACTTTTCGCGCCCCGACGAGCCGAGCCGGAGGGCTATTCATGCATTCTGAAGGGAGGATACCGCCACGACAAGGTACAGACCTGAAGGAGGCCGAGGCGGCCGCGCGGAAGCATCTCGGCGAGATCGGCCGGGACCTGGAGGCGATCCGGTTCCGGCTGCTGGGCGTGGAGGCGATTTTGCCCGCCGGAGCCCTGGAGACCGTCGACCTTGTTGAAGTCGAGGAGATGGACGCCCGTACGGAGCTCCGTTCCGTCGTCCAGCACCTGTTGACCGACCTGATCGAGCCGGCCATCCGGGATCTCCGCACATCGCGGGTTCTCCGATGAAAAGCTGAGAGGAGGAAAGGCATGCCGCAAAAGAGCCTATCCAGCGAAAGCGAGGATCTGCTGCGCGAGGCACTGCAGTTGAAACGGCGGCTGGGGGCCTTCGAACGGAGCGCCCGGGAGATCATGCCGCCGCTGCGGAGACGGGTCTCCTCCGCCGAAAACGAGGTGATGGCCTCCCCTCGCGCCAATGTCTTGGGAACTTTGGAACATCTGCTCGACCAGGACGTCCCCGACGTTCTCCGGCAGCTCGAGGAGCTGACGACCTACCTGCGGGCTGACCCTCAGATGAAGGTATCCGACGAGAGATTCTCCGAGGAGCACTGAGCCCTGAGCCATGGGGATCCGGACTTGTCGGAAGTGCGGGGCCAGGAGATCGCCAAACGGGCGTTGGAGGTCGCCCTGGCCGGGGGGCATCATCTGCTGATGGTCGGCCCGCCCGGCTCGGGCAAGACGTCTCTCGGGAAGCGGGTTCCAGGTTTGCTGCCGCCGCTGGCCGCGGATGAGGCCGCCGAGGTGGGCGAGATCTATGCCCGCCGCCATGACAGCCCGCCGCCGGACTCCCGCCGGCCATTCCGGACGCCGCCTCCGCGCACGACGGCAACGGCCTTGCTCGGCGGCGGACGCGGCCCCACGCCCGGCGAGGTGAGCCTTGCTCATCGCGGCGTGCTCTTCCTCGACGAGCTGCCGCTCTTTCGGCGAGAGGCGCTCGACGGGTTGCGCGGCCCCATGGACCGGGGGCAGGTTTCGTTGAACGGCCTGGGCCGGGCCCGGACCTTCCCGGCGCGGTTCATTCTGGTCGGCGCCATGAATCCCTGCCCTTGCGGCTGGCGCGGCGACGGACGTGAGTCTTGTTCGTGCTCAGACAAGCAGGTCGCGCGGTATCTGAGCCCGGCATCGGGCGCGCTGCTCGACCGCATGGGCCTGATCGTTCCGGTTCCGCGGCTCAGCCTCAAGGAACTGCGATCGAGCGCTGGAGAGTCTTCCGAGATGGTGGCCCGCCGGATCGCGGCGGCGTGGGCCGTCCAGCACGAGCGCTGCGGCAAGCACAATGCGGCTCTCGACACGGTCGCCGTGCGCCTTCACTGCCGCCTGGACACCAAGGCTCGCGCCCTCCTGGATCGGGCGTTTGAGGTCCTCGGCCTCACCGCCCGCGCCGTGACGTGCGTCCTCAAGGTGGCCCGCACCATCGCCGACCTGCAAGGCGCGGAGTCGATCCGCGCCGCGCATCTGGCGGAAGCGATCCAATACAAGGGTCCTTCGCCGCTCTTGTGAGAAAGTCTTCCACCGCCTCCGGCAGACGGCTCGCCGGACCGGTTACACCTCTCAGCGGCGCGGGTGCATGATGCACCCCTGCGGGTGCGTGTCGCGCCGGCTCCGGTGCATGGCGCACCTGCGGTGGTGCATGACACACCCGAGGCGGTGCACCACGCACCCGGGGCGGCGCACCCCGCACCCGGGGCGGCGCACCCCGCACCCGACGCGGTGCACGGCGCACCCGAGGCGGTGCACGGCGCACCCGAGGCGGCGCGTGGTGCGCTGGAGGCGGCGGAAGGCCTACCGGAGCGACCTGACCCTTATCTGGCGACGCTGGAGCCCGGCAGCGCCGGCCGATGTCGCCGGCTCTCGATCTCGGCCAGCAAGAGGACCGCCTCGTGGTTCGCCCCGTACGCGGCGATCAACGCGGGGCGCGCCGCCCGCAGCAGGACCACCGCTTCGTCCTCGCGGCCCTGCCCGAGCAGGCACCGGGCGAGCGAGACCTGGGCCTTGGCCAGGTCGGGATG
>DASYTJ010000037.1:0-44900 GCA_036002325.1 Thermoanaerobaculia bacterium | reverse complement strand
GGCTTCGAAGGGTTTACGGCAGGCCAGCCCTCAGGCCACGTACCGTGATTCCTGCATCGCCGGCGCGAGGGCTCGACCGTCACCTGCGGCGCGAGGTTGCGGCGCAGCTCGGGCAGGGCTCCGATCTGCTCCAGCAGGCCGAGCATGTCGAGCTGCATCCAGCTCTCGGCGATCTGCTCGTTCTCGATGCGGTCGATGCGGATCCCTTCGACGTGGACCCGGCGGCCGGACGCCGCGATGCCCATGAGCGGTCCGGTCTGGGTGCCCTCGAGATGCCAGCGGGTCACCACCCGGTCGCGATCGACAAGGGCGTCCTCGAAGGTCACCCGCAGGTCCGGGAAGGCTCGCATGTAGAGGGAGAGGAACATCGTCATGGCCCGGGGCCCGCCCTGAAGCTCGCGAGGGACGTCCCCGAACTCATGCTGGACGGACTCGGCGGCGATGAACTTCGGGACCAACGACAGGTCTCGCTCATTGATCACTTTCTGCGCGAAATTGAGGCAGAGCAGCAGATTCTTCCGTTCGGTCATAAAGGTCTCCCTTCGCCGGCGCGACTGCGCGCCCGCCCTGTTGGGGCCCTCCTCCGGAATACCTCGATTATGGGATTATACGATATCCACTGCCCTGGTGTCCAGGGGTGGTGAGGGCGCCGGCAGGGATTCGCAGGTCATGGTCTGAACTCCTGCTATCCTTACGTGCCGACCATTAAGGAGTTTCATGTCCGACTTGATTTTGATCGTTGACGACGAGCCGGGAATCCTCTCCACGGTGGGAGGCATCCTCTCGGACGAAGGCTATGCCACGGTCACCACCTCGAGCGGTGAGGAGGCGTTGGCGCTGTACGCGGAGAAGCGTCCCGCGGTGGTGTTCCTGGACATCTGGCTGGCCGACCGCGATGGCCTGGAGACGCTGCAGGCGCTGCGCGAGTCGGACCCCACGGCCGCCGTGGTGATGATGTCGGGACACGGCACGACGTCGACGGCCGTGAAGTCGATCAAGATGGGGGCGTTCGACTATCTGGAGAAGCCCCTCTCCTACCGGCGGGTGGTGGAGGCCGCGTCCGGTGCCCTCGCCTACAAGCGCACGTTCCAGGCCGGCGCCGTGGCCGTGAAGCCGGACCGGGCGCCGGAGCGCACCAACGGCGAGCGCCGGTTCGCGGCGCCGCCGGACCTGCCGCTGCTCGCCGAGACCGGCCGGCGCCAGCGGACCCTCCGCCACTCGACCGTGGTCTACGGCCTGGGGCTGCACTCGGGCCAGCGCACCGGTATGGTCTTGCAGCCGCTGCCCGAGAACAGCGGCATCCACTTCGTGACGCTGCCCACAGGCATCGAGATCCCGGCTCACGTCCGTGCCGTGGCGGACACCGACTACGCCACCACGCTCGCGGACGAGGGGGAGAGCATCCGCACCGTCGAGCACCTTCTCTCGGCGCTCCACGCGTACGGCGTCGGCAACCTGCTGATCAAGGTGCACGGCGAGATCCCCGTCCTCGACGGGTCGGCCCTCGAGTTCTGCAAGGTCCTCGAAGAGGTCGGCGTGGCCGAGCAGGACGAGCCGCAGCGGGAGGTGGTCGTCGACCGCTGTTACGAGGTGACGAGCAACGGCGAGAAGGTCCTCGCCGTGGAGCCGGCGGACGGCTTTTCCGTCTCCTATCTCCTGCGTTACCCGCCGCCGGTCGGCGAGCAGTCCTATGAGTTCACGCTGACCTCGGCGGAAGACTACAAGCGGGAGGTCGCGCCGGCCCGCACCTTCGGCTTCATGAAGGATCTCAAGATGATGAACGAGCTGGGCCTGGGCTCCGGCGGCCGGCTCGACAACTTCATCCTGGTCGGCGAGGACGAGGTCATCAATACCGAGCTCCGCTTCCCCGACGAGTTCGCCCGCCACAAGATCCTCGACATCATGGGCGACCTCTACCTGCTGGGCTTTCCCATCCGCGGCAAGGTCACCGCGCGGCTGACGGGCCACCGGGACAATATTGCGCTGCTTAGGAAGATCGTGGGGGGATAGCAGCAGAAGATCCCGGGTGATCTGACGCGGAAGGGTACCGAACCACGAGTCCTGGCGCCGCCGCGGGCCCCTCACCTCCCCGGCCCTCCTCTCCCGCCTCACGCCCGCCCTTCCGGGAGAGGAGGGAGACTGTAAAAGCAAGAAGTTGTTTCGGCCCTAACCGCGTTCTAAGATTCTGCTATGTCCTTTGAGTATCCGGGGGCTCTTCTTCGCGCGAAGCGGCTTCGACAGGAATCCACGACTGCCGAAGAGGCGCTGTGGGAACGGCTGCGCGACAGGAAATTTCTCGGCCTCAAATTCCGCCGTCAGGTGCCGATCGGTCCCTATATTGCGGACTTCTACTGTCACGAGCGCAAGCTCATCTTGGAGCTGGACGGCGGGGTCCATGAAGAGGAACGGCAGAAGGCTCACGACGAGAACCGAGATGCCAATCTGTCGGCGCTAGGAATTAAGATCCTACGCTTTACGAATGAGGAGCTGCTGCAGGATTTGGATTCTTTTCTAGAGCGGGTCCGTGGTCATCTTGAGCGGCGCAAGCTCTGACGCCTCGTTCCCAATTCTTGCTTCTGTAGTCTCCCTCCTCTCCCGGAAGGGTGGGTGTGAGGCGGGAGAGGAGGGCCGGGGAGGTGAGGGGCCTGCAGCGGCGTTAGGGCCTGTTCAGCGACAAACCTGGACGTCAGGCTGATCCCGGCTTCAAAATCACCCCCTCGCCCTTGACGCCGTTCATCTTGATCAGCACGGGCTCGGCGAAGCGCAGATGCCGGACATACGCGGCGGCGCTCTCTGCCGGCTGGTCGTTCAGCCAGTCCCAGTCGACGCGGCCGGTGCCGTCTTCGGAGTTGACGGTGAAGTAGCCGACGTTGAAGGAGGTGAGGTTCTGGAAGAAGTGGCTGCCTTGCGAGGGAGCGACCCTGAAGTCCCGCAGACCCGCTTCGACGATGACCTTCGCCCCCGCGACCTGGTCCCAGGTCACCGGGATGCCGAGCCAAGGATCGCGCGAGCCCCACCGGCCGACGCCGATCAGCACGTAGGGCGCGCCGGCGGCGAGGAGGCAGCCGTTGAGACGGCCGATCTCGATCGCGGCCTCGCGGCTGCGGGCCCGCTCGAAGTGCAGGAAATCCACCACGACGAGATCGCGGATCCCTTCGATGCGGCCGTTGCCGAGGACCCGCCGGCTCATGCAGAGCGCCGCGCCGGGCTCCACCTCTCCCAGCTCGATGGCCTCCGTCTCGCGCCCCAGCGCCAGGGGGCGCACCTGCAGGAAACCGAACTCCCGAGGCTGGCCCCTCGGCACGTCGAGGTTCACCGCGAACTCGATCTCCACCGGCGCTCCCACGCCTTCCTGGCCGGCCGCCAGCAGAACCCGCAGGATCTCCGGCAGGGGAAAGAGGCCCTGCTTGAGGATGGGCGCGAAGGTGACCACTCGCGGTCCCCGGCGGGAGAGGCCGTCGTAGATCACGTCGTTCTCCGCCGAGTAGGTCGATCCCACCCGTCCCAGGGTGCCGTCGGCTTCCGCCGCGTCCAGTGTGAAGGAATCCTCCCGCATCGTGGGCTCGTCGTCGCCGCCGAGGCGCAGCGCCCAGAACTCCCGCTGCGTGGTCTCCAGCGCCTCCTCCACGGACGAGAGCTGCGGCACGTGCTGCGGATAGCGGGGGCAGAAGCGCAGGCAGATGCCGCCTTCGACGATGGCGCGGCCGAGCCCCAGGGCTACGGCGGCGATGCCGTCCTCGGAGGTCATGGGAGGGGAGGGATAGAAGTTGTGCGAACGGGCCACGCCGGAGAGGTCGGGGTAGAACCGCGGGCCGTGCGGAGCGCCGACGATGCACTGCAGCATCACCGCCATCTTCTCCTCTTCGAGACGGAAGGCCGTGGCCTGGAAATACGCTTTGGTGTGCTGCGAGAAGGCGGAGGCCCACACCCGCTTGATCGCCAGCTCCGCCTGCGTCACCCGCTCGGCGAGGCTCCAGTCGTTGTTGCGCACCATCAGCGTGTCGTAGACGCCGGTGAAAGGCTGGTGCAGCGAGTCTTCCAGCAGGCTCGAGGAGCGCACCGCGAGAGGCTGGCGGACCTTCTCCAGGAAAGCCATCAGATCCTGCTCGGCCTCGGGGGGAAACGGCGTGTCCCGGAAACGGTGCCACAGCTCGTCGTCGTCGCGGCAGTCGATGGCGAAGGAGCGGAGGTCGTTGGCGTCGAGGAAGAAGTCGAAGACGTCCGTGCCCATCACCGCGGTCGTCGGAATGGAGATGCGGACGCCGGGGAAGCGACAGCGCAAGCCGTGCGTCGAGATCAGCCGGCGGACGAAGGCCAGACCCCGCGCCTTGCCTCCCAGCGAGCCGCCGCCGATGCGGTAGAAATCGCTCGAGAGGTCGAAGCGGCTGCGATCGAAGTCCGCCACCACCGCCTGATCGCGCTCGAAACGGTAGTCGGCGATGGCCTGGATCAGGTCGGCCCGCAGCTTCTCCGGCTCGTTGCCGTAGTCCTCCAACTGGCGCGGCCGCAGGGCATGGGCGAGCGCGAACTCGGTGCGGGCCTTCAGCCAGCGGGAGAAGTGGTTCCGCCTGCCGTGATAGAGCAGGGAGTCGACCGGGATCGTCCGCAGCTTCTCCTCCAGGCCCCGCAAGTCGTCAGCCTGGTCCACGGCCTCGTCGTTCTCGCGGCGAAAGGAGAAGGGTCCGAAGCAGAAGTCCTGCACCATCACCCTGCGGAGATCCTCCAGCAGGTGGGGTGAGCCCTTGAGCAGGAACTCGGCGCGCACCTGTTTCGCCAGCTTCGCGTACTCCGGCTTCGAGGAGTGAAGGACGATCGGGATGTCCTGATAGGTTTCGCGCACGGTCCCGGCGAAGCGGAGCCCCGCTTCGACCGTCGGATTACCGCCGGGCTTCATGGGGAACTCGACGTCCGAGATGATGCCCAGGACATCGCCGGCGAAGGTCTGGAAGGCGCGCACCGCTTCCTCGAAGGTGGTGCAGAGGAGGACCTTCGGCCGCGCCCGCATGCGCAGGATCTTCTGCGAGAGGTTGAGCCCCTCGGCGATCACCCGTTGCGAGTGCTCCAGCAGCTCCGAGTACATCGACGGCAGAAACGAGGAGTACTGGCGGACGTTGTCCTCGATCAGCAGGATGACCTGCACGCCCACCGAGCGACTGTCGTGCTCGACGTTGCGCCAGTCCTCCACCGATTTGACGATGGCCTGCAGGATGCGGGCGTCTCCCTGCCAGAGGAACGCCCGCTCGATGGGCGAGCCGCGGCGAGGCCCGAAGCCGTTGAGCTCGGCGGGGTCCCAGGCGAGGAGCACGACGGGAACGTCGCGGATCGTCTGCACCTGGAGAGCCAGACGTTCCGGGCTCATGTCCGCCACGCGGGGCGTGGTGATGATGAGGCTGATGCTCTCTTCGCGGCGGACCAGGTCCAGCGCTTCGGTGCCGGTCGAAACGCCGGTCAGGCCCGGCGCGTAGTGGACGTCGAGATTGCGGAACTCCCCTTGCACCCGTTCACTGAGCTCGCCCGCCTCCTCCAGCACGAAGCGCTCGTAGGGAGTAGCCACCAGCAGGACGTGCATGATGCGGTAGCGCATCAGGTCCTGGTAGTCGTGGAAGCGGGTGCTGCGGGGGGCGAGGGAGGAGGTCGGCATGGGAGGACCTGGGAGTAAGGCTAGCATGAGCCCGCGAAGCCTTCACCACCCCGGCCCTCCTCTCCCAGAGGGGAGAGGAGGGAGAAAGACAGATACAGGTTTCTTTTCTTGATTTTGTTCCCCTCTCTCCCTGTGGAGAGAGGGGTAGGGGAGTGAGGGCTTCGCGGGCTGACCGGTGCCGGCCTACACCAACCCCTGATCCAGCATCGCGTCGGCCACCTTGAGGAAGCCGGCGATGTTGGCGCCGTTGACGTAGTTGCCGGGCGTGCCGAAGCGCTCCGCCGTCTCCACGCAGGCCTGGTGGATGCTCTTCATGATGAGGTGCAGGCGGTTGTCCACCTCGTCGCGGGTCCAGCCGTAGCGCATGCTGTTCTGCGCCATCTCCAGACCCGAGGTGGCGACGCCGCCGGCGTTGGCCGCCTTGCCGGGACCGTAGAGGATCCCGGCGTCCACGAACTGGTTGATGCCGTCGATCGTGGTCGGCATGTTCGCTCCTTCGCCCACCACGTAGACGCCGTTCCGCAGCAGGTTGGCGGCGTCCTTGCCGTTGATCTCGTTCTGCGTGGCGCTGGGGAAGGCGCAATCGGCCTTGTGGTCCCACAGGGGATTCTGATCCGCCTTGGAGTCGATAGGAGTGTAGACCGCGGACTTGAATTTTTCGGCGTACTCCTTGATCCGTCCCCGCTTGACGTTCTTGAGCTCGAGGACGAAGTCCAGCCGCTCGCGGTCGATGCCGTGCTCGTCGTAGATGTAGCCGTCCGAGTCCGAGAGGGTGACCGCCTTGGCGCCGAAGACGAGCAACTTCTCCACCGTGTACTGGGCCACGTTGCCGCTGCCGGAAACCAGGCAGGTCTTGCCTTCCAGGGTCTCGCCGCGGGTGGCGAGCATCTCCTGGGCGAAGTAGACGCAGCCGTAGCCGGTGGCCTCCGGACGGATCAGCGAGCCGCCCCAGTTGAGCCCCTTGCCGGTGAGCACGCCGGTGAACTCGTTGCGCAGCCGCTTGTACTGGCCGAAGAGGAAGCCGATCTCCCGTCCGCCGACGCCGATGTCGCCCGCCGGCACGTCGGTGTTGGAGCCGATGTGCCGGAAGAGCTCGCTCATGAAGCTCTGGCAGAAGCGCATCACCTCCTGATCGCTCTTGCCCTTGGGATCGAAATCCGAGCCGCCCTTGCCGCCGCCCATCGGCAGAGTGGTGAGCGAGTTCTTGAACACCTGTTCGAAGGCGAGGAACTTGAGGATGCCGAGGTTGACCGAGGGGTGGAAACGCAGCCCTCCCTTGTAGGGGCCGATGGCGCTGTTCATCTCGATGCGGAAGCCGCGGTTGACGTGAATCTCCCCGCGGTCGTCCTGCCAGGGGACGCGAAACATGATCACCCGCTCCGGCTCGAGGATGCGCTCCAGAACCTTGTTGTGCCGGTACTCGGGGTGGCGGTCGAGGACGAGGGCCAGAGACTCGGTCACCTCCTGGACGGCCTGATGGAACTCGGGTTCGGCAGGGTTCTTCGCTTTGACTTCTGCCATCAGCGACGCGACGTACTCGGTCATAGTTTCTCCCGTGAAGTCCTGATCGACTCGTGGAACCTTGGCTTGTACCAGGATGATCTGGCGGCCCCTATTCTGCATCGAAAACCGGCCTGCCGGGAGAGGCGCGAAAAGGAAAGGGCGCCCCGACGGGGCGCCCCGGTTCTCGAAGCCATGCTGCGGCGGGTCTAGGGCAGGCAGAGCTCGGCCACGTAGGACCCTTCGAGATTGCTGCCGAGGGCCTGCAGGCGACCGGTCGCGCCGGCGAAGCCGCCCGTGCCGCCGATGATGGTGTCCACCTCGGCGAACTCGCCCTGGCCGATGGTGTTGAAGACGATGGCGTCCTTGGTGAAGAGATCGCCGTCCGCGGTGTGGATCTGGTTGTCGCCGGTCACCAGCACGACGGCGGTCACCGGCGTATCCACGTTCGGCGTCAGACTGGTGGCCACGAAGTTACCCTCGCCGCGCAGCGCTCCGTGGAACGTCGCGATGGCGCAGAGGCCGCCGGGCGCCGTGCACGACGGGTCTCCCGTGATCGCGATGCTTACCCAGCCGTGCAACTGCTTGCAGTTGGGGTCCGCCGCGGCCGGTTGAGCGGCCGCGAAGCCAAAGAGGGCCAGGGAAGCGACGGCGAAACGAACGACTCGGAAAAGGTTACGGTTGCGGTTCATGAAGTCTCCCTCCTTCGGGGTTGTCGGTTCGCCCCCTGAGATGCCGGAGGCGGGAGGGAGGTTTCACCGTTGCGCTTGACGTCGTCGCTCTCCAACAGCACGAAGCCGCCGCTGAAGTCCGCGGCTGTCCAGCGGCCCAGCAGGGCATTGCCGGCCGGCGGCTGCCCTCCGGTCGCCTTGAACCGCGCGATGGCCTCCGGTCGGCCTATACTGAGGCTCACCGCCGGAGCCGATCCGGGAATTTACGCAAGCCCGATGTAAAATCCCGGCATGAAACTCGTGCTCTTCGTCACTCTGGCGGTCTTCGGCGTTCTCTACGTCGTGGCTCTGGCGCAGGCCGTGATCCGCGCCCGCCGCGCCGCTGGCGGCGAGAAGGTGGCGCCCACCTTCTTTTCGGTGGCGCTCGGCTTCGTCACCAGCTTCTTCGACACGTTGGGGATCGGCTCGTTCGCGCCCACGACGGCCGTCCTCAAGCTGCGCAGCCTTGTCCCGGACGAGAAGATCCCCGGCACGCTGAACGTGGGCCACACGCTCGCCACCCTCGCCCAGGCCTACATCTTCATCGCCATCGTCCAGGTCGAAATGACGACTCTCGTGCTGATGATCGTCGCCGCGTGCATGGGCTCGTGGCTGGGGGCGGGATTCGTCTCCAGGGCCTCGCGCCGCAAGATCCAGATCGGCATGGGCTTCGCCCTGCTGGCGGCGGCGACGCTCTTCGTGCTGAAGATCTTCGAGGTGACTCCTGCCGGCGGTGACACTCTGGGTCTAGCCGGCTGGAAGCTCGGTGCGGGCTTCACCGGCAACTTCATCCTCGGAGTGCTGATGGAGGTCGGCGTCGGCCTCTACGGCCCCTGCATGATCCTCGTCAGCCTGCTGGGGCTGACTCCGACGGCCGCGTTCCCGATCATGATGGGTTCCTGCGCCTTTCTCATGCCGGTGGGGAGCGTCAAGTTCATCCGCAGCGAGCGCTACGACCTGCGCGCGACGCTCGGCCTCGCGCTCGGCGGTGTGCCGGCCGTGCTGCTCGCCGCCTTCATCGTCAAGTCGCTGCCGCTCACCGCGATGCGATGGCTGGTGGTCTGCGTCGTCCTCTACGCCGCCCTCTCGATGCTGCGCTCGGCCGTGGTCGAATCGCGGAGGTAGGCCATCGCCGCCGCAGCTCCTGCGGCCGAACCGTTCCCTAAGCGGCTGACCCCCGGATCACCCGCCGGTGCGAAGGAACGGGTGCTCGAAGCTGAGATAGAAGAAGACCTGGCGCTCCCCTGAGCTGGGGCCGGCGCCCAGGGGAACCGCGACGCCGGGCACGATCTGCAGGCCGCTCGGCAGGTCCCACGCCCAGCGCAGGCCGGGGCTGATAAAGAAGCTGTCGCTCTCCTCCGTCGCGCCCGGCCCCGTGATCTCCTCGCCGCTGTTGTAGGCGAGCTCCAGCATGAGGTTCAGCTTCGGGCGCGCCAGCCAGATGAAGCTCTGGCCGAAGTTGTAGGCCGTGACGTCCGCCTCGTCGCCGGCCGAGCTGCGGGCGTTGGGAGTGTGGGTGGCGCCGAGATTGACGTGGGTGACGAAGCGGTCCGCCAGGACAACGCTCAACGGCAGATTGACCTGGAGACCGGCGGCGCCCGCGCCGCGGCCTTCCTCCTCGTCGCCTGTGGGGAGCAGCAGGCTCAGGCGGGGGGAGAAGGCGACCGGCGTCTCGCCGCTGCCGAGGAGCTGGAGGCGATAGTTGACGGCCACGTCTCCCACTCCCGAGCCGCCGTCCGGCGAGTCTTCGAGGCGCTGCCAGGGCACCGTATAGCTGAGCTGGTGGCGCTGGCTGCGGACCGGCCACTCCTGAGTGAAGGTGTAGCCCCAGTCGCCGGAATCGTCGCCGCGGGAGAAAGCGTTGATGTGCTGGACAACCCCCGGCTCCTGGTTATACGCCTCCTCGATCAGGAACGAGTTGTCCTGGATCGGCGCCGGCTCCTCCTGCTGGGCGGCGACGGGAAGCGTGACGAGGAGAGCGGCGGCGAGACCCGCTCGCAGCGAGGCGAGACCGGCCCGGTGGAAGAGAGCGCAGCGCGGAAGGGAGATTTTCATTATCCGGAGGTTAAGTTTTGACTACCCAAAACTCTACTCGCAACGGGAGGCATTGTCAAGCCTCTCGATCGGTGACCGAAGCCGCAGGCGTTTTCCGACCTGTTGAATCGTGTTCGCTTATGGTCGCGGACGCCGCTTATCCGCCCGCTACCTGCCGCCACCAACCCCATCCGAACACAACCGTCAGATAGGTCCACAGCAGGCTCGCAAGAATGTGGAGCACAGTGTTGCGCCGGTTGCCGCGCCAGAGGCTGCGGTCGTAGATGAATTGCTGGGCGAGCAGACGGAGACCCCAGAACAGGGTAAGCCCGGCGAGCACGGCCGTGGCGAGGCGCGACGGAGCGACGAGATCACTGGCGAAGAAGAGAGCGAGAGCGCCGAAGAGGACCAGGATCAGCACGATGAAGCCCACGTGTACCAGGAAGATCTGGCGGTTAAGCAGCGTGAGCTTGGCGAGATCATCCCGCCAGCCGAGCTGCTTCGGCAGGAGAGGATGTACGGCGGCGAGCAGAAGCAGCAGAGCGCCCGCGATTCTGAGGTGGACCTCGAGGCTCACGAGCGTTTTTCCAGCACCAGGACGGCGACGAACGGAGTAATGCGGAAGTCCTCGCGTACGGCGAGGCCCGCAGCTTTGGCCAGGCGCAACCACTCGCTCCGTGGCAGAAAGTGGAGGAACCCCGGTCCGAAAGCGAGGAAGTTCCGCCCGTCGCGAAGATGCTCGACGAGGACCAGCCTGCCGCCGGGGACGAGCGCGCGGGCGATCTCCTGGAAGCAGCGGAGGCGCGACTCCGGCCGGCGCAACTCGTGGACGGCGAAGATGAGGAAGACCGCGTCTTGGGAGGCATCCGGCAGTGGCAGCGCCCGGAAGTCGGCTGCCGTGGCGGCGCGGTCGAGCGACAGCCGCCGCGCCCGCGCGATGGACGGCTCGGTCATCTCCGCCGGATCGTAGATGTCGAGCACCGTGCCGCCCGCGGCAGGAAAAATCCGTGTCAGGGCTCCGAAGGTCTCGTCCAATCCCGCGTGGACGCTCGTCCAGCGCCGCGGCGGTGTTGGGAAGAGACCGGCGAGCCAGTTCCAATCTCGAAGCGGCGAACGATCGTAGACCCAGTGGGAGACGAGCAGCGAGGAGACCGACCAGAGCAAGGCCGCCGCGACTCCTGCTGTGACGAGAATCGCCACCGGCCGCGGCAGGGGCAACAGCACGAGGGCGAGGATCGCCGCCAGCGCCGCCGCGCCAGTCTTCGCGAACATCGGCTGGTTGTAGCGCAGGATCTGGAGCAACCCGTGGTAGGGGCTGCGCGGCGCAGCGTCCGCGCTCATGCCCGGGCTCCCTCAGCCATTCGCGGCAGCGGCTCGGTTACGCCGCGCTCCCAACGATAGGGCACGTCTTGGAGATGGAAGGCATTGGCAAGGACCGGCTGCTCGCGGGCGAACGGCTCGCGCTCCAGGAAGGTGCACTGGCGCACCTCCACGGCGACCGGCTCAGGGTTCCAGCGCTGGCGCACGCCCTGGATGCGTACGATCGAGTGCGTCTCCGGCTCGTAGTCGAACGTGTAGGGGAGCGGACCCGCAAACTTGCGGGCTTCCTGGAGGGTCGCGAACGGCGAGCCCGCGGGCAGCGACGCGGGCTTGCCGGCGAGGTTCGCGATAACGTGGAGGTCGGCCTCGCCGCCGGTGTCGATCCGCACCTCAAGCCTGCCGTCCTCCTCGCGCAGCCGCGTCTCGCATTTGACGTAGTTGTAGTGGGTCAGCAGGTTGCCCGCCTGCACCATCAGCTCGCGGTCGGCATCGCTGCGCAGGATGCGCAAGCCGCGCAGCGTCCGGCCCGCCGCCGTGCGGAAGCGGGAGAAGATGCGGTAACCGGTCAAGAAGAAATCTTGCCCGAGCGCGGCGGGGACGCCGACCGGCCGCAGCTTCTCGGTCTGCACCATGGCGATCGCCAGGAAGCCGAGGCCGCGATAGCTGTCGAGCGCAAGCCCGGGAGGAAGTAGAGGAAGCAGCACGCGCTCCGGAAACGCGTAGGTCAACACGAGGCAGTGCCGGAAAAAGGCGCGGACCGGCAGTGGGTGTCGCTTGAGGAAGTGGAGCATCGACACCTGATTTTACCCGGTGCTTCCGCACCGGCCTAACGAGACGTCGCTCCACCGCCCCCCACAGCAGCGATCGGTCGCGTGCCGCCCATTCGGCCGCTCGCTCAGCCTTGGGCTCAATCTCGGGGACTCCTTCGGCTGGAGATCCGGCTCGCCCGCTGGCGGCTCGCAGCCGAGCAGCAGGCGCCAGGCGAAGGGATTTTCCCGGTTCGCGTGGTTCGCCCAGGTCGGAGCGGGATCGTAGCACGGCAAAAGCGGCGCTACTTGAGCTCGAAGGACGCCTCCGAGCGGGCCTCGGCGCCGCTGACCCGGTCGTGCGCGACGGCGGACACGCGCCAGACGCCCGCGGGATCACCGGCCTCGAACTGCATCTTCATGTACGAGGAGCCGAGCTGCGTGAAGCCGCCGGCGGGAGCCTTGACATTCCGCCAGAGGGCGGCGTCCCGTCGATTCTCGAAGATCTTGCCGCGGGGATCGATCCCCAACAGATCGATGTCGACGTTGCAGTTGCCGGACGCATCCGGCTGGCAGTTCTTGAAGAAAACGACGGCGGCGACGGGCTTGCCACGCGGCGCGATCTTGACCGGCTCGGCCTGAGCGAACTTGCCGTCCGCGCCCTTCGTGGGACGGAACACCTTTTCGGGCTCCGTCGTGACCAGCAGGCGGATTTCGAGCTTTCCCTGCGGAGCCGGCGGCGACGGCGCCTTCGGTTTCGTGGCCTGGGGAACCGCCGTCGGAACGAGCAGGAACGCGGCGGCGAGAATGTGGCGGGGTCGGCGAGTTGGGAACTTCATTGAACCTCCTGAGGTTGGCGGGCCATGCTATGAACAACTCGAGGTCCTTTGTTGTTCCACCACCTCGATCCAGCCACGCCGCAGCTTTTCAGCGGGCACGCTGGAGAGATAAGGCTTGATGTCGAGGATCGGCGTGCCGTCCAGCATGTCGACGCCGCGGACGTAGAGCATCGGACCTTCGCGCCGCAGCAGCTCGACGACCGTCAGGCCGATCGGATTCGGCCGCCGCGGCGCGCGCGTGGCGAAGACCCCGTGGGGACGGTTGTCCGTGGGTGGCGCCGCGAGCAACTCGTAGCCGGTGGAGCGGTCGAACACCCAGAGGACGAAAAGGTGAGAGAAACCTTCGATGTCGGTAAGGCCCTGTTCGAGCTGTGGTGAAATCTCGAGGATTCCCTCCGCGTGATGCTCGGCGCCTGGGCCCTTGGGGATCTGCGCCTTGTCCGTGTAGGGACTGCGGATCGTGCCGATCGGCTCCATGGCGATCATTGCGGAAAGCTACCTTTGACAGGATCAGTTGGTCCGAGGGCGACGGATGCTTGACGCGATAGCTTCACGGCACCACCGGTGCCAGCCCGGCCGCGCGCACCTGGCGGTCGAGATCAGCCAGGGGTCCGCTCGCCAGCAGTTGCCACTTCGTCAGAGCTTCCTCCATCCGCTTGCGGTAGGTTTCGACTACTTCCCGCTGCGGCGCGGTGGGCGGGCAGTCGCAGCCCTCGATGTCCGTGGCCTGGGTACTGAGGACGCCGACGATCGTTTCGAGATTCTCGTCCGCCGTTCCCGCGCGGAAGCGGTCGACGTCGGCTGCCAGACGTTTCGCGGCCTCCCGCAACACCGGGTTGCCGGAGAGCTCCTGGTCGAGGCCCCTCAGGCGATCGGAGATCTTCTCGATCTGCTCGCGCGTCTGCGCCATGTCTTCGAGAGCCTTGGTGATCGTTCCGTAGATCTCGCGCTGCGCCTGCAGCGACGCCAGATCTCCCGGTGTCTTCTGAACGCGGGGGTCCATGGCGACCGTCAGAGGCTGGTGTAGCGTGCGGCCGTCGACGGTCAGCCGGATTTCATACTTCCCCGGTAATACGAAAAGCCCTTGTGGCACCACGGGCGTGTCCATGCCGGGAACGGCGGCGATGGAGAAGTCGTAGTCCGCCCCGGTCGGCCGCGGGGAGTGGAGATCCCATACGAAGCGGTTGTGGCCGGCGCGGGCAGGCAGCACCACGAGCGGCTGCAGCCAATCGTCATCGAAATATTGGCGGGCCGGCGGCCGCGCGGGAGTTTCGTCGCTGCCGAACCGGCGGACGATCTTCCCCGCTTCGTCGAAAATTTCGATCATGATGGGTTCGCGCGGCGCCGCAGGCAAAACATAATCGATCACCGCGCCGACGGGAGGGTTCATCGTGCGCGGCTCGTCAATTGGCAGCGGCGTGTCGCGGTTCTGGTTGGCGCGGATGCGGTAGGCGACGGCGGGCGGGAGGAGGACCGCTTCCGTCTGCGGCCCGCTCAGGTGGCGCAGGGGCGTGTAGTCGTCGAGCACCCAGATGGCGCGGCCTTCGGTGGCGGCGATCAAATCGCTGCCGTGAATGGTGAGGTCGTTGACGCCCGAGGTCGGCAGATTGAGCTGCAGCGGCTGCCAGTTGCCGCCGTCATCGAAGGAGACGTAGACGCCGCGGCTGGTGCCGGCGAACAGCAGCTCCGCTTTGACGGGATCCTGCCGGACCACGCCGATCCAGCCGTCCTGCGGCAGCCCGGCGGTCGCCGCGCGCCACGTCTTGCCGAAATCGTGAGTGATGTAGATGTAGGGTTTGAAATCGTCGAGGCGGTGGCGGTCTATGGCCGCGAAGGCGGTGCCCGGCGAGGTGGGCGAAGCGTCGATCTGGGCGAGGCGGCTCCAGTCCGGCAGGCCCTTCGGCGTCACGTTCTGCCAGGTCTTGCCGCCGTCGCGGGTCAGGTGAATCAGGCCGTCGTCGGCTCCCACCCAGATCAGGTCTTTCTCCAGCGGTGAAGGAGCGATGGTCGAGATGACGCCGTAACCGCAGGCCCGCGCCCGCGCGACGGGAACGTCTCCCGAGCAGTCCTTCGTTCCGGCGACGGCGCCCGTCAGGTCTTGGCTGACGGTCTCCCAGCTCATGCCCTGGTCGACCGAGCGGAAGAGCACCTGCGTGCCGAGATAGATGGCGTGCGGCGGCACGAGCGAGATCGCGAACGGCGTGATCCAGGTGGTGCGGTAGCGCACGTTCGTGGGCCGCTGGCCGTAGCTCGAAACGGGGTACGGCGCCACGTTCTGCACCTGGCCGGTGCGCGCATCCCAGCGCGAGAGCCGGCCGCCGAGGCCGCTGCCGAAGACGATGTCAGGATCGCCGGGGAACGGGATGTCGTAGTCGCGCTCGTCGCCGCCCACCGGGTGCCAGTCGCGGAAGGTGAGCTGGCCGTAGTCGCTGCGGCTCGCCACGGCCACCGTGCCGCTGTCCTGCTGGCCGCTGTAGATCCAATAAGGGAAGCGGTCGTCCGTGGCGACGTGGTAGAACTGGCCGGTCGGCTGGTTGTACCAGGAGCTCCAGCTCTCGCCGCCGTTGACGGTGATGACCGTTCCCTGATCGGCCGCCGTGATCATCCTCTCGGGATGGTCCGGATCGATCCATAGGAAATGGTAGTCGTCGCCGCCGGGAGCGCCGCGGAGGAAAGAGAACGTCTTGCCGCCGTCGGTCGAGCGCCGGATCGACTGCCCCATCACGTAGACCGTATCCTGTTTTTTGGGATCGACGACGAGCGTGGCGAAGTACGCGCTGGCGAGGCTGGCATTCGAGTTGACCCGCTGCCACGTGCCGCCGCCGTCGTCCGAGCGGTAGACGCCGGAGCTTTCGCCTGCGTCGATCGTGGCATAGACACGCGAACCGCCGCTGCCGGGCGCCACCGCGATGCCGATTCGTCCCAGCGATCCGCCTGGCAGGCCGTTGCCGGAGAGCCGTTTCCATGTCTTGCCGCCGTCGGTGGACTTATGAATGCCGCTCCCCGGGCCGGCGCCGGGAATGTAATAGGCTTGCCAGGGATAGTGGCGGACCTGCCAGGTCGCGGCGAACAGGACGTCCGGCGTCTTGGGATCGGCGTCGAGATCGACGGCGCCCGTGTTCTCGTCGACGAAGAGCACCTTGTTCCAGGTCTTGCCGCCGTCCGTGCTGCGGAATACGCCGCGCTCGGCGTTGGGGCCGAAGAAGTGCCCCTGCGCGGCCACCAGCACCACGTCGGGATTGCGCGGATCGACCCACACGTCGCCGATGTGCCGGCTGTCGGCGAGCCCCCGGTGCTCCCACGTCTTGCCGCCGTCGGCGGAACGATAGACGCCGTCGCCGGCGGTGATGTCCCAGCGGGTGGTGACCTGTCCGGTGCCGACGTAGAACACCGACGGATCGCTCGCCGAGATGGCCATGGCCCCGATCGCGCCGGTGGCCTCCTGCTCGAAGAGCGGCTTCCAGGTGCGGCCGGCGTCTATGGTCTTCCAGACGCCGCCGTCGGCCGCGCCGAAGTAGAACGTCGCCGGCTGGCCGGGAACCCCTGCGGCGGTCGTACCCCAGCCGGCGCGGAGCGGACCGACGAGGCGCCAGCGCAGGGCGGAGAAGGATTCAGGGGGTACGGGTGCGGCCGTGGCAACGGCGGCGGCCAGCAAGAGATGGACGACAAGACAAGAGACCAGGCGGCGCGAGATCATCGGGCTCCTCCGAAGTCGATGGAGCCTGAAGTCTAGCGCGGGGAGGGTGGAGGTGGAAACGACGCTGCTGCTCAACGAGGGCAGAGACATCCGCTGCTGCTCAGGACCCGAAGTTCCTCGGCATATTATGGTCCGCAGTAGTCAATTTCTCCGCCGCACTCGATCGTGTGGTGTCCCGGCTCAATAAGCTCTGCGTGACCGACGCCAAGTGAAACCAAGAAGACCACAGAAAGCAGTCGATTCATGTTCAGTCCCCACGGCCCTGCGAGTGGGCTCCATCAGAAAATCCCGCGATCGCGAAGGCGATGCCGGATACGGCCAGAGCTTCAAACACGGCGATGCCATCACTTACGCTGGTCAGAGCTCGGGGAATGTGGATGATCCAGAACCATGAAAAGACCATCAATCCCGAGAAGAGCGCGGCCAAGCGTGCTGTTTGCGGGATGAAGAGGCCCACACCTCCGGCGATCAAGGCCACGCCGGCGAAATAGGCCCAGAACACAGCATTGCCGGGAAACCATCCCGGAATCAGGGACGCCACAAACTCGGCATACAGGAAGTGTTGGACTCCGGCGAGGACTAGGAACAGGCCCAGGCAGATTCTTCCCAGGACGATAAATTCATCGCTCAGGTTCATGAACTTCATGAGGGAAGTATCGCGGCTGTTTTCCAGTCGTGGCAGCGTGCCGGCAATAGCATAGATCCCGCCGAAGAACGTCAGCGCCTTGCCCGCCTTCGTCCATGTGCCAGCAAGAAATGAATCTCCGGCGATAACAGGGATGTGCCGCAGGAAAGCCCAGATGAAGATCAAGATCCCCGCGAGAATCCCGGCGCTACGCGCTTTCTTTCCGGTGAGGATCGCGGCACCCGTCATGATGATGGCAACGCCCGATACGTAAGCCCAGACCAAGCCTCCTGGAATCCCTTGCGGCCACGCCGGTGCGCGCCCCGTAATGAATTCCTCAAAGAGAAAGTGCTCTATTCCCAGCCCGACCAGCGCAATGGCGAAGAGGATCCGCCCGATGGGTGTCAGGCCATGCATGGTTCGGCGATGGGAGGCAAGTCCTGTGCCACTGCGAGGTCGACTAAGAGATTTATCCTCGGCAGCCCTCGGCAGCGCTGTTTCGTCTGGGGACCCGCGATGCCAGAATCAAGAATATGAACGGCAAAGATCCAAACAAACGGATAGGAGTGCCTCGGGTCGTCATGACGTCAAAGGGGAAAGAATTCAAGCGTCGTGCGCTCCCGGTCCGGCTCGGCGAATCCGCGCACCCATTTCTCGGACCCTTTCGTAGGGTACTTGCCTGCATAGGCCTGGCTGACGGCCCGGCGAAGCCGCTCGCTTCGCACGGGGCGCGCCCGGACGGCCAGCTCCTTTTCACCGACGGCGATCGAACCCTGCGGCTCGTCCTGGAACGCCCGGTACCAGCCCGTCGGTTTGTTGTTCCAGGAGCGAACGAAAACCCGGCGCTCCAGCACCACAACCCATACTCCGGTGTATCGATGATCGGCGCCGGCGCGAACTCCGACAATCTTGGCCTTGTGGAGCATCTCCAGATCGGGGTTCGAGAATAGCCGCGGAGTGGCCATGTCGCTACGCGTATGTGAGAGTTGGCGACAGCATACCACCCCTTCAACGGATGACCCAGGCAGGCTCGCGATGGAATCATCGGCGCGCCGGGGCCGCTCCGCATGCCTGGGCCGCGCCTCTCAGGATAGGATCCCGCCATGAGGATCGCGATTCTCGGGGCCGGAGGAGTGGGCGGTTACTTCGGCGGCTCTCTCGCCCGCGCGGGGCATCCGGTGGCCATGCTGGCCCGCGGCGCGCATCTGGACGTGCTGCGGGAGCGCGGGCTGGAGGTGCGGACGCCGGAGGAGACTTTTCACGTTGAGGTCGTGGCGGGCGGCGAGGTCGAGGACCTGGGAAAGGCCGATCTCGCCGTCGTCGCCGTCAAGAACTACTCGCTGAGAGAGGTGGCGCCGGCGGCGAGGCGGCTGGCCGAGGGCGGCGCGATCGTGCTGCCGCTGCTCAACGGTGTGGACGCCGCCGAACGGCTGGTGGCGTCCGGCGTGCCGGAGGGGCAGGTGCTCGGCGGGTTGACGGAGATCAGCGCCGCTCGCGTCGGTCCAGGCATCGTCGAGCGGCGCAGCCCGTTTCAGCGGGTGGTCGTGGGCGAGCGGGCCGGCGGCATCTCGGAACGGGCGGAGCGCATCGCCGCGGCGTTCCGCGAAGCGGGTGCGGACGCCCGGGCTTCGGCGGACATCACCGCCGACCTGTGGCGGAAGTTCGCTTTCATCGCCACCATGTCTGCCGCCTGCGGCCTCGCCCGCTCTTCCGTGGGCCCGATTCGCAAGGCGCCTTTCGGCCGTTTGCTGATCGAGCGGGCGTTGCGCGAGGTGCTCGACGTGGCCCGCGCCCGCGGCGTGGCGGTGACGGACGAGGACGAGACGAAGATCCTCGGTTTCATCGGATCCCTGGGCGACGCGATCAAGCCGAGCTTCATGCTGGACCTGGAGTCCGGCGGGCCGACGGAGATCGACGATCTCAGCGGCGCGGTCTCCCGGCTCGGCCGCGAGGCGGGCGTCCAGACGCCGGTGCACGACGTGGCCACGGCGGCGCTCTCCGCGGCGCGGCCGGCGATCGATTGAAGCGTTATTCGGATAGGCTCTAGCGCGATGAGGACGCTGGAAGCTCCCAGCCTCGACGAGATCCGCGCCGCCCGCGAGCGCGTGGCGGGAGTGGCGGTGCGCACGCCGCTGGTGCGGCTGAACGTCGAGAGCGCGCCGGCCGAGGTGTGGCTCAAGCTGGAGAACCTGCAGCCCATCGGCTCGTTCAAGCTGCGCGGCGCCACCAATGCTATGCGCCTCGCTGGCGGCGAAACTCTCCGCGAGGGCGTCTATACGGCCAGCGCCGGCAACATGGCGCAGGGCGTGGCCTGGAGCGCCCGCGAGCTGGGCGTGCCGGCCACGGCGATCGTCCCTGAGCACGCGCCGGCCACCAAGCTGGCGGCCATCGAGCGCCTCGGCGGCCGGATCGTGAAAGTTCCCTTCGAACGCTGGTGGCAGGTGATCGTCGAGCACACGTTTCCGGGGCTCGGCGGCCTCTTCATCCATCCCGTGGCCGACCGGGCGGTGATGGCGGGCAACGGCACCATCGCGCTGGAGATCCTCGAAGACCTTCCCGACGTCGACGCCGTCCTCGTCCCGTTCGGCGGCGGCGGGCTCTCCTGCGGCATCGCCTCGGCGCTCGCCGCCCTGCGTCCGGAAGCGCGCGTCTTCGGCTGCGAGGTGACCACGGCGGCGCCGCTGTCGATGTCCCTGGCCGCCGGCTCGCCGCAGACGGTGGACTACCAGCCGAGCTTCGTGGACGGCATCGGCGGCAAGAGCCTCCTGCCCGAGATGTGGCCGCTCGCGTGCAAGCTCCTCGCCGGGGCCCGCGTCGTCTCGCTCGAAGAGGTGGCCGCGGCCGTCCGACTCCTCGCCGAGCGCCACCGCGTCATCGCCGAGGGCGCCGGCGCCGCGTCGGTCGCCGCCGCGTTGATGGGAATCCCGGGGGCGCGCAAGGTGGTGTGCGTCGTCTCCGGCGGCAACCTCGACGCCGCGAAGCTCTGCGCCATTCTCGACGGGCGGATGCCGTAGGGTGGGTCTTGCCGGCGGTAACGCGGGCGAGTCGCCCGCATTGACGCTGCTTCAGCAATCAGCGTAGGCTTTCTGTGTTCCGTAACATTCTCCCTCCTTCGACGCCTATCAGGAATGCGATCCCGCGAAAGGAGACCCGAATGGCCACCAGGAAAGCCGTGAAGAAACCCGCGAAGAAAGCCGTGCCCGCGCCGGCGGAAGAGGAGGCGCTGCAGCCGGTCAAGATCTGCTTCGAGCGCATCATCCCCGACGAGCTCGATCCGGAGAGGGTAGGCCGGCGAGTCATGCGCCAGGCCGTCGAAGCCAGTGCCGGCAGGACTCTCAACCCCGAGGAGATGGGCCAGCTCGCCCGGATGGCTCTCATCAACTCGAAGAAGTGGCCCAACAAGTCGCAGTTGCGCTGCCGCTTCCTGGACGGCAGCACCCGGATGAAGAAGAAGGTGGAGGGGTACGCGCATCAGTGGGAGCAGCACGCGAACGTCAAGCTCAAGTTCGTCACCTCCGGCTCGGCCGAGATCCGCATCTCCTTCTACGCGGACAGCGGCTCCTGGTCTGCGGTCGGCCGTGACGCACTGAACTCGTTCTACTTTCCTGTGCATCAGCCGACCATGAACTACGGCTGGCTGCGGGACCGCACGAACGACGAGGAGTACTCGCGGGTCGTGTTGCACGAGTTCGGTCACGCGCTCGGCTGCGTCCATGAGCATCAGTCGCCGAAGTTCAGCCGCAAGTGGAACGAGAAGGCCGTGCTGCGATACTTCCAGGGTCCGCCGAATTTCTGGAGCGAGGACGAGATCCGCCACAACGTGCTGGCGAAGTACTCGTCGACGGGGGTCTCGGCGACGGAGTTCGATCCCAGGTCGATCATGCTCTACTCCTTTGACGCCCCGTTGTTCGCCGACGGCCTCGGACCGACGAACTCCAACACGCGTCTGTCGCAGCGCGACATCACGATGATCAAGAGCATGTATCCGTAGGCGCGATCGCTGCCTTCAGCGGGAAGACTGGCATATATGCTGCACGGCGGATTCGCCGGCAGATGTACGCCGGACCCGATGGAGGAGCGACGATGAGCACACAGGCGACCGCTACGAGCACCCGCGCGACGGCGAAGTTCGAGCTCAAAGGGTGGGACGAGCAGACCCTCGAGGAGGTCGAGGGAGGGAAAAAGCTCACGCGCGCCAGCGTGAAGAATACCTGGAGCGGGAACGTCGAAGGGGACGGCACGCTGGAATACCTGATGGCCTATCGCGATGACGGCACGGCCGACTTCGTCGGCCTGCATCGCGTGGTCGGCCGCGTCGAGGGCCGATCAGGGAGCTTCGTGCTGCGGGACAGCGGGACCTACGGCGGCGGTGCGGCGCGCGGCAATCTGACCGTGGTGCCGGGGGCCGGAACGGGCGAGCTGAGCGGCCTGCGCGGCGAAGGGAGCTATATCTCCAAGCAGGGAGAGCACCACGCCGACATCACGCTCGAATATCACTTCGAGTGAACCAGGCGCGAGTCAATCGGCCGCGGTGCGCAGGAGATCCTGAAGATCCAACGGCTCGGTGCGCATGGCCGGCGATCCGTCCGGCGATCGGGGCCACTCCTCGCGCGGCCGATCCCAGTAGAGCTCCAACCCGTTCTCATCGGGATCGGCGAGGTAGAGGGCCTCGCTCACGCCGTGATCCGCGGCGCCTTGAAGCTGGATCCCCGCCGCGACCAGCCTCTGGAGCGCCACACCCAGCGCCCGGCGCGTCGGATAACGGATGGCGACGTGGTACAGGCCGGTATGGCCCGGCGGCGGAGGCGATCCGCCACGGCTCTCCCACGTGTTGAGGCCGATGTGATGGTGGTAGCCGCCGGCCGAGATGAAGGCGGCCTGCGGTCCGTAACGTGACGTGAGCTGAAAGCCGAGAACGCCGCAGTAGAAGTCGAGCGCCCGCTCGAGATCGGCCACTTTGAGATGGACGTGACCGATGTCGGTTGCGGCAGGGATGGTATAGGGTGGCAGCTCGTGTTTCACCATGGCCGGACTGTACTGCAAGCGGCGAGAGGATGCGCTGCCAGCTCTCAGCGGTCAGGATGAGCGGCGGGCTTTTTGCGCCTCGGCCAGCGACTCCTCGGCCCGGGTGATGCCCGGGTCCTCCGGCTTGAGCTGCGCGCGCCGGATGGCGAGGCACTCGCGCAGGATGGGCTCGGCCTCCATGGGGCGGCCGCGCAGGGTGAGAAGCTCGCCCAGACCGAGCAACGCTGTGGCGGTGCGCCGGTGCTCCGGCCCGACTGTCTCGCGAAAGAGAGCGACCGAGCGGCGCAGGATCGGCTCGGCGGCCGCGTAATCGCCGATCTGACGGTAGGCGGAGGCGACGTCGAGCAGGCTGGTGGCCACGTCGGGGTGCTTGTGGCCGTAGGCCTTCTCGCGGATCTGGAGCCCGCGCTGGAAGAGCTTCAGCGCCGCTTGTGGATCATCATTCTTGGCGAGCTCGATGCCCAGGTTCTGCAGGGTATAGACGAGGTCGGGATGATCCGGCCCCAGGCTTTGTTCGAACACGGCGAGGGCTCGACGGTAGAGCCGGATCGCCTCCCCCCGATCGCCGCGTTCTTCGGCGAGCAAGCCGGCAGTATTGAGGCTCCCCGCCAGCGTCGGATGGGGACGGTCGTAGAGCCGCTCCAGGATCGCCAGGGCGCGAGCGTTGTGTGCGCTCGCCGCCTGGAGCTCGCCCATTTCCCGCAGCACGAGCGCGAGGTTGTCTTCCGTACCGGCGACGAGCGACGACAGCTCGCCTTCGTTTTTGCGATGGATGGCCAGGGCGCGCTCGAATACCCGTACGGCAGCGGCGTTTTTCTTCTGCCGCCAAAGCGTCAGCGCGAGGTTGTTGAGGGTCTTGGCGAGCTCCGGGCTGTCGAGCGGGCCGTTGCGGCTGCGCAGGTTGACCGCGCGCATGGCCAGGCGCTGGGCCGTCTCCAGATCGCTTTCGGCTCGCGCCAGACTGGCCAGATTGTTGAGGCTGTCGGCGGTCGCCAGGAAGTCGCCCCTGCCCTCGTCGAACGCCAAGGCCCGCTCGAGGAGCGGCCGCGCCGCCGCATACTCGGCCTGCTTGTGGAGAACGGTCCCCAGCCGCCGGTAGGCTTCGGCGAGCTCGGGGTCGGAATCGGTATAGAGACGCTTGCGCAGGGCGAGAGCCTTTTCGAACACTTTCTGCGCTTCCGGATACAGCGCGAGCTGCTGATAGACGTTGCCCAGGAGCGTCAGCATCTCGGCGCGCAGCCGCGGTTCATTCGCCAGCTCCCCGTCCACTCGTGCGGCGCCGCGGTCGAGGAGGTCGCGGGCGGTGAGCTGCGCCCCTTTGGAGCGATCGGGGTCCGCCTCCAGGAAGACGTTCGCCAGGAAGCGCTGCGCCTCTTCCGCGCGCCTCGCCTGGGCGCGTGCGGCCTTCGCCTGCCACAGCGCCGTGGCGAGGCCGGCGACGAGCGACAGGACGATGAGGGCGGCGGCGGCGACGCCCACGCGGTGGCGCTCGACGAATTTAGCCGCGCGGTAGCCCACTGTATCGGGCCGCGCCGAGACCGGCTTGCCGTCGAGATGGCGGCGCAGGTCGTCGGCGAGCGCCGCGGCCGAGGCGTAGCGCCGTGCCGGATCGCGGTGCAGGGCCTTGAGCACGATCGTGTCGAGGTCTCCGGAGAGGCGCCGCGCCAGCCTGCGGGATTCGCGGTCGTCACCTCCGGCCTCCGACTCCATGGCCTTGCGCGCCGCCGCGCTCGGCCGCTCGACGGTCTCGCGCGATACCTTGGCCGAGAGCTCTGCCGCCGTCGTCGCGCGCCGGTCGTGCGGCAGCGCGCCGGTCAGCAACTCGTAGAGCACCACCCCGAGGGCGTAGACGTCGGTCGCGGTGGTGATCGGTCCGCCGAGGATCTGCTCGGGCGCCGCGTAGGCGGGCGTCAGCACGTGCACGCCGGCCCGCGTGAGGAGCGTCTCCTCGCCGTCTTCTCCCAGCAGCTTGGCGATGCCGAAATCGAGCAGCTTCACCTGGCCGTCCGCGTTGACCAGGATGTTCGAGGGCTTGAGATCGCGGTGCACGATCAGGTTGCGGTGCGCCACTTCGACGGCCTCGCAGCAGGTGACGGCGAGGCGCAGCCGCTCTTCGACCGGCGATCCGCGCGCCGCGCACCACTGCGTGATCGGCTCGCCCTCGACGCACTCCATGACGATGAACGGACGGCCGTCGGGAGCGCGGCCGCCGTCGAGCAGCCGCGCGATGTTCGGGTGCTCCAGCCGCGCCAGGAGCTGGCGCTCGCGTAGGAAGCGGCGGAGGATCTCGTCCGAGTCCATGCCGCGCCGCAGGACCTTGAGAGCCACCCGCTGCTCGAACTGTCCGTCGGCGCGCTCGGCCAGATAGACCTCTCCCATGCCACCTCGGCCGAGCAGACCGACGGTGCGGTAGGGTCCGATCTCCTGGCCGAGGGTCACCGTCTCCTCGGTGGTCGCGGCCAGCCACGCCTTGACCGCCGACGGCATGGCGGGCTGCTCGAGGAAGCCGCTGGCGTGCGCGTCGACGGCCAGCAGGTCGGCCACCGCCGCGGCGAGCTGGGGCTCGCCGTCCGCCAGTGCCGCGAGCCGGGCCGTGCGTTCGGCCTCCGGCAGATCGACCAGCTCCTCGAAGCACGCGCGGGCGCGACGGAACAGCTCCGGCGCCGGCGAGCTCACGTGCTGAATCTCTGCGAAGAGAGCTCCTGATAGAGGAAGGCGCGGGCGGTGCGCCACTGGCGCTTGACGGTGCGGTCGGAGACCTCCAGGATCTGGGCGACCTCCTCGACCGAGAGCCCGCCGAAGAACCGCCACTCCACCAGACGCGCCAGCTCCGGGTCAACCGCCGCCAGCCGCTCGAGCGCCTCGTCCAGGGCCAGCAGCTCCTCGCCCCGGTCGTGCACCGGCACCTGGGCATCGTCGAGCGAGAGCGGCGCCTCGGACCCGCCGCGCTTGCGGCGCGTGCGGCGCCGGGCGTGGTCGATCAGGATGTGGCGCATGGCGCGCGCGGCGAGGGCGAAGAAGTGGGAACGGTCGCGCGTCGACCAGCGGGCGTCGGCGGAAAGCTTGAGGTAGGCCTCGTGAACGAGCGCGGTGGTGCTAAGGGTGTGGTGGACGGGCGTGACCTGCAGTTGGCGTCGGGCGAGCTGCCGGAGCTCGCTGTAGACCATGCCGAAGAGACGGTCCAGGGCTTCGCGGTCGCCGCCCTCGGCGGCGCGCAGCAGCTCGGTGATCTGTTCGGGGACTACCGGTGAGCCGCTGGCAGCCTCCAGGTCGTCGTCGCCATCCATAGGACCGGGATTCTATCGATCCCGGCCGGCAGCGTCACGGGTTGGCGATCTTCGGAAGATACTGGATTTAAAAGAATAACGGTTTCGCCGGAGGCCCGGCGCTTCCGCATCGGGCTATCGAAACGTCGCCCTGCGGGCGATTGGGCCGGAGCCTCTCATCGCTTCGCAGAAGCGACGTTTCTGTAGCCCGGTGCGGAAGCGCCGGGCGCGAGGCTCACTTCCCGTAACGGTACGCCAGCGTGTCGTTCGGTATGGTGAGCTCGAACTTGTCGATCTCCTCCATCTCCAGGCTGTCGTTGACGCGGTAGACATGGCCGGCCTTGCCGGTGGCACCGCTCGGAGCGCCGGGGACGGCTGAGTCGGTCCGGAAGACGATGACCCGGCCGGGGACCCAGATCTGCTGGGGTTCTTTGGGCGGGGGTCCGAAGGTGACGAACTCGGCGTTCCCGCCTTCGACCACGACGATCTGCCGATATCCCTTCCCGCAGCCCGCGACGACGATTCCAAGGAGCGCTACGGCCACGCAGACGCTGCTACGAGCTGTCTTGCCATGCATGACGTTTCCCCCTTTTCCGAAGGCGTTCGGCGCCAGTTTCCGCTGGCGGATTCGGTCAGCGCGACCAGGCGGCGGCCGGGGTGAAGCTCGCCCCGGGCAGCGACCGGCGAGCTGAGCGTCGCGAACGGCCCCATTTTAGCTCCTACCGGCTCACCTGAGTCCAGCGGCTTGGCGAAAGCTGGAGCCTGATTGCCCGCGTGACCCTCACCCCCCGGCCCCATACGCGTGAACCTGCCGTCGAGCGTCATCGCGGACTGACGTCTCTCCGCCGCCTCGAGCCCCTCACCACCCCGGCCCTCTTCTCCCACCTCACGCCCGCCTTCCGGGAGAGACCGCAAAAGCGGATTTGGGGCGGCGCTGAGGCCGTGGATCGCTGCGCTTCGACGTTGGGTTAACGCGTATGGGGTGAGGTCGAGGAGCTTGAACCGCCAAAGCGCTGCCTGGGACACACGGACGGGACCGGGAAACGCCATGTCGCTCGGCTTCGCCATCGGGTTACCTCCTCTGCCGCCGTCCGAGACGCCCCCAGGCGCGCCCGGTCTCGGCTTCCTCATCGCCTATGAGGATCCCGAGGCGGAGGCAGGCTGGTCCACCGGGATCGTCGAGGCGATCGAGGAGGGCTGCGAAGGACGGGTGTTCAGGGTGAAGACCCGAACCGGGCTGCTCCAGGTCTCCCGCGGCTTGGTCTTCTACTGGTGGCCGCCCGGCCGCGCTCCCGCCGCCGCGCAAGCAACGTCTCGCCGGAGCGGGTCGTTGCCCAGGGACCTCACCTCCTGACCTCCGTTTCGCCGCAAAGCGGCTTGAGGATCTCCCTCCTCATCGCTACGCGCCCTCACTTTCGCCTCGTTTACCACCGCGTTTACACCTCGACGCTGAAGGCGCAGAGAGATCTGAACGCGTGTCACAGGAGTGTGAACGCGCCCCAACGGCACGTTCAACGCATCGAGGGTCGAGCGATATCGGTGAAACGCCTCTACCGCCGGAAAGTTGCCTGCTCTTGGCTTTGTCCATCGCCGGGCTCCTAATTCGCCCTGCTGAAGGAGCGGGGATTCGGAGCGATCCCAAAGACCTCTCTTGCCAGCGGTGGCATGCGAACTGCACCGCCTTTGCCTCTCTCTGGTGCCGGCTATGCCTCCCGCTGCTCATGGCGGACCGTAAGGCAGCCCTTCTAAAGGAGCATCGATATGGATCTCTTGAAAGGCAAAGTCGCGCTGGTGACGGGCAGCTCACGCGGTATCGGGGCCGCGATTGCTAGACTTTTCGCCCGCGAGGGAGCCAGGGTCGCGGTACACGGCAGGGACGCGGCTGCGCTCGCCGCGGTGCAGGCCGACGTCGAGCGCGACGGCGGCAGCGCGATCCAGGTCTTTGGCGACGTCACGAAATTCGCCGAGATCGAGGCGTTGCGGCGGCAGATCGAAGAGGCGTTGGGACCGGTCGACATCCTTGTCGCGAACGCGGGAGGCAGCTTTTCGCCTCCGGGACCGCTCGAGGAGACGAGCGAGGAGGGATGGCGCGCTTCCGTCGACGGCAATCTCACGGCGACTTTCCTCACCCTCAAGAGCTTTCTCCCGGGAATGAAAGAACGCCGGAGGGGCAACATCATCACGATGTCTTCCGCCGCGGCCCGCAGGCCTCATCCGCGATCTCCGATCCCTTATGCCGCGGCGAAGGCCGGCGTGCAGATTCTCACCCAGGACGTTGCCGCCCAGGCCGGGCCTTACGGAATCCGGGTCAACTGCATCGCACCCGAGATCATTCTCACGGAACGCAACCGCCAACAGATACCCGAAGCAACCCAGAGCGAGCTGGTGGATACCCATCCCATCAGGCGCCTGGGCACGCCCGAAGACGTGGCTCAGGCCGCGCTGTTCTTCGCTTCGGCGAGCGCGGATTGGATCACCGGCATCGTCCTGGACATTGCCGGCGGTGCCGTGATGACTGCCTGACGGGCGCGCTCAGTCATCGAAGACATCTCCCATCTGCTCCAGAAAGGATTTCTTGCCGCTCACGAAGAGGGCGCCTCCCGGTTTCCGTTCGAGGACCGGCCGCAGCATGGTCGTCACTTGCAGCGAGACGACGCAGAAGAGAAGGAGCCAGAGGAACATCGCTCCGGTCCGCGCGCCCATCGCCGTAAGGACCCGCCCCAGAAAGCGCCAGGTGAGGAGGAGCGCCGCCAGCCAGAGGATGAACTGGAGGAAGACGACGGAGGCGAGATGGCGGCTGCTCGCCGAGAAGAGCCAGGATACCGGCAGCAGCGCCAGCAGCAGGAGCGCCAGCGTGCCGGCGAAACCTGCCAGGAGGAAGAGGAAGGTCCGCCGCGTCCATCGCGCTCCCGCCATGGCCGAGAAGACGAACAGGCTCGGCAGGCAGAGCAGGAGGCTGAGAACGATGATGATCGGCGCCTTCATGGCCGCCACCAGGATCTGGGTTCCTCCCTGAAAGAAGCCGGCCGCCGCGCCGTAGAAGAGATAGCCGCAGACCGAGCCGGCCAGCACGAGAAACGCGAGGCCGCCGCGGCTCGTCCCGGCCCGCTCGAGAAGGCTCAGCGGATTGAGCAGCAGCTCGTTGAAGGCGGTCAGCAGTCGGGACGGCGGGGCTTGGGGCTGAGTCGGTATGTCCATGTTCTCCTCCGGATCAGAATCGCGCCGCGAGGTGCGGAAGGATGTCGTTGACGATGAACTCGTAGACGTTGCCGTCCAGAGCGTCGGGGCGTAGGAAGATCACCGGCATGTAGACGCTGCCGACGAAAGGCCGCAGCGCCCAGGCGACCTCGCCGCCCACCAGAGCGAACGCCGCCAGCCAGACGCCGTAGACCGTACGGATCGTCCGCGCCGGACCCTCCAGCCGGCGCATCGCCTTCCACAGCGCCGCCGTGCCGGCGATGCCGCAGCCGCCGACGGAGGCGGTGTGCAGGAGATAAAGCAGATTGTGGGCGGTGCGGGCTCCCGGCGTGGGTGCGGGAGCGCAGAGGGTGAAGATCCAGGCGACCGGCGTCAGCGACAGCAGGAGCAGGCTGCCCGCCGCGAGAGCGAGGAACGTGAGCACCGCCACCTGGCCGAAGCGCAGGGGCAGGCCAAGGATGACGGACGCCATCCAACTGAACGCGACGGTGAGCGCCGAGGTGAGGAGGAGGACGAGGGGCAGCTTGACGGCCGAGTAGGCCGCGAGCCGCGGACCGTGCCAGAGCCCGAGAACGGCGCCGTAGGCCGCCGCGCAGACGATCATGCCCAGGCTCAGGCGCAGCCAGTGGTATCCAAGCCGGCGCCCGGCCACCACCTCCGCGATCAGGCTGTCCGATCCGTGCAACATCCACTGCCATGTGTCCATGCGGCAGCGTGCCTCCCTCTGAACGTCTCGGGAGGTATACGGAGCGAAGTCGGGGAGCGTTGTCCCCGCGTGACCTCACCCCAACCCCTCTCCTAAAGGAGAGGGGCCTTGGATCGCTTCCCCTCTCCTTTAGGTCCGTGCGTAGTCTTAAGCGACGCCTGGCGACGGCGCGCCTGGCCATCCCGTATAAGGTGGCAGAGCATTGAATTTCTTTCGTGATCCGAAAGGGGAGAACGTGGCGCAGCCGAAGACCCGCAAACGCGGCTTGATGCTGACGGCGATCGTCGTGCTGCTGGGGCTCCTCGTGCTATGGGGTCGCTGGCCCTGGATCCTGCCGTTCGTCGATCCTGGACCGCCGCCGGGGACGATGGTCGACGTAGGTGGCTTTCGGATGCATCTGGTCTGCGAAGGGGAGGGAGGACCTGCCGTGATCTTCGACTCCGGCCATGCGGACGTGTGGCTGACGTGGTTCAAGGTCCAGCCCGGGCTCGCCAAGGTGACTCGGGTCTGCACCTACGACCGCGCGGGAATCGGCTACAGCGATCCCGGACCACGGCCGCGCAGTCGCCGGCGGATGGTGGAGGAGCTGCGGACGCTGCTCGCCCGCGCCAGTATCGCTCCGCCGTACGTCCTGGTCGGCCACTCCTTCGGCGGTCTCAACGTGCGGCTCTATGCCGCTCTCCATCCCCGCGAAGTTGCCGGATTGGTGCTCGTCGACTCGGCGCACGAGGATCACTGGCGGTATGCGCCCCGCGAGTTCTGGCAGCGCTACCTCGACAACATGGAGGAGGAGCGCCGGCTTGCCCCAGAAAGCCGAGCGCAGCGAGCCCATGCCGCCGATCGAAACCATCCCGGATCTTCCCCTGCGGGCCCGCCGTCAGCTCGCCTTCGCGGCGCGGCGGCCGGCGTGGTACCGCGCGAGCTACGAGGAGACGCGGCTCAGCGAGACCAGCCGTGACGAGCTCGCAGGATTGCCCCGGAATCTCGAAGTTCCTCTGGTCGTCCTCGCCGCGGGTAGCCGGCAGCGCCCGGAGTGGAGGTCGGCAGAGCTGCACGCGCGATGGGTGAGCCTGGCGCGCCAGTTTCAGAACGACCTCGCATCGCGCTCGCCCCGTTCGCGGCACATCGAGGTTCGAGGCGCCGGCCACTTCATTCACTGGGACCGGCCGGAGGTCGTGATCCAGGAAGTGAAGAGCCTGGTCGAAAAGCTCCGGCGTGGCGCGGCCTAGGTTCGATCGCTGATCGCCAGGCCGCAGTTCGGGCAGCCGGTCGACCAACCCGCCACGATGGTGCCGCAATGCGGGCACGTCGTCTCGGGGTCGTAGAAACCCAGGCCGCAAGCGGCGCAGTCCGTAGCGCCGCGTGAGATCGCGCCGCACGCCGGGCACGCACCAGCGGAGGCCTCTTCTCCGTCTCTCATCAACCGCTCCGCGGCATCGCAGTCCATGGGACGGAGGTAGAGGCAGGCGCGAGTCTTGAGCCGCTCGTACGGCCCGCGTTCCAAGCGGTGGGCGATGCCGACGCCGTCGAGCGCGGTCGAGAGCTCGCCCAGGTAGGAGAAGTACCCGCAGTAAAGGCAGACGAGATCGTCCGAGGGTGGAAGCTCGTGGCGCGGCGGCTGTGGAAAGGTGAGCGCGGCCAGCTCCGCCTCATAGAGATCCTCGTCACGATGAACCTTGCCATCGTCATAGGGCTCTTCGTCATCCGCGACATCGTCTTCGGCCGGCTCGATCTCGGAGGGCTCGACGAGGGCGACTCCGCAGTCGGCGCAGCGCTCGATCTCGAGCCGGTACTCGCCGCCGCACTGAGGACAGACCTTGTACGAAGGCTCGTCCCTCTCTTCGCTGCGCTCGGCTCTCGCCGGCTCTTCGAAAGTCTCGCCGGGCCCGTAGACGGCATCCATCTCCGCCGCTGCCTTGTGGTCCCGCCGTTGCACATAAAGGCTGAGGACGCCTTCTTCCCGCACCCTGCGGCGATCCACGGCATAGGGAATGCCGGCCCGCGCGAGATCGGCGGCCAGGGCGCGTACCCAGAGGATGGGAGCGGTGCGAAGGCGGACCAGGCCGGGGGAGAGGGGCAGCTCGTGGGCGTCCCGGCGGGCGATCTCCTCCGGGAAAACGAGCGGTACCTCGCAGTCCACGCAGGTCGCGACTGTGTACCGATACTCGCCGCCGCACTCGGGGCAGACCTTGTAGAGATCTTCGTTCATCGGGACTCCCGTTGCATCATGGTAAGCTTTCGTGCCGCTGGTCGCCAAGAAAATCCTTGTGAAGGTGAGGGAAAGGCCATGACGATCCGCAGGTCCACCGCCCTGTTTTTCGTTCTTTTGAGCGTCCTGCCGTTCGCCGCTGCGGCGCAGGACCGGCCGTTCGCTTTCGCCTTCTCGCCCGCCGCCTGGGACCGCAACGGCGCTCTCTTCTTCTTCCAGCCGGCCTACGGCGACGCGGCTTCAGCGGCTATCGCCCGCGACGGCCTCGAGAGTCGGGTAGGTTTCGAAGCGCGGATGACGGGGCGCGTCCTCCTGCTCGCCGATATGGGCTTCGCCTCTTCCGGATCGGAGTCCGCCACCACCTATCACGCCGAGGTCTTCTACAGCCTGCTCGAAGGCAAAGACCGCCCGTTCCATCTGGCGCTGGGAAGCGGAATGCGGCGCGAGGACGAAGGCGTTGCGGTGTGGCTTGGGAGACTGGTGGCGGAGCACGTTCGTGAATCCGGCCGGCTCCTCGGCGATCTGCGGTTCGAAAAAGCTTTCGACTCCGACCGCGACGAGATCGACGCCATTCTCACCTTGGCCGCCGCGAGGACGTTCGGGCACGGGTTCTCGGGCGGTTTTGAGGTGCTGGGGGAGGATCTGGAAGCCCTGTGGACGCCGAACGAAGCCGAGGGAGGCGCGCGGCTCCTCGTCGGCCCCTCGGTCCACTGGATCCGCTCGGACCGCCGGCTGCTGGCGACCTTAGCGGGAGGCCCCGTCTTCCGCTTCAACGCCAACGACCAGGCGAGCGCGGCGCCGCGGGACTTGGGGAACGGCTACGTCGTGCGCGCGTCCGTCGCCTGCGTCTTCTAGAGGCTTTTTAGTACCGTCATCCAACGCTCCCACGCCGCCGCCCGCGCCTTGCGGTCGGCCTCGGAGCCCTGCGGATCCTCGCCGCCGCGCATGAAGCCGTGGCCGGCGCCTTCGTAGGTCACGGGCTCGTAGGTTTTGCCCAGCTCCTTCATGAGGGCGGCGGTCTTCGGTACGGTCTCACCGATGCGGGCGTCGGTGCCGCCATAGAAGCCGTAGACCGGAGACTTGATGCGGGCGAGATCCTCCTTGGTATGGTCGAAGGTGCCGTAGAAGACGAAGGCGGCCTTGAGGTCGCCGCGGTGGGTGGCGAAGCGCAACGACTGACCGCCGCCCCAGCAGAAGCCGGCGACCGTCACCTTGCCGTTGCTCGCCGGCAGCTTCGCCGCCTGATCGGCGACGGCGTCGAGATCGGCCAGGACCTGGTCCGGCGTCAGCTTGTAGATCGCCTCGCGGGCCGCGTCCGAGCTGGCGAAGTCGCTCGTCCTTCCGCCCTGCGGCGCGGCGCCCGAGAGCAGGTCGGGCGCGAGAGCGACGTAACCGGCCTCGGCCAACTGGTCAGCGACGCCGCGCACCCAGTCCGTGAGGCCCCGGTTCTCATGGATGAGCACCACGGCCGTGGCCTTGGTCTTGACCTGCGGATAGGCGACGAAGGTCTGAATCGTCCGCTCGCCGTTCTTGACCGCGATCCACTCGTGATGGCGCGGCGACTGCTCGAGGCGCTTCAAGGCCCAGTCCTGCGCCAAAACGGGAACTGCCAATCCGGAGATGAGAAACGCCAGAACCGTTCTCTTCATCGCAGCCTCCTTTCTAGGCGGCATGATATCCAAAGCTGCAGGTGGGCCAAGATGCTGGATGGCTTGGAGCGACCCTGAGTTAAGGGCAGCCCTCGCCCGTCGGTTTGGCGACGATATCGAAGTGCACGTCCACCGTGTCGGCGACGTTGACCACGCCGGCCACGGATTCGGGCTTGATGCCGAAGGTGCTCTGCTTCAGCCGGAACTGCCCGGAGAGGCGGACCGATCCACCTTTCTGCTGCTCGATGGTCACGGGGAAGCGCGCGGTGTCGGTCACGCCTCGCAAGGTGAACGAGCCCTGGACTTCCACCTTTCCACCTGTCCCGGTGACGGAGGTCGCCTTGAGACGGATGCTGGAGTGGCTCTCCGCCGCCAGGTTTTGCGGCGCGAGCACCTTCACCTGGAGAGTCTTGACGTCCTCGGGCCCCGGGCCTTTTCCCAGTCCAGCGAGCCGCCGGCCTTCGTCCGTATCGATGCGGAGCGCCTTCGTGGGGACGGTGATCTCGGCGCGCACTGGAGGAGAAGCGGGTGCCGCCGGATCGAAGCACAGATCGGCTGACCATTCCGTCGCCAGGATCGCGTGCTCGTGCCCGAGAAAGCCGAGCGCTCCCGCGCGATGCGTGACCACGTAGAGGTGCGACCGCGACGGCTCCAGCGTGAACCGCACGGAGGCCGCGCCAAGCACGGAAGGGACAAGGACGAGAAGGACGGTCAGGAGTCGGATCGGCAGTCGCGGCTTTGGCATGGCGTTCTCTCCCCGCCGGCAAGGTTAGCAAAGACCGCGTCTGCATTCTGAATCCTTGCTAGACTGAGTTCGTCGCACCCTTCCCGAGGAGGCTTTCATGGCCGCCCGTCCGCCGCTTCGCGTGGTTCTCCTCAAACCGAGCAAGTACGGTTCCGACGGCTACGTCGAGCGCTTCCGCTGGGGCTTCATGCCCAACAGCACGTTGCGCTATCTGGCGAGCCTCACGCCGTCGGAAGTGGAGGGGAGCCGCGGTGAGGTAGTGACGATCGACGAGTACGTCCACCTCGATCTCGACTATCTGAAGCTCCTTGAGAAGGAGCCGGGCCGGCGGACGCTGCTGGCGCTGGTCGGCGTTCAAAGCCATCAGCTCCATCGCGCGCTGGACCTGGCGGCGTTCGCCCGTTCCCGCGGCGTCGAGAGCTGCGTCATCGGCGGACCTCATGCCATGACCTGCGACACCGCGGACCTGCAGGGGCGCGGCGTCGCCTTCTCGCTTTCCGAGGCCGAGATCGTCTGGCCGGCGATCCTGCGCGACGCGGTCGCCGGCGAGCTGCGGCCGGTCTATGGCCGCGATAGCCGCTGGCAGGAGCGCCTCGATTCGCCGCCGCTTTCGCCGCCGTCGCCGCGCGAGCTCAGGCGCTACGTCGTGCGCCTCCTCGGCGTTTATCCGGCTCGCGGCTGCCCCTACACCTGCAACTTCTGCTCGGTGATCAAGATCGCCGGCCGCCAGGTGCGGAGCCAGCCGATCGCGACCACCCTCACGAGCCTCAAGGCGGCCGCGGCCGCGGGGGTGCGCTTCATCCTGTTTGCTTCGGACAACTTCAACAAGATCCCCGAGGTGAAGCAGCTCCTCGAGGCGATGATCGAGGAACGGATCCGCCTGCCGTTCTTCGCGCAATGCGACGCGCAGATCTACCGCCAGGAAGAGCTGGTGGAGCTGCTGGCCCGCGCCGGCTGCTTTCAGATGTTCGTCGGCGCCGAGTCGTTCAGCCGCGAGGCGTTGCGCGCGGCGCACAAGCTGCAGAACCATCCCGAGCGCTACGCGCAGATCATCGACCTCTGCCGGCGCCACGGCATCACCAGCCACTTCTCGAACATCCTCGGCTTCCCGACCGACACCGAGGCGAGCATCGGCGAGCATCTGGCGACGTTGCGGCAGCTTGCGCCCGACGTGGCCTCCTTCTACATCCTGACCCCGATCCCCGGCACCGAGCAGTACGAGGACTTTCTCGACCAGGGGCTGATCACGGAGGCCAACCTCGACCGCTTCGACGGCTCGTGCGTGACCTGGCGTCACCCCCGTCTCGAACCGCGGCGCTGGGTGGACCTCATGTACCGCTGCTACCGGGAGTTCTTTGCCGGACGCGATGCCGCGGCGAAGCTCCTGCGGTTCAGTCGCCGCCGCGATTTCCGCACGGCCGGAGGCGCGCTTTCGATCGCCGGCTACACCCTGCAGTCGCGGCTCGGGGCCATCCAGCGCCGGCATCCGATGGCCGGTGGCATTCTGCCCGCGCGGCGCGATCACCTGCGGGACTATCTGCCGCTGCGGCGGCGGCTGTTCGGCTTCGACGTTGCGCCTCTGCCGCGCAACCTCCCGCTCTCCCAGGCCGACGAAGAGATCAATCAGCGGGCCAAGCTGCCGATCGCGATCTGATCCGTTAGCGGGCAGGCCTTCGCTGCGCCATGAGCCAGTCGTAGAAAGCCGGATCTTCATACGTGCGGCTCCAGGCGTCGTGGCCGGCGTCGGGGTAGATCGTCACCTTGACACGGCCGGAGCACCGCTCGAGGCGGCGACCCAGCTCCTCGGCCCAGCTCACCGGAATGACGTCGTCCTTGCGGCCGTGCACGATCCAAACCGGTACATCCTTCAGGCGGCAGACCTCCACGGGGTTGCCGCCGCCGCTGATGACCACCAGGGCCGCGAAGCGATCCGGCGCCGAAATCGCGAGATCCCAGGCGCCGAAAGCCCCCATGCTGAGGCCCGTCAGATAGACGCGGTCCGGATCAATGCGAAGCCGCGACTGCAGATCGTCGAGCAGCGCCGTCAGGACGTCGGTCGACCACACCTCGCCCGCGGGTACCTGCGGCGCCACCAGGATGAACGGAAAGCTGCGTTTGGCGGTGAGCTTCGGCAGGCCCTGCTGCGCCAGATGATCCAATTCGGGTCCGCGCTCGCCCGAGCCGTGGAGGAACAACACCAGCGGCCAGGTCTTACCGGCGTCGTCGTAGCCGTCCGGCAGATACAGCAGATACCGGCTGCTCAGACGCTTGGTGATCGTGGTGTCGAGGGCTCTGGGAGTGCCGGTCATCGGGTGTTCCTCGGCCAGGCCGGCTGAGCTCCCAGCTGGCAGGCTGGCGCAGAGCAGCCAGAGAAGAGCAAGAGAACGCATTTTTCCTGCATTATAGCGGAGGTGGCGAAGGCCCGGCGGCGCAGCGCCGGGCCGATTCAGGACATAGTGGGACTCGCCGTCACTCGCCCGCTTCAACCCGCCGCCGCTCGCGCAGCGAAGCCCAGATCATCCAACTGCCGAGCAGCACGAGGCCGAAGGGCCAGAGATCGAAGACCCAATCGAGACGGACATCGAAGTAACGTTCGAGAAGGGCGACGAGGCCGATGACGAAGAGGAGGATTCCCGCCGCCACGCCGCCCTGGCTGGCGCGTGGATGCCGGGGCAGATCGACGAGCCCGAGATCCTGGGCATAGCCGTAGTTGATGAGCGTCGCCTGGCGATAGGCGTCGATCACGTTGAAGATCCAGAAAAAGGCGACCGCGAAGCCGAAAAGATCGTGGCCTTTGTCCGCGATACCGGCCAGGCAGAGGATCAGGAGGAAGAACGTGACGCCCCGCATGTAAAGGCCGTTATAGACATTGCCCATCCCCGGGAAGAAGGAAAGGAGGGCGGCGAGGCCGGGGTTCTTCTGGCCGATCGGCGCCGGGACGGATGCGGCCGGAGCCGCGGGGGTGGAAGGCGCCGGCTCGGCGGCGGCGGTTTGCCAGTTCTCTGCGGGGTTCATCAGGGTCTCCTTGCGGACCCGGCGGCTTCGTCGCGCGGATCACGGTTGGTGGATTCTTCGGTTACGACGGTAGAAAGCCAGGACGAGAGACCGGAAACCTCCGCGTCCAGGCGGTGAAGGGATTCTTCGGCGGACAGGCGAGCCTCGCCGTAGGTTTGAGCGGTGCCGGCGCGGAGCTTGCCGATCGCTTCCTTGCCGGTTTTTCCGGTGCGCTGCAGAAGGGGAGTCACCTCGTCACGGAAGGCGTCCGCGGCCTTCACTCCGCGGTCTGCAGCCCCGACGAAGAACGGCCCCAGGAGCAATGCCAGAAGGGCGCTCGCGGCGAGAGCGAAGCGCGGGGCTCGCACCCATTCAGGGAGCGTCTGCCGGCCCGTGACCGAAGGGATCACGCTCAGACGCGCGGCAAGCGGAACGGGCATCTTCAGCCGTGGAACGGGGAAGGGCAGGATAGCGCCCGCCTCGGAGACATCGGGCGCGGCGATCCCGGAGAGCCGGCGCCGCAGATGGGCGGGCAACGGCAGGCGCGTCCCGGCCGCGCTCTCGACCGCGGCGGCGAAGGCGTCGCAATCCCGGCAGGTCCGGCGGTGCGGATGAGCCGATCCAGGAGTGAAGCGGGCCCGGAAGCGCCGGCAAGTGAAGCTCAGCACGGCTCCACCTCCAAGGCAGGAACGGCGAGAGCCGGACCGCGCGCGCCGAGCAGGCTGGTCACGCGGCCGGCCAGCTCGAGGCGGGCGCGATGGAGACGCGACTTGACCGTCCCGACCGGTACCTCCAGGACGGCCGCGGTCTCCTCCATGGTCCAGCCTTGGAGGTCGCGCAGCAGCACGACTTCGGCGAGATCCTCGGACATCTCTTCGAGGCCGCGGTAGACGGCCCGGAGCTGTTGCCGTTTCTGCGCTTCCGCCTGCGGATCGTCTTCCGCGGGGAGGTGAGCCAGCACCTCGTCCGAGAGAGTGGCGGCGCGGTGCTCGCGGCGGGTGCGGCGATAGTGATCGATACAGACGTTGCGCGACAGGCGCAGGGCCCAGGCCGCGAGGGGCACATCGCCGCGGTAGGAGCGAAGGTTCTGGTAGAGGCGCAGGAAGATCTCCTGCGCCAGGTCCTCCGCATCTACGACCGAGCCGGTGAAATGGACGGCAAGGTTGAAGACCCGATCCCCATAGAGCGCGAGCAGCTCCTCCCACGCCTCCGCCCGTCCGCCGGCGGCGCGGCGAGCGAGCAGAAGGTCAGGGGAGAAGGACAGCGTGCTCATAAGGGTCGCTATCTACCAAGACGAAAATGGAGAGGAAAAGGTTCGCGGGTAGTCCAGGCGGGTGAACGCAGTCCAGGCAGCCTCCCCTCCGAGACCTCACCTCCTGGCCCCCTCTCCACAAAGTGGAGAGGGGGAAATTCGAAAAGCAAAGTGGGCTCGGCTTCGTCCCCCCTCTCCAGCTCCGCTGGAGAGGGGGCCAGGGGGTGAGGTCTCGGAGGAGAGGTCGCTACAACCGGCAAGGCCCGTCTGAAGCAGGGGGAGCGGCGAGACCCCTACTCGTGCCCCAACACCGCATGCGGCCGGTAGGGTTCCTCGAGCTCGCCACGCTCCTCGTCGGAAAGACGAACCTCCAGGGCCGCTACGGCATCCTCCAGGTGCTCCAGCTTCGAGGCGCCGATGATGGGGGCCGTGACGGCCGGCTGATGGAGGAGCCAGGCGAGGGCGATCTGCGTGGGCCTGACGCCACGCCGCTGGGCCACGGCGGCCACGCGGTCGGCGACGTCGAAATCCTCGGGCTGACGGTAGAGCTGATGGGAGTAGCTGTCTCCCTTGGCGCGCCGGGTCACCGCTTCGCCGTCTCGCGGGCGGTTGCCGGCCAGAAAGCCTCGGGCGAGCGGGCTCCAGGGGATGACGCCGATGCCTTCCTCGCGGCAGAGCGGCAGCATCTCGCGCTCCTCCTCGCGATAGACGAGGTTGTAATGGTTCTGCATCGAGACGAAGCGCGTCCAGCCGTGGAGGTCGGCGAGGTAGAGAGCCTTCGCGAACTGCCAGGCATACATGCTGGACGCGCCGATGTAGCGCACCTTGCCGGCGCGGACGAGGTCGTGCAGAGCCTCCAACGTCTCCTCGATGGGCGTCTCGTTGTCGAAGCGGTGGATCTGATAGAGGTCAACGTGATCGACACCCAGGCGACGCAGCGACGCGTCGATGGCGTCGAAGACGTGTTTGCGCGAGAGCCCCCGCGAGTTGGGAGCGCTGCCCATGGGGAAGTAGACCTTGGTGGCGATCACCACCTCGTCGCGCTTGGCGAAGTCCTTGAGAGCGCGGCCGACGACCTCCTCGCTGACCCCCAGCGAGTACATGTCCGCCGTATCGAAGAAGTTGATGCCCAGCTCGAGGGCGCGGCGGATGAACGGCCGGCTCGCCTCCTCGTCGAGCACCCAGTCGCGCCACTGTGAGGTGCCGTATGTCATGCACCCCAGGCAGATGCGGGAGACCTTGAGGCCGGCCCTGCCCAGGCGGGTGTAGTCCATGCGGGGATTGTATGCGTTTCCCCCTCTCCAGCTTCGCTGGAGAGGGGGCCAGGGGGTGAGGTTTCGAAGGGCGCACCGCCACAACCGGCAGGATCCGTCTGAACCGAAGTGGCCAGGGGGTGAAGTTTCGCGGGCTGTTGGCGCGATTTACTTCACCACCGGCACCTCCAGCGCGCTCGCATGCTCCGCATCGTGATACAGCACGACGTGCGCGGTGCGGGCGTCCTTCGCGGTCTCGTCGGCCACGACGCCGCCCGAGTTGTAGTTCTTCTGGAGCTGGACCGAATTGGGCGAGGAGACCACTAGGCGGAGACGGCTGCCCTTCGAGACCCGGCGGGAGAACCAGGAGAAACCGCCGAGCTCGTAGCGCAGCGGCTTGCCGGGCGGGACGAGGCTCTCCTTCTCCAGCGAGTCGCGATAGCGGGCGCGCAGGAGGTCCGAGGTGAGGAAAACGCTGCCGCCGTCCGGCAGAATCTCGTAGAGGTCGGCCTTGAAGTCGGTGTCCGGCACGTCGAGCGCCATCCAGAGCGTGAGCTTCACCTGTCCGGAGACCTCCGCCGCCTCGGCGAAGGGCTCGCTGTGATAGACGAGGCCGTTGCCGAACAGGTTGAGGGCGTAGCGCTGGTCGGTGATGGAATTCGCGATCTCTTCCTTTTCCATCTCGGCGGGGCGGACGTCCAGCGGATCGTAGATGTAGCGGTCGGGCTCTGAGGCTCCCGCCGGCTTGGCGTCCGTGAGCGCGCCGGAGTGAAACGTGTCGCCCGCGGGTCCCTTCAGATACAGGATACGCTTCTCGGCGCCGATCTCCTCCAGGGAATCCGCGTACTTCCAGCTCTCCGCTCCCGGACCCACGACGTAGTAGGCCACCCGCTTCTCCAGGAACTTGGGCTTCGCGCCGCTCTTCATCGTCCAGTCGTACCACTCGGCGTGCAGGCCGTTGAGGTCGAGGACGCTCGCTTCACCGAAGGTCAGCCCCCCCACCTCGCGCTTCGGCGTGCGGGTGCCGGCGTGGTCCCACGGGCCGATGATGAGGTAGTGGCGGCCGTGGGCGGCCGGAGAGGCGAGGCGCATGTGATCGCGGTAGTAGGAGAGGGCGCCCGGCTGGTCGCCGTCGTAATGGCCGGTGATGGTGAGGATGGGCAGGTCGATCGCCGCGAACTGCTCCGCGGTGGGCACCATGGCCTTCCAGTGGTCGTCGTAATAGGGGTGTGAGATCCAGCGCTGAAAGACCGGGCTCGGATTGCCCACGAACGTGTCCAGCTCGCGGAACGGGCGATGGGCGAGATACATCTCGCGGAACTTCTGCAGCCAGAAGGACGACTCGCCGAACAGGTTGCCGTTGCCGGTCTTGCCGCTAGTGTAGGTGAGCCACTGCATGTCATAGGGATAGAAGACGCCCTTGGTGTAGGGGAAATCGACGCCGGGACGGGCCGCCGCGGCGGGGACGATGGTGGCCAGATGCGGCGGCCGCTCCTTGGCGGTGGCCCACTGGTCGTAGCCGGCGTATGAGCCGCCCCACATCGCCACCTTGCCGTTCGACCAGCTCTGGCGCGCCAGCCACTCGACGACATCGTGGCCGTCGCGAGCCTCCTGGGCCATGGGATCGAAGGTGCCGCCCGAGCTGCCGCGGCCGCGGACGTCCACCAGCGCGAAGACGTAGCCGTGGCGGGCGAAATACATCGCCCGCGGGTGGTAGCTGTCGCCGATGTACGGGGTCAGAGTGAAGACCACCGGCAGCGGCTCCTTCTGTCCGGCCGGCCGGTAGAGCGTCGCGGCCAGCTCGACGCCGTCGCGCATCGGGATGCGGACGCCCCACTGGAGATCGATATCCGGGCTTTCTTCGGCCCACGGGACGGCGGCGACGGCGAGCAGGAGAAGCGGGAACAGCGCTGCGGCACGGCGAGCTGCGGACATGGCAATCCTCCTCGGAAAAAGCGGGAGGATTCTAGAACAGTCGGCTGCCGGCGGAACCAGGGGCCGGTTCCTGCGAACCGGCCCTCGCCACCGAGGTGGCTCCTAGTTCCGCTTGCCGCAGACCGGGTTGATGCAGTGGTCGTGGGCGCCCGGATTGGTGAAATTCTTATGGCAGTGAGTCAGGGCCGCGTACTGCGCCCAGCAGTCACCGGCCTGGGTGGCACAGCTCCAGCCTGGATGGAAGTTCGAGGACGGCGGCAGCGTCAGGTCCGGCTGGCCGTCGCAGTTGGAGTCCACACCGAAGGTCTCGCTCACCACGGTCGTGCTCGTCCCGGGCCGGTAACACCATGACATGTTGGCGAGATTCAGGGTCAGGTTCTGCGAGATCGGCCCCGCGGTCTGGCCGGTGTCCACCCGCGTGAACCGCAAGCAGACTTGCAGCGATAAGGTGCCGTTGGCCGTCCCGCAAGTGCCGCACGCCGGGTCGATCTTGACCGTGAGCTTCGACGTCGGCTGCAGGCCACAAGAGCAGGCGTCGACCCGCCAGAAGGTAGGGCCTTCGTCCGGGCAGAAGATCTCGACGTCATTGATACTGGTCAACCGCAGGGCCCGGAGGACCACCGCGAAGGTGGCTGTCCCACCGGAGAACACCCCCGCCGTCAAGCGCTCCACGATGGTGTCGGCGTTGCCCGCGACGCCCGGGGGAACGGTCGCCAGAGGAACGCCCTGCAGCCCGACCGATCCGGTGAACGGAGCTGAGCCCGGGCAGAAAAAGCCGGCGGGGATGGGATTGCTCGCGAAATCGACTCCGGTCGCTCCGGAGCCCGCGGTCTCGAGGAGATCCACGCCGCGGTTGATGGTGGGCTGTGCCAGGGATGGAATCGCCAGCAGCGCGCCAAGAGCCAGCAGGATACCTACGCGCCGCATGGTTGGGGAAACGAAGATCTGCATGAAGTCCTCCTTACGCGGACCTGAAACCAGGTGCCGCGAGTTAAAGTCCGGGGCGGGAACCACAGCCTGAGGACCGGTCCGGTGGCAGGGAGGACGCCCTGAAGCGACTGAATATTAGAAGTAACTGAATGTAAGTGTCAAGTGCGCTGTGGCTCGCCGAGCGCCTTCCATCGCGGAGTGGTCTTGGCGAGCGTCCCGAAAATGGCTCTTGCCCGCGATCCGCTCTCTGGCACAGACTCTTACTCCGACGCGGGAACGAGCCCGCGCGCTTCTGCCCATGAAAGGATTCCAGATGGGACGTCCAGGAGCCGATGAGGCCGCACCTTACTACTTCAAGTACATCGACCAGGTGCCGAGCGACGACGTGGTGGGCTTCCTTGCCACACAGCTCGACGAGGCGATGCCCTTCCTCTCCGGCATCTCGGAGGAGAAGTCCCTCCATCGCTACGCGCCGGGAAAATGGAGCATCCGCGAGGTTTTGAACCACATCAACGACGGTGAGCGGCTCTTCGTGGCTCGGGCTTTCTGGTTCGCCCGAGGCTTCGACACTCCCCTGCCGAGCTTCGACCAGGAAGTCAGCGTCGCCGCAGGGAAAGCCGACGCGGTGTCTTGGGCCGACCACGTCGAGGAGTTCCGCGGCATCCGCCTCGCGACTCTCTCCTTCTTCCGCAACCTGCCGGCCGAGGCCTGGGACCGCAACGGCATTGCCAGCGATCTCCCGTTTACGGTGCGGGCCCTGGCCTACATCGCGGCCGGGCATTTCATTCACCACGCGGCGATCGTCAGGGAGCGGTATCTCGGGGCGGCGTAAGGAGTCCGCAAGTCCTCCGCGCCGCCCCTTCTTCCCTCCTACGGGTTTAAGTTTTCAAAGATCCGACGGTCCCCAGCAACGGGGGGCCGCTTCTTGCCCGAACGTCACGGATGCTGTTATTATCTCCAAGACGCTGCGCTGAGTTAAGCCGTCTAGCTGCCAGAAGCGTCACAGACGGGAGTGGGGCGAGAATTCAAGTCTGCGGCGGCTCGGTTCAAGCTTGATGTGCCGCGCCGGAAGCTTGCGGCGTCTCCGGCAAGCTTGACCCGACCGGGTGCAAGCTTCCGGCGAGAGGGATCGAGCTTGCGGCGAGGCGATGCAAGCTTCACCTCTCACGCTGGAAGGTTGCGGCGTCCCGCCTGAAGCTTGATGGCTCATCCTGCAAGCTTGCGGCGACCTGCTGGAAGCTTCTGCCGTCTCGCCGGAAGCTTGCAGCCGCTCTCGTCAAGCTCGAGCGAGCCGCGGCAAGCTTGCACCGCGACGCCGGAAGCTTGCAGCCTGAGACCGCAAGCTTGAAAGATGCCGCCGCAAGTTTGCAGCGCCTCTCACCGAGCTTGCAGCGGCAGCCGGCAAACTTCAGGCGAGGCGGCGCAATCTTCCAGTGTCACGCCGCAAGCTTCAATCGTGACGCCTGAAGCTTGCATCGCCGCGTCTGAAGCTTGATCCGTGACGCCGCAAGCTTGCATCCGGTCACGCCAAGGCTGCCGGGGAGAGCGGGAGGTGGGGGCTCTTTGAAAACTGAATCTGCGCCAGGGGCCGCATATCGGCAGCCTCTGGCGAGAAGCTCGACCGAGGGGCCGGACGGGCTCCGCGTAGGCGGGGGCGGCGGAGAGGCCGCCCCGCTGTGGGCTTGCGGTCTGTCGAGGGGAAGCGCCGGAAAAAGGCAGTGACTTGTCATTTACCTGCGGCACTCTCTCGCCACACCTGATGATGAACGACCAAGCCAGCGGATTCGTACAAAGATGGTCGATACCTACGCTCCCCCGAGTTGCGGTCCTATGCAATCTGGTCTGTTACTGTATTCCGGCCGCTTATTCCTTGACGCAGGTCGGCCTATATCTTACGATGAATCAAGTGTTTGCGGGAGAGCAGGTCACAATGACTACGCATCCTGAAGAACTTCGCAGTGTTGCTCAGGAGCTGCATACCTGTTCGCGGAGGCTGGATGAGCCTGACCTGACCCAGCCGATTGCCGCGCTCGAAGAAGTCATCACTGAAGTCGGAAAGGCCTGGAGCCGTTCGTGGTTTGGGTACCATGCGAACGTCTACTATAACGACTTGAGGGTTCCACCGCCTGGGGCTCACTTCAGCAGTGAATGGGGGATGAACAGAACATTCAGTATGGGCACCCGTGGAGAATGGGTGGAATACGACGTCGACAAGGTAAAGCAAGAAATCCTGCGCCGCGCTGGTCAACCGGATCTGGAGAGCGCGCGGCGCGTGGCGACCGAGGCCGGCGAACGTTTCGAGGATGCCAAAGCGCGCTTGACCTCGGTGCTCGAGATCGAGAAGACGGAACGCGACGACGCTTTCATCTCCAAGCTGCTTGAGGACGCGACCAACGCAATCCTTATCAAACCTGCTCAAGTCATCCAGCATTGGCGCCCGTCGGGAACTCTCATGTCGCGCGATAGCCTCGCCATGTCGCAGGGTCTGTGGACGCCCCCTCACCTCTCACTCTACGCCGACTTAATTGCACTCAAGAGCACAAAAGCCGCATGCGATCAACTTGCCGGTGTAGCAGTGAAGGCCGCTTCACATCTGGAGCGAGTAGAACGGCGCAGGACGCGTGAC
>DASYTJ010000036.1:0-7844 GCA_036002325.1 Thermoanaerobaculia bacterium | reverse complement strand
TCGGCGTCGGCGAACAGCGCCAGCAGGTCCTCGTCGGCGAGGTTCTCGGCCGACATCGTGGCGCCGTAGTGGGAGAGGATCGCGGGCTGCCGGCGGCGCAGGCGTGCGAGGTTGCGCCGGCGGTTGGCGGCCAGGGCCTCGGCGGGAATGTAGGTGATGAGGCTCACCAGGTCCGGCAAGGGAGCGCCCTTGATCTCATAGGTGATGCGCAGGAAGCGGGCCACATCCGCCGGCAGGGCGACCTCCTCGGCAAAGTGAGTGATTCGCCGGAGCTGCTCGCCGGAGAGCAATGCGAGGGCGCGGTTGCGCTGGCGGTGCTCGGCGAGAGTCGCTTCGGTGTGGCGCTTCAGCACGTAGCTGGCGTCGCCGGTGTGGAGCGTGAACTCCTTGGCCGCATGGTCCGGCACGTAGCTCAGGCCGCAATGAAGGGTTTTGATTTCCGTGGGCTGTCCGTAGCTCATCGTTTTCTCCTTACGGGTTTTGAGGGGTCCAGACGCTCAGCGTCGGCTCGGTCCGGCCGCCGGGTCCCAAGAGGTGCGCGAAGTTGAGGGTGTAGACGTTGCGCCAGGCATCGATCGCGATGCGGGCCGCGTTGACTCCCGTCGTGCCGCCGAGATAGGCGCCGTCCGGCGCGTAGAGGTCGAGGCGGTAGTCGGCGACCGCGTCGCCCTGGTTCAGGTACAGCAGGACGTAGATGTAGCCCTCGCCGTCGAGAGCCAAGTCGAGGTAGGTCGCCGGCGAGGTCTCGGAGCGGAGCGGCAGCAGGGCCTTACCGCCGGGGAAATACGGAACGGGATTGCCATAGAGGTCGACGGCCTGCAGCCGCCGGTTGAGGCTCTCGAGCACCAGCAGGTCCGCGCCGGGAGTGAGGGCCAGGGCCAGCGGTCCGCCGAAGCGGCCGGAAGCGGTGCCCGTTCCCCCGCTCATGCCCGCCACGGGCTCGGGCGAGGTGGGCTCTCCCGAGCCGATGCGAAGGGTCTCGAAGGTGCCGTCGGCGAAGCTCACCCCGAGAGCGAAACCTTCAGGATGGATGACGGCGGCGTCCAGGCGCGGGCGGTTGAACCGCCCGAAGCTGGGCGCGCCGGGGCTCATGTCGAAGGGCTGGCCGGGGGTGAAGCGGCGCAGCCGGAGGAAGCCCTGGCGGGGATCGAGGAAGAAGTCGAGTCCCGCTCCGGCAGGACCGAAGGCGAGGAACGGCTGCCCCGAGAAGCCGCAGGAAGGGAACTCGAGACCCTTTTCCGGCGAGGCGAGGGCCTCCAGGGTCTGGAAGGCGTAGATCTGGCCGGAGGTGGGCTGGCTCGAGCCGCAGAAAGGAAGGTTCTGGCCCGAGGCCTGCCAGGCGTAACCGAGCATGCGGCCGGCCGCGCCGAGCTGGAGGCCCACGAGCACCGACAGGTTGTGACCGGTCGAGCCGCCGTTGAGGTCGCGAACCGTGGCCGTCGGCGCGGGGCCGCTCACCCAATGGTGGCCGCGGCTCGCGTCATAGGCGAGGGTGAGGGAAAAAGCGTACCGCGTGGAAGCCCCGAGGGCCGGCCTCTCCTCGGCCAGGACCACGGCCGCGGTCCGCGGCGCCGGCGCGGGAGTGACGGCGAGGCCGGCGCCGCGGGCGTGGACCTGACCCTTGGCGTCCACCACCGTGGCCGCCAGGCTCACCGAGCGGTTGGCGGGCACGTTGGCGACGGCGACGGTGGAAGGCGACGGTGTAGCGAGCCCCGAAGCCTTGCCGGCCGCCGATCCCGAGCCGCCTTCCCAGCGGGCCTCGACCGTGTAGCGGCTCGCCGTCGCCGGCCAGGCGCCATGGACGGGATCCGGCAGCACCTCGACTCGCAGGTCTGCCACGAAATCCGGAGACAGGCGAAGGAGGAAGGACGCGGGCGAGCCCAGGACCGAGCCGGAGAAACTGGCCCCCGGAGCGTCGGTCAGCGCCAGGGTCGCGGCAGCCCAGTTGATCGGTGCCGCGGCCTCGGCCAGTTGCTCCGGCGAAAGATGCTGCAGCAGGACCGCCTCCAGCGCCGGCAGGCCGCCGTAGAGGAGTGGACCGATTCGCGCCGCGATCTCGCGAAAGGCCTCGGGCGTGCTCGTCACGGTCCGCAGGAAGGAACCGGCCTGCATGACCTCGGCGAGCACCGCCTCCGAGGTGAGCAGGCCGGCGTACCAGCCGGCCGGTGGGACCCCGGTGAAGGCGAGGATCGCGGGCACGGCATAGCCGAGCACCGCGGTGACGATGGCTCCCAACGGGCAGGCCACCGCATCCCAGGGCTCCCCGCCGAGGCCGCCGAAGGCGATCCTCACCTCGGCGGTCCCCGCCGGCTGCGGGAAGTCGAAGACGGCGTCCTTCTCGGGCACCGGGATCCCTTCGATATACCGGGTCGGCAGGAGCAGGCCCAGGTACTTGCGGGTCGCTGTCTCGAAGCCGGGCTCGACTCCGGCCGGCAGACGCGAGGTCCAGCCGGCCGGCGCCGACGGGACGCCCTTGGCGTCGAGGAACTCGACGTAGACCGCGAGCATCCTCGGCGCCGTGTTGCCCAGCTCGACGCGCCAGGACCCGGCCGTGCGGTCGAACGCCACGGACGAGACCAGGACGCCGAAGCGGGGCGGAATGCCCTCCACCCGCCAGGTGAAGGGCGGGGTCGGAGCCACCGGCCGGTAGCCCCCGACCTCCGCCGGATGAGGGAACCACAGAACGCCTTCCAGGCGGGAGTCGTTCTGAGTGGTGCGGATCACCTCCACCAGCGGTCCCACGGCCGCGGAACGGGTCTTCTCGGACAGGTCGTACTCGGTGGCAGGAAACTCCTTGACTGAGCCGACGTCCCGCAGCGTGGCCCAGCCGCCGGTGGGGCTGGCGGGGCCCTGCGCGCTGATGGCGGATGCCATCTCGCTGAGCCCGGATGCGCCGTCGATGGTCTCGGCCACGATGGCCGCCGCCGCGGCATCCAGGGACACCAGCGCGGGATGCGCGGCGAGGATCGCCTTGGCGGCCGCGAGTGGATTCGGCCACGGATTGCTTTGCACGCTCATGGCGAGATCTCCTCTAAGAGCACCAGCGCGTGGGGCTGGGGATACAGGGCGGGGGTGGCGGCGGCGAGACGGCCGTCATCATCTCCTTCCAACTCGCACCGCTCTGCACGTTGGCGCCGTAGCTGCGCTGGTTCGGGCAGGTGGTGTTGTTGTCGAAGGCGCTGGCCTCCAGCGTGGTGGGCTTGAGGGTGATGGGAACGAGCGTCAGGCTGCCGCCTTCGTCACGGCGGATGATGGTGACCTCGGAGCCATAGGTCTGGATATCCGAGCCCTCCAGGATCAGGTTGAACCGCGTGTAGCCGAGACCCGCCACCGTTACCACCGTCAGCGATTCGCCGAGAGTCCACCGGCTGCCGGCGGTCTTCACGGAGACCGTAGGATTCGCGCAGGGCGGCAGGGGGTAGCTGTTGCTGGTGAATGCGGCGAGCAGACCGCTGGCGAGCAGCTTCTTGTCCAGCATGCCGGCGTAGGCCTTGTCCACCGTGAACAGCAGCTTCGGAGGTTCGATATCAGAAAGCCCGTTGACCTCGATGCCGGCGGTCTTCGAGACGAGCGAGAACTTTTTGTACCGCGCGCCGCTGGGGCCGATCAGGCTGGTGGTCCAGATCTGCCAGCGGCTGCTGGCTTGATCCACGATGACGCTGGGATTCTCGCAATCCACCAGGTGGTAGCCTTTGCTGGTGAAGGCCGTCACCACCTCGGCGCTGAGCTCGCGCCGGTCGAGATCGCCCTTCAGGCTCGCCGGGGCCTTGAACAGCACGACTCCGTCGGCCAGCGATACGGCGGCGTTGGAGAGATTGGCGCCGCCAAGCTTGGCGCCCGAGAAGTCGGTGCCTTGCAGGTTGGCCTGCACCAGCGAGGAGGAGATCAGGTCCGGAGTGGCCGTCAGATGGGCTCCCACCAGAACCGCGTTAACCAGGTTGGCGGCGTCCATCTTCGCGCCATACAAGCGGCCCTGGGCGAGGTTGACGCTGCCCAGATTGGCGTTCGAGAAGTCCACCTGCTGCATGGTGGCGTTGTCCGCCTTGGCCTCCGAACCGTAGAAGTTGGCGTGCGAGAGGTTGACGCCCGTCATCTTGGCGTCGGTGAGCTTGGCGTCCGGCAGGAACGCCAGCGCCAGGTCGGCGGCGGGCAGGCCGTCGGCGCCCTGAAGGACGGCACCGGTCAGGTTCGCACCTTTCAGGATGGCGCCGGAGAGGTGGGCGCCGCTGAGCTGCACCTGACCGTCCAGCGTGGCCTGTGTGGCGTCGGCCTGGGTGAGCTGGGCGCGCCGCAGGTTGGCGCCGGTGAGCACGGCCTTCTTGAGAATGGCGTGGAGGAAGAAGGCCCCTTGCAGGCGGGCTCCCACCCAGGTGGTCTCCGACAGGTCGATTCCCGAGAAGATGACGCCGTCCATGTGAGCGTTCGAGAAGTCGACCCCGGCGAGCTTTTCGAAGCAGGCCTGGACGTTGGCGCGGTTGAGCTCCAGGTCCTTCCACTGCGGGATGAACTCGCAGTTGAGGACGGCGTTCTGGAAGCTCGTCCGGCAGGCGCCGCTCGGGGAGGCGGCCTTGATGATCGGGCCGAAGAGGGCCAGCGACAGGTCGGTGCCGTCGAAGACCGTGCAGGGGAGATTGGCAAACTGGAAGTCCGACGTGCTCACCGTAGCGGTGTAGAAGCAGGCGTTGGTGAGGTCGGCCCGGCTGAGATTGGTGGACCGGTTGGTGGTGGCGGAGAGCCCCATCGAGGCGCCGGTGAAGTCGGCCGCGGTGAGGGTGGCGCCGGTGAAGTTGGCGCCCTCCAGCTTGGCGTTGGTGAAGTTGGCGCCGGTGAGGTTCTGGTTCGAGAAGTTGCGGTCGCGCAGATCCTGCCCGGAGTAGTTGGTGCCCGCATGGGTCACCCGGGGGCAGACGTCGACGGCGAACGCGGCATCCGCGGCAAGGCCGAGGACAAGGACAGCGGCTGCGAGGGCCAGCCGGAACAGACGGAGATCGATCAAGGGCATGTGCTTCTCCTTTCGATACGGCTATGGATCGGATCAGTAGGTTTTGGTATCGGCGACGAGGCCTTTCACTCCGTTGTCGCCGTTCGGAGCGGTGCAGGCTCCGGTAACGATGGCGGAGCCGCCCGCGCCGCCTTCGCCGGGAGTGCCCGACTGGCCGGGGTAGTAGACGAGCGCGCTGCCGTTGATCGTCGAGCCGCCGACGAGCGCGGCGCCGATGGCAGGGCCGCCGTTGCCGCCCGCAGCGCCGCCGGACGCCCCGCCGGCACCGCCGGTGCCGCCGTCGCCGCCGTAGCCGCCGTCCTCATTGGAAGCGCCGCCGGCGCCGGAGCCGCCGCTACCGCCGCGGCCTCCCGGACCGCCGTTGCCGCCGATGCCGCCGGTCCCGGCCACCAGCTCGCTACGGGTGAGCGCCACCGTCGAGCGGAGAGCGAGCAGAGCGAAGGAAGCGCCGCCCTGCTGGCCGCCGGCACCGACCCCACCGCGACAACCGCCCGCGCCGCCGCCACCGCCCGTGTTGCCGTAGTCTTGGGTTTTCACCCAGAAGCAGGAACCGGCCTTATAGCCGCCGGCGCCGCCACCACCACCGCCGCCGCCGTCACCGCCGCTGCTCCCCGAGCCGCCGGTGCTCGCCATCCAGTTGTCGCCGGAGAAACTGCCCGCCAGATTGGTCGACGGGACTCCCTTGCCGCCGCAGGAGGCGTGGCGTCCGTCACCGCCCCTGTTTCCTTTGTCCCCTCGGCTCCGCGGGCACTCGGTGCAGTTGTCACCGCCCCGGGTACCTCCTCCCGCGAAGCTGCCCGTGCTCCCGGGGCTGCCGCCGAAACCCGCGCAACCGTTGGAGCTGCAGGAGGGCTTGCAGGTGAAGGAGAAGGCCCCGTTGTCCACCGAAACCTCTCTCCTCACCGATCCGGTGCCCCCTCTGGTATTCGAGCAGGAACTCACCGTTCCCCCGTCGCGGCCGGAGCCGTTGCCGCCGGTGGCGCCGTCTCCTCCCTTGCTCCCCAGCGCCCCCTGGGCGCCGCGGTTGGCTACCACCTCGGTATCGAGCACCGACAGCTTGGAGCTGTCCTTGACCAGCAGGGCGACGCTGGTCGCGGCATTCGTTCCCGCCGCCGCCGAGGCGTTGAGCTGGAAGCCCTGGAGGATCGTCCCACCGTTGATCGCCGACGAGCTCGCCACCGGCCGTCCTCCATCGGGAGCGGTCACAGCCGAAAAGTACTCCGGCCGCGACTGGCTCCGCGGCAGGCAACCGCCGTAGACGTTGACGCCGTCGCGCAGCGCCAGCGTGTCGGCCGGGCGATACTCGTCCCAGGTCACCAGCACGCCGCAGCCGGAGGCCGCGCAGCGGCCGATGCCGAAGCCGATCGTCTTGCACGGTGACGAGTAGCTCGTGCCACAGGTGTCGTTGTCGGTGCCCGTGTTCGCCACGTAGATGCGGCTGGTCAGGCCCGAGAGGTCGGCCCGCCCACAGACGATGTCGTCGGCCTCCGGCGTCGCCGCGGCTCGCTCCCACTGCACACCCTCCACATCCATCGTCGCGGCATCGGCTGCGAACTCGCCTCGCAGCTTTGCGTTGCGGAACGAGGTCTTGCGCGATCCGGCGACTCCCGCCTTGATCCGCGGCCCGAAGACGGCGCGCGTCAGGTCCAGCCTGGAGAAGTCGGTGCCGCCCATCTGGGCGAACTGCAGGTTCGTGCCGTGCATCTCGGCGCCCTGGAACGAAGCACCGCTCAAGTTCGCCCGCGATAGATCAGCGTGCCCTTTGGCCGAGTCGTTCAGCTTGGCGTTCTCGAAATTGGCCCCAGCGAGATTGGCGCCGATGAGAACCGCCCCATTGAGGATGGCTCCCTTGAAGTTGGCCCTGGCCAGGATCGCTCCCGTCAGGTTGACGTTGGTGAGATCCTTGCCGGCGAGATTGGCCCCCGTCATGTCGCAATAGGGACAGGAATCGGGCTCTTCGGTCGTGGCCTTCTGAACCTCCACCGGGTTGTCCGGCGGCTCCTGTCGTGCCGGGGCTTGCGAGAACGTAGGTCCCGCCAGGGCGGTCATCAACCAGGCGGCGATCAGCGCGCGGCTGAATCCTGGAAAGGTGGCTCTCTGTCTCATCTCATTCCCTCCTTTTGAGTAGGCTTCGCCCGAAGGCGGCTCCCCTGAAGTCCACGATGGACCGGCGGAAGCCGTCGATGGAGACCTGCTTCGTGGCGAGGCGGCAGCCGTAGAACGCAAGCCCTATGCCAATTGCGAGAGGAAGCGACTAAACCTTTATTTGGAAGGTTTTATAAGAGAAAGGCGAGAAAATCTGAACCGGCCGCTGAGGTGTCAGATCTGTCAGGAACCGGGTCCGACACTGGCTGACAGATCTTCGTTCTGCATCTTCACCACGGCCCCCTCCAAACGGCCAGGCGCGCGAAGGAGTACAGCAGACACCTTCTCCAGTGTGGAATTCTCCACAGGTTAGGAAAGGAGACTTATCTTGAACCGCGCAAGAAACTTGCTCCGCAGCCGCCTGAGTCTACTTGTGGCACTCCTCATCACCCTCGCCGTGGCCCTTGCTGTAGTTCCCCAACCTGCTGCCATGGCTGCCTGCCCCGACGCCGCGAGGGTCAACTACTACAGCGACGCTACCCATACGACCCTGGTCGGAACATGCTGGCACAACTGCTGCGAGCTCTGGACTTGTACCGGACAGATAACCGACTTTTACACAGTACGCAAACGGGTGTGCGACTTCAGCTAGATAGAACCTAGATAGAACCGTCTGAGCGGGCGGGGACGCCGGCGCTCTCAGGAACCAGCCGTACCGTCCCCGCGCCGCCGTCCATCGTCACCACCTGACCGGTCT
>DASYTJ010000035.1:0-1674 GCA_036002325.1 Thermoanaerobaculia bacterium | reverse complement strand
CAGCTTGGCCATCGCCGCCTCGGTCGAGTACGCGTCGCCGCGGTCCTTCAGCCACGCGGCGCGATAGACCATCAGGCGCGCCGCGTCGATCTGGGTCGCCATGTCGGCGATCTTGAAGGCGATCCCCTGGAACGAGGCGATCGGCCGCCCGAACTGCTGCCGATCCTTCGCATAGGCCGATGCCGCCTCGAAGGCCGCCTGGGCCAGGCCCAGGGCCATCGCGCCGATCCCGATCCGGCCGCCGTCGAGGGTCTTCAGGAAGAGCCGATCGCCCTCTCCCTCTTCGCCGAGCAGGTTCTCGGCGGGGATGCGGCACTCGTCGAAGAGCAGCTCGCCGGTGTTGCTGGCGTGCAGCCCCATCTTCTCCTCCATCCGACCGATGGAGAAGCCCGGCGTCCCCGCCTCGACGATGAAGGCGCTGATCTTGCCCGACTCGGTGTTGCGGTCGGTGACGGCTGTGATGATGTAGGTGTCGGCGACGCCGGCGTTGGTGATGAACCGCTTGCTGCCGGTCAGCATCCAGCTGTCGCCGTCGTGGTGAGCCCGCGTCCGCGTGCCGCGCGAGTCGGAGCCGGCTCCCGCCTCGGTCAGGCCGTAGGCGCCGAGCTTCGCCCCGCTGGCCAGCGGCCGCAGGTAGCGTTCCTTCTGCTCGGGGGTGCCGGCCGTGAAGAGGGGGGCACAGCCGAGGCTGGTGTGGGCGGAGACGATGATCCCCACGCTGCCGGAGACGCGCGACAGCTCCTCGATGGTGATGGCGTAGGCGAGCGAGTCGAGCCCCGTTCCGCCCACCTCCTCGGGATACGGGACGCCCAGCAACCCCAGGGCCGCCGCCTTGCGGATGATCTCGGCGGGGAACTCGCCGCGGCGCTCCATCTCGTCCGCCGCGGGAGAGATCTCTCGCTCGGCGAAGTCGCGAACGGTGCGCCGAATCTCTGCGTGCTGAGCGGAGAGAGCGAAGTCCATCGGTCGCCGAGTCTAGCAGTCCGGCTCGTTGACACCGGCGCCGGGCGCGGTCCTATACTCCGGTCTGGCCCCGTTGCGGCCGCCCTTCCCGACCCGGTTCCCGATGCGCACGAGGGACCCCGGATTGCCGTCAACCGTCGACGTTCGGCTCGACCACATCACGAAGCGCTTCCACGAGGTCGTGGCGGTTGACGACCTCTCGCTGGAGATCGAGCGGGGCGAGTTCTTCTCGATGCTCGGCCCGTCGGGCTGCGGCAAGACCACCACGCTGCGCATGATCGGCGGCTTCGAGGAGGCCACCTCCGGAACGATCTACCTTGGCGACGCCGATGTCACCGGCCTGCCGCCATTCAAGCGCGACGTGAACACCGTCTTCCAGAACTACGCCCTCTTCCCGCACCTGAACGTCTACGAGAACGTCGCCTTCGGGCTGCGCCGTCGCAAGGTGGCGGGCTCCGAGATCGGGAAGAAGGTGAAGGAGATGCTCGAGCTGGTCGAGCTGCCCGGCTACGAGGAGCGCAAACCCTCCCAGCTCTCCGGTGGGCAGCAACAGCGCGTGGCCCTGGCCCGGGCGCTCATCAACCACCCGCGGGTCCTCCTCCTCGACGAGCCGCTCGGCGCGCTCGACCTGAAGCTGCGCAAGCAGATGCAGCTGGAGCTGAAGCGGATCCAGACCGAGGTCGGCATCACCTTCATCTACGTCACCCACGA
>DASYTJ010000034.1:0-110017 GCA_036002325.1 Thermoanaerobaculia bacterium | reverse complement strand
CTGGAGCAGGCCTGCGACGAGCGCTCCCGCTTCGTGGCCTTCCTCGCCACCTGGCCGATCTACGATCCCCTGCGGGGGCATGCGCGATGGGGGGAGCTGGTGGAAAGGGCGGGATTGGAATGAGCTCGGCTGGCTCCGCACCCCCCTTTGCTGCCGAGGCTCTGTTGTTTTAGAATTCGACTCGTTCCAGCAAGCGAGCAACGATCCCAAAGAGGTTCCACCCAATTCGTGGTGGCTTCCTGAAGGAGGATAACCATGGGCAGCGAGACGTGCTCGGCCGATGCAGCAGGGAACGTCACGTGCATTCTGTCCAGCAGTACGTCATCGATCGACCTCAGCGCCGTGCTGAGCGACGCGCAGGCCCTCAACCCGGCCCTCAACTTGGGCTCGGTGATCGTCATCACCGCCTTCGGCGGAGCTGGAGGAGGAGGGAATGGCGGCGTCACGGCGGGAGGCTCGGGTGGAAGCGCGCAGATGGCGACGACGCTGGCTTCTTTGAGCTCCACCTACGGTACGACCACGATCTACTACTACCTCGGCGCTCAGGGAAGCCATGAACATCCGGGCGGCAAAGGGGGCTCATCGACGATCGTCGCGACGGCCGACCTTTTCTCGATGATGGCCGACCTCTCCAACGTACTGCTCATCGCCGGCGGCGGCGGTGGCGGCGGCTATGTGATGGATGAGTCAGGCCGCACGGGCGGGAACGGTGGAACGGCTGTCAGTCAGCTTGGGACCTCGGCCACCGGGGCCGGTGCACACGGCGGCGGCAGCAGCGGGCTCAGTGGGTCTGGCGGCAACAACGGCGCCGGCGGAGCCGGCGGCAACGCGAGCGGCGAAGATTCTGAAGACGGCAGGGCTGGCAACAGCGGCCTGGGTGGCCAGGGCGGACCGGTGCACGTCGGGAGCGGGCCCTCGGTGTCGACGAGCTGGTTGAATGTGAGCAGCGTGCCCCTGGGGATTGCCACGAACGGCGAAGGCGGCGAAGGTGAATATCGCAACGGCGGTGGCGGGGAAGGCGGCGGCGGTGGCGGTGGATACGGCGGTGGCGGCGGTGGCGCAGGTGGGGGCGGTTCTAATAGCGGCGGCGGCGGTGGCGGCGGCGGAAGCTACGCGGCCGCATCGACCGCGTCCGGCTCTATGTTTGTGCAGAACGCCAACAGCGACGGGTCCGTGATCATCACATTCCTGAGTTGATGCGTGGAAGGAGGATAACCATGACCGGTACCGAGACTTGTTCGGTCGATGCAACAGGAAAGGTCACGTGCACTCTCCCCAACAATATCTCCTCGTTTGATCTGAGCGTTGTGGTCAGCGACGCGCAGACCCTCAACTCAGCGATCAACTCGAATACTCCGATGATCATCACCGCCTTCGGCGGGGCCGGAGGAGCAGGGTCGTATGGCAGCGGCGGCCCGGTTCCAGGTATGGGTTCCGCCAAAGGCGGAGCGGGTGGATGCGCGCAGATGGTGACCACGCTGGCTTCTTTGAGCTCCACCTACCGCACGACCACGATCCACTACTACCTCGGCTCTCAGGGAAGCGCCGAACATCCCGGTGGCAAAGGGGGCTCATCGACGATCGTCTCGATCGTCGATCTTGCCTCGACGCAGCCGACGACCGCCAGCGTCCTGCTGATCGCCGGCGGCGGTGGCGGCGGTGGCGAGGGCGGGGCTGGTGGGGAATCTGGATACTCAGGTGGGAGCGGTGGAACGGCTGTCAGTCAGCTCGGGGCCCCGGCTATCGCGGCTGGTGCAGACGGCGACGTCGGGGGGCGCAGTGGGTCTGGCGGCTACAAGGACGTCGGCGGAGCCGGCGGCTCCGGTGCTACAGACGGAAAGGCTGGCAACAACGGCCTGGGTGGCCAGGGCGGGCCGGTGCACGTCGGGAGCGGACCCTCGACGTCGACGGGCTGGTTGAATGTGAGCGGCGTGCCCGCGGAGATTGGCACGAACGGCCAAGGCGGCGAAGGTGAATATCGCGACGGCGATGGCGGAGAAGGCGGCGGCGGCGGTGGTGGATACGGTGGCGGCGGCGGTGGCGCAGGTGGGAGCTTTGGGGGTGTCGGTGGCGGCGGCGGCGGCGGCGGAAGCTACGCGGCCGCATCGACCGCGTCCGCCACTGCGACCGTGAAGAACGGCAGCAGCGACGGGTCCGTGATCATCACGCTGGTCCCTTGAGCCAACTAGGGGGATTGGGCGATCCAATCCTCCATCGTGCCCTTGCTGCAGCCGTACCTGCGCTGGCCGTCGCCGAGGCCGAGACCGGCGATGATCTGCTCGCACGAGCAGCCGTGCGTCTGCTGGACCGTGAACGGGGTGGCGCCCCTCGGCGCTTTCCCCTGTGCGATGATCCTCCGGTGGTTTGGATCGGCTTTCTCCTCGTCGTCCTTCCGATCGCCGAGATCGCGCTGCTGATCGGGCTCGGCCGTCACGCCGGCTGGCCGGCGACCGGGGCCATCCTCCTCGCGACGGGCCTGCTCGGCGCGCTCCTGGCCCGCCACCAGGGGCTGGGCGTGCTGCGCAAGGTACAGTCCGAGATGGCGGCGGGACGGGTGCCGGCGAGTCAGCTCGTCGACGGCGTCATCCTACTGCTGGCCGGGGTTCTGCTCATCATCCCAGGGGTTCTCACCGACGCGCTGGCGTTCTGCTGTTTGCTGCCCGCGGGCAGGGCGCTCCTCAAGACCTGGCTGCGGAGGCGGTTCGCGGCGGGGGTCCGGAGCGGCAGCATCTCGGTGTCTCTCGGGTTTCGTGCCGGCTCTCCGCCCATCGACACCCTGCGCAATGTCACGCCCCGGCAGCATTCCTCGGAGACCAAAACCCTCGGCAGCGGCGACGAGCCGTAGCTAAGGCAGCTCGATCGAGTCCGCGAAGGCGATGCGGTAGCCAAGGTTCTGCCTTCCGGCCGTGCCGGTGGCCGGATCGTGCCCTTCCGGGAAGAAGTCATTGCGCAGCCCAGCCAGCCCGGCGATCACCGCGTTGACGGCTTGCGGGTCCGTGGCGTAGATCTCCGCCTCCAGGACCAGTACCCGCAGCGGGCCCGGGGCCGGATTGGGCAGCGCGACCGTCCCCTTCCAGACCGTGTTGGCGACGCTCTGCTGATCTACCGGAATCACTTGGGTCGTCATCCCTTCCCATCCCAGCTCGTCGCCGGTGTCGAAGCGCCTCCTCTCCACGCGAGCGATGACGAGGGGCGAGGCGAACTGTTCGTGCTGAGGGTTGAAATACGCCGGTCCGTTCACCTTGATGCTCACCTGGTTGGCTTGCGTCGTGTCGTAGACCACGGTGCGGTGCGGCAGGACCTGAATGAAGTCGGAGGGGACGACGCGCGAGAGATGGGCATTGGGCACCGAGATCGGCTGGTAGCGGGCCAGGGCCAGGCGGACGAACGGGAAGTATTGGCTGTCCGCCTTCAAGGCGATGTCGCAGAACCACAGATTGCGGTCGGTGTCGTATTGGGCTTCGAAGCCCACCACGTCGACGTCGAGACCCGACAGCTCTTCCAGGGTTAGATTGGGCTGGTCCTTCACCGAGTTGGCGAAGTCGTTCTTGGTGAGCGGCTCCGTCTCGGCGGCGCGCCATATGGGATCCATGCCCCATTCGCTGACGAACTTGCGGAGCGTCATCCAATCTGCCGTCAGCGGCGCGTACTTGCCAGGCCGCAGGACCACGCCCACGAGCTCGCCCGCGCCGGATGAGAACCAGGGGCGCTCCATGTAGAGGCGCAGCCCGCCGCCGCGGCGCTCTTTCGTGATGATGCCGGCGTTCACGGTTTCTTTCCAGGCGAATGCCGGCACGGCGTAGAGCGGCTTCATCGCGTCGGGCCGAGCCGAATTCGGAACGTCGAGGTCAAAGCGGGCGGCGTCGGCGGGCGGCGTTCCCACTTCGGCCGGAGTCGGCCGGACCAGGTCCTCAGGATTGGCCAGCACGGCCGGCGGGAAGCACTCGCGGTACCGCGTCGTGCCAATCGCCGTGTAAGTCACGCGATGGTACTTGGTGTCTCCGAGCGCGTGCTTCACGTTGCTGATGGCGAGCTGATCGTTCGCGGCATCGGGAGCGAAGACTTCCTCGACATGCATGCTCTTCTGGACCAGGTCCGTCGCAGCGTTGAAAGACGGTTTGGCGAGGTCGTCGAACGGATCGGACCACGCGGCCTTGAGATCGATCTTTCCCGTGCTTTTCGCGTCGATGTCCACATTGCCGTCCAAGGTGACCTCCGTGGCGCCGAGCTGCTTTGGCGGGAGGATCGACAAGGGATTGATGTTGGGAATGGCCAGTGGCTGCTGGACGGCGTGCACGAGGTCGAGAGTGCGGAACGGCAGGAGCAGCCAGTTGCGGCCGTCCTCCGCCAGTTTTTCGAGGTCCGCCAAGTCGATGGGATTGGCCTCTTGCGCCCACTCCCAGATCCCCATCTTTTCCAGGTCGGCTTGTAGGAAGTAGGAGCTGTAGCGCACCCGCAGGGTCACTCCCTGAGGCACCTCTGCCGTCAAGACGCGGTCGGCCGCGTTCCAGGCGGGCTGTGCCGGCGCGGCGCCGTCCTGCAGGCCCTTGAGCCGCAGGCGGAAAGCCTCGAGGTCGGGCCAGACGCCGGTGAACTCGATCCGGTTGACGCCGTCGATGATGTCGTCGGGCGCGGCCATGCCCGGCAGACCGAGGAGCAGGACGCCGCGGGCAAAATTGTCGGGCAGGAAGGCGATCTCGAACTGCGCGTTCGGCTGCAGCCAATAGATGCGCTTCTGGACCGGGTCCTCATCCTTGACGATACCGGGGATAGGCTCCAACGTGCCGGTGACGAGATCCAGCCGTTCGGTGAGCGAGCCTGCCTCGCGGCTCGCCAGGTCGTAAGCCGCCTGGTTTTTCAGGATGCCGGGAACGCCGTCGAAGACTCCATGGCGCTCCGCCAGGAGCTGCGACGTCTTGGGCGGCACCACGTGGCGCTCGGTCGTCTGATTCGCGATGTCCGCCGGCGCGTCCTGGATCGCGCTGCGCACCACCAGGCGCTCCAGCGATTCTCCCTCGACCGGCACCGCGCGCAGCACCAGCGGCGGCGGCGCGAGCGGCTCGAAGCGGGTGAACTGAAACTCCGGCGTGACCTGGATCTGGGTGTCGGCGAAAGCGGCGTCGTCCGGTCCGAACGGGCTGTTGCCGGCGAGGTCGACCATGCGCGCCCGCACTCGGTACTTCCAGCCGAACCGCAGCCGCGGCAGCGAGCCCGGCTTGGCGCGGAACTTCGTCTCCAGCTTGAACTGAGTCACCGCGGCATTGGCCGAATTGCCTTCCGTTTGATCGGGTAGGATCGTGCGGCCCGGCCGCGGCGCTACCAGGCTCCAGCCATCCCAGGTGAAGAGCGACTCGTGTACGCGCAGCGCACGTTTCGGCAGCGCGACCCGCGACTCGGTCGAGCCCATCTGCGTGAATCCCTCGTCCTCCGCGTCGGCCAGCGAAATCGGCCCGTCCAGGAAGTCGTAGTTGCCGAGGCGGCGGCACAGCGACCGCCACACGCCGCTCTTGTCGTCCAGGACGTCGAGACGGTAGCCGCGCACGACGTCGTCGGCGAACAATTCGTCCGACGCGGCGGGCTGCGGCCCGGCGCCCTGATAGGCGGCCAGCGGTGACGCGTCGACGGTGGTCAGGAACCGGTTTAGCGAGTAGCTGTGATCGATGCGGCGGAGAAGCTCGGGGACCTGCTCGGCGCGGGCGATGGAGATCCCGGCGGTCTGCAAGGCCGGAAGCCCCGCCGCCTCCGGCGCGTTCGCCGGCCACGCCTTGAGCTGCTCCATGCCGTGCAGGTTGGTGGCGGTGTTGCGCAGCTTGATGCCGCTGCCGGGCAGGTCGATCTGCATGACCCGGAAACGGCTGGCCTCGTTCAACCGCAACAGCCCGTCGCTCAGGTCCGAGCCCGCGCGCGGACGGGCTTGGAAGCGCTCGACTCCCAGGTCGTAGTGCGTGCGGGGCGTGAAGTTGGACGTCGGCGTCGCCAGAGGGGCCGTCGGGATGATCCGAACGGTCCCCGGGTTTGCCGGCAACGCCGCGTCCAGCGTGACCACGAGGTCCACCACCAGTCCGAGCTCGCGCATCAGGACGGGATAGTCCCCCAGCGAGGAGATCATCTGGTGAAAGTCGTATTGCTCTTCGATCTGCGGCTGCGTGGGCAGCGGCACGGAGGTCACACTGTGCGGCTGGACGTAGGCGTGCAGCTTGTCGAACGCCTCCTTCTTCGCCGAGCCGGCCATCATCGGCAGCGGGACGATGCTGACGCCGAACAGCTTCCAGATGAGCCGCCGGAGAAGCAGGAACGGCCACAGCAGACAGCCGGAGCAGCCTTTCAGGCAGCCGTCGAGGGGCCCAGGCTTCTCACCTTCCTCTCCTTCTCCTTCGTCCTCCGGTTCCTTGCCGCCGACGTACTGCGGGCCGCGGTCGGTTTCGGGCGGTACCCAAGGATCGGGCGGCCGGACCTCACCCGCGATGTCCACCAGATCGGGATCGTTTCCCAGGACTTCGCGGCTGGGCAGATCGGCGCCGCCGCCATAGGTCGGATCGATCGCCGCCCGTTGATAGACCCCCTTGATCGTGTCGTGCACTGTGGCCGCCGGAAACGAGAGGATCTCGACGCCGCTCAGGTCCTCGAAAGCGAAGGGCTTGACGGTCGTCGCCGGTTTGAAGAGCGCCTGCCAGAGGTCGGAGCGCGGAGCGGCGCTCTCCACGGTCGCCGGCAGGGTAGGACCGCCCTGGAATTCCACCTGAAACGTGGCCGGCGCGATCACGGCGGGCCAGTCGAGCCAGTCGGGGAAATCGCTCAGCGGCATGACCTTGACGGTGGGATCGTCGTTCCAGAGCCGCGGCGCCACGAACACCGACAGGCGCAGCTCCGTTCCCGCCGCGATGGGCCCGTTGCTCCTTGCGGGCAAAGCCGTCCAATTGATGGTCTGCTTGATCATGGTCCGCTCCTACGGATACGCGGCGAAGGCATCCGCGTACGCCTCCCAATCGGCAGGGGTAAGCATCTGGCGGAACTTGGGGTCCGACCCGGCGAACTCCCGCTCCATGGACACGCTGACGCTCATGCTGAAGAACAGGATCTCGATCTTTACTTTCAGACTGGCCTGGCCCCAGAGCGTCCCGCCATGCGGCGAGATCCCCTTCGACGCGTAGGTCAAGCCGAGGTAGAACTCCAGCGAGACGGTGATGATCCCCAGCACCGACAGCTCGCCGTAGGCCCGGAAATAGCCGGTGAGCTGGAAGTCCTTGCCCACCATCTGGAAGTAGAAGCCGGCCATGATCGAGGCTTCGCCGCTCGCCACTCCCAGATTGAGCGCCACGCTGGCCCCGAACTCCAGCGCCGCCTCGATCATCTTCACGCCGTCAATGCCGATGTCGATGCCGAAGAAGCCGCCGCCGCCGAACAGCGAGACCGTCAGGATGAACGGCTGCTGGCGCTCGCAGAAAGCGAAGTGGAAATTGAGCGGCGCATCGCCGAAAGGCAGGAAGAAACCGGCGCCGAGGCTGATGTTCTGGAGCGTCGCGATCCCGATCGCGATGTCCGGGATGCCGAGGCTGAAGCCGACGTTGATGCCCGGATGCGGCGACTGCACGATTTCCAGGCTCGGCGGATCGTTGAAGCCGTCGAGCGGGATGTACTCCTGCAGCCTGCGGACGAACTCCAGGATGCCCTTGAACTCGATGCCCCCGAGCTGCACCGCCACGTCCGGCTTTTTGTCCGGCACCGACGTGAAAGAGACCGACTCGAACGTGAGCTCAACCAGCTCGAGCCCTGGGCCGGGCAGCAGGACGACCGAGAAATGAGTCAGCGAGCCGGCGACGCGGAAGGTCGGCGGCGAGCCGTCGATCGGCGTTTCGGCCACCGCTTCCAGCGTGAATTCCGAGCTCCCCGTGGGTCTGAAGAGCGGATGGTCTTGCACCATCTCGCTGCTGCCGATCTTCCAGGCGTACTTCGCGCGCAGGATGTTGCCGTCGCGCTCGGTCGTGAGCCCCGGGAGCTTTCCGGCGGTGGTGCTCGCGGCATCGAAGATCAGATCCTTGATGATTTCGAAGAGATTGATGCCGCCCAGCAGCTTGACGTCGGGAAAGATGTCCTGCGGCTTGAACGAGCCGCCGACCATCTGGCTCACCGGACCGCCCACGGGACCGAGCGCGCGCGACAGCCCGCTGATGCCGATGTCGGGCGCGACCATGCCGCCCACCTTTTCGGTGGCGAACTCCAACGGCGTCGAGCCGACCAGCTTGGCAAAGACGTCTCCCTTGTTGCCGATCTTGTTGCCGGAGCCGCTGAGGTAGCTCGGCTCCCACTCGATCTTCGAGGGCGCGCTTGTCCCGAGGAGCTGCTTGACCGCCGGCACGTCGACGTTGGCCTGCTTCATGGCGGGCCGGAAGTGCGGCCCGTCGCCGCCCGTCACCTCGATCGCCTCCAGGGTGATGTCGGCCGCTTCGAAGGAGGTATCGCCCGGTTTGGCCGCGGGCGCGAACGCGACCGACTGCCCCGAGAGCGGACGCTTGCGCCGCGGATGGTCCACGCCGTGGTTGACGTTGTATTCGGTCAGCACCGGGCCGATGTTGTTCTGGTCGACGTTCCGCTTGACGAAGATGAGCGGCGCCGTCCACTCGCGCGGGCGGCCTTCCCAGTCCGTGCCTTCCAGATGAAACTGGAAGTCCACGGGGCCGCCGCCGAGGTCGATCCGCGGCCAGAAGGCGTCCTCGCCCAGGCCAAACCCGCCGCTCGCGAGGTTCAGATTGGGCGTACTTTCCGTCTTGAGCGTGATCGAGCGGAAGGGCATGTCCCGGCCGCTGTAACTGCGCGTGATCTCCCGGCGGATGATGAACTGGATCTGATAGAGGTAGGCCACGTTGCCGGGCGGCTGCGCGTCCTCGCGGTAGAGGAACTTGCGCTCGGTGATCGTCACCAGCACCGCCTTGTGGCCGCAGGGCAGGAGGTAGCCGGCCTCGACCACGCGAACGTATTGGTCGCGCCCCATCATTGCTTCGTGGCGCCAGTTGACGACGCCCAGCGCCTCGCCGTTTTCGAGGAGCGGCGGATCCCAGGAGCCTTCCACCTTCAGCCAGGCTCCCAGCGAAGAGAGCGTGAATCGCTCCGTTTTCACCGGCGCCGGGAGATAGTTGGGGATGCGATAGTTCGACGTCAGGTGGACGATCTCGTTGCGCCAATTGCTGGTCAGCGAACTCCTGAAGGGCGGTTCGTTGAAGGGGCTCTTGACCGAGTCGGCCTTGAAATCCGGCGACCAGATCGCCCGCACTCGCGGATCGCCGTCCGAGCGGCTCGTGCCGAGCCGCGTGTGCCAGAGCTCGATCCAGTCACCGCGCACGACCGGGGCCAGCGCATGCCGCCAGCGGGCGAGCTCATCGGGCGAGAGGATGAGGCGGTAGGGGGCTTCGATGGCCGTGTCTGCGGCGGCCGGCGGTGCCACGCTCGGCGGTGGGGTAAACCAGAGAAAGAGGCTGAGGCAGCCTGGCGGCTGCCAGCGGTTCACCGCGGAGACTCTGAGCGGAAGCCGCTGGAAGGCATCGAGCAGTCCTTCGAGCGTCAGCGGAATCGTTTCGCCCGCGGGGACGGTGAACACGAGACGGCTCGGACCCGCCAGCCGCGACTGAACGCTTCCCGGAGGCAGCGGCGGCTCGTCGCTCGGGACGGGCACTTGGTGGTCCTGGCTGACCTGGAGGAACGCCTGCTCGGCGACGTGCTGCGGCTGCAGATGGACCGTCAGAAGGGCATTGCCCGTGCCGCCGATCTCGCCCGGTTGGCCCGCCTGCGGCGGCGTCACCAAGACGTTTTCAAAATCGAGAGTGAGGATCAGGAGGTCGTCCGGGCGGACGACGGAAAGGGTGAGGTTCTCGGGAGGCATCGCTCTCTCTCCCCTCCTTCCAATGCTGTTTCAGGCGCGGCGCGGGGCCGGTCCGTTACAAAAGCAGGTTCTGCGGATCCTCCTCGCGGCTCAGCGCGGCGCGCTCGAACCGGTTGTGCCGGTAGGGATCGCCTCCTCGCAGGGCGGCCAGCAGGCTCGCCACCGCATAGGCCGGCAGGAAGGCCGGCCCCCACCGCTCGTACTGCCGGACGTGGACCTCCTCATGGGCGCGAGTGCTCTCCAGAGCGCGGCGGTCGCGGCCGAGCACCACGTGGCCCAGCGTCAGCGCCTGTACCGAGGTCTTGCTCGGAACGAGGTCGAGCAAATGCCGGATTCCCGGCCCGTAAACCTCCAGCACACCCCGGAAGACCCGCGCCTTGCCGCCACCCGCCAGCCCCGCCAACGCGAACGCCAGCCCGAGCGACGTGTTCGGTGACGCCCAGAGGTAGCGCAGCGGGAGAAGCAACCACCTCACGGTTTCAACGATAGCCTAAGGCTGCCAGTTCTCGTTCCGGCTCCCCGAGCCCGACGTCGGCACCGTGTAGTTGCGGTTCGAGCCGCCTTCCCAGGTCGTCGAGCCTCCCTGGCGCATGATGTACTTGTACTGGATGGCCGCGCCCTTGCTGGCGAAGAAGAAGACGGGGCCGCTCCAGGTGTCGCTGTCCACCCAGTTGAGCTTGACCGCCTTCGCCGGATCCCAGTTGCCCAGCTCGGCAACGTTGCCGACGACGTAGAGATCCTGGCCCGGCGAGGTGACGAAGCCGTTGACGGTGAAGTCCACGCGGATGGCCTCGGAGGCGCTGCAGGTCCGCGCGGCGAGCACCAGCGTCGAGCGCGCCTGCACGCCGTAAGTCGTGCCGCCGATCTTCGGCAGGGGCTGTGAGTTCCAGGCGGCGACCGTCGGGTCGTAGTAGACGTTGCCCGTGCCCTCCGCCCAGTCGCCGGTGTCGGCCACCAGCCACCAGCACTTGCCGTTCGGAGCGGTGGGGAGGGTGAAGGTCAGGTTCCCCCAGTAGGAGTTGGAAGCGATGTAGAGGTCCGCCGCGTCGGCGGGGCCGCCGGTCTCGGCGCTGGAGCCGTCGATCAGCCAGGCGAGCGTGTGCGAGGTGGAGCTCCAGTCAGGCGTGTCGGGCGCCGTGCCGTGCCAGCCGAGGTCCTTGTAGAAGTCCCCGTCATGATCGGCGCCGCCCACCGCGTAGGAGCGGCGCAGGCCGGGATGGGCCTTGCGCAAGGCGATGAGCTTGCGGAAGTAGTCGTAGGTCTTCACGTTCGCGGTCTGCTTCGTCCAGTCGAGCCAGCCGCAGGAGTTGTCGGCCATGTAGGCGTTGTTGTTGCCGCTCTGCGTCTGGCGGAACTCGTCGCCGGCGAGGATCATCGGCACGCCGTGATGGAGCAGCAGGCTGGTGGCGAAGTTGCGGATCTGCCGCCGCCGCAGCACCTCGTCGCCGCCGCTGTCCCAACTGTCGTTGGTGTCGCTGCCGCTCCCCGCATCCGCGCCGCTCGGGTTGCAGGGTCCGACGCCGTTCTGCTTGGTGTTGTAGGAGACGAGGTCGTTGAGCGTGAAGCCGTCGTGGGCGGTGAGGAAGTTGACGCTCTCGGGCGGCGCGCCGAAGCCGGTCCAGGTGCCGGTCACCGAGGCGCCGAGGTTGCCCACCTGGCTGTTGTCCCCCTTGGTGTACTTCCGCAGGTTGTCGCGGTAGAAGCCGTTCCATTCCGACCAGCCGCTGGGGAACTGGCCGACGCCGTAGCCTGAGGTGTCCCACGCCTCGGCCACCACCTTGACGCCCTTGTCCTGGGCGAGCTGGGCGATGTCGATCAGCGTCTGGGCGTTGGAGTTGAACACCCGGCCGTCGCTGCCCTCACGCCCCAGCTCGTAGGCGAGGTCGAAGCGGAAGCCGTCGACGTGCATCTTGTCCACCCAGTAGGCGAGGCTGTCGGTGATGAGCTTGCGCACGGCGGTGCGGCTGGCGTTCAGGTTGTTGCCGGTGCCGGTCGATTCCCAGTAGCAGGTCTTGTCGTCGGCCAGGGTGTAGTAGTTGGCGTTGTCAATGCCGCGCAGGTTGATGTAGCGCACCGGATTGCCGGCGCAGGCGCCGCCCTCGAAGGTGTGATTGAAGACGACGTCGAGCCACACCTCGATCCCTTGGGCGTGCAGAGCCTTGACCATCGACTTGAACTTGTTGACCTGCTCGCCGGCGGTGTAGGTGCACGAGGCCGTGTCGGTGCAGAGGTACTCGCGGTTGGGAGCGAAGAACTGGGTGGTCATGTAGCCCCAGTAGTTCACCCGGTCGGCGGTGGCGCCGCCCACGGGATCATCCCACTGCGGGTACTCGTGGATGGGCAGCAGCTCGACGGCGGTGACGCCGAGAGACTGGAGGTAGGCAGCCTTGGCCGCGAAGCCGTCGTAGGTGCCGCGGATCGTGGAGGAGAGGCCGGTGTCGTTTTTGCTGAAGCCGCGGAGGTGGGCCTCGTAGACGACCGAGTCCTTGGTCGCGACGTTCGGCTTGACGTCGCCCGTCCAGTCGAACGAGCTGTCGCTGATGACGATGGACTTCGGCATGGCGCCGGCGCTGTCGACGAAGGCGTAGGTGTTCGTGCCGCCGAGGATGGCGGTCGAGTAGTGGCCGCTCACCCGCTGCGGCTCGCCGCTCACCGCTTTGGCGTATGGATCGGTCAGCAGCTTGTTGGGATTGAACCGGTTGCCGTTCGAGTCCGCGTGCGAGATGAATCCCGCGCTGCTGCCCGGCGTCCACGCCGCGTTGTACGGCCAGTTGGGACCCCAGACGCGATAGCCGTAGAGCGTGCCGGCGCCCAGGCCGGCGACGGTGACGGTCCAGATGTGATTGACCGTATCGGTCTTGGTGAGGGTGTAAGTGGCGGACGGCGTCGAAGCGGTGGGAGTCGCGAAGATCCACACCTCGACGCGGGTGGCATTCTGCGAGTAGAGGGCAAACTGCACGCTGCCGCCGACGATGGTGGCGCCGAGCGGCGTCTGCGCAGCGGCCGGCGCCGCGAGGAGGATCAGGATGCCCGCCGAGAGGGCGAAGCCGGCGATGACAGCCCGCCAGGATGGACGGGCAGAACCACGTAGACTCATCTTCTCATCTCCTTGAGAGATTGGTATTTCGGGTGGAAGGGTCAAATACCTCCCGAGACTGCCGAGGGAGACACACCGAAAGACCGATGCTCGACCGAGAGCATCGCACTCCCTCTAATAGGTGCTCAGATGCTCACAAACTGAGCAGGCCGATTGGATCAGCGGGTGCGAGACAACGGCGCGGCGCTCGGCTTTGACGTGTTGCCGGCTTGAATCGGGAAGACGCCGGGCCCGGGAACGGGACCCGGCGTGAGCGTCTAGACGGTGTCACCGTACGGCACGCAGTCATGGGCGCACGCGGCGCGGGCATAGCAGGCGTTGCTGTAGACCACGCCGTCGCTGCAGATGACCGGATCCCAGACGTCGGGACAAAGAATGCCGCCGCCGCAGGCCGCCTTGGCCGGCTGGACGCTGAAGGTGACGGCAGCCCCGGCGAGCGCAAGGGCAAAGGTGAGCTTGGTGAAGGTCTTCTTCATTCTTGAGTCCTCCTGGTTTTACGTTCCCGCTTGAGCTCGCGGGAGCGTGTACTCTAGACGGGGAGATCCGGAATCGCAATCCCATTTCTAAATATCTTCACTTCCTTGATTCCCGGCCAAAAATGCAGAAAAGGGACCTCGCGGCTCTCCTCGATTACCTGAGGGAGAACTCGGCCTCCTACTCGTTGGAGTCCCTGCGCGCCCAGATCGTCAAGGCTGGCCACGGTCCCGCCGCCGCAGACCATGCCATTGCGGTGTTCGAGGGCAAGGTGCCGCGCTCCGAGCCGGCGGTCTGGGGACCGGCGCTGCTCGTGGCGCTCGTCGATCTGGCGCTCGCTTTCCTCTGCTACGAGCTGTGGGCATGGCACGGAGCGGGGAAGGCGTCGTGCTCGGCCGTGGCGCTGGTGCCGGGCCTCTATCTGACGCAGCTCTTCGCCAGCATCATCCTGCTCGCGGGCGGCAAGGAGCGCTGGGGCCGGGCCTTGCTTCTGGGGTTCTTGATCTTCTTCGCCGTGGGCGCGTTGATCGGCTTCGGCTTTTTCGTGCGGTGGCTGGCGAAGGTAACGGGGTCCTGAGGGCTACAGGCGGAGGCGCTTCGAGTCGGCTACGAGCAGCAGGACCTCCTTGAATTCCTGATGGATGACCGCCAGTCGCGCCTCGATCGCATGATCCAGCGGGTCGGGCGGGAGGCTTTGCGCGGCGACGGCGGCCTTCTCCTTGGCTTCCTCGCGGAGGCGTTCGTTCCGGCATTCCCAGGCGACTTCCTCGAGTCGATCGAGGGTGCAACCCAGCACTTGGGCGATCTGCTCCAGGCGGTCGCGCGAACGCGGGAGCCGCTTCCCCTTCTCGTACGCGCTCCAAGTGGAAGGATCGATGCCGGCCTTTTCCGCCATCTCCCTCTGGGTGCGGACCCCCCTCAGCTTCTTGACCGCTCTCGCCAGATCCCTGGGCTCCATCGTAAGAAAATCATAGGGCCTTGGCGCTACGAAAAGCAATAAAAGATCAATGCCATCAATGAGTTGCACTGAGCGCAGAAAAATTGCCGCTCAATGCCATCGTGCCGTGATTCGATCAGAGCCCAATTCATCTTCAGGCGCCAATTCCTCCGCATCCGGTGTCCAGATGGGAAGACGCGATTTGTTCGCGAGGAGCGAGGCTTGGCTTGTTTGAGGGAAGGAACTTCGGCTCTCGCCCCTCTTGAATCGCGACCCGTTGGATCGATTCGGGCCGCGTGCCGCGCCGGCAGCGTCGCGGAGAGGACTGCGACCAGGCCTATCAGGAGCACGGCTCCGGAAAGCGCGACGCCAGCAGGCGCGCGAGATGGCGGGCGTCGATGTTGCCGCCGGTGACGACCAAGGCGATCGGACGGCCGTCGCCGGCAAGCAGGCCGCAACGCAGGGCGGCGGGCGCCAAGGCGCCGGCGCCCTCGGCCACGATCTGGTCCTCGGCGAGCAGCGCCGCGATGGCGTCCTCGATGGCGCTCTCGGGCACGTTCACCACCTCGTCGATCAACGATCGGTGCCGGAAGGCGATCTCGCCGATGCCGCCCGCGACGCCGTCGGCGAGCGTGGGAGCCGAGGGATAGCGGAGCAGCGCCCGGCCGCGGGCGAGCGACTCGGAGAGGGACGGCGACGCCTCGGGCTGTACGGCGACGATACGCACGCCAGGCGCGCTGGCTTTGACCGCCACGGCGATCGCGGAGATGAGCCCGCCGCCCCCGACGGGCACGACGATCTGTCCGACCTCGGGGAGTTGTTCGAGGATCTCCAGGCCGACGGTCCCCTGGCCGGCCGCGGTCAGCGGATCCTCGAAGGCGTGCAGGTAGCGCGCGCCGGTGGCCTCGGCGTAGGCGAGCGACGCGTCGTAGGCGTCCTCGTAGGTGGCGCCGGTCTGGCGTACGGTGACCGGAAAGCTGCGCAGCTTCTCGACCTTTGCGTCCGGCGCGCTCTCGGGGAGGAAGAGGACGGCCGGCACGCTGCCGCCCAGGGCCTGGACCGCCCAGGCGATGCCGAGCGCATGGTTGCCCGCGGAGGCCGCCACCACGCCGCGGCGGCGTTCCTCCTCGGAAAGCGAGAGGAGGTGATGGAGCGCGCCGCGGACCTTGAACGAGCCGGTCGGCTGCCAACACTCGAGCTTCAGCCAGGCGTCGTGCGGGCGCAGGGCGAACGAGCGGCGCAGCGGCGTCGGCGGGATCCTGCCGCGGATTCGCTCGCGCGCGCTCTCGATCTCGGACGGCGTCAGCAGGCGTTCTTCGCTCATGGTCTGATCCTCCCGCTCACCTAACCACCGGCCAGGGCCCCGACGATGAGCAAAGGCTCCTTGCCCACCGCCACCGCTTCGGGAAGCGGCGCGTCCGGCGGCTCGTGCGAGAGGTCCTGCTCGCAGGCGAAGAACCGGAGGAACGGCCGCCGCTGTTGCGAGACGTGATCGCGGATGGTCCCGCGCAGCACCGGGAAGCGAGACTCCAGAGCGTCGAGAACGGCGCGCTGCGTGACCGGACCCTCGACCGGGATCTCCACCTCGCCGTCGACGCGCGCCAGCCTGCGCAGATGGACGGGCAGCTCGACTCGAATCATGGCAGCGTCTGCACCTCCACGGAGAGGACGGCCGGCAGATCGCGGACGATCGGCGCCCACGAATCGCCGGAGTCGGCGGACGCGTAGACCTGTCCGCCGGTCGTGCCGAAGTACACACCGCAGGGGTCCAGCGAGTCAACGGCCATGGCGTCGCGCAGCACGTTCACGTAGCAATCGCGCTGCGGCAGCCCCTTGGTGAGCGCCTCCCACTCGTTGCCGCCGGTGCGGCTGCGGTAGACGCGCAGCTTGCCGTCGGGCGGGAAGTGCTCGCTGTCGCTCTTGATCGGCACGACGTAGATGGTCTCCGGCTCGTGCGCGTGGACGTCGATGGGGAACCCGAAGTCAGTGGGCAGATTGCCGCTCACCTCCCGCCACGATTCGCCGGCGTCGTCGCTGCGCATGACGTCCCAGTGCTTCTGCATGAACAGCACCTCCGGCCGCGACGGGTGCATGGCGATGCGGTGGACGCAGTGGCCGACTGTCGCGTCCTGGTCGGGAATGCCGTTCGACTTCAGGCCGCGGTTGATCGGCCGCCACGTCCGGCCGCCGTCGTCGGTGCGGAAGGCGCCCGCGGCGGAGATGGCGGTGAAGATCCGCTCCGGGCGGCTCGGGTCGAGCAGGATGGTGTGCAGGCACATGCCGCCGGCGCCCGGTTGCCACGAGGGGCCCGAGCCGTGGCGGCGCAGCCCGGAGAGCTCCTCCCACGTCCGGCCGCCGTCCGCGCTGCGGAAGAGGGCGGCGTCTTCCACCCCGGCGTAGACGGTGTCGGGCTCGGTCAGCGAAGGCTCGAGGTGCCAGACGCGGGCGAACTCCCAGGGATGCTGCGTGCCGTCGTACCACTGGTGCGTGCCGGCGACGCCGTCGTACGCGAACCCATTGCCGACCGCCTCCCACGTCTTGCCGCCGTCGTTGGAGCGTTCGATCACCTGTCCGAACCAGCCGCTCGACTGCGAGGCGTAGATCCGGTTCGGTTCGACGGGCGAGCCCTTGAGGTGGTAGACCTCCCAGCCCGCGAAGTGCGGACCGCTGACCTCCCAGCGGTCGCGAGTCCCGTCCGCCGTCAAGATGAAAGCCCCTTTCCGCGTTCCCACGAGTACCCGTACTCCGTTCATCCTGTTTCCTCCTGATCCCATGGCTCGCGCCGGCGACCATTCGCCCGCTCATAGTGTCGACGAATGAACGGGCGCCGGATCGACAACTTGGCGCTATCGCGGGGGAAGAACCCTGAGCGCCAGGGTGAGCACGGCCGCCGCGGCGAGGGCCGCGGCCGTCCGCACGTGGTTCCAGGCCGTCCAACTGTCGAGGTAGCCGGCCCACAGCCTGGCGCCCTCGGCGCTCGCCGGATCGACAGCGGCGAGGGCGTCGTTCTGCGGAATGTTGAACACGCGCGTCACCAGGAACGTGCCGACGAAGTAGAGCAACCCGCCGGCGAGCAGGTAGAAGGAGCCCGGTCTGTGCCAGGTGAAGAGAGCGGAGCCGGCCAGCAGCAGGCAGAGCAGCGCCGTCCCTACGAACGCTCCCAGGAAGATTGGGTTGAGCACCACGACGTTGATGGACTGCATCGCGGCGATCCCCTGCGGCGGCGGGATGCGGCCCAGGGCCTTCATGACGAAGGACGAGAAGGCGAAGAAGACTCCGGCCACCAACCCGCAGCCGAGCGCGGCGATCACCGTCAGGATGAAGCGCAGGTCGTCGATCATCTGGCCCTCCCTGCGCGGCTTGCACCGGCAGCCGCGCGTGGCACAGAGCCTAGACGAAGCGCCGGACGAACGCGAGGGCCGTTTCGGCGACCTGGCGACCCGCTCTCGGAAACTGTTCCTCAGCCCCGTCAACAGGCCGGTTCAACACCGGTGCAGCACTTGATGCACGATGTCCTTGCCGACCCCATGGGGAAGTCGATGAAGCACTCACAGACGCAGTAGGGATCCGGGCCTTCTATTACACACGAACACTCCGTCACCTGACCGTCGCAAGAGACCTCGAAGCCGTACACGTTGCAGGTGGAATTTCCGGTACAACTGATTTGGGAGCCGTTGGGACAGGTCTGCTCCGCGGTACAACTGCTAAGGAAGACGGGCTCCGGCTGCAGGGGTGGCAAGGATGCCGATCTTTCAGCGGGAGCCACTTCGGAGGCGCCGGAGGGAGCCGGTGACGCCGCCGCTTCCTCTGATGCTCTGCCGGCAGATGAGAGCGACGCGAGAACGAGAAAGATCCCGAATACCAATTTCATAGAAACCTCCTTGTGTGCCGGAAAAACCAGCGAGGTGTAACGCCCCCGTTCGCTAGTGCAGCGGTTGGGCCAGGCGAGAGCGGGAATCCAAGTGATTCAAAACAAAGAGAGAGTTTGCGAGCGGGGGGAACAGTGAGTTCCATTTCTGCTACCGCACGCGGCGGGCGCGGTTTCAGATTTGGAACACTCCCTATGGCTTGGGACCGCGGATCAGCTAGGACGCGCGTGCGAGGGCCGTCGCAGGAACTTCCCTCACCGTCAGTCGCTGACGCCCATCAGGTTTGCATCGACCCACGGCATTGGATACCTTGAGCGGAAATGACGACCTCTCCCGAAGGGCGCGACTATACCCAGCTCCTCGAGGCGATGAACGAGCTCCTTGCGGTGCTGGCGAGCGAGGCTGGCGAGGAGGCCGCGCTGCGCGCCTCATTTACGGCCGCCGCCCGTGGGTTTGGTGCCCGCAAGGCCCTGCTGCTGCTGGTCGAGGAGCGTGAGCCTTTGCGCCTGCGCGGCATTCAGACCCTTGGCAGGCTCACCTCCGAACAGATCGCGGCCTGCGAGAGGGGTGAGTCGGTTCCGGGGGTAAGCCCTTCCGTCATCCAGCGTGTGGTCGCGACCGGCGAGCCGGAGCTGATCGAGGATCCCCGGTTTCGTAACGACGCCTCGCACACGCCTTCCCTGGAAGGCGGCTCCTTCAGCGTTCTTTGTGCGCCGATTCGCGACCCGATCCGCGAGGCCGTGCTGGCGGTGGTCTACTTTCAGAACAGCGGGCTGGCCGAAGCCTACACCGAGGCGGATCGCGCCTGGTTGGAGGGTTACGTCAAGGCGGCTGGTCGGACCTTCGGCTTCTATTTCTCGCAGCAACGCCAGGAGCGCGAGCTGCGCGATCTGCTGGAAGGCGCCCGCGGGAGCGACGACGCTCCCGAGATCCTCGGCGACTCCGCGCACACGCAGGCGCTGCGGCGCACGTTGCACGAAACGTTCATCCCGGCAATGGAGGTGGAGAGCCCCGAGCCGGTGCTGATTCTCGGCGAGCGCGGGACGGGCAAGGATCTCGTCGCCCGCTACCTGCACGCCTACAGCTCGCGCTGCCGCAAACCCCTGGTAGTGGTCAACTGCGCCGAGATCACCGACGAGCTCGCGGCCTCCCGCTTCTTCGGCCACAAGAAAGGGGCTTTCACCGGCGCTCTCACCGACGAACCCGGCTTCTTCCGCGCCGCCGACGGCGGCATCCTGTTTCTCGACGAGGTAGCCGAGCTGTCGCCGCGGGCGCAGGCCCACCTGCTCCGGGTGCTCGAAAACCATCGCGTCGTGCCCGTCGGGCAGACGCGGGAAATCCCGATCGACGTGGCGGTCGTCCTGGCCACCAACCGCGATCTCGACGAGGCCGTGCGGCAGGGGCTCCTGCGGGCAGACTTCTATGATCGATTCCGCGCCCTGGCGATCCGGCTCCTCCCTCTGCGCGAACGTCCCTGGGATATTCTCCTGCTGCTCGAGCATTTCCGGCGGTTTCATGAGAGCCGTCACCGCAAGCGCATGCTCGGTTTTACGCGCGAAGCCTTGCGTTTGCTCATCGCCTACGACTGGCCCGGCAACGTGCGGGAGGTGGCGCGCGCCTGTTCGCTGTTCGTGATCCATTCCAAGCCCGGCGCCTGGATCGATCCGGCGCTCCTCGAATCCTGCGTGCCCGAAGTCCTGCGCGCCAGTCCCAATCCCAAGGCGGCTCCGATGCTGGGCGAGGGCGCCTCGATGGAGGAAGCCATGCGGGACTTCCAGCGCGAGCTGATCCTCTCGCGGCTGGAGCAGCACGGCGGCAGTGTGAAGGCCGCCCGGGAGAGTCTGGGCCTCACCAAGACGACCTTCCACCGTTACATGAAGAGTTTGGGGATCTCGGCCGGCAGTGGCGGAATCGAGGATTGACCGCCGGGCCGGCCGCCACCCGCTTAGAAGGGGCACGTGGGGGCGGTGTTATTGCTGCTGCAGGATTGCAGGGGATAAAGAGCTTTCCAACACGTGAGCGTGCCGGAGTACGTGCTGCCGAGGAACTCTGTGGTCTTGGTGTTGTCGCAGTGAGTCGTCTCCCGGTATTTATCGGTGCGGTACTGGTAATAGAATTTGTTGTGAACGAGTGATGAACCGGAAAGGCTCTTCAAACAGGTAGTGGTTGAGGTCATCTGAATATTGACCGGGGTGGTCGTGCTGTACTCGCGGACGTTCTTCGGTTCGGTGCAGATCTGCGGGCAATAGCTGACGCAGTTCTGGTAGTCGGTCCAGCAGCTACAGGTGCCGCGCGGATCGCAGTAGTAGTCGAGGCAAAATATGTAGTCATCGTGGCACTGCTGCTCACAGGCGGGGTCCGGCTGCACGCCGGCAAGCAGGGGTCGGAGGGAGAGAAATTGCAGAGTCAAAACCGCGAGAAATGCGATGGCTCGAAGCGTCAGCATCTGGGTCGACTTGGACATGGGTGAAACCTCCTTTACCCGGTTAGTTAGGCCTGGCTGGCCTCAGACTCAGCAACTCCGGCGCCAGGCAGGAGGCGTGGTGTAAATCTTTGAGAACAAAGGAAGGTGGTTGCGCAGATCAGGCCCGGGGTCGCATTTTTGGAACTTTCACAAATCGCCTCAGTTCCGGAAATGAAACGAGGGCGTCCGGCGCACGACGTTTCCAATCTTGATGACTGAGAAAGGGGGGAGGCGCCTAATGGACGCCTCCCCCTTCAGAGAAACCGCTCAGAAGGCGGACGTATCAGCGTTGCCGCAGAAGGGTCCCGGACTGGTGTAGCTCTTGAGCAGGCCGGTCGTCGTATCGGTGACTTCGATGGTGTAGGCCTGGTCTGTCATCGAGCCGAAGAACACCCAGTACTTGCCGTTCAGGGGCGTGCCGTCCAGCGCTTTGACGAAGATCTCGGTGTTATCGGGCGAGTAGAACCAGAAGAAGGCGGTCTGGCTGGTGACCGGAACGACCTGTCGGTAGGTCGTTCCCTGCTTGACGCGCACCTGGAAGCGATTGCCCAACAGGCAGGTGGTGAATGCGTCCGGCACACAGGTGAACGCTTTGAAGAACGACCCCCTCAAATCGGCGTCGAAATCCAGAGCCGCTGTCCGGCGTCGGACGCCGGACTTGGGGAAGGCGGTGGTGGTATCGGCGCCGCCGCAGAAAGTCCCCGCGGGCTTGGTGTAGGTCCTCAGGCGGCTGGCGTTGGCACGGTCGTTGACCGTCAGCGTGTAGGCCACGTCGGTTGCCGCACCATGGAAGATCCAGAACCTGCCGTTCACAGCCGAGCCGTCGAGGACCTTGACCGCGACTTCGATGTTCGCCGGCGAGAAGAGCCAGAAGCCGCCGGAATTGTCGCTCAGCACCAGCGTCTGGCCGGTGTAGCTCACGGAGTTGGCGACGGCCGTGAGAGTGGCCTCGAAGCGGCCCCCTTGCAGGCAAAGGCGGGTCGCGCTGGGGGTGCAGGCGGTGAAGTCGTTGTTGGTAATGGAAACCGTTCCGCTCGACGGCGAGCCGGTAACGTATCCGGTGCCTGCAGCGAGGGAGAGGGTCACCGTCTCGACGTCCTCGATCACCGTGTCGTCGATCGGGCTGACTGCGAGGTACAGGGTGCTCTGTCCCGCCGCGAAGGTCTGGCTGGTGGCGATCGAACTGTAGTCCGTCCCATCGATCGCCGCACCGGAGCGGCTCAGGTTCACGGTCAGCGGCAGCGCCGTGCTGCCCGTGCGGGTGAGGGTGAACTGTCCGCCATTGGGCGCCGTCTCCGAAGCTTCCGGATCCGAGGCGGCGAGGGTGACCGTGCTCTGGGGCGCCACGACGTTGGCTTGCAGGCCGAAGTGGAACGGATTGGCGACCGTCGTGTCGTTATGACCCAGATCCGCAGAGCCGCTGTAGGTTCCGGTGGAGCCGCCCTGGAAATTGATGAAGAAGGGGGTGCTCCCTCCGGCCGGCACGGGAGTGGAAGGAGGACTGGAGAGCGTGAATCCGTTGCCCGAGACGAAGCTTCCCGGATTCGACAGCGTCAAGGAAGCCGTTCCATCGTTGTAGATCCTGAAAGTGTGAGACACGACGGTGTTCGGCGCCGGATTGCCGAAGGAGATCGTCGTGCTCCCCGGCACGATCGTCTGCCCCGTGGTCTGGTCGACGATGCGGATCCGCGGCACTGTGGGGTTCACCGTGGCTTGCAGGTAGAAGGTGAACGGATTGTCATCGGGGTCGTTGCTCGAAAACGAGATGGTGCCCGTGTAGGTCCCGGCCGTCGACGCCAGGAAACGGACGGTGAAAACCGTGTTGCTGCCCGGGCTGAGGGAGCCCGCAGGGGAGCTTCCAGAGAGGGAGAAGCCGGGGCCGCTCAGGAAGCTCGTGTTGTTGGTGATCGACAGTGTCGTGGTACCGGTGTTGGCGATCGTGAACGTTCGGGTAAGCGCGGTATTGGGTGGGACGGCGCCGATGTTGATCGTCGAACCCTTCAAGACCACGGCACCGGCGTTGCCGTTGTCGGTGATGCGGATCTGCGGTGCCGGCACGGGCGATACCACGCCGGTGAGGTTGACCGTATAAGGATTGTCGTTGGGATCATTGTTGGTAAGGGTCAGTTTGCCTGTATGAGTGGCGGCGGCGGTGGAGAAGAGACGTAGGCGGAAGGTCGCCTCCGAACCCTTGAGGATGCTGGACGGCGGCGGCGTAACCACCGAGTACGCCGATCCGGTCAAAGACAGGCTGACCGTCAACGTCTGATTGCCCAAGTTGATGATGCGGAAGTCCTTGTCGATGGCGGTGCCGGCCAGGGTCGAACCGAAGTCGAACGTGCTTCCTTTGGGGATATTTTGCCCCGTTGGCGTCTGGAGGATGATGTATGGATTTGCATCGAGGACCCGTCCGCGGACCTGGAAGGAAATGAGGCCGCTGGTTACAAAACATTGCACTGTGGCTCCCTGGGTACCTGGCGTATAGGCGAGATGCTGCACAGACATCGAGGTCGCAAGTCCAGGATAAACTGTGCTGCTTGTCTGAGGCGGATAATACGGGTAACTGCCGATGACAAAGCTCTGATCGCCGGTGATCGAGCATGGGCCGATCTGCTGCTGATAAGAGGCGAGATTCCTGATGTTGTAGACACGTTGGGCGACGGTTGGGTATGTAATATCCTCGAAAACCGAGACTGTGCCGGACGGGTAGACAATCTGGTTCGTGGAGGTGTCCCGCACCTCCCAGGATTGCGCCGCGGCAAGCTGCGGCAGGGCCAAGAGCAGGGCGAGGGCGTTCCAGCTCCTACGGAAAGATCGTATCGACATCTCATTTCTCCTTGTGGTAAGTCTTAGAACATCATCAGGCTCAGCAAATTCAAGGCCGGCGCGAATGGGGGCTCTAAGCCTTTGAAAATAAGCGATGTCTCGCCAGAGGTCAGATCCGGCGGTTTCATTTCCGGACCCGCTGAAGATAGCCTCTGTTCCAGAACTGAAACGGAGGTCAGGCCGTGGCAGCGGAAGAAGCGCCGACACCCGGGTCCGAGCGTCGGCGAAGAGGGACAGCGATAGGGTTAGCCAATCTCGATGACGACGGCCCTGGCTCCTGCCTTGACGTGGGTCGTGACGTGCATAAGCGAAGCTCCTCCAGTAGCTCTGTAGAGCTAACCGGTTTCGATGATTACGGCCCGGCCCCCAGCCTTGACGTGGGTGGTGACGCGCATGGCGATTCTCCTGAAACGGTCCGTTGAACTAACCGGTGTCGATGATTGAGGCTCGGGCTCCAGCTTTGACGTGCGTTGTGACGCGCATGATTATCCTCCTGAACCAGTTCGGACGGTCTTAGCCTGTTTCGATGACCTGGGCTCGGGCTCCAGCCTTGACGTGTGTCGTAACACGCATCGAGATCACCTCCTTGCCGAAACTTCGAGGGCGCAGCCGTCCATCGGCCGGCCGGTCTCGGGCACAGCAATTCCGAGGCCGGGGAGGGGAGGTGATTGTAAACCATTGAAAATGCGCGAGGTCTCGATGGAAATCGGCCTGGAGATTCCACTTCTGGACCCTCCAGGCGCCGCGCCCGGTCCAAAAATGAAACGAGGCGCCTGCCCTCAGCGCCAGTCGCCGAAGAGCTCGAAGGCGGCCCAGTGGTAGGGGTGAGACGCCTCGGTCTTCTCACGGATCTGATCGATCTGCGCCGCCCGCAGTGCTTCGTCCTTCGGTTTGCCGGCGCGGAGGTAGCCGTAGAAGCGCTTCATGAAGCGGGCGGTGGAAACATCCGAGATGCTCCACAGCGAAGCGACAACCGAGCGGGCGCCGGCGAACTGGAAGGCGCGCGCCAGGCCGACCAGACCTTCTCCTCCCATTTCTTTGCCGAGCCCTGAATCGCAAGCCGAGAGGGTGACGAGGTCGGCATCGAGGCGCACGCTCTCGAAGATCTCCCAAGCCTGAAGCAAGCCGTTGTCGCGGCCTTCTTTCGGGTGCTCGGGGATCGAGAGGGCCAAGGCGGAATTGAGAGGGAACCGCTCGTCGAGCAGGCCGTGGCACGCGAAGTGGAGCCGCCAAGCTTGCGGCGCCAGGGACTTGATCGCCTCTTCGGTGGCGTCGCCGCCGAGAAGGGTTCGCGTACCAGGAAAAAGATAGGAAAGCGCCTCCACCTCGCTCCGGGTCGCCGGCAGGGGTTTCAGTTGCAAGCCTCGGCGAAGTGCAGCCTGAACCTGCGCATCCGCGGCCGTCTCGGAAGGGATTTCGACGCGGGATGGGTAGAGCGGGTCTCCTACCGCAAGCAACTCCGTCGTTGTGGATTCCTGCGAGCGCGTCGTCTTGATCTCTTTGTAGACCGCCGCGGAAGCTGCGATATGAATCGGCTTCGACTGCGCTACGTAATGATCACCGGAGACGAGCGCCGCGAAAGGCAAAGAATGCAGCGGCCCATCCGGCGAGATGAGCCAGCGGTCAGCTTTGGCGAGCACCGGCTCGGCCGGGCGGACCAAAACGTTGTAGAGGTGTCGACCCCGCTGTTTCAACACCGCAAGATCGGTGTGCGGCCGGCCCAACAAGCTGCGGAAGGCCTCGACCTCTCTCGCGAGGTCTTCTCGGCCAACCGGTAGCGAATAGAAGAAGAGCCCCGGGCCGGAGACTCCCGCAGATTCGATGACAAAGAGAAAGCTTCTCGATTCGCCGATGGCATAGGTGAGGAGCACCGTTCCTGGATCGAGAGCGGCTCGGGCTGCCGCCAGGTCCAGGCTGACAGGGCTCTCGAGGGCTTGAAGACGCAATGAGGAGCCGCGGATCCGCTCTTGAATCCCCGCCTGCTCCAGCCTCAAGTCGCGCAGGCGACCCTCCAGCGCTTCACGCTTTTCCGCACCCTGTTCAGGCACCCAGTCGGCGAGGGCTGACTGCGTCCGGTCATACTCGGCGTCCAGCCGGTGACGTTCGGCATAGAGCGCCGTAGGAAGCTCCGTGGGGAATCGCAGGTCCCTCTGTGCCAGCAGCTCCTGGAAGCCCCGGGCGCGTCCTCTCTCGATGAGGCTCCAGGCTTCCTGCGGCCGGGACAGCGAGGTCTGGTGCTCCGCGGCCTCGAAGTAGAGATCCCCTAAAGAAGAGCCATACAGCCATTGGGACTCCTGCGCACCACCGAGACGCGTGCGTTGAGTTTCCAGGGCGTTGACCGCCGCCAGATAGCTGGCCCCGGCCTCCTCGGCTTGGCCTCGCTGCGCCTGCAGCCGAGCCAGGGCTTGATAACCCTCGGGCAGCGGCCGGCGATCCTTCTCGTAGATACGGATTGCCGAGCGGATATGAGACTCGGCCTCAGCATTTCCGTGCTCGAAAAGAAGAAGACCGAGTTTCAGATGAATGGATCCGGTCCCAGCAGCTTCCGCGTTGATCTCCTGCCAGATCGCCAGAGCTTGCCGCAGGAGCCTTTCGGCTTCGGCGTCCCGTCCCTGCAGTCTCGCCGCCTCGGCGAGACCGCGCAGGCACCAGGCAACCTTCGGCCCCTTCGGATTGAGTTTCTCACTGATCGCCAGGGCGCGCTGCCACAATTCCTCTGCCTTGAGGCCCTGGGCTTGTCGCAGCGCCACCTCTCCCAATCCGATCAAGCTGTCTCGTACCAGGCTGCCGCTGGGATCAATCCTTTCGAAGAGGGCCAGCTCCCGCCGGAAAAGATCTGCGGCCGCATCGTGGTCGCCGCGCTCGTAGGCAAGCTCGCCAAGATTGTGCAGCGTCTTGGCCAAGGCCACGCTCTCGGGCTGGATTTTTTCAAGAATCTTCTTGGCGCGAAGAAAGGCTGACTCGGCGCCAGCGAAATCACCGCGGGCATAAAGGATGATGCCGTAATTCACCAGGCTCGGAATGATTGCATCGCCTGCGGGCGTAAGCTGTTCCCGGATCGCAAGAGCACGGGCGGCATAAACCTCGGCCTGTGCGAGGTCACCACGCATTCCTGAAATCACCGCGAGGTTGTTCGCCCCGGCGGCTTCCGCACCGCCTCCGGGAGCAGCGCGCAGAATAAGGTCGAAGGCCCGCCGGTACAGGCGGTCCGCCTCCTCCAGGTTGTCCTGTCTTTCGGCCACATTGCCGAGCCGATGGAGCACCGTCGCGACGCCCAAGCTTTGCGGGTCAACTTCCTCCTCCAGCCGCAGGGCTTTTTCTAGTTCCTGAACGGCGCGTGTTGCCTCACCTCGCTGCAAGAGCGTCTCGGACCAATTCATGTGGAGGTGCGCTTGCGTATGGGCCACCCCCAGCGCTCGAGCCGTCGACAGCGCAGCCTGGTATCCCGCGTCGACTGCGGACCACTGCTTGGCTTTTGCATGGAGCTGGGCGGCCCGGGTTTGCAGCCAAAGTGCCGCGCCGGCGCAATGGTTTTCATCCGCCAACTCCGCTGCGCGCTCGAGCCCCTCCCCACTGGACGCGAAATCTCCAGCCTGCTCGCGATTCCGGGCGGACTGGTAGGTCTCGGCCAGCGTGCCCTGGAGGAGCGGCGCCACCGTGAGGCCCTGGAAGGTCGGCAGCAGCTTCCAGCGCAGGCTCTCAAATCCTCGGGCTCCTGTGACGACAATCCCACCGCGCTGAATCTCGTCCATCTGGATGTTCAGCCAGTCGAACGGAGTGTGGAGATCTCCTCGCGTGACGCAACGTCCAGTTCCACCAGGAGCCCGGCACCAGGAGACGAGTCGATCTCCCGGCATCAACCCGGCGCGAAAGGCCGCGGACTCCGGGGTGACGGTCTCAACGACCAGCCCCGGTGCGGAGAACGGGCAGCGTGCATCTTCGAAAGTTTGGTGATTCGGCTTGGGAGCTGCGGCGCAGGCCGCGAGCAGCAGAGAGAGAATGAGGAGACGCAGGACCAGAGGGGAGATGCGAGAAGTCCTATCCGGGATCATCTTCGTACTCCAAAAGCGTTTCGATCTCGGCAAGCGCTTCCCGTAATGCGGAATCGCCAGGCTTCTCGATCATGGCCGCCTTCAGTTCCTCGCGGGCCTCGAGTAACAACCCCAAGCTGCGATCGATCTCAGCGAGCAGCGGCAGGGAGTCAGGCCCTTCGGCCGCGAGGATTTTCCGGGCCTTCTCGCGTGCCTGGGAGGCTTCTTCGTCCAGGGTGACGAGCGCGGCCTCGCCGCGGGCGACCGCGCCGGTGAGATCCAGCGTACGGACCGTCCACAGATAGCTCAGGCCGGGGTCGAGCTTGCCGGCCGGCACCTCCACCGGCGGCGACTCCGCGTCGGTCCGAAAGACGATCCGGCCCTGGCGGTCCTGCACCTCGATGCGGTAGCTCCTGACGCCCGCGATCGGCTGGAAGCGGAGGACGGCACCGTCCGCGAGAGCCGCTGCTCCGCTGCGGGGGTAGAGCCCCTCGATGCCCTTCGCACGGATCCGTACGGCGCCGGCACGCGGGCCGGGACGATCCTTCGCCGCGATCGACGAGAGACGCGGCAGCGGCGGGACGCGGGGAAGAGCGCGCACCGGACCGGCCTGCGACGCGAGGCCCTGTGGCCCGATCTTCACCCGGGAACCCTCGCCCATCTCGAAGCGGAGACCGTTCATGAACGCCAGGGCCAGGCGGGCGCCCGGCCCGGCCTCCACGATCGTCCCTGCCGAGAGACGATCGAACAGGCGCACGGGCCTGCCGGCCACGCCGGGAGCGGTGAGTGAGGCCTCGCCGGTCAGCGAGTAGACGATCGCGACCGGACGCGGCGCTGCAGCCGCTGCCGGCCCGGCCGCCGCGATCAGCAAGGCCACGGCGAGACTGCCGAGGGTGAGGATGCGCACGATACTCAAGGTGCCGGGATCCCCGGGGATGAGGACAGGCGCCGCCGCAAGACGAGCGCGGCAAGGAATCCGAGTAGGACCAGGAGGCAAGGGGCCGTGAGCGGGAGCCTCACGCCGGTCCACCAGAAGACCGGGAACGACAGCGACAGGTAGACGCCGGCCGCCGCCATGAGCCAGGCGGCAACGGGCCAGACCCGGTGCGCGCAGAGCACCCAAGCGGCGGCGAGGGCGGCCGCCAACGCGGCGACGAGCAGCACGGGAGTCTTTCCGGGCTCGCGGACCGGCATCCCGGCGGCGATCGTGTCCACCATCAGCGCCTGCAGCGTCAGGCCCGAGACCGCCGTGTTCCCCCCGGAGCGGTGCGGGATGCGGTGGTAGTCGTCCCCCGAGCCGCGAAAGTCGCCGCCCATCAGCACGAGCCGGTCGCGGAACAGCCCGGGATTGTGGTCGAGGGCATCGGGAACCTTCTCCCAGGAGAGCCGCGCGTAACGGGGCCAGTCGATCCGGGTGTCGATCCAGAGCTCCCGCTCCCCGTTCTCCGGGAAAGGCTCGGAGCGAAGACTCCGCGCGGCCCGCGCCGCCCACGACGAGCGCCGGTCGCCGGCGCGGTCGCGGAACCAGAGCCGCCCGCGCCGGGTGGCGCCGTCCCCGTCCTCGTCCAGGTTGACGAAGCCGAAGATCGCGGAGGCGCGCTCGGGGCCGAGGGCGGCCGCCGTCAGCGGGTCCATGCAGTCGGTCCCCACGAGGCTGCCGTCGGGAGCGGAGAACGCGGCGAGCGTCAACGCCTCCGGGTGGCGCAGGAGCAGGCCGGAAAAATCCCGCGACCCGCTCCACCGCGCCTGCGGCAGGAGGTCGATGGCCACACCGCGCGCTCCGGCTTCGAAGATGCGGGAGAGGCCGCGGCCGATCTCATCGGCCCGGTCCGCAAGGGAGCGCGGGCTGCTGTCGAGGCTGGCCTCGTCGAGAGTGACCAGCAGGATGCGCGGGTCCGGGGCCCTCGCGGGCGAGGTGCGGACGCGCAGATCGCCGAGCCAGCGCTCGGCCGCCGGGATCGGCGGCCACGGAAGGACGAGACCCAGCACCGCCAGGGCTGCCGCGAGGAGAGCCGCCAGCCGCAGCCGGCGGGGGACCTCGACAGCCTTCCAGCGCGCCCGCTCGGCCTCGGCTGCCGCCTCGCGGAGCCGCCGGACGACCTCCCCGGCGGTGCCGGGGCGGAGGGAGGGCTCCTTCTGCAGGGCCTCCCGCAGGACCCGCCAAACCGGCGGCGGCAGAGATCCCTGGGGCGGCTCCGACTCCAGATGCCCGGTGACCACATCCCTCATCGAGCCCTGGAACGGCGGCTTCCCGGCCAGCATCTCGTAGGCGACGATCCCGAACGAGTAGACGTCCGAGGCGCGGCTGGCCTCGCCGTGCCGGTGCAGCTCCGGGGCCGCGTAGAGCGGCGTCCCGCGCAGCGCGCCCGTCGCGGTCAGCCCCGGAGGATCTTCTTCCTCAGAGTCCGGATCGCCACGGTCCTCTCCGGGTCCCCCGAGCAGCTCCGCGAGGCCGAAGTCCAGGACCTTGACGCGCGGCTGCTCCGGAGACGCCGCGTCGACCAGGATGTTGCCAGGTTTGAGATCGCGATGGAGCACGTCCGCGCCGTGCGCCGCGTCGATGGCATCGGCGATCTGCTCCAGGAGCGGCAGGGCTCTCGCCAGCGGCAGAGGACCCCGCCGGCGGCAGAGCTGCGAGAGCGGCTCGCCGTCGAGCAGCTCCATGACCAGATACGGCGCCTGCGATCCTTCGTCGATCCCCGAGTCCGTGACCTCGACGATGTTGGGATGCCGGAGGCGCCCGAGCGCCAGCGCCTCCCGGTGGAAACGCGCGAGAGCGGTGGATCCCGGCGCCGCGGCGGTCTTCAGCAGCTTGACCGCGAAGGACTTCTGCAGACCGACGTGGACCGCGCGGTGCACGTTTCCGTACTGCCCTTCGCCGAGGCTCCCCTCCAGCCGGTACTTCCCCGCGACGAGAGGAGGGTCCTCTTTGCAGACGGCCGGCGTTGAGAGCGGCGAAGAGCTCACAGTTTTCCTCGTAGGAGCGACGATCTTACCTCCGCCGCTTCCCGCCGGAGCCATGGCTAACCGCCGGCCAGGGCGCCGATGATGAGGAGATGCTCCTTGCCGGCCGCCACCGCCTCGGGCAGCGGTGCGTCCGGCGGCTCGTGCGAGAGGTCCTGCTCGCAGGCGAAGAACCTGAGGAACGGCCGGCGCCGCTGCGTGACGTGATCGCGGATCGTCCCCCGCAGCACCGGGTAGCGGGCCTCCAGGGCATCGCGCCGCTATTTCGCGTCATCGCGAGATGTCTCCGGATATGACGCGAAATCGCAGTGCAACGGGTCGTTGCCCCAGGCCAACGCGACAGAGACCGCGGTCAATGCGCCGTTGACCAGGGACTATGAATCGTTGTCCTTGGTCAATGAATCAATGTCCAGGGACAACGCGTCATCTCCGCCGTCAACGCGACGATGTCTCCGGGTTTCGGAACGTTGACCGTGGCCATCGCATCAATGTCCCTGGTCAACGGATCATTGTCCATGGACAACAAAACAGTGACCGTGGTCAACGCGACAGAGACCCGAGTCAACGCGTCATTGTCCGGGGACATTGCGTCATCTCCCGAGCCTATGCGTCAGAGTCTCTGGCCAACGCGACAGTTTCCTTGGACAATGGCGCGTTGGCCGCGGACTACGTGTCATCGTCCGGGGTTTTCGCGACAGCGACCGCGGCCAACGAGACAGAGACCCGAGTCAATGCGTCATGTCCCGGGACATTGCGTCATCTCCCGGGCTTATGCATCAGAGTCTCCGGCCAACGCGTCATCGTCCACGGGTTTCGCGACGCTTCCCTTGGTCTACGCGTCATTTTCCGGCGGCGGTTCTCTCGGGACTGAATAACGGAATAGCAGGTAAGGTCGTCCCTCAAAGATTGGGTAATCAGGGGCCGTATAGGGCGTGCCTGAACTACGTGCGTTCGGCTGGCTTCCTGAACCGGTAGCTGAGGATGACGATGCCGTTCTTCAGAGTCTCGGTAGCGAGGAGATCCAGCATTGTCGTCGGGCACTCCTGGAAGAGCAGGCCGTTTGTGCCGCCGCTGCCGACGAAGAAGGGGTGTACCCACAGGCGGATCTCATCCAGCAGACCGTGCTCCAGCAGCGCGAACGACACCGGCCCGAAGCCGTACTGCACGATGTCGCCCCCGGGCTGATCCTTGAGCTTCCTGATCTCGGCGGTGAGATCGCCGCTGATGACGAGCGTGTTGTTCCACTCCGGGTCCCGCAGAGTGGAGGAGACGACGTACTTGCGCATGCTGTTGATCCGATCGGAAAATTCATCGCCGGATCGCTTCGGCCACACCGGGGCGAATCCCTCGTAGGTGCGGCGGCCCATGAGGACGGCGTCGCAGGTACGGAGCAGCTCGGTGTGGATGGTGGTGCCCCTCTCGTCCGAGCCCTCGAGCGCGGGCCAGAGGTGCGGGTTCTCGATGACCCCGTCGAGCGAGATGAACGTCGAGTTGATGATCTTGCGCATGTGTGTTCCTCCGTTGGGATCGAGTCAGGTCCGCGCGGTTCGCCGGCGACGCAGCAGCGCGTCGACGCTCAGCCGCGAAGCGTCGATGTGCGTGAGCACCCAGGCGCCTCCGGCGAGCACGAAGACCGCATACGGGAACGTCGAGACGAACCCGAGCGAGATCGCCATTGCGGAGCCGAAGAGAAGCAGCAGCACCGCAGCGGCCGAGGCCGCCAACCGAATGGCCCCGCCCACGATCAACGCGAGCCCGAGCGCTGCTTCGAGCAGGGTGGCAAGCACGGCCAGCGTCGGCGCCAAGCCCTCCGGCAGGAAGCCGTTGACCTGACGCGTGTAAACGACGAAGTGCGGAAAGTCGCCCCACGACACCCCAGCGGCGCCGGGAGGCCCCAGCAGCCCGAAGCGGTCCGCCACTGAAGCCGTGAACGCGAACCCGACGAAGACGCGGGCCAGCGACGCGAGCCACGGCCATCGTCCCCGAGCGAGGGCCAAGGCCAGGAATAAGAAAGTCACCAGACCTGGATAGACGAGGAGGCTCGCGTCTGCCCGCCGAACCGCCCAGCCGAGCCAGACAGCTTCGGCGATCACCGCCATCCAAAGTGCGAGAAAGGCGGCCCGCTTCGAGGCCGATCCGCCCGTCCCTGCTGCGCTTTCAGCTTTCGAGCTCATCGGTTCCCTTTCATTCCGCCGAGCAGGAGGTCGACGATGTGTTGCCGGCGGGCTGCCACGCGCGTCGAGTCCCAGGGAGTGCTCTTGGTTTCGCCGGCAACTGCCGGGACCATGAACGGAAACAGGCACATCCCCACCAGGCTGAGCACCAACTCCCGCACGTCGACATCCACTTTCTCGGCGCCGGCGAACGCTTCGCGCAGGGCCTCCACCGCGTACCCGAACAGGATCTCGGGAGCGTCGCTCAACCGTCCGCCGCTCGGCTGCAGGAATTCCCACTGCAGCAGGCGCACGATGCGTGGGTTGGCGGCAAGGTAGTCGAGGTAGACGGTGACCAGGCGCTCGACCGCTGCCGCGGGTGAAGGAGCCGCGTCCGGCGCCAGCGCGTCACCGACGCGCTCCCGCAGGTGCTGCGCCGCGTGGTCGATAACGGTACGGTAGAGGTTTGCCTTGTCGTTGAAGAAGTACGCCGGCAAACCGCGCGAAACGCCGGCCGCTTCGCCGATCTCGGCCAGCGAGACCCGATCGAAGCCACTCTCCGCGAACAGTTCCTCGGCCGCCTCGAGAATGGCTCGTTGTGAACGCTCTCGCTCCCGGGTGCGGGTTGGTGGCATGACGCCATTCTACATGTTTGCTTGTCGGCCAGCAAGTAAATCGGCGAGCGGCATCCACAGACGAGGGTTTTGCTACTACCTTGGAGGCCGGCGAGGCTTGATCCCACTCGCTCTCACTCCTTGGCGACGATCGCGCGAATCTCCTCGTCTTTCCCGGTGAGCTGCCAGCGAATCAGCGAAACCGGGATGATACCGGCGGAGTAGACCTCTTCGAACCAGCGCTTCAGGGTGAAGGCATCGCCGAGCTGATGGGCCCGCTCGCGCATCAGATCCTCGAGTTGAACCTTGCCGGTGATGTAGCTCGTGCCGTAGCCCGGCTGGCGCAGGTAGAGCTGTTGCTCGAAGCCGAGGAGGTCGAGGTCGGGGCGCATCCAGCCGCGTGGGGTCCATTCGACCTGGAAGGCCTTGGCCTGCGCGAGGTCGAGCTCGTTGGCCTGGAGGTAAAGGGAAGCGAGCCCGCGGGCGGCGCGCTGGGCGAGCATGATCCAGACGATCTCGCACGCCCGCGGCTCGTCGTCGAAGAGGCCGGCGTGGAGCATGAGCTCCTCCATAGCCGTGGCCATGCCCTCGTTGCGACCGTCCCAGATGTTGTAGAGGAGCGGGCCGCGCCGCACCGCGCTCGGGTGCGGCTCGTCGCGCATGCGCGCCAGCTCCCACCAGTGCGAGGAGTGCGTGTAGAGGGTGAGCGGTTCGTAGTGCGTGGCGATGGCGAAGAAGTTTCGCCGCTCCAGCGGCACGAACGAGCCCCGGCGCTGGCGCAGCTCGGCGTCCATCGTGTCGCGCATCGGGTAGAGATTGCGCTCGCCGAGGAAGGCGATGAACTTGCGGATCGCCCGGTCGGCGCGGCGCTGGTACTCGGCGTCGTCTTGCGCCGCGGTCATCTCGGGCAGGCCGCGGTTTCGCTCCTCCTCCAGCTTGAGCGACGCGTGCGCCCGCGCCAGCTCGCGCCGGAGGATCGCCACCTCGTCCTCCCAGGTCATGGGCAGGAGGTGCACGTGCTGCTGCGACCAGGTGTAGCTCTCCTTGCCGAGACCCGAGGGACCGGTTTTCGACGGCGCCTTCTCCTCCAGCCAGGCGACGAAAGACTCCGTCGCCTGGCGCGCCTCGGTGGCGGCCCCGCGAAGCTCCTTGTCGCCGGCGGCGACCTTCTGTTCGAGATCCTTCAGGTCGGCGACCTGCCCGCGCATCGTTCCGATGCCCGTCGTCCAGAGGTCGCGCGCGTTGCCGGTCAGATTTTCGCGCGCCTGCGAGAGGAAGGCGGGTATCGGGCGCAGGTCGCCCGCCAGCCGCGCTTCTTCCTGCGGCGACAGCGGAAAGGAGTAGGTCCAGAGCTCGACCAATCCGTGCGCGTTCGGTCCCTCGTGCGCCGGCGTGTCGCTCTGCTCCGTCCGGACCGTGGCGTAGAAGGCGGGATCGCGGGCCCAGGGCTGGAGGACGCGCAGGTTGAAGTCGAACCCGTTCATCTCGGCGCGCAGAAGCGCGAGGTCGATGCGCGCGTCGGTCGAAGCGGTGCTCGCCTCGAGCGTCGCCAGCCGGTCGCGAAACCGCGCCAGCTCCGCCCGCCGGCGCTCGAAGGTCGAGGCCCGGTAGTCCGGCGCGCCCTGGTGAGAAGGCGGCGTCTCGAAGGCTCGCCAGTCCGCGAACAGCGCCTCGGCGGGTGTCTTTCCGCCGGCGGCCGTTGACGGTGGCGCGGCGTCGGTTTCGAAGGACAACGCGAGAACCGCCGCCATCAAGAGACCGACTCGATAGGCCCATGTCCGCGCCCCAGACCCTGCCTTCATCTCCGACCTCCCATTCCTATTCCGGGAAACTTCGCCCAACCCGCGGCTCCTGCACGCGTCGAGCCGCCCGCATCATACTCATAGAAGACTGAAGAAAAGTTCGCGAGGCTTGCTGGGCGCAAGGCCGCAGGGTCCTTTCGCGGATGGCCTCGTCGAGGTCGCGGTTGGTCGCCAGCACGACCGCCATGTCGGCCGGACTCTCGTGCGTCTGCCCGACGGGAACGACTCGATGGCTTTCGAGGACGCGAAGCAGGTGGGCCTGCGCCCGCAGCGATAGCTCGGCCACCTCATCGAGGAACAGGGTTCCACCGTTGGCCGCGCGGAAAAAGCCGGGTTCGTCATTGAGCTGTCGGCCAAGCCGACAGCTCAATCACTTTCTCGAAAGGCCTTTCGCCGCCGAGCCAGCAGTGGGCTAGAGACCGCCTTGCTTTCCTGCGAAAGGATCGAGAGTACCCACCTTGAAAACCGCGAAGTCACGGACGTTCCGTGTCACCACTACGAGATGGTGAACGATCGCGGTGGCGGCGATCAGGGCGTCCTCCAGCAGGTCGTCCGAGCGCCGATGCATGAGCCTCGCCCAGGTGCGAAAGGTCCGCCCATCGACCGGCAACACGTTCCAGGTCTGCTCCACCTGGTCGACCCACGCTTCGATCTCGGCGGCCTTGTGCGGGTCCTGTTCACGGGTGATCTCGATGCCAGCCTGCAACTCGCCAAGGGTGACGGCTGAGAGGTGGAGGTCCTCGTCGGCGGTTTCCTTCAGCCACTCGACCACGGCCCCGTGCGGCCGCGGCCTACGCAGCTCCGAGACGACGTTCGTATCGAGAAGGTACATAACTGGTTTACTCGAACGCCGCAGGGGCCCGCCGACGCCGGCCTCGGCGCGGAGGTACTGGAATCTCAGCCCGCGGTGACTCGGCGAGCAGCAAGTCCTTGAGCCTGGGCCGCGCGGCTTGCTCTAATTGCCGCCACTGATCGACGGGCACCAAAACGGCCGCCTCCGTGCCTCGCCGGGTGACGATTTGGGGGCCTTCCGTTAGGCTCGCCTCCAGCAGCTCGCTGAAGCGCGCTTTTGCGTCTTGCACTGGCCAGCGTCTCACAGCTTTTTTCGGAGCCATTTTATTTCCCCGGGTCCTCTCGGATTGGGGCTAGTCATCTGACTAGTCACGTCTACCTTAGCATGGATAGCTCCCAGTTGCCGAGATCGGGGTAATCAAAGAGGGACTGACAGAGTAAGAATGGTGGAGCAGAAGGGATTCGAACCCTCGACCCCCACGTTGCGAACGTGGTGCTCTCCCAGCTGAGCTACTGCCCCACGGTGCGGGAGGGCGGTATTGTACCCGCCGGGGCAAGCTCCTGCAAGGACGGCGTTTCCGCCGCCTTCCGGGCCTCCAGCAGGTCGGCCACGGTGAGGGCGCCGAGGGTCGCTGACCTGGAGACGGCGAGGTCGCCGATCAACTCCTCCAGACGCGCCGCGATCTCCCCTCCCACCAGCTCCGCGCCCCGCTTCGCCCGGTGGTCGTAGGCGGCTAGGATCTTCTCCACTTCCAGCTCGCGAGGATCGGCGGCGAGGCCGTAGCCGTGGTCGCCATGCATCTTCAGCAGCCCCTGGGTGACGAGGGGGTGGAGGATGCGCTCGACCTCGCCGGTCGTCAGGCTCAGGCGGTCGGCCAGCTCCTCGCGGGAGAGCTCCGGCTCGCCGCGGGTGAAGCGCCGGGCGATCAGCGAGAGGGCGGCGAGCCCCACCCAGCTTGCCTGCACGGGCGGATGGCGGTGCAGGCCGCGAGCGAGCAGGGCGAAGTGCTGCGCCGTGTAGGCCGCCTCGCCGCCGAAGAGGATGATCGTCCAGGTCAGCTCGATCGAGATCATGAACAGCAGGGCGAAGGCGTAGCTGCCGTAGACGACGCTGACGTTGCGGAACAGCTCGACGTAGGAGCCGAAGCCCTGGCGCAGCATCTCCAGCAGGATGCCGGCGAGCAGGCCGCCGGCGAGGGCGTTCTTCAGGCGCACGGCGGTGTAGGGCACCACCCAGTAGAGCATGGTGAGGCCCACGACGGTGGCCACGAAGGGCAGCACGGTGAGCAGCACCGACTCCTCGAAGAGCCGCCGGAAGGCCGGGCTCTGGCGCAGCAGGATGAGGCTGGAGAAGGTGGCGCCGATGAGCATCGGACCCCAGAAGAGGAGCAGGACGAAAGAGAGCAGGCGCACCCGGAACGGCCGGCGCCGCGACACGTTCCAGATCTTGTTGAGGCTCTCCTCGACGGTGGCGAAGAGCAGCAGCGTGGTGACGAAGAAGACGACCACCCCGAAGCCGTGGATGGTCTCGGCCTGGTCGAGGAATTCGGCGATCTTGTCGACGACGCTCTTGTCGGAGTAGGGGAGGATCTGGACGAAGACCTCCAGGCTCCGCTGCGGATACTGGCTGAAGACCCGGGCGCCGACGAAGGAGAAGGCGGTGAGCAGCGGGATGAGCGAAAGGACGGTGACGAAGGCGAGCGCCGAGGCGGTGAGGAGGATCGAGTCCTCGTAGGACTGGCGGAAGGTGAGATGGAAGAAGCGCGCCAGCTTGCCGAGGAGCGATGGGCCGCCGGAGTCGCGGCGGGGCAGCGGACCGGCGACCGTGACGTCGCCGGAGGTCTCGACGTCTACCAAGGCTCGGAGTCTCCGCTGAGCGGCAGGACCGGGCGGGGCCAGCCCAGCTCTTCGGCGATGGCCGCGGCGAGCGCCTTGCGGGCGGGATCCTCGCCGTGGTTCAAGAAGATCCTCTGCGGCGGAGCAGGCAGCGCCCGGCACCAGCGCAGCAGCTCGTCGCGGTCGGCGTGCGCCGAGAGGCCGTTGAGCTGGTGGAGCTTCGCCCGCACCCAGACCGTCTGGCCGTGGATGGCGATCGTCTCGGCGCCGTCGACCAGCGCGCGGCCGCGGGTGCCGGCGGCCTGGAAGCCGACGAAGACGACCGAGCTGCGCGCGTCTCCCAGGCGATGGAGGAGGTGGTGGACCACCCGGCCGCCGTTCGCCATGCCGCTCGAAGCCACGATGACCGCCGGCTGGCCGCGGCCGTTGAGCACCTTGGACTGCTCGACGGTGCGGACGCGGACGAAGCGGCCGGCTGCCAGCGGATCGTTCGCCAGGGCGGCGAAGTCCTCGTCGTGCTCGGCTTCGGCCCGTTGATAGATATCGGTGGCGTCGATGGCCATGGGGCTGTCGAGGAAGACGGTGTCGGGATCGAGCCGGCCGGCGTCCACCAGGGCGGAGAGGTGGTAGAGCACTTCCTGGGTCCGTCCCAGGGCGAAGGCGGGGATGATCACCATGCCGCCGCGGCCGTAGGTCTCGTCGATGATCTTTCCCAGCGCTTCCGCCGCGTCCTCCATGGAGTGCCGCCGGTCGCCGTAGGTGGACTCCAGCAGCAGCGCGGCGGGCGGCTCGTCAGGCGGCTCGGGATCCTTGAGGATGGGCACGCCGTAGCGGCCCACGTCGCCCGAGAAGCACCAGGTGCGGCGCTCGCCGCCGGCGCTCTTGCCTGTGATCTCGACAGTGGCCGCACCTAGCAGGTGTCCGGCGCGCGTGAAGCGGAGGCGCACGCCGGGGAAGAGCTCCTGCTCCGCGTGGAAGGGGATCGGCCGCAGGAGCTTCAGCGTCCGGCGGGCGTCGTCGGCGGTGTAGAGAGGACGGGGATGGGCGTGGCGGCTGTATCCCTTCTGGCGCGCGTAGCGGGCTTCTTCCTCCTGCAGCTCGCCGGCGTCCTGGAGGACGAGCGAGATCAGCCCGCGGCTCGGCTTCGTGCAATAGATCGGTCCGGAGAAGCCCTCGGCCGTCAGGCGCGGCAGCAGGCCGGTGTGATCGAGGTGGGCGTGGGTCACCACCACCGCGGTCAGCTCGGACGGACGGTACGGAAACGGATTCCAGTTCCGCAGCTCCAGCTCCTCGCCGCCCTGGTAGAGGCCGCAGTCGACGAGGACCTTGCGCTCGCCCCAGTCGAGATGCGTCGAGCTGCCGGTCACGACCCCGCAGGCGCCGTGGAAGGTGACGGTGGGCATCGCGGCGGCGAGTTTAGCAGGGGCGCTGCCATGCCGGTTCCTTGGGGAAATCCCCCCCATTCCAGCGGGGCACGATTTCTGCTAAACCTATTCCGTAGCCCCTGCCGCAGGCTGGCAGGCTTCTCAGTCTCTCTCCTTCAGAACGGAGGCAGCGATGGCCGATAGAGTGAATCCGGGAGCCCCGGAGAATGCCGAAATGGCAGGCGAAGCAGGCGCAGATGGCGTCGTCTCCGCACGCCAGAGATTCCAACGCCTGGGCGAAGAGGTCCAGGGCAAATACAAGCAGGTCTCCGAGGACGTCCGCCGGGGCGCCGAGCGCGCTTCCCAGGAGATCCGGCGGGGCGCCGAGCGGGCGCGGGAGACCTATGACGAGGTCTCCGAGAAGGCACAGCGTGGATATGAGCGGGCGCGCTCCGAGGCGAGCAACCTGTCGCGGGAGGTGAGCCTCTACGTGCGCGACAACCCGGGCAAGGCGCTGCTGATCGCCGCCGGCGTTGGATTTCTGTTCGGCCTGATCGCCCGGGGCCGCGGTGGCCGGGACGAGGAGTGAGGAATAGGGAACCGAGGAGGACCGGCATGACAACGGAGATTCAGGAGCGGGATTCGATCGTCGACGAGCTGATCGACGAGATTGTGCCGGAGGGTCTGGACTGGGAGCGGCTGGTGGTGACCTATCCGATCCCGGCCCTGCTGATCGCCGGCCTCGCCGGGTTCCTCATCGGCCGCCGCCATGGGCCGGAGATCATCGCCGCGGTATCCGGCTTCGCGGCGGCCGAGGTCTCGCGCAACGTCGAGCACCTCATCAGCCGGGAGGCCGGCTAGCCCTGCGCACTCTCTTCCATATTTCGGACGTTCACTTCGGCCCTCCTCATCTGCCCCGGGTATCCCAGGGAGTGTTGGAGCTCGTTGAACGCAACCGGCCCGACCTGGTGGTCATCTCGGGAGACCTGACGCAGCGGGCCAAGCCGGAGCAGTTCCGGCAGGCCCGCGAGTTCGTCGACCGCATCCCCGTGCCCACCCTCACGGTGCCGGGCAACCACGACGTGCCGCTCTACCGCGTCTGGGAACGGATCTTCAATCCCTACGGCTGTTACCGGAAGCACTTCAGCCCGGAGCTCGAGCCGGTCTTCCGCGACGACGAGATGCTGGTCATCGGTATCAACACCGCGTTCGGCTGGACGTTCAAGGACGGCCGCATCCCGCTCCGCCGGCTGCTGGAGGCGGAGCAGCTCCTGAGCGCCACGCCGGAGACCGTGTTCAAGGTTGTGGTGGCTCACCACCACCTCATCCCGCCGCCCAACTTCGGCACCCAGCGGGTGCTCGCCAACGCCTACGAGGCGATCGACCTCTTCTCCAGCGCCGGCGTCGATCTCATCCTCTCGGGGCACCTGCACCAGGCCTACATCGGCAACTCGGAGGAGTTCTACCCCAAGGGGCGTCCGCCGGTGGTGATCCTGCACTCCGGGACGACCACCTCGAACCGGGGCCGCGCCGGCGAGCGCGAGGCGAACACCTGCAACTGGATCCAGGTGGACGATCGATCGATGGTGGTCTCCCACTACCGTTGGCACCACGCGTTGGAGCGTTTCGCCGAGCACAGCCGGCATTGGTATCCCCGCCAGGAGGTGACGCCGTACACGCTGGAGGGGTTGACGGCGCCGCAACCTGCCAAACCCGCGATTCCGATCCCGGAGAGCTCTTGAATCGGAACCGAAGTCGCGCCGTCGGGCCCCTCACCTCCCCGGCCCTCCCGGAGGGGTGGGTGTGAGGCGGGAGAGAGGGGGAAGGGGGAGTGAGGGCGTAGGAATCGGGGTCGCGATATGATCGCTGGATCGGAGGGCTCGATGGACCAAGACTGGGAGATCGTCAAGATCGTAGGTACGGAGGAGGAGGCCAGCATCGTGGTGGGCTTCCTCGAGAGCAGCGGCATCGAGGCGGAGGCGGAATCCCTGGCGGCCAGCGAGTTTCCGATCGATTTCGGCGATCTCGCCCAGGTGCGGATCCGTGTCCCCGCCGGACGGGCTCAGGAGGCGAAGGACCTGCTCAATCAGCGCGAGGACGTGGCGACGGGCGACGAGGGTGACATGGCGGGCGAGCCGCTCGCCGAGGAGCCCGGGACGGGAGAGAGCCAAGGCGAGCCGTGAACGCGCTGGAGGGCGGCAGCAGCGTCGGCCGCTATCGCATCGAGAAGCTGCTGGGGGCCGGAGCCATGGGTGAGGTCTATCTCGCCGAGGACCCCCAGATCGACCGCAAGCTGGCGATCAAAACGGTGCGCATCGCCGGCCGGCCGCAGGACGTGGAGGAGCGCAAGCGGCGCCTGCTGCGCGAGGCGCGCGCCGCCGGCCGTCTGCTCCATCCCAACGTGGTGACGCTCTTCGACGCCGGCGAGGCGGAGGGTCTCCTCTATCTCGCCTTCGAGTTCGTCGAGGGCACAGATCTCGCCGCCCGGCTCGAAGCGGGCGAGCGGCCGAGCCTGCGCGAGGTGCTGCGCATCGTCCGCCAGGCCGCCGAGGCCCTCGACTACGCCCACGGCCAGGGGATCGTCCACCGCGACATCAAGCCGAGTAACATCCTGCTCGACCGTCACGGCCGGGTAAAGGTGGCCGACTTCGGCATCGCCAAGGTGGCCGGCCAGAACACCGAGCTGACGGTCGCCGGCTCGGTGATGGGCAGCCCACAGTACCTCTCTCCCGAGCAGGTGCGGGGCGAGGATCTCGACGGCCGCAGCGACATCTTCTCGCTCGGCGTGGTGCTCTACGAGATCCTCTCCGGCAACCGGCCGTTCAACGGCGACACGATCACTACGCTGGTCTACCAGATCCTGCACCAGGAACCGCCGCCCGTTTCCGAGCTGCGGGCCGTGCCGCCGCGGCTGGAGGAGCTGCTGCGCCGCATGCTGGCCAAGGACCGGGACGACCGCGCCGCCACCGCCGGCGAAGTGGCCCGCGAGCTGGCGTTCATCGAAGGCGAGCTGACGGAGGAGACCCTGTCGGCGCCGGCCGGCTCGGGTGCCTACGAGGCCACCAGGCTGCTGCCGCGCTCCGGGCCCCGGACGGTCCTGCCACCGCCGCCACCGGGCCTGCGTTCGACGCGTGGCACCGTGCCGGCCTCGCCGGCGACGACTCCCAGTGTGCGACCGCCTGTGTCCGCGGTACCGCCGCCGGCCCCGGTCGCGCCGGCCGTCTCCGCTGTAGGAACAGGTCCGAAGCGTTCCCTTCTCTGGATTCCGATCGTCGCGGGGTCGCTGTTGTTGATCGCGGTCGCGGCGGGGGCCTGGTACATGCTGTCGTATCGTCAGGAGGAGCCGCCGCGGCAGACGACGCAGACCTCGCCGCCGGCGGCCGCGCCCGCCGCCACCCCCTCGGGAACGCCGGGCGCCTCTCCCTCGCAGGGAGCGCCGGCCCAGACCGCGCCGGTGCAGGCGCCGCCGCCGAGCATCCGCCAGGAGTCGGCGGTCGCCCCGGCCGGCAGCACCACCACGGCTACGAATCCATCTCCCGCGGTGGAGAATCCGCCCGTAACGCAGCGCGTCCCGCGGGACCGGGTCACCGGTTCGATCGGCGAGCCGGTCGCGCCGACTGCGTCCGAGCCCCGGCGGGAGGAAGCGCCCGCGGTCCGCGAGCCCGAATCCACTCCCGCGCCGTCGTCGCCGGCACCGGCGCCGGTACAGGCGGACCAGACGCTCCGCACCGGTCTCGACGTGACCTTCCGCGTCTCGCCCCAGGACGCCTTCGTCCTGGTCGACGGCACGAACATCGGCATGGCTCAGGAGTGGAGCGGACAGAAGGGTGCGCGTACCTATACCTTTCCCGGAGCCGGGAGCTACCTGGTCAAGCTGAGGAAGTCGGGAATGAAGGACTATCGCATCGCCGTCGAGGCGGGCGCCACGCGCGGCACGACGCCCATCACCGTCCGCCTGCAGCCGCTGCCGGCCGCCGAGGTGGATGTTTCGGACCTGCAGACGGTGCGGGTGCGCGAAGCGGTGGCGTTCCGCGTGCAGCCGCCCGGAGCCGCCGTGCTGGTGGACGACCAGCCGGCGGGCCTGGCCCGGCGCTTCTCCGGTGGCGGTGTGCTGCGAGGTCGGGGAGAGTGGCTCGAACTGTCGCCGGGACGGCACCGGATCTCTCTGGTGGCGCCGGGTTTCCGCCGCCACGATGTCGTCGTCGAGGTGAGCGCGACGGCGGACAAGGACCGCGAGCGGATCGAGGTGAGCCTCGCGCCGGGAGGTGGCGGGTGACTGAGCACCTTTTTGCAGGTTGGGGGCGCCCGCACGTGGCCACGCTGGAAGCGCCGTCGGCCCTCAAGTCGCTGCCCGGCCGGCTGCGGCTCGAACGGCTGGACAACGGGCTCACCGTCTGTCTCCTGGCCAACGCGCAGGCTCCCATCGTCACCACCGCCCTCTTCTACCGCGCCGGCACCCGCGACGAGCCGGCGGGGAACGGCGGCACCGCCCACTTTCTCGAGCACATGATGTTCAAGGGCTCCGCCCGCTTCGGGCCCGGCGAGATCGATCGCCTGACGCAGGCCCTCGGCGGCTCCAACAACGCCTTCACCAGCCACGACGCGACGACCTACTACTTCAACTTCGCCGCCGACCGCTGGACGGAAGCGCTGGCCATCGAGGCCGACCGCATGGCGAACCTCACCCTCGATCCCGAGCATGTGGCGAGCGAGCGCCAGGTGATCCTGGAAGAGATCGCCATGTACGAGAGCGAGCCCTGGGACGCCCTGGAGATGGCGGTGCACGAGCAGCTCTTCCGGGGTCACGCCTACGGCCGGCAGGTGCTGGGCACCCGCGAGGAGCTGCTGGCCACCGGTCCGGAGGCGCTGCGCGCCTTCCACCACCGGTTCTACCGGCCGGACAACGCCGTCCTGGTGGTGGCGGGCGACATCGGCGAAGTCGCTCTGGAGATCGTGGAGAGGGCTTTGGGGAGCCTGCCCGGAGGCACTGAGCCCCGCCGCGGGTTCTCCGCGCCTGCCACGCTCCCCTCGTTCCTCGAGCGCCTGGAGCGCCGCAAGGGCGAGGTCGCGCGGATGTTCCTGGCCCTGCCGGCACCGCACGGCTCCCACCCCGATCACGCGCCGCTGCGCCTTGCCGCGACCGTGCTCGGCAGCGGCCGGACGAGCCGCCTCCAGCACGCCCTGGTTGAGGACGAGCAGCTCTGCGTCTGGGTGATGGCGGACCTCTCCGAGGGGATGGACGCCAGCATGATGACGGTCGCCGCCGAGGTGGTGCCGGGCGTCGATCCCGGCCGGGTGGAGGCGCGGGTGCTGGAGCTGCTGGAGGACCTGCGGCACCACCCTCCCGGCGAGGATGAGCTCGAGCGCTGCCGGCAGATCGCCGCGGCCGACTGGGTGTTCGGCCATGAGAAGGTTCACCAGCAGGCGCTCTCCGTGGGCATGGCCCTCGCGCTCTTCGACCTCGAGCACCTCGATCTGCATCTTGAGCGCCTGCTGGCCGCCGGCTCGGGCCAGCTCCTCGAGGTCGCCGACCGCTATCTCCGTCCCGAGCGGGGCGCCGTCATCGGCTGGTCGCTGCCGAAATCGTGAAGAACCGGGTCCGTGTCCGTCGCGTCGAGGGGGCGCCGGTGGTGGCCATCCGGCTCTGGCTGCAGGCCGGAGCGCGCCACGAGCCCATCCCCGGACAGGCGCTGCTGACCGGCCGCATGCTCACCGAAGGGACGTACCGGCGCGACTGGCGGCGCATCGCCGAGGAAGCCGAAGGCAAGGGGATGATCCTGCAGAGCAGCGGCAGCTTCGAGAGCATCGGGCTGTCGATCGACGCCCTGGCGCAGGACTGGGAGCTGGCCCTCGACTGGGCGGCCGAGGTGCTGCTGGAATCCTCCTTCCCCGAGGACCGCTGCGCCTGGCTCGCCCGCCAGGCCGCCGCCGAGCTGGAGAGCCTGGCCGACCAGCCGGAGGTCAAGGCGGCGTGGGGTTTCCTCGAGCAGCTTTACGCGCCGCACCCGCGCAGCCGCCCGCTCCATGGCACCCGCGAGAGCCTCCTCGGACTCACGCCAGCCGACTGCGCCGACTTTCACCGCCGCGCCCGCGCCCACGGGATTCTCGCCGCCGTGACCGGCATCGTGGACGAGGACGCGGTGCGCGATCGGCTCCTCCAGCTCCTCGGCGGACCGCCGGTGGACGTCGAGCCTTTCCCGGAGCCCCCCGCGCCCGAGGGGCTCGCTCCGCGCAACATCGTCGCCACCGATGCCGAGGACCAGGCCCACCTCTACCTGGGCCACTTGACCGTGCCCCGCCGCCACCCGGACTACGCCGCTCTCGAGGTGCTCGCCGTGATCCTCGGCTCGGGAGCCGGCCTGACGGGGCGCATCCCCGCCCGCATCCGCGAGAAGGAGGGGCTCGCCTACACCGCCTATGCCCAGACGGTGGCCGGCTCCGGCCTCGACGTCGGCCGCCTGGTGGCCTACGTCGGGACCTCGCCGGCCACGGTGGAGCAGGCCGAGCGGGGCGTCGCCGAGGAGATCTCCCGCCTGGTCACCGACGGCATCGAGGAAGCCGAGGTGGAGGAGGCCCGCGCCTATCTCCTCGGCCGCGAGCCGTTCCGCCGCGAGACCGCCCGCCAGTGGGCGGACCTTCTCATCGAAGCCGAGGAGTACGGTCTTCCCGTCGACGACTTCGAGCACCGCAAGGCCGAGCTGGAAGCCGTCGATCGCGCCGCCGTCGAAGCCGCCGCCCGGCGCCACGTCCATCCCGAAGAGCTGCGGGTGACGGTGGGGATGCCGGGCGAGACTCCGCAGCCTGATCCGAGCCCGGCGTCAGCGGACGCCGGCGGACCTTGCGCGAGCGAAGGGCAACGGCGGCCCAACCGAGGGCTGCGGGTGCCCTAGCGGGGCCCCTAGATGCCCTGTAGATAGCCAAAATGGCCCCCGCTTGGGCCATGGATGCCCCACTGGGAGCAGGGACCGTCCTCCGATGGGCTGTCTCGCCCCTCGCCTGGGTTGACGTTGCCTTCCTCAGGGCGCTCAGTGCCCATCCGAGGGCGCTCAGGGCTCTCACCGGGGCCCCCGCGGCCCATGGGGCCGGCGAAGCTCAATCCCGCTGAACGTCTGTCCGACTCCGGCCCGCCAGCAGCACGTTCGCGTACGGCGTGCCCATCCCCATCGGGTGCGCGTCCACCGTCAGCCCCAGCCGCGCCAACAGCTCCCCCCATTCCGCGGCGCTCCGGTAGTGGAAGCGCTGGCCCCAGTGCCCGCGCAGGACGGCCGAGAGGCGCTCCTGGAGCCGCGTCGCGGTAAAGCGCCGGCCGGCCGCTGCGTCGGCGTCGCGGATCAGGAGGACGCCGCCGGGGACGAGCGCGGCGGCGGCTTTCGCCAGGAGGGCCTGCTGATCGGCGGCGGGGAGGTAGTGGAGCACGTCGAGCAGGAGGATGGCCTTCGCGACTGGCAGCTCGGCGGTCCGGAGATCGGCGGTCTCGATGCTGGCCTCGGCGCCGAGCGTCTTGCGGGCCGTTTCGGCGGTCTTGGGTCGTCCCTCGATCCCCGCGAAGGTCAGATTTTCCGGCGGCGGCGCCCAACCTGCGGGGTACAGGCCGCGTCCGGCGATCTCCCTGGCGGCGAGAACCAGGGAGAAGACGATGCCGCGCCCACAGCCGAGGTCGAGCAGGCGGCCGCCGGAGGGGAGGAGCCCCAGGCGCAGCAGGTTGAAGTAGAGCGGGTCGTAGCGCAGCTTGCCGCGCACGAACTCCCAATGAAGCATGCCGGCGTCCAGGTATCGGCGGGCCGCCTCCTCGCGCAGCGCGGCGAGGTCGGGATGCATTTGGCGGCGGCGCGCCATCCACAGGGTGAGCAGGCCCAGGACGAGCGCCAGGACGGCGCCCACCACGGCGCTGCCCAGCAGCAGATCGAGTCCCACCTGCCCCAAGCCGATTCGCCGGATGTCGGCCACATGGATGTGGAGATAGCTCTCGCCCCGCAGCCGCCGTCCGATCTCCAGCTCCGCAAGCACGAGGAACGGCCACAGGCCGGGCAGGCTGATGTGGGCCGCCAGATAGGTGAGTCCGGGATTGAGGCGGAGGAGGCGGGCGAACAGCAGGCAGAGCGCCAGGTGGAAGCCGTAGAAGGGGCTGCAGCCGATGAGCACTCCCACGGCCACGGCGGCCGCCAGCTTTCCCGGCGCGGTACCCTCCGTGCGCAGCTTGTAGAGAAGGTCGCGGAGGCCCTTGGTGAGTCGGGCCCTCACCGGGGAAGCTCCCAAGCCGCGAGCTTCAGGGGGGCGGGGGCAGACCGCTTCGACGTGCAACCAGCGAATGGACCACGCCCGACGGATTCAGCCATCCTCCACCTCAATCGGTGCGGATTTGAGCCCCCGCGCCGCCAGCGACTCCAGGATCCGGGGCAGGACCTCCAGGACCTGAGGGTTGCCGCCGCGCTCGCCGAGGGTCGAGCCGTCGTGGAGGAGGAGGACGTCGCCCGGAGCGAGTCCCTGGAGCAGCCGTCCGGCGATCCGCGCCGGATCCCGGCTGACGGCGTCGAAGCCGCGCCGGGTCCAGGAGACGAGACGCAGATCGGCGTGGTGGAGCACCTCGTCGAGGAACGGATTGCGCAAGCCGGCGGGCGCCCGGAAGAGGCGGGGCTTGCGGCTGGCGGTCCTCTCGAGTGCGTCCTGGGCGCGCTCGACTTCTCGCCGCAGCGCCGGCGACGGGTAGCAGGCGAAGAGGTGAGGATGGGTGTGGCTGTGGTTCTCGATGCGGTGGCCACGGCGGACGATCTCGGCGGCGATCTCGGCGTAGTGCTCGGCGCGCCGGCCGATGCAGAAGAAGGTCGCCCGCGCTCCGGCGTTCGCGAGCAGGTCGAGCACGCGGGGGGTGACCTCGGGATCGGGACCGTCGTCGAAGGTCAGGGCGACCTCCCCGCGGCGGGCGGCGTCTTCGGGCAGGCGGAAGAGGTTGGGGCCGAGGAAGCGGCTCCGCGGCCAGAGGCTGGCGGCGGCGAGCGCGACGTGATTGGCGACCAGGGTGGCGGCGATGACCGGCCAGTACCGGGGCACGGCGGCGAGGGACACGATGCCGGCCGCGTGCAGGCCGATGGAGCCCGCGAGCAGCGCGGGCGGACGGTACGGCTCGCGAGGTCCGCTCACGGGCGGTCCGCCGCCGACAGAGCGAGCAGGGCGCAGCGGTCCAACTTGCCGCGCGGGTTGCGCGGCAGGCTTTCGACCAGGAGGATGCTGCGCGGCACCTTGTGGGCTGAGAGATGGGCGCGGCACCAGGCGGCGACGTCCTCGGCGGTGAGCGTCCCCGGCCGGCAGGCCACGACGGCCCGCAGGATCTCGCCGCTCCTCTCGGGTGCAGGCACGCCGAGCACCACCGCTTCATCCACGCCCGGGAGCCGCGCGATCACGCCTTCGACCTCGCGTGGATTGACCTTCTTGCCTTTGATGTTGACCAGATCGTCGAGCCTCCCCTGGAGCGCCAGCTCGCCGCCGCGCCAGGTGGCGAAGTCGCCCGCCAGGAACCGGCCCCCGGCGAGCCGTTCGTCGGGATCGGGGAGATAGCCCAGGGCTACGGCGGCGGATTCGACGGACACGATTCCGGAGTCCTGGGGTCCGCCGTCGACCGGCTTGAGGGTGAGGCGCACGCCCTCGACGGGTGAGCCGACCGTGCCCCGCTCGGCGGCCCCGCCCTCGCGGTCGTAGCAGATGCCGCCGCACTCGCTGGAACCGTAGAAGACGTGGACAGGGAGGCCGAAGAGGTCGCGGAAGCGGGCCGAGGTGGCCGCTCCGAGGGGCGCGCCGGCCGTGATGACGAGGCGCAGGGAGGACGGCCGGGGAGGCGGCTCGCTCATTCGTACCAGGGCATCGAGGTGGGCGGGGACGGTGGGAAAGAAGGTCGCCCCCAGGCGGTCGGCGGTGACCAGAGGATCGTAGAGGCCTCCCTCCTCCGGGATCACCAGCAGGGCACCCCGGGTCAGCGCGGGGAGCGCCAGGCTGGAGAGGCCGTAGGAGTGGGAGAGCGGGATGCTGGTGAGCAGGCGATCCTCGGGCCGCAGCCCCATGGTGGCGGTCAGGGCCATGTCGTCGGCGATCAGCGCCTCCGCGGAAGTGGCGATGCCGCGGGGCACGCCGGTGGAGCCGGAAGTCAGCTTGATGACGGCGGTCCCTGGAAGCATCCCTGGAGGCGGATCAAGGTTTGCGCTTCCGGGAGCCTCCACCAGCGACCAGCCGTCCGAGCTTTGCGGCCACCCGGAGGGGCAGCGGAGGAGGAGGGGGGCTCCCAACACGGAGAGGACGCGTAAGGCCTCCGCCTCGGGGATCCGGGCGTCGAGCAGCAGCGCGACCAGACTGGCGCGGCGCAGGGCTAAGAGCGAGGCGAGGAAGCCGGGCCCGTTGGCCGCCGCCACGCCTACGATGGTGCCGGGCTCGCGGGAGCGTTCCGCGAGGCGCCGGGAGGCTGCGCGCGCCAGCGCGTCGACGTCGCCCACCGTTGCCCGCCGCTCCGGCGAGACCACCAGGGGCGCCAGAGGATCGCGCTGGGCGAGCAGCTCGAACGCATGGAGGATGGGATCCCGGGACATCGGCTCGGCTCTCTCCGTGAGGAGGGGCGGAATGATACTAGAGACGCCGTTCTCACCGGCCCGTCGCGGATTTGCCAGCGCCCCTATGGGCACGCTAGCATTGACGACCCGGTGAGATGGGAAAACCTGCGGAGCTCGCCGCACGGTGGAATTTGCGCGCCGCCGGTTATCAGAGGTTTGCGTATGTCGGAAGCAGTCGCCACTCCAGTCCGGATCAAGCGCCTGATCGTCGAGAGCCTCAACCTGGAAGGAATGAGGCCGGAGATGATCGAGGACGAGACCCCTTTGTTCGGCGACGGCCTGGGGCTCGATTCGGTGGACGCGCTGGAGCTGGTGGTGGCCCTCGAGAAGGAATTCGGGATCAAAATCAGGAGCCAGGAGATCGGCCGCGAGGTCTTCTCCTCCGTCTCGACCCTGTCGCGGTTCATCGAGGGTCGGACCTGAGACCCTAAGAGGTTGGAGCAACCAACTCCGATGCAGCGAGAGGGACCGGCCGGTACGGTCCGGCGCGTCGCCGTCAGCGGCATCGGCGCCGTCTGCGGCCTTGGGTGGGGCGTTGCGCCGCTCTGGGCCGGGCTGCGCTCGGGCCGTCCGGCTTTCGTGCCGGTTCGCCGCTTCGATCACAGCCAGCACCGCACGCATCTAGCCTCCGAGGTGGGCGAGCCGCCGGCGGAGCTCGCGCGCGTCATTCCGGGTTGGCGTCGCCTGTCGGTCGCCGACCGCTTCGCGGTCTTCGCCGCGAGCGAAGCCGTGGAGCGCGCCGGGCTTCTCGTTCCCCTGTCCGAGGAGGCCGGCGTCTACTTCGGCAGCAGCACGGGCGGCATGTACGAGAGCGAGCTCTTCTTCAGCGACTTCCTGCGCGGCCGGCGGCGGGCCCGGCTCTCCGTCCTGGCGTCGCAGCAGGTGAACGGACCCGGCGACGCGGTGGCCCGCCGGTTCGGGGTCGCGGGACCGGTGGAGACGCTGTCGTCCGCCTGCGCTTCTGGGGCTCTCGCCCTGGCCATGGCGTTGGATGCGGTCCGCAGCGGAGAGGTCGAAGTGGCCGTCGCCGGGGGCGCCGACTCCCTTTGCCAGCTCACCTACGCCGGCTTCAACTCTTTGCGCTCGGTCGACGAAGCCCCATGCCGGCCTTTCCGGGCCTGCCGCGCCGGCATGTCGTTCGGCGAGGGCGCCGCCGCGCTGGTGCTGGAGCCGCTGGATCGGGTGCTGGCGCGCGGGGCCGAGCCGCTCGCCGAGCTGGCGGGCGCCGGCGCATCGTGTGACGCCCACCACATGACGGCTCCGGATCCCACCGGGGCCGGGGCCGCGGCGGCGCTCTCGGCGGCGCTCGCCGATGCCGGTCTGGGGCCTGAGGCCGTGGACTTCATCAACGTCCACGGCACCGGCACCCCCCTCAACGACGCCGCGGAGTGGCGGGCGCTGCAGAGGGTGTTCGGCGAGCAGGCGGAACGGATCCCGCTGGTCGCCACCAAGGCGCTGGTCGGCCATCTCCTGGGCTGCTCCGGCGCCCTCGAGGCGGTCGCCACCATCCTCTGCCTCCAGCACGGCGAGCTGCATCCGGCGTGGAACGGCACGGCGGAATGCGAGGCGGATCCCGAGCTGCCGGTCTCGCTGGTGACGGGCGAGCCCCTTCCCCTGCCCGCGGCGCGGACGGCGGTCTCCACCAGTCTGGCGTTCGGCGGGTCGAACGCCGCTCTCGTCTTCTCCCGGTGGACGGATCGCAGCGCTTGAAGAGACCCATCCTGCTGACCGGTGTCGGGACCCTCGGTGGGTGCGGAGCCGGCTCCGACCGACTCGCTGAGTCTCTTGCCGCGGGGAGAGCCGACACCCGGCCGATCGATCACTCCGCCGGCTACCATCATCCCGAGGCCGCCCGCTTGGCGAGTCTGCTGCCGCCGGGCCAGCTCGGGAGTTGGGTCTCCCCCGCCGAGGCCCGCCGCATGAGCCCGCCCTCGAAGCTCGGCGTCGCCGCCGCGCGCATGGCCTTGCGCCACGCCGGCCTGCCGGACGTCGTGGAGGACGAGACGGCGGTCGTCGTGGCGACGGCCTTCGGTCCGTCGTCGAACACCGAGGCGCTGCTCAAGCAGATTTTCTGCGAGGGGCCGGAGTCGGCCTCCCCCTCCTTGTTCATGGAGAGCGTCGCCAACGCTCCGGCGGCCCAGATCGCCATCTCCGCCCGTGCCCGCGGGCCGAGCCTCACCGTCTGCCAGAGGGAAGCTGGGCCGTTGATCGCGCTGGGCCGAGGCGCCGGCGAGGTCGCCTCCGGCCGCGCGCGCCGCGCGCTGGCCGGCTCGGTGGATGAAATGACGCCGCTCCTGCACGCCCTGCTCGACCGCTTCGGCGCGCTGGCCCGGCCGGGGCCGGACGGCGAGGAGGTGGCGCGGCCTTTCGATCGGCGCCGCTGCGGCTTTCTGGCCGGCGAGGGGGCCGGACTGGTGGTTCTGGAAAGCGAGGAGGCCTTGCGGCAGCGCGGCGGCCGGGCTCTCGCTCGCATCCTGGATTGGGGGAGCGCTTTCGATGTCACGGCGCCGATGTGGGGCTGGGGGAGCGGCGCGGGGAGCTTGGCGCGCGCTCTGCTCCGCACCCTCCGCCGCGCCGGCGTGGAGCCGGCGGACGTGGACCTGATCGTCTCGGGCGCCTCCGGGTCGCAAGGAGGAGACCGGCTGGAGGCGCTGGTGCTGCGCGAAGCCTGGGGAGGCGTTCCTCTCCCCCCAATCGCGGCCCCAAAGTCCATCACCGGAGAGTATGGCGGTGGCCTGGTGGGAGCGGCGGTGCTGGCCGCGTCCGGCTCGCCGCTGGGCGCGACGGCCGGCTTCGCGGAGGTGGATCCCGAGCTCGGCATCGTCCCGCACGACGGATCGCCGCTGGCGCCGCCGGAGGTCGTCCTGGTCAGCAGCCTGGCCGCGGGGGGGGCTGCAGCTTGGGTCGTGCTGGGCAGGGGCTTCAGCTAGAATCCCGCCACTCGAAGAGGAATCGAACGATCTTGAGCGCCCGCATCGCCGCCGCGATTCCAGCCTATCAAGCGGCGCCGTCGGTGGGAGCGGTCGTGCGCGGCGTCCTGCGCGAGCTGCCGGACGTAGACATATTGGTGGTCGACGATGGCTCGACGGACGCGACGGCCGAGGAAGCCCGCCGTGCCGGGGCGCGCGTGGTCTCCTTCCCCCGCAACCGTGGCAAGGGAGCGGCGCTCGCCCTGGCCTTCCAGGATCTCTTCGGCCGCGGCTGCGACGGCGTGGTCACCTTGGACGCCGATGGGCAGCACCTGCCGGACGAGATCCCCAAGCTTCTCGCGGCCGCCGGGGATGCCGATCTGGTGCTGGGGATCCGTGATCATCTCTTCGCCGAGATGAGCCCGCTGCGTCGGGCCGGCAACCGGCTGTCCTCCAGGGTCATCTCCTCTGCGGCCGGGCAGCGCTTCTCGGACATCCAGACGGGGTTCCGGTACTACTCGCGGCGCCTGATCGACGAGGTGGGCTTTCCTGAGGCGCGCTTCGAGGCCGAGAGCGCCGTGGTGGTGCGGGCCGCCCGGCGGGGATTCAAGGTGGTCACCGTGCCGGTGCGGCTGGGTTTCGCCGACGGACGGACGACCAGCCATTACCGGCCGCTGGTCGACAGCCTGCGGATCGCCGGCGCGGTGACCCGTGCCCGGCTGGAGATGCTGCGTTGGGCGCGATCCTCGTAACCGGTGGCAGCCGCGGCCTCGGACGGGCGATCGTCGAGGCGCTGGCTGCCGGTCCACAGACGCGGGTGGCCTTCACTTGGAACACCGACGAGACAGCAGCCCGAAGCGTAGAGGAGGCCACCGGCGCCCGGGCTTTCCGTCTCGACCTGCGCGACCGCTCCCGGCCGGACGACGTGGTCGGCGAAGTCGAGGAGGCGCTGGGCCCCATCGAGGGGCTGGTCAACAACGCCGGCCTGCGCCGAGAGTCGCTTCTTGCTATGACCTCGGATGAGGATTGGGACGCCGTGCTCGACGCCAACCTTGGAGGGCTCTTCCGCTGCTGCCGGGCGGTGCTGCGGGGCATGATGGTGCGGCGGCGAGGGGCGATCGTCAACATCTCCTCCCTCTCGGCGCTGCATGGGGTGGCGGGCCAGGGTGCCTACGCGGCTTCGAAGGCCGGCATTCTCGGTCTCACCCGCTCGCTGGCCCGCGAGGCAGGCCGGCGCGGAGTGCGGGTCAACGCGGTCGTGCCCGGTTTCGTCGCGACCGGTTTGACGGCGGGACTGCCCGAGGCGGCGGTGGCCGCCCTGCGCGCCGGCGAATGCCTGCCGCAAGGCGTGCGGGCGGCGGACGTGGCGGCGGCGGTGGTCTTCCTGCTTTCGGACCGGGCGGCGGCCATCACCGGCCAGGCTCTCGTGGTGGACGCGGGCGCCTCCGCCTGAAGGGCCCAGGATTCATCGCTCGAGCGGGCAATCCCATGCGCATCTCCACTTTCCTCGCCTCCGCCGTCTGCCGACGCCCGCGGCTGCTGCTGGCCGCGACGGTGCTGCTGACGTTCGCGGCCCTCGTCCCAGCGCTCCGTTTCCGGCTGGAGACCGATCTCGCGGCGCTGCTGCCCGAGGGAGCGCCGGGGGCGGAGGACTACCGGCTCTTTCTGCGGACCTTCGGCGGCTTCGAGAAGGTCTTCGTGATCGTCCGTTCGCCGGGCGGCCAGCGCCAGGATCCGGCACTGCTGACCGGCGCGGCCGAGCGGCTGGCCGATATCCTCGGGCGGAGCCCCGAGGTGGCTGAGGCGCGCTCCGGGCTGACGGAGGAGGACGAGCGCTTCTTCCTCACCTACGTGGCGCCGCGCCTGCCGCTGCTGATCGATTCCCCGGGCTGGCGGGGGGATCTCGTCCGCCGTCTCGAGCCGCAGGCGATCCATGCCCGGGTCTCCCAGATGCGGCAGATGCTTCGCGGCCCGGCCGGCCCGGTGGCGGCGCCGTTCCTTGCCGCCGATCCGCTGGGACTCTCCGAGGGTCTGCTCGACGCCGCAGCCACGAGTCTCCCGATCGATCCCCTTACGGGAAGCTTCCTTTCGCGCCGTGGGGATGCCGCTCTGGTGATCCTCACCCCGGCGCGGGCAGAGATCGATCCCGCGGGTGGCCGGGCGCTGCTCGCCGAGCTCGATCGGGCCTACACGGAGGTACGGCGGTCGGCAGGTACACCCCTGGACTTCAAGGCGGTCGGCGGCCCGATCTACGCCGCCCAGGACGAGGCCCTGCTGCGCGGCGATCTCAGCCGCACCGCCACCGCTTCCGGGCTCGGAGTGATTGTTCTGCTGCTCCTGGGGTTCGGCGGCGCGTTCATCCCCCTGGTCATCCTGGCCTCGGTGGTCGCCGGCCTGGTATGGACGGTGGCGGCGACGGCGGTGTGGCTGGGCAGCATCACGGTCGTGGGAGTCGGCTTCGCCGCCGCGCTCCTCGGCATGGGAGTCGAGTACGGGATTCACGGCGGCTCTCGCTTTCGCCAGCTCCGCCTCGCCGGGAACGACGCTGTGGCGGCTCTCGCCGGCACGTTCCGCGATCCGGGGCCGGGAATCGTCTCCTCCGCGCTCACCACGGCCGCGGGCCTGGGGGCGCTCTGCCTCGCCCACTTCCGGCCATTGCGGGAGCTGGGTCAGGTGCTCACGGTGGGAGTGCTGGTGACCCTGCTGACCACGGTGGCTTTCGGGGCTGCGGTCCTGGTGGGCTTTCCACGCCGCTCCGCCGTCGCCACGCCGCCGCGGCTGTGGCAGCGCTTCGGACAACCCTCCCTGGAAGCCGCCGTCGGCTTCGCCAGCCGCCGGCCGGCGATGATCCTCGCCTTGGCGACCCTGCTGACCGCCCTCTCCGCCTGGGGACTGTCACGCCTCTCGTTTTCCACCGACCTGCGCTCGCTGCGACCCGCGGACCACCCGTCAGCGGAGGCCGAGCGGCTCCTCGTCGAGACCTTCGCGGTGGGCCTCGACACCTTCACGGTGGTGGCTCCAGGCCGAACGCTGGACGAGGCGCTCGACAAGGCTGCGGCCGTGCGGCCGGTGCTCGAATCGCGCCTGGGTTCTCAGGCGGAGATCACTTCCCCGGCCGAGTGGCTCATCCAGGGCCGGCGGCTGGAGCGGCGCCTGCGAGAGCTGCGGCGCCTGCCGCTGGCGCGAGCGGCGGACGACTTCGAGCGCGAGCTGCGGGCGGCGGGTTTCAACCAGGAGCCTTTCGCGCCGGCCCTGGCCGCTTTACGAGGGCTGGCTCGGGGAGAGGACCCGAATCCGCCGCCACGGGAATCCTGGCCCCGCTGGATGTCCGAGCTGGTGCGGGTGGGACCAGCGGGGGCGGCGGCGGCCGTCCACGTCAGGGTGCCCCTTGGCGCGCAGGGCACGATGGATGGGCTGGCGCGAGATCTGCGGCGGATCTCTCCCGACCTGGCTCTCGCCTCGGTGCCTCGGGTAGGCGGCGAGCTGCGGCATCTGGCGCTCCAGGACCTGGCGCGATCGAGCGCCCTGGCTCTGGCGCTGGTGGCGGCGGTTGTCCTCGTGTCCGTCCGCTGGCGGATCGGCGACGCTCTGCTCTCCAGCCTGCCACTGGCCCTCGGGTGCCTCTGGACCTTCGGTCTCTGGGGGAGCTGCGGCGGGCATGTGGACCTGCTCGCCATCTCGACGCTGCCGGTGCTCTTCGGCACCGGCATTGATCTCGGCGTACATGCGGTGCATGGCGGTCGGCTGCGGCCGGAGGAAGGAATCCGCGGTACCATAGAGAATTCTGGACTGGCGATGATCCTGATCGCGCTGACCACGGGTGTCGGCTTCGGCAGCCTCGGCTCGTCGCGGGTGCCGGGAATCCAGAATGCCGGCACGCTGGTTGCCTTGGGCGTCGTCGCTTGTCTGGTCGCGACGTTTCTGGTGCTGCCGGCGCTGGAGTCCCTGATCCACCGAAGACAGGAGGACGGTTCGCCGGAGCTTAAAGCATGAGTATCGCCCTCCGTCACGACACCCCGCCCCACGCTCCCGAGGCCGGCTGGGCTCGCCGCCTCCTCGGGCCGTTTCACGTCACTGGAGTGTTCTGGTTCCGGTTTCATTGCTGGGGGGTCACCATCCTGCCCTCCTGGGCCGTCGGCCCTGTCATCGCGCTCTTCACCACCTTTTTCTGGGTTGCCTTGCGCAAGATCCGGGCCGCCATCGCCTCAAACCTGGAGCCGGTGCTCGGCCCCTGCGGCTGGTGGCAACGGCAGCGCCGGATCTACCGTACGTTCTGGAACTTCGCCTGGTGCCTCTCGGAGCGCTACGAGCGCCTGAGCACCGACCGGGTGTTCACCGTTCAGCTCGAGGGCGAGGAGAGCTGGCGGGAGCTCGCCGGAACGCAGCGGGGCTTCGTCTTCGTCACGGCCCACCTGGGCAGTTGGGAGGTGGGCTCGATGCTGCCGGCGTCACGGGATCGCCTCCGCGTCCATGTCGTACGCGAGGCCGAGACCGACCCGCGGGCGCAACGGTTCATTGAAGGGCTGATCCACAGCCGCGGGGGTGATCTGTACACCACCCACTTCGCGGACGATCCGCAGCTCGGCGTGAACCTGCTGGACTCCCTGCGGCGGGGAGAGATCGTGGCGCTGCAGGGCGATCGCCCGCGTTCCGGCGGCCGGACGGCAGAGGTGAGGCTGTTCGGCCGGCCCTTCCATCTGCCCATCGGACCCGTCGCCCTCGCCCGGGCCGCCGGAGTCCCGCTGATTCCCGTCTTCGTCTTTCGTGAGGGGCGGCGGGGCTATCGGTGCGTGGTCCGGCCGGCCATCCACGTCGTACCGAGTCACGACCGACGGCAGGATCTCGTGGCGGCACTGGAGCGGTTCGCCGCGGACCTCGAGGATGCCATCCGGCGGCATCCTTACCAGTGGTTCTGTTTCCGCTCTTTATGGACAGAGTGGAATGTGCTAAAGTCTCAATAGTTTCGATCCCTTCTACTGAGCGAGGAGGCCCGGCACAGGGGGCGGTCCATCCGGGGTTCTTTTCCGGAGGCTCCAAGTGTCTCGAAAGGAGTTGAGTATGCGAAGCGCAATCTGCACGAGTTTCACCCTCGCCGTCCTCTTCTTCACCGCCTTGGCCGGCGCCCAGACCCTGATCCTCGAGAGCGAGTCCGGCACCGATCTCGCCCAGCCGTGCGATTACTTCCACCGGCCGTTTACCTGTGCCGAGGTCCACTATGAAGGCGAGCTGTCCCCTACGGTGGGCTCCTCCATCCAGCTCGATGGCCGGAAGTACCTTCTCGAGTGGATGGGTCCCGGCTATTACCTGGAGTCCGGCGTCGTGCTTCAGCCCTTGGGTGACACCGCGCCCGGCCTGAGGGGTCAGCGCTGGCTGGAGATTTACCCGCACGAGGGCAGGGTTCACACCTCCCGCGCCTGGAAGGATGGCGACGAGAACCGGGCGTTGAGCGTCTCCGACACGTTGGCTCTCGATTCCGATTCCGCCGTCAGGGTGATCGACGTGCGGCTCCAGTTGCGGGTGAAGCCCGCGCCTCCGAAGCCGTAGCGGTTGGAAGGGCAGGCCCGCGCTTCGCCACTCCTGCACCCCGCCGCGGAACCAGAGAATGTTTCTGAACCCGAGGCGGGCGGCGTGGGCTCCGGCATCGCGGCTGCGGATGCACGCGGGTCCGTAGCAGTAGAGCGCCAGGACGAGGGTGGCGCGGTCGGCGCCGGGCCACCCCTCCTCGACCACGCTTTCGAAGGTCTCCTGGAAGAACCGGTACGGCAGGTTTCGGGCTCCCGGCAGGTGTCCGATCTGGAAATCCCGTCGGTCGCGCAAGTCGAGCAAGATCACCTTGCGGGGCGGGCGGTCCCGGGCGAGGCCGGGGTTCTCCCTTTTCAGGAGAGAGGCCAGCTTCGCCGCCGAGATGACCTGGACGATGGGGCGGCTGCCGTTCGCCGTCCACTCCCGCCAGCCGCCCGTGAAAATGCGGGCTTCGAGGCCGGCGAGAGTGAAGAGCAGATATCCGAGTGCGGTCCGCGGGTCGCGCGAGTCCTCACCGTAGAGAACGAAAGTGGAGTCGGAGGAAACCGGGTCGCCGGGTCGTGGTCCGAGGGCTATGAGGCGCTGACGCAACGCCGTCGGCTCCGGCCAGCCATTTTCCGCCGGAAGCAGAAGACGGGGATCGAAGGGCAAACTGCGGGGGATATGTCCGGCGCCGAACGTGGGTGGCGTCTCCCAGCGGTCCCAGCCGTGGGCGTCGCGCACGTCGAGCAGCTCGGTCCCCGCCTGCCCGAGGGTGTTGGCCACCCAGTCGGAGTCCACGGTCACCGTTTTCCGGGTAGGCAGGTGAAACTCAGCGGCCGGCTGACGGGAGGCGCCGGTCTCGAGCGGATGTCCGGCGGCACGCCAGGCCGCGAGCGTGCCGTCGAAGATGCGGATCTCGGGGCAGCCGGCCCGGCGCAGCAGCCAGAACAGTTGGGCGATCGCCTCGCGGTTCCGATCGCCGTAGAGGACCACCGTCTGCTCGCCCGTGATTCCCCGCTCGGCCAGCCAGGACCGCACCCGTTCCTCTTCAGAGGTCTCAACCGCCGGGCTCCAGGCAGGAACGGCTCCGGGCAGGTGTCCTTGTTCGTAAGCGGCGATGGCCCTCGCGTCGAGAGGCACGGCGCCCGCCGCCAGCAGATCGGGAAGCTCCTCGACTCCCACGAGAACGTGGGGAAGCACCAGCTCTCTGGGCGGACCGGGAGGAGGAACGGGCCACTTCAGGGGCGAGTCCTGGCCGGCCGGAACGGACCTCGCCCAAGAGAAAAACAGCGCCAGCGCCCAAGCTCCAGTTTTCCTTCCCATGCGGAGATGCTAACCTTAGGGGAATCTACTCCTCAAGGAGGCCGGCCGTAGACTCTCTGCGCGCTATAGTTCTGAGCCCGATGAGGGCCGTTCCCCAGGACGTGCGCTACGGGCTCCGCAGGATGAACCACAACGTCGGGTTCACCGTCGTGGCCGTCCTCTGTCTGGCTCTCGGGATCTGCGCCAGCATTACGGTCTTCAGCATCGTCAACTTCCTGCTGTTACGACCGATCCCCGGTGTCATCGACCAGGAGCGGCTCGTCTTGCTGACCCCCAAGCCGATGCAGATCGAGGAGATGGGCGGCGAGACTCTTTCCCCGGGCCTTTCCTACCCGGACTTCCTGCGCTACCGCGAGGAAACACGCGAGTGGTCAGGGCTCGTGGCCTATCAGACGATCAAAGTCAATCTGGCCATCCGTGGCGAGCTGTTGCGCGTCGATGGTCAGGTCGTGACGGACAATTACTTCACGACTCTAGGCCTGCGTCCGGCGGCGGGCCGCTTTTTCGCTCCCGGCGAGGGGGCGCGAGAGGGGCAGCCGGAGGTGGTCGTCAGTCACGCTCTTTGGCGGCGCGTTTTCATCGGGCGCCAGGGCCTCGGCAGCAGCGTCAAGGTGAACGGTCAGCTCTTTGCGGTGATCGGCACCGCCCCACCAGGGTTTACCGGCATACAACACGATGAAGACCTGTCCCTGTGGATACCCATGGAGTCGGTCGCATTGATCCGCCCCGACCTGAAGGAAGATGCGCTGCGAGATCCGGACACGCGCTGGCTGTTCAGTTTTTTCGGCCGCCAGGCCCCGGGAGTGGATCTGCAGGCCGCGCAGAGGGGATTGGACCTGGCGTCGAGACGGTTTGGAGAGAGCCGTCCTCCAGGCAAGCAGCCATCCGCCTTGCAGCTTCACCCGGGCCTCGGAGTCCGGCCGGGGGCCCGCGATGCGCTGGGGAAGCTGCTGGCGCTGCTGGCCATCGTCGTCGGACTGCTGATGCTCGTGGTGTGTGCCAATCTAGGGACCTTGTTGCTCGTCAGGGCGGCGGCTCGCCAGGAGGAGATCGGCGTCCGGCTCGCCCTCGGCGTCTCTCGCGGACAATTGATCCGGCAGCTCCTTGCCGAGAGCGTCACGCTCTCTCTGATCGGAGGAGCTGTGGGGTTTGTTCTGTCGCTCTGGACGGTGGATGCCCTTCAGGGCATTGCCCTCGGGCGATACCTTCCCCGCGTAGGAGCTCTCTCGATCGACGGGCGGATTGTGGCATTCACCATCGCGGTCTCGCTCGGAGCAGGTGCCCTCTTCGGTCTGTTGCCGGCAATATGGGCCACCCGCCGCCAGGTGAGTCCCCTGCTGCGCCGGGGAAACGGCAACGGCGGACTCGAGCGAGGCAGCGCTCATCTTCAGAAGATGTTTGTCATCGCTCAGGTCACCTTGTCTCTGATGCTCCTCATTACCACGGGCCTCTTCGTCCGCACCCTGCAGAACCTGCAGTCGATCGATCCTGGATTCGATAGCTCGAACGTCTTGAACCTGCATTTCAATCTGGCGCTCCAGCGATACTCTGAGGAGTCCGGCGCCCGCCTCTATGAGCAGTTGCTGGCCCAGGTGAGTAGAATGTCAGGGGTCCGGGCCGCGACGTTGGTTTCCTGGGTTCCGCTGTCGAACGGCAACGAGATCGAGCATTGGATGACTCTGCGGCCGCATTCCGGCGCTGAGGTCGGTCCCAAGGCGCTGATGAGTCAATACGGCGTGGTCGTCCCCGGCTACTTTCGAAGCCTGGGCATTCCCCTGCTGCGCGGTCAGGACTTCTCCAAGGCTCATCGGCAAGGTTCAAGCTCCGTGATCATTCTCGACGAGACCCTGGCGGACCTGCTGTGGCCTGGCAAGGACCCGATCGGTGAGCAGGTCGATCTGGAGCTGGGCGGGAGGCCTGAGATCCGCGAGGTCATCGGGGTGGCGCGGGCCATTCGCCTCCGCAGCCTGCAGGAAGCGCCGCAACCCTACTTCTATCTGCCGTTCGCTCAGCACTATGAACCGGCCATGACGCTGCAGGTGAGGACGATGAAGGATCCGCAACAAGTTGTGGAAGCCATCCGGTCCATCCTGCACAGGCAGAACCCCGATCTGAGCTTCGTGGTGAGCCGCTTCGATCGTGAGGTGGAAGAGACATTGGCTCAGCCCAGGCTGCTCTCCTGGCTGCTTGGCAGCTTCAGCCTGACGGCTCTGTTCGTTACAGCGATGGGTCTCTACGGCACGCTGGCCTACGCCGTCAGCCGCCGCACGCGGGAGCTGGGAATCCGCATGGTTCTCGGAGCCCGGGGCTTCGAGATCGTCAGGATGGTGCTTCGGCGAGGGCTTGCATTGACGCTGACCGGCTTGGTGCTCGGACTGATGGCGGCGTCCTGGGCCACCAGCGCCATCTCCGGTCTGCTCTACGGAGTGACTCCAACCGATCCGGGGGTTTTCCTCTTCGTGGCGCTCCTGCTGATCCTGGTAGGGCTCGCCGCCAGCTCGGTGCCGGCCTACTCGGCCACCCGCGTCGATCCCATGGCCGTCATCCGCCACGAGTGAGCGGCGTGCCCTCATCCTCGGGGCCGGCAAGAAAGGTGCTGATCGTTCCGGCCACCAGCTCGCGGTCCGGCTCGCCCATCGCGATCTCGTAGATCGACAATGGAAACGCTCGGCCCTGGAGCCGCGCGGTCGCTCGCAAGGACCTACCGGCGGTCAGGGCGGGCGCGGCGAAGCGTGCCTGGCGGACGCCGACCAGATAGCCGATCCGAGGTCCGGGCGCATCCCCACGGCGGTTCAACGCCTCCAGCACCGCAGCCGCCTGAGCAGCTGCCTCGATACCCGCGAAGGTGGGAATCGAGCCGTTCTCGACGAGAGGATGGAGCGTGGGGATCTCCGCCAGGCAGACGATCTCCTCCGCGGATGACGAGAGGATGCCGCGGATGAAGCGTGCGGGCGGAGCGTGCGGGAGGAGCGTCTCGACGGGCGGGGACTCCATCGTCGCCGGCTCAGCCGAGGCCTTCGGTTCCCATGGCGGCTTCTCCGAAAGCCCCATCTGAAGGGCGGCACCGCTGACGAGCTCCTCTCCCCGGCGCAGCTCGAAACGGCGCCAGCCGCCTTCCGCGGGAGCGCCGATGAACAGCTCGAGGATCTCTCCCGGAGCCACCGGTCGGCGCAGCTTGAGGGCGCGCACGGCGGCAAGGCTTCCTTCGCCGCTGATCTCGCGCAGGGCGCGCGAGGCCAGGGCGAGGTGGGCGATGCCGGGGAAGATCGGGTGGCCGGGGAAGTGTCCCGCGAAGAGCGGGCTCTCCGGGGGGATCTCGACGCTGAGCCGGCGGCCCCCCTCCGCCGCGCCGGCGTCGCGCAGGCGGAAGGTCTCGCTCTCTCCGCTCGGTGCCGGGATTCTCCGCATGGATGAGGGCTCGCCGCCGGTCACGCTAGCACACCTCCCGGAGCCCAGGTCTCCATCATCTCGAGGGAGAACAGGTCGGGGAAGCGGCGGGGCAGAAAGCTACCGAGGTAGGCGCTCCAGGATTGCCGGAGCGCTTCGTCCCCCGGCCCAGAGACGAGGGAGATCAGCCGTTCCAGGAGTGCGTCGATCGCCTCGGAAGTTCGGCTCCGTTCGAGCCGGCAGAGGAGCGCGACGAGGTTGTCCTCGCCGGCTGTTAACGGAATCGGGTCGTGCAGGACGTCGAGCAGCAGATAGCGCGTCCGCGGAGCGTGCCGCTGCAGGGCCGGCGGGAGCGGAAAGAAAAGCTCGAGGGCGTCGCGCGGCGCTTGCCAGCGCGCTTCACCGGCATAGAGGACGACCGGCAGGGCGACCGGCAGCCACGCCGTGGCGCCTTGGCGGAGCCAATCCTGGTACAGAAGCTCCCGGTAGAAGCTCATCCGTAGGGCCATGGCCAGGTCTGTCTCCCGCTGAGGCTTGAGCAGGAAATGGACCCAGGCCGACCCGCCCTGCCAGCGCAGCCGCCAGAGGAGGACCTCGTCCAACCGGTCCAGGGGCGGCTCCCTCGGCGTAACCTCCTGCCGCTCGAGGCTGTCCAGATCCAACCATCCGATCCACTCCTCGGCCGGGAAGCCGCGGAAGAGGTCTCGGACCATCCGAGGGTGAGAAAACAGGGACCGGTAACCTCCGTCTTGACTCTCTTCGATGGGCATTTTTGATTCCTCCTGCCCACTGAAGACGGAAAAACGGTCTCTTTCCTTGCAAGTTCGCGAGATTTCGTTGGGGAGGGGCCATTTTTTACCGCGGAGACGGGTCGCTTCGAGGGCGTCGGAACCGCCGAGAGGTGCATTTTCTTCAAAACGTGTCACTCTTTGCCTAGGCGGTCCTGCTCGCGGCCATGGGGGCCGCTCCCATCGGGACCGCTGGGAGGAGATGAGTCATGTCTCGTATGATCCGTTGGAGCGCCACTATTCTCGTCCTCGTCTGTCTGACGGCCGGAGCCGCCCAGGCATGGCCCCTCGCGCAGGACCGGCCAGGCCTCGATGCGCCGGAGATCGCCAGCCGGTTGGAGGCCGCCTGGGACTGGTTTGCGTCGCTGTTCAGGTGGGAAGAGCCGAAGCCCGCCGCCCAGACTCCTTCCGACACTGAGGAAAAAGAAGGTTGTACCATAGGCCCATGGGGGCAGCCGGTCTGCGGCTAGACCCGGCTGAACGCGGCCGCCCGAGTCGTCGGCTCCTCGCGCCACCGCGGGGGCGGTCCAAACAGGGACCGCCCCCTCTGTTCCTCTGCCAATCTAGGGAACCTGCTAATACCCCCGCTATCTGAACGGCGTACTTTTTGCTCTTGAGGAGTATCATGGTGTCATGCTGCCTCTGATCTCCGGAGCCTAGGGGTGAGGATCCATCCGCGTAACCTGACGCTTCAGGATCTCGTCTCCTCGTTCTCGCAGGAGCAACTCGCCTGGCTGAAGCATGTGACCGAGTGCGCGCGCTGCCGCCAGCGACTGGAAGACGTTCTTAGCCACCAGACGGGGTCCCTGAACGAAAGGTTGGCTGAAGTTCTACCCTGGCCCGGTGGTGCGGAAGCTGACTACAACCAGGCGATCAAAGCCGCCGAGAACCGATTCCTGCTTCATGCTCGATCTCTCGCGACGGAACGGGCCGAAGCCGCGTCGCGGTTTGCCGAGCTGATGGAGCAGCCGTCCGAGCGATGGGAGATCCTGCTGCGCAACCACCGCCGCTTTCAGACCTGGGGCTTGCTGGAGTGGCTGCTTGAGCATTGTAGGGAACAGTTCTTTGTCGACCCGCTCTCGGCTGAGAGCTTCGCTCGGCTCTCTCTGGCTCTGTCGGATCTTCTCGACGCGGGCTATTACGGCGCGGATCGTATCGAAGACCTGAGAGCTCGGGCCTGGGGATTCATCGGGAACGCTCGGCGAATTCGGTTCGAGTTCCAGGCAGCGGAAGAAGCGTTCGAGACGGCATACCTCCATTTGCGAAAGGGGACGGGAGATGTCCTCGAACGAGCTCTCCTGTTCGAGCTTCAGGGCAACCTCCTGCGGTCACAACGGCGATTCTCCAAGGCCGAGCGTCTGTTGCTCCGAGCACTGCGAATCTACCGTGAAGTCGGGGAAACGCACCGGGCGGGACGGGCACTCGTCAGCATAACCACCATTTACGAGCAGGCGGGGACTCCAGAGCTATCGATTCCCTTGCTACGAGAGGCCTTAGAGCTGATCGATGCCGAGGGGGAACCCCGGCTAGTGTGGACCATTCATCACAACTTGATCACGGTCCTAGCGGAGGCTGGCCGGTTTATGGAGGCGCAAGGGTTGTTCATCCAAGCCCGTCCTCTCTATGCCAGGTTTACCGACGGGCAGACCCAGAACCGGCGTCGCTGGGTAGCGGGAAAGATCGCCCGTGGTCTCGGACAGGCCCAGGAGGCCGAAGCGCACCTGCAAGCTGCGCGGGAAGGTTTCATCGCCGATGGCCTGACCTATGACGCCGCTCTCGTCTCTCTGGATCTGGCTGCGCTCTACGCCGACCGTGGAAGAGTTACCGAATTGAAGCAGGTAGCCGAAGAGATGCTGGCGATTTTCTCTTCACGGCAGATCCACCGCGAGGCGCTGGCTGCGCTCTCCTTCCTCCAGGAGGCCGCCTTGACCGAGCGGGCCAACCTGCAAGTGGTGACCGGAGTCGCCACGTTCCTGAAGCGTCTCCAGTCCGATCCCGAGCTTTCTTTCATTCAGCCGGCTGTCAGCTAGTAGAGCGACACGGTCGTTCCCTCCGCAAGGCTCGCGGCGGGTTGCGGCGTGTGGAGATGGAATCCGAAGAGATGGATCTCCTTCGCGCCAAAGGAGAGGAGCGGTATCCGCGCAGCGGCCGGTCCCGTCGAAGCTCCCAGCGAAGAGTGGGAGAGGACGCGGTCCCATGCCTCCCCCCGGATACCCCGCCGGAGGTGAATGGGATCGATCCCGTACCAGTCGGCCGCGGGCTCGACAAGCCGCACTCCGTACTCCTGTCCCATACGCTGCAAGCGCTCGTTCAGCTCGAGGGCCCGGTCGAGCAGGTCCGGCCACGGTGCCGGCCTCCCCGGAAAGAGGACGGACGTCACCAAGCGTACTTGCCAGGCGGAGAGCCTCTGTAGGCGGGCGACGGGCAGCAGGGTCAGTACAATCTCGGCTTGATGGCGGGACAGCCGGTCCAAACACGTCTTGACCCACGCGGCGATCTCCTCGACGCGGACGCCGTAGACCAGGTCGTTACCGATGTCCGTGAGCAACGCGAAGGTGGGGAGAGCCGGTCGTTCAGCTAGGTCTTGCCAGAGACCGCATCCCACGATCCCCGGCAGTCTGCGAACGAAAAGGAAGAGGCTCCAGCCCCCGTACGAGCGGCCGTGGCCGCAGGCGGCGAGGACCTCGACGGGACCACCGGCCCTCCGTCGCACGCCGTCCACGACGATCGGCAGGCCGGCCCTGAGATTGCTCGCGCCCAGAAGGATGGCCCGCAGGACGGGCTCGCGCTCGGCCACCCCTCCAGTCTGCCACGCGGGAGTCACGGGAATCGAGGTCTGGCGCACTTGTAATAGGCGACGCTTCGCGGCCGGTCGGGATCCATCCGTCCTGCAATCTTTCCAAGAGGAGTTTCGATGAGCACTGAACCTAAGGTAGCCGTCAAGCCGATGATGTTGCTGTCCAAATACGTCACTTCGATCGACCACGTCGCGATCGCCGTACCGAATCTGGAGGAGTCGATCAAGTTTTATGCCGAGGTGCTAGGCTTCGAGCTCAAGGAGCGCCGCCGCACCGAGGGCAAGCACACGGCGATGGTCTCGGCGGTCCTCAAGGCCGGTCCCGTCACCGTGGTGCTTCTCGAGGGTACCTCCCCTGAATCGCAGGTCGCTCGCTTCGTCGAGCACTTTGGCGCGGGGGTCCAGCATCTGGCCCTCGGGGTCCAAAACCTGCCCGAGATGGCAGAGGAGCTCAAAGAGGCCGGCATGGAGTTCGACACCACTGTCATCAGCAGCCCGGGCCTACGGCAGATCTTCTCCAAGCGCGACCCGGGCTCGGGGATGATGTTCGAGTTCATCGAGCGGATGGGCGGCGACTTCTCCGACCAGAGCGTGCAGCAGCTCTTCGAACAGCTAGAGAAAAAGAACGCCTTCTGATCCCGCAACCATGGACATTACCCTCGACGGGCGCCTGGGCGACCCGCTGCTCGACGTGATGAACTTCCTCAACGAGGTGGCGATCCGTTACCCGGCGGCGATCTCGTTCGCCCCGGGGCGACCCTCGGAGCGCCACTTCGACGTTGAACGGAGCCTCGGCCGGGCTCCGTTATGGGTGGAATCCCGCGCGCGCGCCACCGGCCAGGCACCGCGCGAGGTGTGGAACGGCCTCGGGCAGTACAACCGGACCAACGGCATCATCAACTCGTTGATCTCGCGCCAGCTTGCCGCCGACGAGGGGATCGACGCCGTCCCCGAATCGATCGTCGTCACCACCGGCTGTCAGGAGGGGATGGCCATCCTCCTGCTGGGGCTGATCGATCCGGCGGCGGACGCGCTCCTGATCAGCGATCCCTGCTACATCGGTATCCCGGGGCTGGCGCGCATCATGGGTCTCACCCTGGTCCCTATGCCCACCGGCGAGCGTGGCCTCGAGCCCGAGGCCGTCCTCGCGGGTATCGAGACGGCCCGGCGCCTGGGGCGGCGCCCGCGTGCCTTGTACGACGTGCCCGACTTCAACAATCCCCTGGGAACCCGGATGCCGGTGGAGATCCGGCGCTCCCTGCTCGAGCTGGCCCACGAGCGCGAGCTGCTGATCTGGGAGGACAACCCCTACGGCATGTTCGCCTACGACGGTTCCCCGCTGCCGACGTTGAAAGCCCTCGACGAGCACGGCGTCGTGATCTACATGGGGAGCTTCTCGAAGACGCTGTTCCCCGGCCTGCGCCTGGGCTACCTGGTGGCGGACCAGCGGGTCGTCCTCCCTTCCGGCGAGAGAATGCCGCTCGCGGTCGAGCTGTCGAAGATCAAGAGCCTGACGACGGTCAACACGTCGACTGTGGTGCAGGCGATCGCCGGCGGCATCCTGATCGAGACCGGCGGCTCGCTACGTCCTCTGATGGCGGAGAAGCTGCCGTTCTACCGAGCCAACCGGGATCGCATGCTCAAGTGTCTGGAGGAGTGTTTCCGAGGAGCGCAAGGGGTGCGCTGGAACCGGCCTGAGGGTGGGTTCTTCCTCACCCTCGAGCTGCCGTTCGAGTTCACGGACGAGTGTCTGGTGGCCTGCGCTCGCGACTACGGCGTCGTCGTCTGCCCGATGAGCTTCTTCTCCCTGACGCCCGGCCGGGAGCGCCAGGTGCGCCTCGCGTTCAGCTACGTCACCGGGGAGCAGATCGCTGACGGGGTAGCCCGCTTCGCCGGTTTCGTGCGCGACCGGGTGTCCGCCGCCGGCGAACCCGAGCCGACCTTGTCCGCGAGCAGGCTTTGAGGGCGATACCCGCAGAGGACTTGGCGGCTCTGATGAGGGACGTCCTCGACCAGCGAGGACTCTCTCAGGAGCATGCCTCCTTTGTCGTGGACGGCTTGCTCGAAGCCTCGCTACGCGGCATCGACACCCACGGTGTCCGCCTGTTTTCCACCTACATCGCCGAGCTGGACGGCGGCCGAAGCCGGGCGTGTCCCGAGCTGCGCTGGTCCGGCGAAGGCCGCGCTGCGCGACTGCTGGACGCCGGGCACGCCCTCGGTCTCGTCGCCGGACGAGTGGCCTGCGCCGAGGCCGTGCGGCTGGCCAAGGAAGCCGGAGTCGGTGCCGTTGCGGTCCGCAACTCCAACCATTTCGGTGCTGCATCGGTCTACACGCTGGCGATGGCGCGCGAAGGCGTAGTGGGCCTCTCGTTCTCGAACAGCGACGCCCTGGTCGCGCCTTTCAACGGCCTGCGGCCGCTCTTCGGCACGAACCCGCTCTCCCTTGCGGTGTGTGGCCAAGGCCAGGATCTCTTCTGCGCCGACTTTGCCACCAGCCAGGTCTCGTATTCCAAGATCAAGCACCATCAGCAGCAGGGTTTGCCGCTCGAGCCGGGATGGGCCGTGACCGCCGACGGGGCCGAAGCCGCCGAAGCCGACGCCCAGATCGCCGCTCTCCGGCCGCTCGGCGGCCACAAGGGCCAATGCCTGGGAATGATGGTCGAGATCCTCTGTGCCCTTCTGGCCGGCATGCCTTTCGACCACGAGCTCTCGCATCTCTATGCGCCGCCCTTCGACGAGCCTCGGCGGGTGGCTCACCTCTTCGTGGCGTTGGACATCGCCGCCTTCCGCAGTGCGGAGGAATTCCGGCGGGATCTCTCGCGGATGATGGACGTCGTGAGAGAACAGCCGGCCGCCGGAGCGGACAGGGTGGTCGTACCTGGAGACCTCGAAGACGAGACGGCTGCTGCCCGGCGACGCCACGGGATCCCCCTGGATGAGGAAGAATGGCGGACCCTCGAAAGGCTGGCTTCAGGAGAGTGAGATCCCCAAGCTCCGTTGAAGCATCGCGAGGGTTTCTGTGAGGAGATCCTGCGCCTTCGCTGCGGCGAGGTCCTCGAGTCTCAGGGAAGCCAGAACCGAAATCAGCAGGCCCTTATCCTGGGCCGTTCTGGCGCCCCCGGGCAACCCGGAATCGAACTGTTCCAGGTTCTCGGCGGCGGCCTTCACCAAGGCGTGCAGGACTCTGAAGGCACCGTCAGAGAGCTGCGGCTTCCCTCGGTAGATGTCCAGGCGACCGCCTGGTCGGTAGCGCGGAAACTCTTCCAGTCCGATGAAGCGCAGGAACCAATCGGCGCGGAATTTGCCGGTGGCGCCCACCAGGCCGATGTAATCGGCGATCAGCTCGTCCAACACATTGTTGCGCATCGATCCGAAGAGCCGGCGGGTGAAGTAGTGAGTGCACTCGTGATCGCGCCGGATCGCTAGAGAGATCTCCCGCCATACCTCGTCTTCCAAATCCAGCTCGGCCGCCGGGACGGCGCTGTAGGGACCGTCAGAAAGCAGGATGAAGCGATCCTGATAGAGCTCGCGGTGCTGTTGAATCCGTGCGAGCTCCTCGGCCCAGGTGGCGGTTCCGCGCAGGGATGGCTCCAGGTCCTCCCAGCCGCGCCGCAGCTCGCGGATCCGGCTCCAGTTGTTGTAGCCGGAAACCATGAGCGCCCCCTGAGCATCCGCAACGGGATCAGGCTCGTTTTTCCTCGTCAGGGCTCGGATCAGGGCTACGAACTCCGCCCGGTGACGCGCGATCAGGAGTGGAATGCGGCCGGCTGGGCTCGTATACATCGCCAGCTCGATGGTTCCTGAATGCGCCAGCTCGAGCCCGGTCGCCTCGGGGAAAGCTTCGGGCGGCACTCCCTTTCGGGTGGCACTCAGGTAGGACTCCGTCCGGCTGATCCCCTCGCAGATTGGAAAGCGGAGCTGAGGAAGGTGCTCGCGCAGGACGGCGAAAGCCCCGCGCTCGCAGCTTTCCGCCACCAGCGGCTCCCAAAACGTGACGAAGGGCTCGTCTGCCAACGGAAACCGCACCTCGGAAATGAGGGCCTTCAGATCAAAGGGGTTCTCATTGTACGCGAGCAGCTCCTCCACCTCGGCGGGGGAGGCTCCCAGGCCGGTCAGATGCTCGGCTTGAATCCCGGAAGTCACGGTGTTAGCCTAGCTCAACCCTGGCCCAGCGAAAATACGAAAGCGCAGTATGCACGGAAGTGGACGGGCCTCTCTGAATTCTCTCTCTCGGCGTAGCCAGCGGTTCGGCCCGGCCGTCCTCACGCTCCTGCTGGCCTGGCCGGTTATGACGGCTGCCGCCGAGTCTCCGCCTGCGGCCGGTATCAGCTTGGTAGAGGCGGTCCGGCTGATGCTGGAGCAGGATCCCAACCTCTTGATCGAGCAAGCGCGCCTCCGGTCGTTTCGGGGGCTTCTCCTAAGCGCCGAGGGAGCCTTCGATCCGGTCCTCGGCACCAGCCTGGAACAGACGGATACAGCGACTCCCTTGACGGAGGTTTCCAGCCGGGAGCGGCGGGTGCTGGGCAATTCCCTGGGACTGACCAAGCGTTTCCGTACTGGCCTGTCGATCGAGCCGCAGCTCGAGCTTCTGCGCACGGCGGACGCGGACGCCGATCCACTCAATGTCGGGACTCTTTCATTCGCCTTCCGCCAACCTTTGCTGCGTGGACGGGGCCGGACCGCGACCGCCGCTCCAGAGCTCTCGGCGGAGTTCCAGGTGACCGCGAGCGAGTTGGATTTGCGGCAGACGACTTCCGAGCGTGCCCAGGTGGTGGCTGACCAGTACTGGCGAACCAGGGCCGCCCTGATCAACCTGGAGATCCTTCGGGAAAGCGAAGAGCGCGCGCGGGAGCTGCTGGAGACGACTCGTAAGCTGATCGACGCCGATGTCATGCCGGCGGCCGATCTCGTGCAGGTCGAGGCCAACGTCGTAGCCAAAGAGACGGCGCGCATCGGCGGTGAGCGGACAATGTTCGAGGCGCGCCAGGCGCTGGGGCGCGAGATCGGTCTCACGCCCGAGCGCGTCGCCGGCCTGCCTCTACCGTCGGACCCTTTCCCTACGGTGACAGGATCCGCTGTTCCTGCCGCCACGGAGGGTGCCCGCTGGATCGCGTGGGCGCTGGAGCGCCGGGCCGACCTTGATGCCGCCCGCCAGCGTCGAAGCGCGGCGGAGATTCTGCGGCGAGCGGCGGAGACCTCTTTGAAGCCTCAGCTCGATCTCATCTTTACGCCCAGCTACTCGGGGCTGGTGGAGGGGACGGGAACGGGCACCTTCTTCTCGCCTCTCTATCGCAACGTTCCGGGCGTCAGCTCTCTACTTTCGCTCTCCTTGTCCTGGCCGACTTTGAACAGTCAGGCCCGTGGCGAGCTGGCGCAGATCGAGGCCGTCCGGGAGCAGAGCGCGCATCTGGAGGATCTCCTCACGCGGCAGATCGGAGCCAATGTCCTGATCGCGGTGGACGCGGTGGCCCGCAGCGGCGAGCAGCTCGAGCGGGCCACGGAAGCGGTGAGGCTCTTCGAGCGGGCGGTGGAGAACGAGGAGAAGAAGCTCCGGGCCGGCACTTCCACACTTATCGATGTGATTTCTCAGCGCGACCGTTTGACCGCCGCCCGCCAGTCGCAGGTTGCCGCGCACTTGGCCCTCGCCGAGGCTCTCCTCAAGCTCCGCTTCGAGACCGGGACGCTCCTTCCCCGCGATGCAGACCCCAAGACCGCAGGGCCCAGCCAATTCACCACCATACCTTTCCAATCAGGAGACGAGCCGTGATCTTCCGCAAAGTGGCGCTCGAGCGGCTCTCGTCGCCCGAGCAGCTCGATCAGCTCATGCAGGTGACCGATCCCAAGGGCTGGCTTGCGCTGGGCGCCATGGGGGCACTGCTCTTGACCTCTCTGGCGTGGGGTGTCTTCGGCTCCATTCCCACGGAAGCTCGGGGAGAGGGCATCCTGCTCCGCCAGGGTGGTGTCTCGAGCCTGGTGGCCGCCGAGAACGGCCAGGTGGAGGAGATCCTGGTCGCGGTTGGAGACGTGATCGAGAAGGGGCAAATTGTGGCACGTGTCCGCCAGGACGAGTTGCTGCGGCAGATCCAGGACAGCCGCGACAAGCTTGCCGATGCCCGTGCGGAATATCGGGACTTGGTTCGCTACGCCGGTGAGCAGAAGCGGTTACGCGAGCAGGACCTCGCCCAGCAACGGGCCAATCTCCAGCGCAGCATCCAGGCTCTCGGTCGGCAGGTGGAGCTGACCCGCGAGCGGATGGGATCGGAGCGGGATCTCCTCAAGGACGGCCTCATTACCAAGCAGACTCTCCTCAATTCCGAACAGAGCTTGAATACGGTCCAGGATCAACTGGCGAGCGCCCGGCTCGAGCTCAACGGCCTCGAGCTCAAGCGGATCGAAGCCGAGCAGCAGGTGGAGCAGCAGATCCAGTCACGGGAGGCCCAGATCCGCGATTTGGAGATCGAGCTTCGAGAGCGCCAGGCGCGGCTTGGCGAAGCGGCCCGCGTCGTCTCCCCCCACGCTGGCCGCGTGTTGGAGCTGCTGGTGGACCGCGGTGACGTGGTCAGCCCAGGCACGGCCATCCTCAACCTCGAGGTGCTCTCGGAGGACCTGCTGGCGGTGCTCTTCGTCCCTGCCACCGCCGGCAAACGGGTAAAACCAGGCATGACCGTGCGAGTTTCGCCTTCGACGGTCAAGCGGGAGGAGTTCGGATCGATCCTGGGCCGGGTCACATGGGCCGCCGAATACCCGTCCACTTCCCGCGGCATGGTTCGTTTGTTCGGCAATGAGGCCCTCGCCCAGAAACTGATGGAAGAGGGGCCGCCGATTCAGGTGAACGTAGCTTTGGAGAAGGATCCGTCGACGCCGTCCGGGTTCCGGTGGTCCTCTTCAAAGGGTCCCAACCTGAAGATTAGCAGTGGCACGTTGGCGACCGGGGATGTCGTAGTCCGGCAGGAGGCGCCAATCAATCTGGTTATCCCCAAGGTGCGAGAGAAGCTGGGGATCTGATGCTCGGTCTCTTTCACCGCAAGGCCAGAGCGAGCGAGAGCGTTCGGCCGCGAAGGGTCCATACCCCTACCGTCCTGCAGATGGAAGCGCTGGAATGCGGAGCCGCGGCCCTGGGAATCGTCCTCGCCCGCTTCGAGCGCTGGGTGCCGCTGGAAGAGCTGCGGATCGCCTGCGGTGTCTCTCGCGACGGCAGCAAGGCGAGCAACGTCGTCAAGGCGGCCCGCCAGTACGGGCTGGAGGCGAAGGGGTTCAAAAAGGAGCCCCAAGCTCTGCGGACGATCCAGCCGCCTGCAATCCTGCACTGGAATTTCAATCATTTCGTGGTCCTGGAGGGTTTCGGTAAAAAGGGAAAGGTCCACTTGAACGATCCGGCCACAGGGCCGCGAGTGGTGACCGAAGAGGAGTTGGATCAGGCCTTCACCGGCGTCGTCCTCACCTTCCAGCCTGGCGCTCAGTTCGAGAAGCGTGGGGCGCCACCACGGCTGATTCCCGCGCTGCGCAGCCGCCTGGCCGGTTCTCGCGGAGCGCTCGCCTTCGTTCTTCTCGCCGGTCTGGCGCTGGTGATTCCGGGGCTGGTGGTCCCAGTCTTTTCCAAGGTCTTCATCGACGGCATCCTGCTGGAAAACCGTCAGGACTGGCTGCTGCTGCTGCTCTGGGGAATGGGCCTTTCAGCGCTGACGATGGGTGTGCTCACCTGGTTGCAGCAGAGCTACCTGTTGCGCCTGGAGACCCGGATGGCCGTGGGCGCCTCGAGCCGCTTCCTCTGGCATGTCCTGCGTCTGCCGACGGAATTCTTCAGTCAGCGTTACGCAGGCGACATCAGCTCGCGGGTCGCGATCAACGACCGCGTCGCCCAGCTCCTATCGCGCGACCTGGCGACGAACGCCGTGGGCACTCTGATGATCGTCTTCTTCGCTGTCATCCTCTTCCAGTACGACGTCACTCTGACGATGGCCGGGATCGCCGTCGTGTCACTCAATGTGGCGGTTCTGCGCTGGGTATCCCGCAAACGCGTAGATGGTAATCGCCGGCTGGCGCAGGATCAGGGGAAGCTCCTCGGAACGGCCATCGGCGGACTGCAGACCATCGAGACATTGAAAGCGACAGGAGGAGAAGGCGACCTGTTCACCCGTTGGGCGGGCTACCAGGCCAAAGTGGTCAACGGCCGGCAGGACCTGGAACGCTACACCCAGATCCTGGACGCCGTTCCCACCCTGCTCTCGGCGGTCAATACCGCTTTGATTCTCGGTATCGGGGGTTTGCGGGTTATCGACGGCGAACTGACCCTCGGGGGGCTTCTGGCCTTCCAGCTTCTGATGGTCGCATTCATCGCGCCGGCCAACCGTCTGGTGAGTCTGGGCGGCAAGCTGCAGATGCTCGAGGGAGATATGAACCGGCTCGATGACGTGCTGCGCTACCGGACGGATCCCATGGCCGGGAGCGGTCGCGAGGACCTGCCACCGGAGGGCGCGCCCGTCAAGCTGGTCGGGTATCTGGAGCTCCGCGATGTCTCTTTCGGTTACAACCGGCTCGATCCGCCGCTCATCGAAGGGCTCGACCTCCACCTGAAACCCGGCTCCAGAGCGGCGCTCGTCGGCGGCTCGGGGAGCGGCAAGTCGACGATCGCCCGACTGATTGCAGGTCTTTACCAACCTTGGGGAGGAGAGATCCTCTTCGATGGGCGAAAACGCTCCGAGATCCAGCCGGAAGTCATCACCAACTCCCTGGCCACCGTCGACCAGAACGTCTTCCTCTTCGAGGGGAGCGTGCGCGAGAACCTGACGCTGTGGGATTCCACTATCCCCCTGCCCGATGTGGTCGCCGCGGCGAAGGACGCCTGCATCCATGAGGAAATCGCGGCGCGGCCGGGCGGCTACGACAGCGCGGTCGAGGAGGGGGGAGCCAACTGGAGCGGCGGGCAGCGGCAGCGACTGGAGATCGCCCGCGCATTGGTAGGCCGGCCGTCGCTCCTGATCCTCGACGAGGCGACGAGCGCCCTCGATCCGATGACCGAGAGCCGGATCGACGCCGCTCTGCGGCGGCGCGGCTGCACCTGCCTGATCGTCGCCCATCGGCTGAGCACGATCCGGGATGCGGACGAGATCATCGTGCTGGAGCGGGGCAAGGTCGTCCAGCGCGGCACCCACGATGATCTCAAGGGGGTCGAGGGCACCTACGCCCGTCTGATCAGCGCGGAATGAGCGATGACGGAGCCGCGGGACCTCGCAGCAGCCAACAGAGACGACGACGAGCTCCGGCTCGCCGGCAACGCGCCCCTCGCCTTGGACTCCGACCGGCAGCTCTGGTTGGTGGTGGAGGGGAAAGCCGAGATCTTCGCCGTATCGCACCAGGATGCGGGACCCCGGATCCATCTCTGGACGGCCACCTCTGGCCAGGTGCTCTGCGGCTTCGCTCCAGAGGCGGATGGCCATGGTCTCGGCCTGCTCGCCGTCGGCCACCCGGGGACCCGCCTGCGGCGTCTTCCTGAGCCGAGGCTGCGGGAGCTGCTCCGCGAGCCGGCGGCCGCCGCGGAGCTGGCGGGAAGGCTCAACGCCTGGCTGGCCGGATTGTTCGCTGAAATCCCCCGCTCGGCGGCGCCCAAGGTTTTCGCGGAGCTGCGTCCCGGCGTGGAGACGCAGCTCGAGGAGATGGGCAGGACGGCCCGTCCGCGGGAGGGGGTCACCTGGGTGCGCCACGTGGAGGGGACCTCGCATCTGCTGGGGGAGGAACGGCTGACCTTGGGCGACGGGGAATTGGTGCCGGTCCCCGACGGCCTCTGGCTGGTCGGCGCCGGCGGAGTGCGGATCTCTTCGTTTCCTACCGAGGCTGTGCTCCACGAAGAGGGGCTCTGGCAGGGACTCGCCCGCTTCCACGCGATCTGCCTTCTCTACGTCGCCCTGCTGAGCGAGCGCGCGGAGCTGCAGGAACGCGAACGGCTCGGCCGCAAGGTGGACCTCGACCGCACCACCCTGCGAGGGGCCTACGCTCGCCTCGCTTCCGTTTTGCAGCCCCTGTCCCACGACGGCACGGCCCTGGCGGCAACCGACGAGCCTCTGCTCGCCGCGGCTCAACTCGTCGGCCAGGCGCAGGGCATCGCCATCCGCACCCTGCCCGAGTGGCAACAAGAAGCCCGGCGGGGAGACCGCCTCGCGCAGATCTGCGCGGCTTCGCGGGTTCGCTCCCGCCGGGTCATCCTGCGGGATGACTGGTGGCGTCGCGACAACGGTCCGCTCGTCGCTTTCCGGGTTTTGGACGCCGAGCAGAAGGTTCAGCGCCCTGTCGCGTTGTTGCCGACTTCGGCCCGCAGCTATGAAATGGCGGATCCGGTCGAGCGGACCCGGACTCCGGTCGATGCCGCCCTTGCCGAGACCTTGAGCGGCGACGCCCACATGCTCTACCCGCCGCTGCCCGAACGGCCGGTGACCCGGAGAGACCTGCTCCGCCTCGGCCTCCGAGGTCTGCGGAGCGATCTCCTCACCCTTCTCCTGATGGGGATCGCCGGCGGCGTCCTGGGGCTTCTGGTGCCGGTGCTGACCGGACAGGTCTTCGGCAACGTGATTCCCGGGGCCGGTCGCGGCCAACTCGGTCAGATCACCGCGGCCCTCATCGTCAGCGCGCTGGCCGCGGCTGCCTTTCAGGTGACCCGAAGCCTCGCCTTGTTGCGGCTTGGAGGAAAGGCTGACGGCGCCGTCCAGGCGGCGGTCTGGGACCGGCTGCTGTCGCTACCCGTCTCCTTCTTTCGCCGCTTCACTGTTGGCGATCTCGCAAACCGCTCGTTGGGTATCAACGCCATCCGCGAGCTGGTGACCGGCAACGTCCTTACTTCCGCACTCGTGGCGATGTTTTCCCTGTTCAGCTTTGCCCTGCTCTTTTATTACAGCTGGCGGTTGGCGCTGCTGGCGACGGCGCTCGTGCTCGTCCTGGCAGCAGTGACGGCCGGGCTGGCCTTTCTCCAGCTCCGTCATCAGCGTGCCCTCCTCGAGCTCCAGGGCAAGATCGCCAGCCTGGTCTTCGGATTGATCCAGGGTATCGGCAAGCTGCGGGTGGCCGGCGCCGAGGCCCGGGCCTTCTCGCGCTGGGCCGCGCGTTTCACCGAGCAGCGGCAGCGCACCCTGGCGGCGCAGCGGGTGGCCAACGTCCAGACGGCATTCAATGCCGTGTACGGAGTGCTCACCTCGCTGGCGGTCTTCGCCTTGGTCGGCGTCTCCTCCTCAACAACGATGTCTGTCGGCGAGTTCCTGGCCTTCAACGCCGCGTTCGGCCAGTTCCTGGCGGCGACGCTGGCGGTGGTCTCGGTACTGTCGGCCGTCCTCGCGCTGGTCCCGGTTTACGAGCGTCTGCAGCCGATCCTCGAGACGGTCCCCGAGGTGGACGAGTCGAAGGCCGAGCCGGGAGAGCTGGCGGGCGAGATCGAGTTCAGCCACGTTACTTTCCGCTATCAAGCCGACGGCCCGCTGATCCTGGACGACCTCTCCTTCCGTGCCGCCCCCGGAGAGTTCATCGCCCTGGTCGGACCCTCAGGAGCGGGCAAGTCGACCTCTCTGCGGATGATTCTCGGCTTCGAGAAACCTGCCTCGGGCTCGATCTACTTCGACGGACAGGACCTCTCGGGTCTGGCCGCCCAGTCCGTGCGCCGGCAGATCGGCGTCGTCCTGCAGACGGGGCGGCCCATGGCGGGAAGCATTTTCTCTAACATTGTGGGCAGCTCCAATTTAGGGATCGACGCCGCCTGGGAAGCAGCCCGCATGGCCGGCCTCGAAGAGGACATCAAAGCCATGCCGATGGGGATGCACACCGTCATCAGCGAGGGGGCCGAGACCTTCTCCGGCGGTCAGAAGCAGCGGATCCTGATCGCCCGCGCCATCGTCCACCGGCCACGCGTCGTTCTCTTCGACGAGGCGACGAGCGCCCTCGACAACCGGACACAGGAGATCGTCAGCCGCGGCCTCGAGAGCCTGAAGGCCACTCGCATCGTCATCGCCCATCGCCTGAGCACCATCCAGAACGCCGACCGGATCTACGTGATCGAAGCCGGCCGGGTCATCGAGGTGGGTACGTACTCGGAGCTGCTCCGGCGCGGCGGCGCTTTCGCCCGTCTTGCCGAGCGGCAGATCGCTTGAGCCAAGGAGTCGAACATGCGCAAGGTTCTCTTTCTCTTCGGCCAGTTGAACGACGACGATGTGGAGTGGATGCTCGCCAAAGGAGACAAGCGGTTCCTGCCCGCAGGCGCTAGCCTCATCGAGCAGGGTGTTCCCGTCGACGCCGTTTTCATCCTCCTGGAGGGGCGTCTCGCGGTCTGGCTGCGGGGCCGGCGGGGTCCGGAGCGCGAGATCGCCCGCCTCAACGCCGGAGAGATCGTGGGGGAGATGTCTTTCGTGGATGCCCGGCCGCCTTCCGCGACGGTAAGGGTCCTTGAGGACTCGATCGTCTTTGCTATCTCCAAGGTGGCTCTCAACGCCAAGCTGGCGGCCGACCAGGGCTTCGCGGCGCGGTTCTACAGGGCACTGGCGATTTATCTCTCCACGACCGTTCGTGAACGCCATCGGGCGCTGGGTTACGGCACCGCCCTGGCGGAGGACGGAGGGGAGGAGGAAGACGCCGATGAGCTGGACGTCAATGTGCTCGACGGAGTCTACCTGGCGGGGGAGCGGTTCGACCGGATGGTGAAGCGGGTGATGGTCTCCTGACCGGCAGGTAGTGTGGCTCGGACTGGCCCTGCATGCTTCAACAATGAATCTGCTGAAGTTGTCACGGTCAATCTTCCGTAAGCACTTATCTTAGTAGAGGTGTCCTGGAGTTTTCCGGCCTCAGCTCTCCAGTTGTCTCCTCGGTAAGGGTGTCGATGCCAAAAGGTTTCCCATCTCCTTCGATGGGACTCCAGTTGGAGAGTCCGAAATGGCTGGAGGCCGGAATGCCGGCCCCGCCGTTCATTGTCCGGATGGCGGGTCTTTCGGGAGACAGCTTGGCGGGGTTCGCGAGCCCCGCTTGCCTCGACCGCTTAGAAAGTCAGCGACGGCTTCTATCCTGTCTGGCAGAGACGAGGGCCCAATTGGTGGACACCCTTGCGGAGGAGTTGCCTCGGCAGCCTCCGGAGTTTCGGCGTTTCCTTCTAGCCATTAAACGAGACAGCTTCAACGGCCGCAGCCTCAAAAGTTTCAGCTCCCGGACGGAATGGGGTGAGCTGAATCGCCTGACCGGCGATCTTGCCAGTATGGTTCTCGATTTAGAGCAGCGGGTGGTGGAGGCTGAGCAGCGGTTCGCGGAGTTATACGGTCGGGAGCTAGAGCGCGAGCGAGGTCACCTCTGTAGGGTGCTGCGGGACGAACGCTTTCTCCGCGGCCTCGCCTTAGGGAGCCCGGAGTTGGTTTCCCGAGCCCGGTTACTCCTGGACGACGGCATCGGTTCTCTTGGTCGTCATGGCCACAAGGTCGAGCAGAGCCTGCTCCGGTTCATAACCCGATCTGCGGCCAAGACCTCTCCTTACTCCACCTTGACCACATTAGGTCTCGGTCTCATCACGAATGAGATCGCCGGTGGCTTCCGCTTCATTTCGGGACCCCTCCGGGAGGTGTCTCTGGTGCGGGCTAACAGCTCCCTGTTACAGCGCGGCCGAGAGATTCTAATGCGCCACCCCCGGTTGCGCGAGCTCTGCTTAATGGTGCTGAACAACTCGACCCAGGAGGTCGCGCCTGGTCAATGGCAGTTCCTACGTAATAGTCACTGGACATTCGACGAAGAGGCGGGCGATCTGCGCTTCGTCCCGGCCCGCTTCATTAGAGTGAGGCTGGCTGGTCCTGTTGTTGCCTCGGTCGTGGAGCTTTTGGCCGACGGTCCGCTGCCCTTTGCTGCCTTCGTCGCAACTTTGCGGGAACGCCACCCGGACCGCCGAGACGAAGGCGGTGGGTGTCCAATCAAAGATCTGGTGGACCATCTCGAAACGTTGGGCTTTCTCTGCCGGCTCCCGCTTTGGGAGACATCGGAGGTGCATATCGAGAAGCGGATGCTGGAGACGCTCCAAAAGCTGTCATCAGAAGCGGCAGAGCCCACCTTGAAAAATTTGGAAACCGCTCTGAATGATTTGTTGACGCTCGAAAGAGAATACGCCACAAGTGCCAGATCCGAAAAGTCATCTCGCGAGCTGACGGCCACCCTGAACCGGGTCATGGAGCGGATCGACAGTGCGGCCGAAAAGCGAGCCCTCCGGAAGGGTAGCGCCTCCTTTTACGAGGACGTCTTCACCGTGACTTCAGATGGCGACTCGGCTGCGGGAGAGGTCGTCCGGCTCTCAGCTCAGACCGCTTCGGAAATTCTCAACTACGCAGGCCTGATCTCACGGTTTGCATGCCTGTTCAATCATCGGCATGACGTGCTTCACGCTCTAGCCGCGATTTGGGCCCAGCAGTGGCCTTCGCGCAAGGAGATGCCGGTCTTAGAGCTGTTCCGGGAATTCCAGGCAATGTGGAGCCGCTACCTCCGATTTGATCTCACCGAGCGTTACGACAATTTTAGTTCCTTCGACCCTCTGCAGCTTCCCGCAATGGAAGCTCTGAGCGAAATACGGAGGGCCGTGCGGGAAGGGACGCTCTCCCTCCTGGACGAGAGGCCTGATAGCGTGCACCTTCCTTCGGGGAGCTTTGCGGCATTACTGGAGACGATCCCGGTACGCTACCGGCCCATTATTGGCTGCTCTGTTTTCGTTCAGCCTGCCGATCTCTGGGGCAGAACATGGGTGCTCAACCGACTCTTTGAAGGGTCCGGGCGCTACTTGAGTCGCTATCCGGCGGCCATGGAGGAGGCCATGCGGGGCCAGTTCCTGTCCCACCTCACCGCGCGCTCCTCGGTGGAGGTGGACGGTGAACCCACCGATCTCCTCGATTTGATGTTCACCTACGGAAGTATGTCAAATCTGCGATTCCCCCAAACCCTCCGAGTATTGGAGGTGCCGGGCGAGCGCCTCGACCTACCATCAGGCCGCCTGGTACGCCTTGGTGATCTACGGATCGTGGCTGACCTCACAATGGAGGAATTCCGGCTAGTGGACGCTGCCGGACGACAGCTGATTCCGGTCCATCTGAGCAGCCTTAATAACCTCCTAATGCCAACCCTGTTGCGCTTCCTCTCGCTTTTCGGCCCTTACGAAACCCGCCAGGTGTTCCCGCGGGCCCGTCTCAAGATGGCCGGGGATGTGAGTTTCTCATGTCGGTTGACCTGCGGCAACCTAGTCATACGGCGTATGCGGTGGGAGATCACGAAAAGCTCCCTAGAAGAGATCGCGGCCTTATCAGGGGCCTTCGCATTCCGGGACCTTCAACTCTGGAGGGGGGAGCGGGGACTTCCGCGTCAGGTGTTCGCTTTTGAACAGATGCACAAGCATGGCGAGCCGGTGCAGAGCTTTAAGCCCCAATATATTGATTTTAGCTCACCTAGTCTGTCTTCGCTATTCCTCTCAATCGCCCGGAAGAACGCGACGGGACTGATTGTGGAGGAGTCCCTTCCTGTGTTCTCCGACTTTCCTCCCGACGCCGCTGGTTGCCGGCGAGCTGTCGAGTTCCAAATCGATAGTCTGGCCTTGCAAAAAGGCTTTCAAAAGAGGCTCCCATGGTGGGACTCTCGGAAAGGAGACGAGCGTATGGCCAAGAACGAGAAGACGGATCGCCCAGATGAGGTCGGTGGCGTGGAGATCGAACCACTGACCGATGCGGATCTCGAATCAGTAGCGGGGGGAACCGAAGCGGAGGCGGAGGTCAACAGCAACGTAGCTAATGCTTGCTGTTCATCCAACACCGCCAATGCGTGCTGCTGATTCACCTGATCTCGGCCTTGAGTGAGTGAAGTATGGTTTCGCCGCCCCGTTCCGTCTGCGCTTCGGCGTTGGTATGGGGCGGCGCTTCGAAGTATGGCTCGAAACATTTAGACAGGAGGAGGGGATAATGAAACAGGTTATCTCGACACTCGAAGCCCTGCTCGGTCCTGTTACGCCACAAACATTCTTGAGAGATTTTTGGGAAAGGAACTACCTCCACATCCGACGGGACCAGCGCGGACTCTTCGAAAGCCTTTTCTCTTTAAGAGATCTCGATAGCTGGCTCCGTGCCGCGCGGACGGGACCGGCGGACAGCGTTCTTACCACACCTCCAGCAGGCTCGGAGGAGGGGGCGAAGCGGTGTCGGCCCGAAGACGTGAAGGTTGAAGAGATCTACGACTTGTTCGCCAAGGGACATTCAGTTGTGCTTAATTATCTTGAGAATTCCTGGCCACCACTGTTCGCTCTGATCAAGTCTCTGGGCAAAAGTTTTGCTGCCAGTATTGGCGTGAACATGTACCTCACTCCAAAAGGATCCAAAACCTTCGCTTTGCATACCGACGACCATGATGTCTTCGTGCTCCAGGTTCAGGGAGAGAAAGAGTGGCGGCTGCACGAGTTACGGACTCTCGCCGTGATGCGGCTAGACTACAAGCAGGATCTTGCGTTTACGCCTGACTGGGGAGGAAGCCGACTGGAAGGGCCGCTCCTTGAAGAGCTGACCCTTCGACCCGGGGACGTTCTCTACGTGCCTCGTGGCATGCCACACTGCGCAATCGCCAAGGATTCCACATCCCTTCACTTAACAGTGAGTATTACTCCGCTCTACTGGATAGATTTTCTCAAGGCGGCGGTGGAACAGGCGGCAGTCCACGCTACGGCACTGCGGCGGGCTCTCCCCATTGGATTCGTGGAGCAGCCGGCGGCCACAGAGGCGATGCGGCATGGGTTTTCCGACGCACTGCGGGCATTCCAGGAAAATCTGTCTTTTGAGTCTACGGTGGACGTGCTCATCCGCAACCGGGTACGAATCCACGGCTATCCTCAGGACGGCCACTTCGCGCAACTGACCGCATTAGAGAATCTTGGCCTAGATTCGGAACTGGAGCGGAGAGAGGGAATCCTCTGCGCTGTGCATCACTTCGAGAATAAGTTCAGCAACATTCGCTTTGGTACTCGGCACGTCCGGGGACCCGCTCGTCTGCGTCAGGCTTTTGAGTTTATCCGCGACACGGACCGCTTCAGAGTCTCGGAGATTCCAGGGCTGGATGATCAAAGCCGGCTGGTGATCGCTCGTCGTCTGATCCGCGAGGGCTTGCTTCGTTTCGCCGAGCCGCAGCCGGTGCACCTTGAGGTGGTAGCGCGGAGCGCCTGAAGACCTACTCCAGGGCGAGGACGCAGGGTAGGGAGTGATTGGCGAGGCGCAGGAGTGTATAACCGGTACCGGCCGCTCCCGTGAAGAATGTGGGATCGAAGAGATCTGGCGGCATTACACTCCGCCAGACAAGGCCACCACGCCTGCCTGCCCGCTCCAGAGCCCGATGGGCAAGCTCCTCGGCTGCAGTGGTCCAACCGGCTTGAAGCAGCGAGTCCACCCGGCCGAGATTGCCGCAGCAGAGATGGTCGACATTGCTCAGGGGAGCCGAGAGAACGTGTTCCAGTCCCTGCTCAGCCTCCTGGCGTAGCTCGGGACTGTCGAGGGTCTCCAGCGCTGAGAGCCGGGCAAGGGCCATGCCGGCCGAGCCGAAACACCAGCCCGGCGAGACACGGATTTCTCCTTCGACTTTAGCGTCGCGCCAGCCTCTCTGCTCAGGGGAGTAGAGAGTCCTCTCGAACGCGAAGCCCTCCCGGGCGGCGGCCAGTAAATCCGGATCACCCGTATGGCGGTAGAGACAGAGGAGGGCGCAGCAGATTCCTGCTGCGCCATGGGAGAAGCCGCCCATGGGTGGGAGGCCAGGGAGGGTTCTCCAAGTCCGTACAGCGCCCGCCACAGCCTGCCGCCGGCGCAAGAGGTTGTGGGCGCAGGCGATGGCTGTATGAAGGGGAGCATCGGCACCGAGTCGTAGAAGGGCAAGAATGGCGCCGGCACCGCCGTAGAGAATGTCGCAGGTTTCGTCCCGGTCGATTCGATCTTGAGTGATCAAACCCGCGATTCTCAGGGATTCGTCGCGAAGGGCGGATTCTTCAAGCAGCCGACCGATGTGCAGGAAAGAGTACACGAGCGAGCCAAGCCCAATCATCCCTCCGAGACCGAGGCCGGTAAGAAGCACTGCCCGCTCTGGATTGCCAGTCAGCTCCGCGAGCTTGCGGCGGACCGGAGCGATGGTCTGCAAAGCCCGGTCCCTCCACCCATCATCTTTCGTAACGTACGACAGCCCCGATAGGAAGAGAGCGATCCCGGCCGTCCCATCATAAAGGAAGGGATCGATTCTCTTTTGGAGGTCAATGGGCTCGCCCCGGGCTTCAGATCCCGGCCGCAGCCAGGTGATCGTGCCGTCCGCGGCTTGGACCCGCTGCTTCCAGATCTGCTGGCCCAAAGCTTCCGCGTTCTCCACGAACAGGCTGGCGGCTCCAGAGTTGCTCATCCGCCATCCAGGAGGGCAAACGCCCGAGGAAGGAAAGCGCCCGGCGGCAGGGCGGGCTCGGCGGATGACAAGGAAGCGGTGAGGACCTCTGAGAGCTTGGTCCAGGTGCCGGGCTCGTCGGCGACGATGCTGTGTGCTGAGGAGGAGAGGAGGCGGCTGATATAAGCCTCCTCTGGGTTGCTTAGGCCGAGGCGGGTGGCGGTCATGTGGAGCTGACTGATGCCGATGCTCCGGCGGCGAGAGTCCCGGCCGACGGTGAGCGATAAGCGTCGGGCTGCCTCGCCGAGGCAGGCGGAGGCGCCGTCGGCAGGAGCTCCAGAGGACAGGTCGAAGACCCCTTGGCTGAACAGCTGGCACAGGGCATCGCGATGCGAGGCGAAGACCCGGTCCCCCTTTTCCAGGATAGCCGGAACGGCCTCGCCCCAGCTCTGGACGCCGTAGTCAAGGAGAGCGATTAGCTCGTCGGGATCGGCGGCAAATCCCAATGCCTGCCGCAGCAGGAGACGGAGGGCCAGGATGAGCTGCCGGGACCGCGGCTCCTTCCGGAAGCGGGTGAGAAAATCAAGGGCCGCAATGCTGGAGACGGTGAAGAAATCCAGGGAATGGGACAGGAGGTCGGGGCCGCCATACCGCGCCACTTCAGGGCGAAAGGGCGAGGCAATGAAGGTATTGTCTGGATGGATGGTGCCGTCGGTCTCGTGGGGATCCTTAGCCAGGATGGACTCGGTAGTCTTGCGGAGAGCCTCCTCATTCAAAGCGGCTGTGGAGGGGCTGCGAGCCAGGAACTCCGCCGCTGCCTCTCGGACGGTCTTTTCGATGGCTTCGCCACATCCTGGCAGTGGCCGCACGCGAAGACGGATGTGCGGCCCACCGAGGCTGTAGAGGACGAAAAAGAAGCCGTCCATCAAGTCTGCTTTCCGCAGCGCGACGATCGCGGGATGGACGAAACCAACGACTGCCCAGGTAAGACTCTCGTGATAGTAGAGATGATAGGACAACCAGTTGTTTTGCGGCGTCTGCTGCATCCTCTTATCTTAGCACTAGAAAACTTTCAGGCGCCTGGTATGCGCCGTCCCCTCGCCTCGGCCTGCGGACCTCTGCTTCGGGCTCTTTTGACGACCGCAATCGCACTAAATCTAAGGGAAGACTTCGGCGTGGCGGCCTACCGCCCTTTCCTGAGGCAGCGATGAAGTGCCCTTACTGCCAATTCGAGAACCCCGCGGCGACAAAGTTCTGCGGGGAGTGCGGCACAAAACTCGCCCGTACCTGTCCTGCGTGTGGTGCCGAGATCCCACCAGATTTCAAATTCTGCGGCGAGTGTGGAGCTTCATTAAAGAATCGTGAGCCCAACTTTCCTTCGGTCCATTCAGAACCGGCTCAGCTCCCGCGCCGGTCGCCGGTCCAAAACTACACTCCACCTCACCTGTCCGACCAGGTTTTCCAGTCCCGGACCGCCCTAGAAGGGGAGCGCAAGCAGGTCACCGTCCTCTTCTGCGACCTCGTCGGTTCGACGGCCCTCGCCGAGAGGGTCGGCCCGGAGACCATGCACCTCCTTCTCAACCAGTTTTTCGAGCTGGCCCTGCGGGAAGTCCACCGCTATGAGGGGACGATCAACCAGTTCCTGGGTGACGGGTTCATGGCTCTCTTCGGAGCCCCTATCACTCACGAGGACCACCCGCGCCGGGCAGTGCTCGCGGCCCTGGGCCTGCGGAAAGGGTTGGAGGAACGCCGGCCCGAGCAGTGGGATCTCTATGGCGTGGAGCTCGAGGTCCGTATGGGCCTGAACACCGGTTGGGTGGTGGTGGGAGGAATCGGTGACCAGCTCCGCAAGGACTACACGGCGATCGGCGACACGACGAATCTGGCGGCCCGCCTCCAGCAGATCGCCGAGCCTGGGGCCATCCTCGTCAGCGAGGCGACGAGCCGCTTCCTCCAAGGCGTACAGATGAAGGTCCTGGAGCCGGTCCAGGTCAAGGGAAAAGAAGCGCCCGTCCAGGCGTATCGGGTCCTGAGCGTCGGCGCCGTCCAGTCGGAGGAGACGGTTCTGGGCGCGATGTCGCGGACTCCGTTCGTCGGCCGCCGGCGGGAGATGGCCCTCCTCGAGGAGCTGTTGGAGCGGGCCGAGAACGGAGAAGGTCAGGTCCTCGGTATCGCGGCCGAAGCCGGCTCGGGCAAGTCCCGGCTCCTTTACGAATTCCGCCGCCGGCTCTGGAACCGGCCGACCCTATGGCTCGCCGGTCGTTGCCTCTCCTATGGGACGGTTACCCCTTATCTGCCGCTCCTCTACATGCTGCGAAATACGTGGGGAATCGGTGAAGCCGATGAGCCCATCATGATCCGGACGAGGGCCGAGGAAGGCTTGAGAGCCGCAGGTATGGATGTGCCGCAGGCGCTTCCCTTCTTCTTGCGCCTCCTCGGCGAAGAGGACACGACCGGCGGTTTGGCGGAGCTGAGCCCCCAGGCGCTTCAGGCACGGACGTTCGCGCTCCTCCGGCAGCTCATCCTGAATGCCGGTCAGGGCCGGTTGGTGGTCCTGGAGATCGAGGACCTCCACTGGCTCGATGAGACCTCGGAGGAGCTCCTCGCGTTCCTGGTCGAGGGACTGGTGGCTTCCCGGATGCTCCTCCTCCTCACCTATCGGCCCGGGTACCGGCCGCGCTGGATCGAGAAGTCCTATGCCACCCAGATTTCCCTCTCGCGGCTGAGCGACCAGGAGAGCCAGGCTGTCATGCGGGCGGTCCTCCGCCGGACCGTGCTGCCGGAGCATCTGCTTTCCCTCGTTCTGAGCAAGGCCGAGGGCAATCCGTTCTTCCTGGAGGAGCTCACTCGCTCTCTCCTGGAGCATCCGGACCTCGCCGTTCCCGATACCATCCAGGGCGTCCTCATGGCCCGCATCGACCGGCTGCCGGAGGACCATAAGCGGCTCTTGCAGACCGCCTCCGTCCTGGGCCGGGAATTCTCCCTCCATCTCCTAACCGCGGTCTGGGAGCAAGGCGAAGACCTGATGCCGCTCCTCTCAGACCTCCGGCGCTGGGAGTTCCTCTACGAGGAGCCCGCGGACGATGAGCCCAGATACTTCTTCAAACATGCACTCACTCAGGAGGCGGTCTATCAGACTCTACTGACCAGCCGCCGGCAGATCCTCCACTCAGTGGCAGGTCAGGCATTCGAGCGGCTTTTCGCGGACCACCTGCAGGACGTCTACGACCGACTCGCCTATCACTTCTCGAAGGCCGAGATCCCCGAAAAGGCCGTTCGATACCTCGCTCTGTTCGCGAAGGAAGCGGCCCTCGGCTACGCTCATACCGAGGCGGCTCAGGCGCTGCGGGAGGCCCTGTCGCATTCTGAGCGCCTGCCGGAAACCGAGCGGGACCGCCGCGGTGTGGAGTTGATCCTTCAACTCGCCCATTCGCTCCTACCGCTGGCCCGCTTCCCTGAGACTGTGGAGGTCTTTTTGCGCCACCGGGATGCGCTGGAGCGCTTGGGCGACGCCTCCCTCGCAGGGCGGTATTTCTTTTGGCTGGCCCATACCCACAGCTATCTCGGAGACCAGACCGAGGCCGAGAGCGCCGCCCGGCAGGCCATCGCGTCGGCGCGGGAGGCCGGAGACGCGACAACGGAAGGCCAGGCCTGGTACGTCCTTTCCAGAGACGCCTTCTGGTCGGGCCGGTTCTCCGAAGGCATCGAGTACGGCCGGCAAGCGGTCTCTCTACTCGAGCAAGGTAAGGACCGCTGGTGGCAAGGGCAGGCGTATTGGGTTGCAGGGTTCCACCACTATGTGCTCGGCCAGTTCAACGAGGCTTTCGGGATGATGGACCGGGCCGCTGCGGTCTGGCGGGCCCTCCAGGATCCCCGCCTCGATCCCTCCTGGAGCACCGGTTACTTCTACGCTTCGTTGGGCGAATGGGAAATTGGGATCAAGGAGTGCCAAGAGGGACTCGAGAGAGCCCAGGATCCTCTCAACACCGCGGCGGCGCTGGGCTTTCTTGGCTACGCCTATATCGAGAAGGGCGATCTCGTCCAGGCGATCGGCGCTCTCGAAGATTCCGTCGAGCGTCTGCGCCAGGCAGGGATGCAGCAGCTTTTGGGGTGGTTTTCCGCGTTTCTTGCCGAGGCCTACCTGCTTTCGGATCGCTTCGCTGAGGCCCGAAGCTTGGCCGGGGAGGCGCTTGCCGTAACCGAGGGAGTCAAGTTCAGGTATGGGAGTGGGTTGGCCCAGCGGTCGTTGGGACGGGTCGCACGGAGCTTAGGCGATCCGGCCGAGGCCAAAAAGGAGCTCGGCGAAGCCCTTGAGATCTTCCAGGCGATCGGGGCTCGCTTCGAGGTGGGTCGAACCAGGCTCGATCTGGCGCTCGTGGCCGGCACCGGATCCGAGGAGGCGGCGTGGCAGCTCGGAGAGGCCCGCCGACTCTTTGCCGAGTTGCAGCTTCCGCACTATGTGGAGAAGACCGAACGCCTGGCCGCGGAGCTCGCGGGCGCAGCAACGCTGGAGCGTTCGAACGGTCCGAATACGAGATAAGCCTTCGCCTCCGGTCGGCCATCCGGCCGGCAGACGACCTTGAGATGGCTGAGGCCCCGCACACAGAAGCCCCGGGGTCCCATCTGGGCAACGGGCCAAGGTCCCGCAGCCGTCCAGAAGGAATCCCATCCCGGCCAGGCGAGCGCAGCCGTCCGCTTCCCGGGAGAGCACAGCCCTCGCGACTCCAGGCGACCGAAGAGGTCCTTCCACCGGGGCTCTCTGCGAGGCTGCCATGGAAACGAGCCTTCGATCCCGATCCTTGACCGGATCTCCTCGGCGATGTCAAGGGAGAGGTGGAGCCTCTCGACTCCCTCGAAGCAAGGGGTGATTTCCTTGGCCGCTGGAACGGTTGGCGGAGCCACACGCCGGAGATAGTCGAGGATCTGGCTCGGCTCCATCCCGAAGATCTCCAGCCGCACGGCGTCGCTCCCCCGAGCCCGGAGGCTGAAGACGTAGAGGAGGTGTGCCGAGCCGGGAAGGCTTTCGAGACAGGTGAGGATCAGATCGCGCTGCCCCTTTGAGAGCGGAGCGCCTCGAAGTGCCGGCAGAAGCGTATCGAGGAGCCATCCGAAGTCGATGTCCGCCGGGAGCTTCGCGCAGACGACGGGTTCCGATGGCTCCTCCCGGTCGAGGTCGAACTCCAGCCACACGGACCGTACGGGTGCGAGCGACCCGGGCTCGGACCAAGAAGAGAGAAAGCGACCCACCGTGGAGCCGAAGCGTGCCGCTGCAGCAGCGGCCTGAGAGAGCGTGAGGAGGCGCAGCGATAAATCCACCTGCGCAGCTCCGGGCGCGAGCCGCACTTCGAAGGTTCCCTGACACTCCCCCGGGAGCGTTTGGGCCAATCTGCGAAGGCGTCCAACCGCCGCGGAATCGAAGAGCGGCTCGGTGAGCCTGGGCTCGAGGACGGCCAGCCAGTGGGCGACGGTCAGCGGCACGGTTTCCGCTCGGACGAGCGGCACCTCAGCCTATGAAGGGGGCCAGCCATCACCACCGGCTGCCTGTTCCAAGTCGTCGTCCGAAAGCTCCCGGTCGCTGTCGTAGAGCTCGGCGATGTCTCCCACCGTCAGACGGTATCCTCGATCGACCGCCCATCGGAGCGCCCCGTCGGGGTTGCGAAGCAGTTGTCGGGACTCCTGGAGCAGAGCGGGATCCTTCCGCAAATCCTCCAGCAGGCGGTTGAGCTCAGAGCTTCGCATGGACTTTGTCTCCTTCCGAAGGTTCTTATTCAGGATGCTCCAAACTTCGGGGTAAATCAACCCCTGAGCGATCCATGCAAGAACCGCCCCCTCTGCCCGACCGGCGAGGAGCCGTCAGCCGTCGCGGGTTCGCTGTCGGAGGGAGAGCTGTGCTTGCGGTTTCTATCTCAGTCATACCTGGAGCGGCGGACGTGCTGGCGCAAGCCGTGGAAGACCCAGGGCAGCATCTGTGAGGTGCCGCGGTCGACGGCCCAGCGGGGAGTGAATCCTCCCGGATCGGTGAAGAGACGGCAGACGGCGAAGGTGCGTCCCGGCCCGAGAGCCGTCAAGGTCCAGGAGCCGCGATGGCCGGCGACGTTCCCCGAGCCGGGCACGTAGGCCCACTGGATTCGCCAGACCCTGCCCCCGGCCTCGGATTCCACCTGTCGCCTGAAGCGGACCCGGTAGCGCCGCTCGCCCAGCGGTGAGGGAAGGACCATCAGGTGATCGCCCAGCACAGAGCCGTCCGTCTGCGGCAGGGCACCTGACCTTCTCAGGAAGGGCATGAACTCGCTCCAATGGGCGTAGTCGGTGAGGGCCCGCCAGACCCGCTCCGGCGGCGCCTCGATCGTTCCCCTGCCGATCCCTTCGCGCGGTTCGCCAGTTCCGGCCGGGATCATCTCCACCCAGACCGTGCCCGTAGGCGTCGAACGGGCCTCGCCAGCCGGGACAACCTGTCCGGCGTCCGAACCCAAGGCGAGCAGGGTGAGAAGAGGCGCTACTAGCGCGGCCGGGCGGAGCATCGCGACGATTCTAGCGCCGAAGCTGCTATGCCAGCTGAGTCCAGAATCGTGCAGAATCGTCAAAGATCTCGGATCGCTTTGATCGCAATGGCCTGTTATTCGGCGAACTGTAGAGTCATTCGAGCCAAACTGGCAGAGAACCATTGACAGCCGAGATCGCTTGCACTAGCCTGCGGCATGCACCCCAACCCAAAGGAGGACTCCTGATGGCGACTCCGGCTCCGCCCCAGATTAGCGGCGCGGACACGGCGTGGATGCTGGTCTCCTGCGCTCTGGTCCTGCTCATGACTCCTGCTCTGGCATTCTTCTACGGCGGTCTCGTGCGCTCGAAGAACGCGCTCAACACGATGATGATGAGCGTTTCCTCGCTCGGGGTCGTCGGTCTGGTCTGGGCGCTCGCCGGCTACAGCCTGGCCTTCGGCGAAGGGAACGCCATCGTGGGCGGCCTCGGCCATCTCCTGCTGCGCGGCGTCGGCATCGAGGCTCACGGCACCATCCCGCACGTCCTGTTCATGGCCTACCAGGGGACCTTCGCGGTGATCACCGCGGCGCTGATCTCCGGCGCAGTTGTCGAGCGCATGCGTTTCGGTCCCTATCTGGTGTTCCTCGCCGGCTGGACGCTGCTGGTCTACGCGCCGGTCTGCCATTGGGTGTGGGGAGGCGGCTGGCTCGCGGGCCTCGGCGCTCTCGACTTCGCCGGCGGCACGGTGGTGCACGTCAACGCCGCCGCGGCCGCCCTGGTCGCCGCCGCGATCCTCCGGCCGCGCCGTGATTATGGCCGACAGGCGCTACTGCCGCACAACGTGCCGTTCGTGCTGCTGGGGGCGGCGCTCCTGTGGTTCGGGTGGTTCGGTTTCAATGCCGGCAGCGCGCTGGCCGCCAATGGCACGGCGGCCCTGGCCTTCGCCAACACGATGCTGGCGCCGATGGCCACGCTCGCCGTGTGGATGGGGCTCGATCTCGTGCGTGCCCGCAAAGCCACAGCGGTGGGCGCCGCCACGGGAGCGGTGGTTGGCCTGGTCGCGATCACTCCCGCCGCCGGCTTCATCAGCCCCACGGCGGCCCTGTTCCTGGGAGCCCTGGCCGCCTTCCCGAGCTACTACGCCATCCTCTTCCGTTCGCGCACCCGTCTCGACGACTCGCTGGACGTGGTGGCGGCGCACGGGGCTGGCGGCGTGGTGGGCGCTTTGCTGACCGGTGTGCTCGCCGCCGCGGCCTGGGGCGGGGCGGACGGCCTTCTCGCGGGCAACCCCGCGCAGCTTGGCAAGCAGGCCTTGGCCGTGCTGGCGACCGCCGCCTACAGCGCCGCCGCCTCCTTCGGACTGCTGAAGCTGATCGGGGCCTTCGCGTCGTTGCGAGCTCTCCCCCGGCAGGAGGGGCTCGGCCTCGACGTGGCCATGCACGGCGAAGAGGCCTACACGAGCGGTGAGGGCGCCATCCTGGTGCTGCCCGAGCCGGCCCAGCCCCGGCCGGTCGCCGCCGACGTGCTACCGGTGCCGGTGGGAGGTGAGGCATGAAGCTGATCTCAGCGGTCATCCGGCCCGAGAAGCTCCACGACGTTCTCGAGGCGCTGTTCAGAGCCGAGGTCTACGGCCTCACCATCTCCCGGGTGCAGGGGCACGGCGGCGAGACGGAGCAGGTCGAGACCTACCGCGGCACCACTGTCAAGATGGAGCTGGTGGAGAAAGTGCGGCTCGACATCGGCGTCTCCGATCCCTTCGTGCCCGTCACCATCGACGCCATCCTCTCCGCGGCCCGCACCGGCGAGGTGGGGGACGGCAAGATCTTCGTAGTGCCGGTCGAGAAGGTCATCCGCATCCGTACCGGAGAGGAGGATCTGGCCGCGGTTACGCCGGCCTTGCCGGAGCTGGCGGGGAGGTGAGCCCTCCCTTCCCCAAGCCCCCTCTCTTCCGCGCGGCATGAACTGGCGACGGATTGCCGGCCGGCTTCTTGGACTGGCCCTGCTCTTCGCCTTCCTGGTCTGGGCCTATCCATACCTGAAGAACCTCGTCCGCGTCGTCGGTCTCCTGCGCGAGCCGCCGCCCGTCCTACTACCGGTGCCGGTCGAAGGGGTGAGCCGGTCGGCTCTCGTGGATACCTGGGGAGCGATGCGGAGCGAGGGGCGCAGCCACGAAGGGATCGACATCTTCGCCCCGCGCGGCACGCCGGTGCGTTCGGCCACGCGAGGAGTTGTGGTGCGCAAGGGGTGGAATCGCCTGGGAGGCAAGGCGGTCACCGTCTTCGGCCCGGCCGGCTGGTTCCACTATTACGCCCATCTGAACGATTGGGACGCTCCGGCGATGGGAGACTGGGTGGAAGCCGGGACGGTGCTCGGCTACGTTGGCGACACGGGAAATGCCAAAGGAACTCCCCCGCACCTCCATTACGGGATCTACGAGTCCGGCCAGGCGCACAACCCGTATCCGTTGCTGGCGCGGCGGTGAGGCTCCAGCGGGCCTCGCCCGGTTGTGGCAGGCCGCCACAACCGGCAAGATCCCACTGGACTGCTATAAATGAGGCGTGGCGATCGAGGCCGCCTCCCCCAAGCCCCGCATCGGCATCTCCGCCTGCCTGCTGGGCCAGGAGGTGCGCTACAACGGCGGGCACAAGCGCGACGCTGCCCTCATCGAGCGGCTCGGACCCTCCATCGAATGGGTGCCGGTCTGCCCCGAAGTGGAGCTGGGCATGGGCACGCCCCGGCCGCCCATCCGGCTGGAGCGGCGGCGGAGTGGCGAGGTCCGCCTCATCATGCCGAGCTCCGGGAACGACTATACGGATGCCATGCGGTCTTACGCGGAGCGGCGGGTAGAGGAGCTGGCGGGCCTGGACCTCGACGGCTACATCCTCAAAAAGGACTCGCCGAGCTGCGGCCTGCGGGACGTCGAGATCCATCAGGACGCCGGCGCTCCGTCGAGGACCGGCCGCGGCCTTTTTGCCGAGGCGCTGATCGCCCGGTTGCCGGACCTCCCCGTTGAGGAAGAAGGCCGCCTTCATGATCCTCTCGTGCTCGAGAGCTTCCTCGCCCGCGTCTTCGACCACCTTCGCCAGAGAAGGTAGGGGCGGCCTTATGTGGCCGCCCTGTTCTTGCGCGCCCGGCATCGATAGGACATCATCGATATCCTCAAGGAGGTACTGCCGTGAGACAACTCGTTCGATCGATCGCCGGTGCCGCGCTGTTCCTGGCCGTCTCCGTTCCGTGCTTCGCGGGAATCCACTACAAGTCCGTCACCAAGACGCAGGGCGATGCCGCCGCTCAGAACAGCGACATCCAGGTGGAAGGCTGGGTCGCGGGCGACAACGCCAAAGTGACCTTCGTGGAGAGCTCCGGAAACCCCGTCCTCCAGAAAGGGAGCTACCTGGTCACCAAGGACGGGGGCAAGACGCTGTTGTTGGTCAATCCGGAGGAGAAGACCTACGCCGAGTGGAGCCTGCAGGGCATGCTCGGCACGGTAGGCGCCATCATGAACGGCATGGGGCCCCTGCTCAAGATCCAGTTCTCCGAGCCCAAGGTGGAGAAGCTGCTGGAAGAGGACGGCGGCGCCATAGTCGGGCTGCCGACGCGGCATTACAAGACGCGCACCAGCTACACCATGACCGTCCGGGTGCTCGGCATGGGCAACACCACGGACGTGGTCAGCGAGCAGGACATCTGGGCGACCTCCAAGCTGCAGGACGTCGGCCTGGGAGTCTGGCTCCGCGCCGAGCCGCCGCGCACCGGCAATGCCGACTTCGACAAGATGATCGCCGCCGGAGCGGTGAAGTTTCAGGGATTCCCCTTGAAGATGGTCACCGTCAACACTTCGACCGCGAAGAAGGGCAACCGCACGACCACCACCCGCAGCACCATGGAAGTGACGCAGCTCGACACGAACGCCGCCGTTCCCGCTTCGGCCTTCGAGATCCCCGCCGGCTATGAGAAGACCGAGATCATGCCCATGCCTGCCCGGCCGCAATAGAAAGGCACACTCATGCGAAAACCTCTGCTGCTCATCGCCCTCCTGCTTTTCGCCGCCGCTTCGATGGCGTCGGCCGAGACCACGGTCTACGGCGCGGGCGTAAAGCTCGACGAGACCCTCAAGATTTCCACGCTCCTTGCCGACCCCGACCATTACGCGGGCCAGAAGGTCCGGGTCGAAGGCACGGTCACCGACGTCTGCTCGATGCAAGGCTGCTGGATGGAGCTCGAGGAGAACCCTCAGGCGCGGGTCCGCTGCAAGGTGGACGACGGGGTGATCGTCTTCCCGATCTCCGCCAAGGGCAAGACGGGCCGCGCGGAAGGCACCGTCGAGACCATTCCCATGACCCGCGGCGACTACGTGACCTGGCAGAAGCACCTGGCGGAGGAACGCGGACAGACGTTCGACCCTGCGACGGTGGGAAACGGTCCCTTTCAGATCGTACAGATCCGCTGCACCGGAGCGGAAGTCGCCGAGCCGTGAGCGGCGAGAGCGAGCGCCTCGGCACCCGTGAGATCTTCCGTGGTCGCACCTTCCACGTCGACGTGGACCGGGTGCGGCTGCCCAACGGCCGGGAGATGGACATGGAGCTGGTCCATCACCGCGGGGCCGCCGCTGTGGTGCCGGTGATGGAGGACGGCACCGTGCTGCTCGTCTGCCAATACCGCTACGCCACCGGCGGCTGGCTGCTCGAGGTCCCCGCCGGCAAGCTCGACTCCGGCGAGACGCCCGAAGCCTGCGCCGTCCGCGAGACCGAGGAGGAGACCGGCTTCCGCCCCGGCAAGATCCAGCCCCTGGGCTGGATCTGGACCACGCCCGGCTTCGCCGACGAAAAGATTTGGCTCTTCCTCGCCACCGGCCTCGAACCGACCCTGCAGGTTCTGGAGGACGACGAGGTGATCTCCATCGAACGCGTGCCCTTGCAGGAAGCGATCGAGCAGGCCGCCCGCGGGGAGATCCATGATTCCAAGACCGTGGTGGCTTTGATGCGGGTAGCCCTCATGAACCTCGTCGAATCCAGAGGCTCGAGCACCTCTTCCTCCCTGTAAGTGGACGAAGAGCTGACGAAGAGGGTGGAACCTGTTTCGGAGGGCCGCACCAGCTTACCTACGGGGGGAGGGTTGAGAGGTCCTGGCCGCCGGTGGCCCTGGTCAGCGGGGACCTCCCCCGCCTGGGCACGCCCTGCTGCGCCCCCCGCACACCCGCCCGCGCGTCCGCCTGCATAGGATCTCGCGTTGCGTTGCGTTGGGATCCGGCGCCGCGGCAGCAGGCTAGCTCACCGTCCGTCTCGCGGACGGATCGGTCTGCAGTTCATATCCCACACCGGCGACGGTGACCAGGTAGCGCGGCTCCGCCGCGTTGGTCTCGATCTTCTGGCGTAGCCGGTGGACGAGCTGCTTCAAGAGCTGGCGGTCTCCGGCGCCGCGCGAGCCCCAGACGTGGGCGAGCAGGCGCTCCGTCGGCAGGGTATGGCCGGCGTTGGCGAGGAGGAGCTGAAGCAGGCGCAGCTCCAGCCGGGTCAGACGCACGGGCCCGCCGCCACGCACGGAGACGGATTGCAGCTCGAGATCGAGGGTGAAGTCGCCCCCGACGAGCGGCGCCGGCCGCTCCTCTCCCACGCGCCGCAGCAGCGCCCGCACGCGAGCGAGCAGGGTGCGCGGGCTGAACGGCTTGGTGAGATAGTCGTCCGCTCCGAGATCGAGGGCCCGCACCTGGTCCTCTTCGGCGCTGCGCACGGTGAGCATCATGATCGGCACCCTGGATCCGGCGCGGATTCGCCGGCAGACCTCCAAGCCGTCGAGGCGCGGTAGGTTGACGTCCAGGATCACCAGGTTCGGCGACTCCCGCTCGAAGACGGCCAGCGCCTCCTGACCGTCGGCCGCCGCGACCACCAGATAGCCAGCCTGGCGCAGCGCGTAGCCGATGAGGTTCGCCAGCTCCAGATCGTCGTCCACCACCAGGATCTTCACGCCGCGCTCTCCTGACCGGCGAGCCGGCGCGGCAGCACGACCTGAAGACGCGTGCCGACACCGCCGCTCCCCGGCCCCGCCTCGACGGCGCCTCCGTGACGCTCGATGATCGAGCGCACGATCCACAGGCCCAGCCCCATGCCGCCCGCCTCCGGCTCCTCGCCTTCCCCGGCATTGCGCACGAAGCGCTCGAAGAGCGAGCGGCCGCTCGCGGCTTCGGCGTTCACGATCCCCGGCCCCTCATCTTCCACCCAGAGCACGATCCGCCGCTCCTCCACCCTGCCGCCGAGACCGACCCTGGAGCCCCAAGGAGAAAACTTGTGGGCATTGGCGAGTAGGTTGACGAACACCTGGGTGAGGCGGGGCGCGTCGCCGAGGATCGCCGGCAGCGGGTAAGGGAGGTCGACCTCCATGGATTGGCGGCGTTGCGCGAGCAGGGGCGCGGTCATTTCGACCGCCTCCTCGATCACCTCGTCGAGAGCCACGGGCCGGCTGCGGATGGAGTCCTGCCCGGACTCGATGCGAACGCTCTCCAGCAGGTTGTCGATGAGCTGGGTCAGGCGGAGGCTGCCGCGCTCCAGCGAGAGCACGAGCTCGCGCGATTCGGCGTCCAGCCCTTCCGGCGAGCGGAGCAGGCGGTCGCGCAGCAGCTCCAGCGAGGCGAGCTGGGCCGAGAGCGGCGTGCGGAATTCATGGGAGATGTTGGCGAGCACGGCGTCGCGCTGGCGGCGAGCGGCTTCGACGTCGGTCTCGTCGCGCAGCACTTGGACCTGCTGGTCCTCCGCCGGCGGCGCGCTTGTGATCACGACGACCCGGCGGGTGCCGTCCGGCCGCCGCAGGCGCTCGCTAGCGGTGGCGCCGCCGCGGAAACGGGCATGGACGATCGGGCAGCTCTCCTCGCACGGCCGCACGCCGTCCCGCCCTTCGGGATTCAGCACGTCGCCGCAGAAGCGGCCGATCGCCTCTTCCAGCCGGACCCCGAGCATCGCCGCGGCCGGAGGATTGAGGTAACGGATGCGCCGGTCCCGGTCGACGCTGAAGACCCCTTCGACGATGCCCGTGAGGATCGCCTCTCCCTCGGCCTGGCGGCGGCGCAGCTCGGAGGTGAGATGGAGGAGGCGGCGCCGCATCTCCTCCATGGTGAGGGCGAGCGTGCCCAGCTCCGCTCCCGGCGCGCGGGGCATGGGAGTCGAGAGGTCGCCGCGGCCGATCCGCGCCGCCGAAGCGGTGAGGGCCTGGACGGGATGGGTCAGCCGCCGGCTGAGCAGGAACCCGAAGAGCGTGGCGGCGCCGGCCACCAGGGCGGCGAGCAGCAAGAGGTTGCGGACGAGGCGCGCCAATGACGAAGCGACGGTGTCACGCGGAAGCTCGGTCTCGACCAGGGCCGCCACCTCGCCCGCGGGAGTGCGCAGGGGGTGGACGGAGAGATAGAGGCCGGCCGACGGCAGGCGCGCGGAGCCGGGCTCGCCGGTCGCCAGCACCTCGGCGCGCAACGGCATGCGGGGATCGTGGGGATCCGCCAGCGCGCGCTCGGGATCGAGGATCGCGACCGGCAAGCCGACCTGCGCCGCGATCTGGCGAGCGAATCCGGCATCAAAGACCAGCCACGCTTGAGCCGAAGCGTCCGAAGTGGAAACGAGAGGGGAGACGGCGTTGAGAGCGAGCGCTCCTCCGGACAGCCGCTGAATCGAATCCTTCGCCGGGATCGGCGCTCCGCTGGCGGCAAAGGTCCTTCCCTGAGAGAGGATCGCCACTCCGGATAAGGAGCTGGTCTGCCGGAAACGGTCGAGGAAAGCCGTGAGCCCGGCGGCTTTTCCCTCCGCGAGCAGCCGCTTGACCGTGGGGCGCTCGGCCAGCAGTTGCGCCGAGGTCCGTACGTCGCGCGCCGAACGCGCGACCGCCTCCTGCGCGCTCGCTCCCGCCAGGTTGACCCGTGCGAGGCCCTGTTCGTCCGCGAACCGTTCGATCAGCCCCACGGCGGCGGCGACGACGGCGACGACCGCCAGCAGAACGAGGCCGCTGTTGAGGCCGATCAGGAGGGTGCCGAAGGAGAGGCGGCGCATACCTTCCAGCAGCTTAGCATCCGGCTATCGTTGGGTCCGCCACTCGATCAGGCTCTTCACCGCCAGCGTCGCGAGGGCGAGCAGGGCCAGCAGCGAGGCCACCGCGAAGGCGGCGGAGAACTGGTACTCGTTGTAGAGGATCTCGACGTGCAGGGGCATGGTGTTGGTGAGTCCGCGCACGTGGCCGGAGACCACCGAGACGGCGCCGAACTCGCCCATCGCGCGAGCGTTGCAGAGCACGACGCCGTAGAGGAGACCCCAACGGATCTTTGGCAGGCTCACCCGGAAGAAGGTCTGCAAACCCGAGGCACCGAGGGTCAAGGCGGCCTCCTCCTCGTCGTCGCTCTGCGACTGGATCAGGGGGATCAGCTCGCGGGCCACCATCGGCGAGGTGACGAACATCGTCGTCAGCACGATGCCGGGCACAGCAAAGATGATCTTGACGTCGTGCGCCGCGAGCCACGGGCCGAGCAAGCCGTGAGCGCCGAAGAGGAGCACGAAGATCATTCCCGAGATGACCGGCGAGACGCTGAACGGCAGGTCGATCAACGTGATCAGCAGGTTCTTCCCCGGGAATTGGAATTTGGCGATGGCCCAGGCGGCGGCGAGGCCGAAGAGCAGGTTCACCGGTACGGCGATGGCCGCCGTGGTCAGCGTCAGGCGGACGGCGGCGAGGGCCACCGGCTCCCGGATGGCCGCCAGATAAGCCGCGAAGCCGTCCGCGAACGCTTTGGCGAAGACCAGCGCCAGAGGGACGAAGAGGAAGAAGCCGAGGAAGAGCAGGGCCGCCGCGAGCAGGAGCCCGCGCACCCAGCGAGGCTCGCTCAGGGCGCGGCTCGGCGCCGCCGAAGGCTCGCGCGTCAGGCGGTCCGCCCCGGCCATCAGCCCGCCTCCCTTTGTCGCAGCCGCCGGCCGCGACGCCAGGCGAGGAAGTTGATCAGCAGCAGCAGGCTGAAGGAGACGAGCAGGAAGACGAGCGCGATCGCCGTGGCGCCCGCGTAGTCGTATTGCTCCAGCTTGATCATGATGAGCAGCGGCGTGATCTCCGATTTCATCGGCATGTTGCCGGCGATGAAGATGACCGATCCGTACTCGCCGAGGGCGCGGGCGAAAGCGAGGACGAAGCCGGTGAGGGCCGCCGGCAACAGCTCGGGAAAGATCACCCGGCGGAAGGTCTGCAAGCGGCCGGCGCCGAGGCTGGCGGCGGCCTCCTCCACCTCCGGATCGAGATCGGCCAGCACCGGCTGCACGGTGCGCACCACGAAAGGCAGACCGATGAAGGTGAGGGCCACCACCACGCCGAGCGGGGTGTAGGCGACCTCGATCCCCAACGGCTCCAGCCAGCGGCCGATCCAGCCATTCTTCGCGTAGAGGGTGGCGAGCGAGATGCCTGCCACCGCCGTCGGCAAGGCGAAGGGAAGGTCCACGAGGGCATCGACCAGCCGCCGGCCGGCGAAGCGGTAGCGCTCGAGCACCCAGGCGACGAGCAGGCCGAAGACGAGGTTGATCGACGCCGCGGCGGCCGAGGCGCCGAGGCTCAGGCGGTAGGCGGCGAGCGCCCGGGCGCCGGTGACCGTGGTCCAGAAGGCACTCCAGGCCATGGTCGCCGACTTGAGAAAGACGGTCGACAGCGGGATGAGGATCATCAGGCCGAGATAGAGGAGGGTGAAGCCCAGCGAGAGGCCGAAGCCGGGGAGGACGCTGCCTCCCCGGAGCTGAGAAGATCGCCTCTTTCCTAGGGGCGCCCCCCTGTGGGCGCCCTGCGCCGCGGGCGCCGAGATCGGTCCTCCCGAGCCCCAGGGCGGCCACGCAGGGCCGCCCCTACGGATCTGCCTCTCTTCGACCATCTACTGTCCGGCTCCGTAGATCTGATCGAAGACGCCGCCGTCGGCGAAGTGGGTCTTCTGCGCCTTGGCCCAGCCGCCGAAGACCTGGTCGATGGTGACGAGCTGCACCTTGGGGAACTGCTGCGCGTACTTCGCGGCCACCGCCGGGTTGCGCGGCCGGTAGTAGTGCCTGGCCGCGATCTCCTGGCCTTCGGGCGTGTAGAGGTACTGCAGGTAGGCGGTGGCCACCTGAGTGGTCTTGTGCTTGGCGGCCACCTTGTCGACCACCGCCACCGGCGGCTCGGCCAGGATGCTTAGCGAGGGCGCCACCACCTGGAACTCACCCTTGTCCCCCAGCTCCTTGACCGCCAGCAGAGCCTCGTTTTCCCACGCGATCAGCACGTCGCCGATACCCCGCTCGACGAAGGTCACCGTCGAGCCGCGGGCGCCGGTGTCGAGGATCGGCACGTTTTTGTAGATCCGCTTGACGAAGCCCTCGGCCTTGGCCGGATCGTTGCCGAGCTTGCGCAGGGCGTAGCCCCAGGCCGCGAGGTAGTTCCAGCGGGCGCCGCCGGAGGTCTTGGGGTTGGGAGTGATCACCGCGATGCCGGGGCGCGTCAGGTCGTCCCAATCCTTGATCTTCTTCGGATTGCCCTTGCGCACCAGGAAGACGATGGTCGAGGTGTAAGGAGCGCTGTTGTTGGGCAGGCGGGTCTGCCAGTTCTTGGCGATGAGCCCGGAGCCGGCGACGGCGTCGACGTCGTAGGCGAGTGCCAGGGTCGCCACGTCAGCTTCCAGGCCGTCGATGACCGAGCGGGCCTGCTTGCCGGAGCCGCCGTGCGATTGCTGGACGGAGAGGTCCTGGCCGGTCTTCGCCTTCCAGACCTTGGCGAAGGCGGCGTTGAAGTCCTGGTAGAGCTCGCGTGTCGGGTCGTAAGAGACGTTGAGCAGCTTGATTTCTGCCGCCAGCGCCGCCGCCGGGCCGGCCGCGAGCAGGTAGAGGAGGGGAATCGCAAAACGGATTCTCATGACTCAGGGTTCCTTTCCTCAGAAGGCGATCTGGAAGCGGCTGAAGAAGATCTTCTCGTCCTCGCGGTCACCGGCGGCGGCGCCGCCCTCGAAGCTGGTGTCCTCGTAGTCGAAGAGCAGCCGCAGGTTCTTGTTGAGATACCAGTTGAAGCCTACCGCCCAGGCCTCGGCCGACGAGGCGGAGCTCGCCAGGTTGGCGTAGGTTGGAAAGGTGACGTCGTCGAGCTCCTGCTTGTGGTAGCGCGCGGCGATCTCGAAGGCGCCCCAGGTGTGGGCCGCGGGATCGAAGACCTTCTTGGGATTGACCGACCTGTAGCTCGGCTCGCCGCCGGTGAGCACCCAAGAGGCCGCCACCTGCCAGGCCTTGTGCTCCAGGTTGCGGGCGTCGGCACCGCGCCGCACCGCCTGCTTGGAGGTGACGTGCTCGGCCAGCAATCCGAAGGGACCGGTATAGAGATAGGCCTGGGGTGAGAAGCGGGTGCGGCGGCCGTCGGCGATCACCGTGTTGGCCGCCGTGCCGTCGGAGCGGTAGGAGAAGAAGGTCTGCTGCCCCGGAGTACGGAAGGTGGGCAGGTTGGGCGCCGCGGCCGTCCCTTCCTGGTTGCCGGTGCCGCCGGCGACGCCGAAGCCCAGGTTCTTCAGCGGTCCGTTCCCCTTGACGAACGGCTGGAAGAAGACGCGCGCCGCGTAGTCCTTCTCGTCATTGGTATCGCCGTCGGCGCTGTTGCCGTCGACGACGCCGTTGAAGATTCCCACGGCGTAGGTGGCGATGCCGCCCGCGAGATCGCCCGCGAGTTGGACGCCGAGGTCGCGGTTGGGCACCAGGTTGGTGGGGAAGGCCCGCTCGACGAAGAGCAGGTCGGAACCGGACTGCAGGCGCTCGAGGCCCACCGGCGGCTTGAACTTACCGGCCCGCACCTTGAAGGCCGGGCTGAAGCGGCCTTCCAGATAGGCGTCTTGCAGGACGCTCTGGCCGCCGCCGAAGTCGGGCATGATGCGGAAGTCGAAGATCTTGTAGACGGTGCCTTCGAAGATCGGCCGCACCCGGCGGAGGGTGAAGGTGTCGGTGGCAGGCTTCTGGTCGTCGCTCTGGAAGAAGCGGCCGTCGAATTGCGTGTAGCCGCGCAGCTTGAGCACGAAGTTGCCGTCAGCGGACTTCAGCGAGAAACCGTCCTTGCTGGCCGTGACCTGGCCGGCGGTCTTCGCCTTTTCTGCGGCGGCTTCCTTCTCCAGCTCCTGTTTGCGGTCGAGGATGCGGATTTTCTGGTCCAGCTCGTCCAACCGCTCCTCGACGGCCGGCTTGGCGGGCTCCTGATCGGATTCCTGTGCCCATGCGGACGGCAGGGTCAGCAGGGCGAAGGACAACGCTACGACAACGTGTTTCATCGCGGTCTCCGAGATGCGGTGGTGGTTGAGGCGGGCGAAGCGCAGACCGTACGTCATCAAACAGCCTCCGGCGAGCGGACGATGAGCACCGGCAGGTGGGCTATCTCCGGCAGCAGCCGTCCGAGGAGGCCGCCGAGCTCGATCTGTCCATCCTTGCCGGGCAGAGGCAAGCCCAGAACCAGGAGATCGTGCTGTCCCTCCACGAGCTGGGCGAGGATCTGGCCGAGTACGGCACCGTGGCGGACGCGCGTGGCGACGGGGACTCCCAGCCGGTTCAGCGTGCGGGCGCTGCGGGCGAGGAATCGCTCGGCTTGCGTCTCCTCCTCGGAGCCGCGGGCCGCAGACGGCAGAACGGTAAGGATGGCCGCCTCGGCGCCCAGATGGCGGGCGAATCGGCCGGTGAAGGACACGTCCTCCTTGCCCGGTTCTCCCACGGCGACGCAGATGAGCCAACGCGCCGGCACCTTATCGTCGGCGGTGGGTGGGACGAGCAGCAGGTGGTGCTGGCCCGCGCCGAGAACCTCCGCCGCCAGCTCCAGGCCGTCTTCGGAGGGAAGGCCGAGCACCACCAGGTCGCACGGTCGGCGGGAGACCTCCTCGGCGATGGCCGCGGAAGGTGGTCCCCAGGGGAGGCGGGACTCGACGGCCGCAATACCGCTGCCCAACCGTTCCTTGGCCTCCTGCAGGAGAGGCTCGCCGAGCGCCGCATTCCCCAGCACGGTGACGCGAGCCTGGGAGCGGCGCGCCAGCTCGCCGCCAAGCGTCAGCGCCGCCCGCGACGGCGGCGTGCCGTCGGCGAGCAGCAGGAAGCGGAGCCCGGGGTGCACCAGCGCGTGCATCCGTTGCACGCCGACCCAGGTGGAATCGCCGGGGCGGAGAGGAAAGCGGCGAGCCTGGTCCTGCGAGCGGAAGGCCTCGATCCACACCTCGTCCTGGCCGAAGGGCACCGGCGGAGCGATCGCGCGCACGCCGGGGAGCGGTGGCAGGCGCAAGCGGAGCCGTTCGAAGGAGCCGATGGACGAGCGCTGGTCCACCACCGCCTGGCCCAGCAGCGGACAGCCGAGCTCGGCCGCCGAGTCGCGCACCGCTACGTCCTCCGGACGGAAGAGCACCTGTACCCGCCGGTCGCCGTCGGCCTCCGCCCGAGTGCCCAGCGGGAATTGCACCGGTCCCAGCCGCACCCCCGCCGCCGTGGCCTCTCCCACCATCAGGTTCGCGGTACCGAGAAAGGTGGCGACGAACTCGGTCTCCGGCCGCAGATAGAGCTCCTCCGGCGGCCCCGCCTCCAGCAGCCGGCCGAAGCTCAGCACCGCCAAGCGGTCTGCGAGCTCGAAGGCCTCTTCCTGGTCATGGGTGACGAAGAGGGTGGTGACTCTCAGCTCGCGCTGGATCTCGCGGATCGTCCGCCGCAGCTCGACACGGACCTTGGCGTCGAGGGCCCCGAACGGCTCGTCGAGCAGCAGCACTTCGGGCTGGTGGGCCAGCGCCCGGGCCAGCGCCACCCGCTGGTGCTGGCCGCCCGAGAGCTGGCGCGGCATACGACGGCCGAGACCGGCGAGGCCCACCAGCTCCAGCAGCTCGTCGCGGCGGTGGCGGCGCCGGTCCGCCGGCACGCCGCGTACGGTGAGGGCGAACTCGACGTTCTCCGCCACCGACATGCCGCGGAACAAGGCGTAGCTCTGGAAGACGAAGCCGATGCCGCGCCGGGCCGGCGGCAGGTCGGTGACGTCGCGGCCGTGGAGCAGCACCCGGCCACCGTCCACCTCGGAGAGACCGGCGATCATGCGCAGCAGCGTGCTCTTGCCGCTCCCTGAGGAGCCCAGCAGGACGAAGAGCTCGCCGTCGGCGATCTCCAGCGACACGCCGTTGACCACCGGGTGGCCGCCGTAGCGCTTGGTGAGGTCTTCCAGGACGATTGACATGCGCGCCTCTACAGTTCCCGGAACATCGACCGGGCCTGAGGCGAGGATAGAAACGGGAGGTTATAGTGTCAGTCGAAGACCGGTGACAAAAAATCCCCGGTCTTGGAACCGAGGCTGAAGCAAGGACAACAAGGACGGGCACGGACACGCTTACTGTCCTTGAGGTCCTAGGCTTCTACACTCTGTCCAGGGTCAAGATCCACCACCGCGGCGGCGATCTCGCGCCGCGGCTGCTCGTCCCCCTTCTCGACGTCAGGTCGGCGCGGCTCTTTCGCCGCTCGAGCCCGGCTCCTCCGGTGGATGCTCCACCCTGCCCCCGTTCAACCAGCCGATTTCAAGAAAGGCCAAGAAGTTTGCAAGGAAAGAGGCCGTTTTTCCGTCTTCAGTAGGATGTGAGCCGCCCACTGCGCTTCGTCCTGGAGGGAAGACCGACTCTGGTCGAGGTCACCTGTAGGACTCTCCAGAGCCGCCGTCTCTTCCGGCCCAGCCAGCCCCTGAACGAGATCATCATCGGAGGCCTCGCCCGATCCAGGCGCATGTACGGCGTCAGGATCTGCTGCTTCGCCTTTGTGATGAGTCAGTCATAATGCCTGGCATTATCATCTCCTTTGTTTTCAGTGAATAACGCGGGCTGGTCCGCCAAATGATCCCCCTGCAGAACCAGTCTTCCCGTTCTGTGGAGCCGCTGGAGAATGCCGCACACCGGCTCGGAGTCGAGGTCCGCCTTGCGAATTTCCCAGGGCGCCAGCGGAGCTGCTTGCCGCATCTGCAAGATCCCTTCGTCCCCAAGCCGCTGGAGCGTGTTCTGGCTTACCTTGCAGTATTTAGCCGCTTGTTTCAGGTTCAGGATCTCCGGGTCGGGAAGATTTCGGGGTTGACCCGCGATGCCATAGGTTCGGCGGGCGGTCGCGACGCGGACCTGATCCCAAGGCTTCTCCTTGCCTGTCCGTAAACCATTGCGATTCAGCACCGATGCGATCTGATCGTCTCCGTATCGAGATGCCATGTTGCGGATGATCTCCAGCGCCTCCAACGAGGTCTTCTTTCCGCATGGGCTCTTTGGCTTCAGCAGCTCGAAGCGGGTATGCACTCCGCCTTTCCAGTGGACCATAAAGAGGATCACTTGCGTCTCGTGGTCCAATTTCACGACGATCTCTTCAACTACCGTATGGACGATCTTTTTCTTGGTCTCCATCGGGCAAGCAGGGTCATGCCACACTTGGGTAAAGTTGCGGCCCAACTCTCGAATTGCCTCCTCCTGTTGCGTGGTCAAAGCCGGCTCGACTTGCAGAGCGGCGATTTTCTTTTTTAGTTCCCCGCGAGCTTCCATTTTGGTATTCCAACGCCTTTCCAACTCGGCCGCCACCAACCGGTTGCGAGCATCCACCGCGTTGTACTGATCGAAGGCCTTTTGTACCTCGTAGTCGAGTTGCTGAAGCTGGAGGTCGAGGGCGCTGCGCTGTTCGGTGTTGGTGGCTTGGAGAGCCGCAATCGCCTTCAGGCTGGCCTCGACACCCAACGGTGAGATCACCTCCAAGAGCTCTTGGCTGAAGCGATCGTCAGCTCCCCGGCCGGCGAAGGAGACACAGTACCTCCCACCGGAGCCGTAGTCGCCGTCACAAAAGTACCTTGGGGTGGTCCCATTCCCGCCCCAGTAACGGACATGGAGTTTGCGTCCACAGTGGCCGCATCGCAGCAGCCCAGCCAGCAATCCGTGGCCACTGCGCACCGCGGCCACCGCTGCATCGGCTCCGCCCACCACGTTGCGTTGGACCATGGTCAGATTCTCCTGGAACACCTCCCAGGAAATATAACCCTCATGGTGGTCGCGAAGGAAGATCCGGCTTTCCTCAGCACGCCGCAATCGGCTCATACGCTTTACGACCCGTCCTTCGACTAAAACGGTCTCCCTGGCTCGCCGGCCATAGACGTAGGCTCCAGCGTAGAAGGGGTTTTTCAACACTCCAGCGATCCAGAGCAAGGTCGGAACTTTCCACACGAAGCCGACCCCACCCCTGCTGACCGACCAGACGGGGAGCTCTATCTCCTGATCCTGAAACCACTTGAACGTCTGTCGAATGCTCCAGGTCTCACGGAAAATCCGGAACACCGACGCGATGGCCGACCGTATCCGCTCATCGGGATCCATAACGACCCGCCCCACCGTATCTCGGAGGTAGCCAGGGGGTAGCCGGAATCCTAGGTCTCCGCGCTTGGCCTTGTTTTCTTTCCCCTGCTGCATCCGCATTTTCAGCACCTTCAACTCGACCACACTCAAGGTACCCTTGATTCCTAGGATGAGTTGATCATCGAGCTGGCTCAGATCATAGATCTGCTCCTCGTCCGCAATCAGCGTGTCGAAGATCTGAGACACCTCCAGCAGATGGCACCAATCCCGATCCGTCCGCGACAACCGCGAAGCTTCCCGGCTCAGGATCATGCCCACTTCGCCTCTCGCAACTGACGCCACCACACGATCGAAGCCGACCCGTGGAGCCGCCCCCATTCCAGCACTGCAGCCGAGATCACTGTCGATCACTTCCACCTCCCGGAATCCCAGGCTTCGGGCACGCTCGGCCAATGCGTACTGCAGGTGCTGGCTCTCTAGATTTTCTCTCACCTGCCTCAACGAAGATTGACGCAGGTACACCAACGCCTTACGTTCGAGATGCTTTGGTGTTATTTTCGGATGCAGGTTGCCGGCTCTCATCGCTTCCTCCTGGGCCGCGAAATACGGATTGGATGGCTCCTGCCATCAATTGCACCAGCGCAGACCGCGCTTCGGGGATCAGCCGCACCGCCTGATCTTGAGGTTCGGCCTCGAGCAGTCGAAGCTGCTGCAATGGATTCCTCCTTTCTGGAACTTGATCCAGACCAAAGGATAACGCTGGTCTCCGACGACAAGACGGCTTTGACAAACTCGGCAAGCCCTAACAGAGCGTGAGCACTGAGCAAGGCCTGCGGCAATACCACCAGGTCGGCGGCCGCTGGCTCCAACATGCGAGGAGGAATCCTGAGGCGAGATCCTGAGGGAGTAATCACTGTGATCGTGCCTCGTGCGCGATGCCCGAGACCGATCATTTCAAGCTCTAAACCGCAGAGAGGATGGAACGGATAGCGGATGACGACGCGAGTTCCCGTGAGAGGGGTATTTTGTTGGGCTTGTCGTTTCCAATCACTTCCATCTTCTCCTCGAGGTGGATAACGCCCGTCAGCTCAGTCGCTTCATGGGGCACTTCACCTCCAAGCTGGCGCGGGAGGTGAGCCGGTTGACTGGCTGGTGGCAGAAGATCTTCGGCCGGCGATACCGGGCCATCCTGGTCACTCCCGAGGAGGCGGCGCAGATCGAGCGTATGTCCTACATTCTCTCTCATGGGGCCAAGGAAGGGCTCGTCGACAGCCCCCGGCAGTGGCCCGGAGTCCATGCCGTGCGGGCGCTGCTCGGGGAGGAAGAGTTGAAGGGCTATTGGTTCGACCGTACCAAGGAATACGCCGCCCGCCGCCGGGGGAAGAGCTTCGACCGTCTCAAGTACGCAACCGAGGAGGTCCTGACCCTCGATCCGCTACCCTGTTGGAAGCACCTGTCGCCGGAGCAGAGGAAGGCCCACATCACCGGCTTGGTGGCGGAGATCGAGGCCCAGGCCGCCGCGGCGCGGGAGAAGAAGGGGATTCCCTCCAAGGGCGCCGCAGCCGTCCTGCTGCAGGATCCCGAGAGCCGTCCTCGACGCTCGAAGAGGTCGCCCGCTCCGTTCTGCCATGCGGCGAGCCGAGCCTGGCGCCGGCGCCTTCGGGACGCCTACGCTAAATTCGTTGCTGATTTTCGCCACGCCGCGGAGCGGCTCAAAGCCGGGGATCGCAACGCGCCGTTTCCTGTGGGGAGCTTCCCTCCCGCCTTGCCGTTCGTGGGTGGATAACTCAAAGGTAGCTGCTTTACCCTCAGCCAAGCCCCGTCGGTCAGCTCTTCAGAGCTTGTCAGGAGAGGTCTGTCCGTTTTCGGTTTTCCTGAGTCTCCAGATCGCCTGCGGCTGCCAGGATGGCTCATCGAAAGCGCTGGAGCACTCGGAAAAGTGACTCTACGGCCTCAAACCAGAGGCTCGAGCACCTCTTCCTCCCTGTAAGTGGACGAAGAGCTGACGAAGAGGGTGGAACCTGTTTCGGAGTTTCGGTTTCGGATTCCAGGGGTTGCGCGCCCGGCCTTGTTGATCGTTCCCATCGTTCCTTTGCGTTGGATTCACCCGTCGGCGGAACGCTTCAGGAAGGCCAGGGTTCGCTCCCACGCCAGAGTTGCTGCCGCTTGGTTATAGGCCTGCGAGCGGTCAGATTCAAAGAACCAGTGACCCGTGCCACTGTAGTGATAGAAAGTCACCGGGCGGCCGGCACGCCTCAGGGATTTCCCCAAGCCGTCAACGTCGGATTGTGGCTCGAACTCATCGTTCTCGGCAAAGTGGCCGAGATAGGTTGCTCTCGAGTTGCCATGGTCGTTGCTCCCGGTCCCGTAAAAGAGGACGACGGAATGGATGTGCTCGGGATCGACGGCCGCGAGGTCCAGCGCGTAATAGGCGCCCAGCGAGAAG
>DASYTJ010000033.1:0-26160 GCA_036002325.1 Thermoanaerobaculia bacterium | reverse complement strand
GTCAGGTCTATCGGCGTCATGGGCTGCTATCTCGCGTAACCGTCTCTCGTCGACATCATTCCAGGGAACAGTTACCTTATGATCCCAGAGCGCTGCGATTTCCTGCTCCAGGCCCGCAGGTGGAGTCTTCGGATAGGCGCTGCAGGCATCATCACACCACCTATCTTCCGACAATAGAGAGAGCAGAGCTGGCAGAAAATCGTTCGTCACTAATTCTTTCAGTTGTGTGAGATGAAACTGCTCATGCTTCTCGGTGATCCACCGTACCCAGAAATGCTCGTGCAACGGACCAACTGGAGATCCTGCAGGCGGAGGAGTCAGGTCATCGATAATGGCCTGACAGGTTGTTTCTGTTACAATCGGAGCATTCGCGTCGGGAACATCCGTCACACATGTATCGTTAAGCTCTAGGACATAGTGGGCTTCGAATTTCTCAATCTTAAGACAGAGACGTTGTGTGTCTGCACAACGGCCAGGCGTGAGCTCAGACCCAGTCGGCGCGGTGTTGCCGAGGCCCGCTCCCAGGCCGGTACAGGGGGGAGGGGTACCGCTCTTCTGAACCCAGATAAGCGTAGGTACAGCAACCGAACATACGTCTGCTAGCCAGATGTATTTGGTAGCTTGAGGAGAAGAACAACCAGCGGTGACAAGGCGCCTTAAACCACTCACCCAGCTCGTGGTAAAGCTGGCGCCAGTCCCAGAATCCGGCAATCCTGCGTAGGCCTCCCACTTGACTTTGTCCGGTGCATTCGATGTAGAACTGAAAGTGACTTGCTCGCCTTTGGCTGCGGCACAGGGCCCGCTGATGCCGGTAACTTCTACTGGAGTTCCTAAGCAGAGCCCCTGTGAGCAACGCGTATTGATTTTGCATTCATCGAGGGTGCACGTCTGAGAATCGTCAGGTATGCACTCGCTACCGCTGCATCGCTGGCACTGAGGGCAGTCGTGAGCCGCTCCGAATAGATTTGGATCCCCCCCACAGTGCCACCCTGCCTTGATAATCCCCACTCCCGGATCCGACACGATCGCCGCCCCGTCCTCGCTAACTGTCGCCGGTCCGATGCTCACGAAGTGGCCGAGGTCATGATCGAAGGAGTACATCTCGGTTACTTCTCCAGCGGAGAGCCCTTCGACATTCGGCAAAGTGAGACGAGCCGGCGGCTCGAAGCGCGCTCCGGCGGGCTGGATGGTCACGATGAAGCGCGGCTGCTGGCCGAAGTTGGGGACCATGGGGACTTTGTCATTGTGAACCGCGGTGACGCTCACGACGCCGCTCCTCGAGCCTCCCGGGAACGTCACGGAGCCGGGGAGGATCTCCAAGGCGAAGCCGGGAATCTCGGGGAGCGCCAATGTGCCCCCGTGCGTCTCGTCGACCTGGATGCCGTGCGCCACGTCCAGCGGCAGAAGGTAGATTGGCATGTTGATGGTGTTGTCCCGGCCCGGAATGGTGGTCAGCACGAATTCCAGATCCGGCCAGGAGCCGGGACGCTCAGCGGTGCTGCCGTCGGCGATGAGCTTCACCGTTCCAACGGGAGCGCCGGCGATCTGGAAGAGGCCCTTCTCGTCCGTGCGGGCGGTCAAGGGCGAATCGAGGATGCGGAGCGTCACTCCGGCGATGGGCAGGTTCGAGTTGTCGAGCACGACGCCGCTGATCGAGGTCGCGGCCGGGTCTCCCGCGGCGCGGCCGGAGGCGACGAAGCTGGCAACCGGGCTCGGGTCTAATCCCTCGATCTTCGCTTCCACGACGTTGTTGGCGATCCCCTCCTCGGCGTCGAGCGTCAGCGGAAGGATCAGCCGCCCGTCGCCGTCGGAGAACACCAGCGCTTCCTGCAAGCCGTTGGCGAAGTGTCCGCGTCCTTTCGCGACGTTGAATCTCACCGGTGCGCCTTCGAGCCGGTTGTGGCCCGCGTCCGTCACCACGGCGACCAGCGGACGGGGAAGCTCCTGCCCGGCGATCCCTACCTGCTGATCGCCCGAGTCCACGACGATGAAGGCCGCGTCTCCGGGTCGTGCCGTGGCGGTGAAGACGGCCGGACCCGCGAAACCCGGGGAGGAAGCCTCGACGACCTGGTTGCCCACTCCCGCGCGCGTGCCGAGGGTGAAGTGGGCCGAGGCACGGCCGGAGGCGTCGGTCGTGACGGCGATCTGGCGTTTGCCGCCGTCGAGGCTGCCGTTGTTGCCCCGCAGCTTGAAGAGGACCGGCTTGCCGATCACCGGCTGGCCGGCCGCGTCGAGCAGGGAGACGACGAGCGGCGCCGGCAGCGCGGTGCCGATGACGGCCTCCTGCTGGTTTCCGGATACCACCGCGATGCGCGGAACGTTGGCGGGCGCCAAGTGGACCGTGATGCTCGCCTGCCCCACGTTGCCGCTCGCGTCCGTGGCCTCGGCGGTGAGGACGTTGTCGCCCGGCGTGAGCGGGACGCCCTCTACCACGAAGGACCGGTTGGCGACCGTGGCAGGCCGGCCGTTAACGATCACCGTGGCCTCGGAGGCGTTGACGGTGCCGGCGACGATGTCGTTGACCATGCCGGAGACGGTGACGGTGGGCTCGAGGAGCGCCGCGCCGTCCTTGGGGTAGTGGATCGCCAGCCGGGGTGCGGAGAGGTCGCGCACCACGTTGATGCTGTCGGTTCCCACGTGTCCGTTCGTATCCGTCGCCGTGGCGGTCAGGATGTTGCCTCCTTCAATCAGCGGAACCTCCGCGGCGGTGAAGCTTGTTCCCGCGACCGCGGCGGCCACGCCGTTCACGGTGACCGTGGCTCCGGGGCTGCTCACGGTGCCGCTCACGTCCACCGTCGTCGCGGCGAGGAAGCTCAGGTCCTCCGGTGAGGTGATCTTCACCTCCGGGAGATCGAAGCGAATCACCTGAACCTCTGTAGCCGTCTCGTTTCCGGCCCGGTCCACGGCGCGCAGTGAAATGAGGTTCGAGCCGGAGGTGACGGGGACGGCGGTCTCGAACCGGTCTTCGGAGACCGCAACGGTTGCCTGCTGAACGGTCAGGCCGGCAACGCCGTTCTCATCGGTGGCTTCTCCCGCCACGCGGATCTCCTGCTGATTGGTGAGCTGCCCCGGCGTGGGGGTCTCGACGCTGAGACTCGGCGGTGTGAGATCGATCGTCACCGTGCGTGTGGCGAAGCTCTGCTTGCCGGTGGCGTCGGTGGCCACCACGAAGATCTCGTTGAACCCCTCCGGGAGAGTCACCGTGGCCTGGAAGCTGTCTCCGTCGAGCGCCGCCGCGACGTCGTTCACGGTCACCGAGGCGACCTCGCCGTCGTCCGTGACGGTGCCGGTCACCAGGACCTCAGGCATCTTCAGGAAGCTCCCCTCGGCAGGTGCCGTCAGGATGATGGAAGGAGGATCCAGATCGAGCACCACGTCGAAGGTCAGAGACGCCGTCGCCGTGAGGCCGGCATAGTCGCGGATCAGCGCGGTGGCGGTATGGGAGCCCTCCGCGAGAGGCGCCGGCTCGCAGGCCGCCGACGAAGGACCGACGGTGCAATTGGGCAGCAGCGAGGTCCCGTCCAGCGCGATCTGCAAAGACGCGCTGTCCAGCCCTGCCGTGTCATCCGAGTAGGCCACGGCGATCGCCGGCGTCGGATCGCCCAGGACGATGGACTCTGCAGGAGCGGTGAAGGCGAGCGACGGCGGAACGGTATCGATCGTGAAGCTCAAGAAGGTGGCAACGGTGTGGCCGACCCGATCCAGGACGACAAGTGTCGCCGTATGCGGGCCCTCGGCCAGCGGTGACGCGGGCGTGAAGGTGAGGGCTGAGGCGGTCACCTGCGCTTCCGCCGTGCGGTCCACGTCATCGACCGCCAGATGGACGTCCTCGACGTCGATGCCGGAGCCGGCGTCCGAATAAGTGGCGGAGATCGTAGGCGTGGCGGTGGTGACGAAGCTGCCATCGGCGGGCGCTATGAAGGAGACGATCGGCGGATCGGCATCGACCTGAAGGATCAGCCGCGGCCGCTCCGCGGCAGCCCCCTCGCGCGAGGCGTAGCCCACCTGGCCGGCGCCGGCTTCGTCCGCCGCCTTGAGCAGCCAGCCGCGATTGGGAGCGCCTGCCAGGAACGCGGCCACATCCGCGGTGACGTCGAACCGCATCCAGACACCCTCGGCTTGCGTTTGCAGGACCGTGGCCGAAGGCTGCGCCGTGAAGGTGCCGCCGTTCCACTCGGCGGCGCAATCCGGCCTGGTGTTCGCGGGCTTGGTATCGATGCCGCAGCTCCAGGTGGCTCCCGCTTCCGTCCAGTCCGCGGTCAGGCGGTGCGCTTCCACGGCGCGGGGATCGGATCCCCAGAGGCCGGCGGAAGTCACGAACAGCTCCAACGACGCCGAGGCCACGCGTCCGGAGCCCACCGCCGAGGCGAAGGCGGCCTGATCGACGCGCAGCAGGATCCGCTGCGTGCCGGTCAATTGCAGGGGAGTCCCCAATTGCAGAGCCGTAGCGCCGCCGAAGCTCTGGTTGGGGAGTGTCTGGCTCAGATAGGTGTCGGCCGCCAGTGGCAGGGTGAAAGTCTGCGCCTGACTGGCAACCGCCAAGCCGAATCCCAGCAACAGGTAGCCCATCAGGGTCTTCTTGGCGTTCACGCATTCCCCTCCGAACCCGTCTTACGTTTCAGTCCTCTCACCAGCCTCCATCGGCGGCCTGCCCTCCGAAGCCCTCATCACCCCGCCCTCCTCTCCCAGGGGGAGAGGAGGGAGAAAGGAGAAAAAGATGCAGTGGCCGCCCCTACAGCCCGTCTCACGCCTTTCAGTACCTGCGAGCGGACCAAGACTAGCGGCAGCTCAAAGATGGCGTCAATGCCTTCGAGTCTTGACAATCTATCTATCTCCTCGGCCCTGGTGCCGGCGCAGGGCTAATCCCGTCGATGGGCGTGGCATCCTCGTTCGCCACGGAAGGCTGTTCCCCTGCCTCTTCTTGCTTAGACCCGCCGACGAGGTTGTCCAGTTCCTCCCTTAGCAGCGCTTGAGCCCGTGCGAGGTGGCTGACGGCACCGGCCAGCCGGAAACCCTCGTAAAGTCTGGCGGTCCGGGTCGTCTCTTCCAGCAGGACCAGAGCGTCATTTCGATGGGCTTCGAGCCGCCGTCGAACCTCTCTCATCAGGGCGCCTTCTCCTTCGGCTGGTACGAAGCCGCCGCCGCAAGATCGCGGATGGCCGGCTCCATGCTGTCCTTCAAAACGCACTCGATGGTGGAGCGGATCTCTGTAGAGACATCCATCTCCTCTTCGCCCAAGAGCATTGCGGTTTCCTGAGCTGGTACGGGTAGTCGGTCATGCACGGCAGCAAGGCGAGATCGGAGATTCTCCAGCTCTACGACCATCGCTCGCAGCTCAGCTTGCGCGGTGGCTTCAGCTTCGGTCACGTCCCTTTTCCCTCCTCAGTAGGAGACTTGCTCGGGGGTGGGCCTGCGGCGAGCGGTCTCCAAGGCGGACATCTCCTGCGGCAGTACCTTCAATGCACGTGGCTGATCGCCTAGGACCCCAGAGTCTGCGTGTGGTTTCAAGACATCGCGGGCATTCGGTCAGGAGGTGACGAACGAGGCTGGTCACTTCGGAGCGCACCAGTTCGTTCCGCATAAAACGCTGCAGTTCTTCCTCGCCGGGACAGTAGAGCCGGTCAGCGGCGCCCATGACTTACCTCTTGGTCCTTTGCAGTACGGAAGGTCAGGACGAGCGCCTGAAACAAGTGACGAGTGAACTTGATCGCTTCAGGTCCGCCGGCCCTCTCAAGCTCCTGCAACAGGCGTCGCCACTCTCCTTCGAGACTTGGCAAGGCACCGAAAACGAGCTCGTCGAGGCTGGCGTCGAGGGCTAGGGAGAGCCGGATCAACTCGTCAAGGCTGGCTCGGACGACTCCCCGCTCCAGCTTCGAGAGCCGTCCAGGGTCGATCTGGGCTCGCCGGGCCAGCTCCCGTTGTTTCCACCCCCGGATCTTCCGAAGTTTCGTCACCCGAGAACCGAAGGGGCGCCGGAAGTCCTCATCCGCCGCGTGAGAGGCGCCCCGGGGCGCAGCTTTATCAGCCATGCATCACATGATTAGCTTCACTGACACGACATGTCAACCCCCGAAACAGAAAATCTGTAGCTAAGGCGTATAAATTGTTCAGTTGAACCTCAAATGAGGGCAATACGAGCTTCCTTCCCTCTGTCCGAACCTGAATTCGTCGCGTATCTCGGGAATGTCCAACATTGCCAGAGGGACTTGAAGCACCGGCCACCGCTCGGGCGATTGACTGCCGGACAGCAAATAGCGCCAGAGTGGACAACTAGGGGCAAACTAAGAGCGCCAATCCGCGATCCGTGGCCGCCGGAGCCAATTTCGGCCCTACGAGCGAGCTACGGTAAGAAGGAGAAGGGTATGTTTCCGAGGAGATGCGTCCGTATTGGAGCCGTGATGATAGGCGTGCTCGCTGTGTCCTTGGCCTCCCCGGCCGGGGCCGCCGGATGGGGAACCTGGGATTGGGCGGATGGCCTCCGCCCGCGTGTGTTCGCATGGCTCGGCCTCGACCAAGAGCTTGCGGTCTTGAAGGACTGCTCGCACATCGATCCCGATGGCCGTTGCATCAAGGGCGGGCCTCCAACCCAGAGACCTACCCGCTCCGTTCGAGATGAGGGGCAGAATGGGTCCGGTGCGGCGCAAACAACCTTGAAGTAAAGGATGGCACCGAGCCGGGAGCCTCCCGGAGGACGGCAGGCCGGCCCGTTCCTCCGGGGAGGTTTTCTTCGGAGGCAACCATGTGAGACAATTCTGTAGTGCCAGCGTGAATTCGTATCGTTCGGAGGCTCTTAGATGTTCCATCTCGGGAAGGGAGAGATCAGGGATTTCTTCGCCGGCCGGCTGGACTCGGCCAGCCGGCAGCAGGTGCTGCTCCATTTACTCTCTGGCTGCACTCACTGCCAGCGCCGGATGAAGGCCCTGGCCGAGCCGCTCCTCGCGGAGGAGCCGTGGACCCTCGCGGAGCCGGTCCCGGAACAACAGTACGACGCGGCCTTGGCCGGGCTCGGCGCGATGGCCCGGAAACTGACGCGCCGGTGGCGGCAGGAGACCGCGAAGATGGAGCGGGCTCTCACTCTCCTCGACCAGGCCGATGGCATCGGGGACGAGAGAATCCCGTGGAGCGACGCCAGGGCTCTCCACGGCTGGCCCCTATGCGAGGCCCTGCTGCGGAAGAGCTACGAGGCCCGTTTCAGCGATCCGAAGCGGATGCTGAAGCTGGCAGAGAGCGCCGCGAGAATGGCCCAGCACCTCAAGCCCGAGAAATATCCCTGGCCGGGCTTCGTCGCCGATCTCCGAGCCCGCGCGCTCGCCGAGCTGGGCAACGCCCACCGAGTCAACGACCAGCTCTCCGAAGCCGCCGTGGCCTTCTCGAAAGCCTGGACGATCCTGGAAGAGGAAGGGACGGGCGATCCGCTCCTGCAAGCTCGGGTGCTGGACCTGTGGGCTTCTCTCCGGAGAGCGCAGCGGCGGCTCGACGAGGCCCTCATCCTGCTCGACAAAGTCCACTGTCTCTATCTGGAGGCCGGCGAGATTCACCTTGCGGGCCGGGCATTGATCAAAAAAGGTATCGGTACCCATCTCTGCGGCCAACCTCGCGAGGCCTGCGCCCTTCTGCAGAAGGGCTCCGCTCTCCTCGAGCCCGGCCGGGACCCTCAGCTCGAGCGGTCCTCGGCACTGAGTACCATCGACGCATTGACGGACTGTGGAGAGTACAAGCAGGCCAGCCGCCGACTGCTTCAGAGCGGACTTCGTGAGGCCTTCGACACCGAGCCGCTCAACCTCCTAAAGCTGCGTTGGGTTGAAGGGAAGATTCATGTCGGGTTCGGCCGACTGGCGCGAGCGGAGCGCGCTTTCGCGGAGGTGCGGCAGGAATATCTCCAGTCGGAGCAGTTCTACGACGCCGCCATGGTGGGCCTGGAACTGGCAGCGGTGTGGCTGCGGCAGGGCAAAGCCACCCAGGTGCTGGAGCTGGCCGAAGAGATGCACGAGGCATTCGAAGATCTGGACGTCGAGCGGGAAGCGATCCGGGCGCTCTTCTTCGTGCGCGAGGCTTGCCGGCTGCGGTCGGTCAACGTGTCGATGATCGAACGGGTCCGAACGTTCCTGGAGCAGCTCCCTTGGCACTCCGGGTTGCGCTTCGAGCCGGCGCTTTTTGCTCCCTAGCCTTCCGCTTCGGGGTCCGGGAGAACACCATGCCGGCGCAGGATTTCCAGGACCTTCTGTTCAAGCTCGTCTTGGTTGTTGATGGGCTCCGGCGATGACTCGGAGGACGCAAAGTAGGCTCTCCGGAAGAGCTCCCGCCAATCCATGTCGAGCGCGTCGGCAATTTGGAGAAGGGTGTCCACCGTCATCGCGACCCTGCCCTTGAGGACCCTCTGATAGACGGAGTTGCCCACTCCCATCTTCTGTTCAAGGGAACGGATGGACACACCCTTCTCCCGGATCTCGTCTCGCAGGATGTCAGCGAGGCGAAAAACTTCGCTCCGGTAACGCTCTCGATCCACGAGGGGAGTATACAGCACTACGAGCGACGGGGTGTCGCCCGAGGAGCCGCAACCAGCCCCGTGGCGCCACCCTCGAAGCGACAACATACTCGCGGTGTCGGGACTGGATGTCCTCTTGACTCTAGAGAGCACGACGCCCGAAAGGGGCGGCCCGCGGTGGGCCGCCCCCTCGGGGTGTTGCTGTCTACTGCGGGTCAGGGACTAGCCTTCGGGAGCCGGAGTCGGTGGCGTCGTTGCCGGCGTCTTGCGCTTGCGCGGACCCGTCGGCCGGGGACGGACTCCGAACTTCACCAGCTCGTCGCTGCTGAAGCCGAAGCTTCCCTTGAGATGGGCGGCCACCCGGCGGCGCAGGGTCTCCCCACGCTTCTCCACGTCCTGGCGCCGGTGGACGATGTCCTGCAACCGCCCTCGGGCCACCTCCTGCTCGCCGTCGAGGACTTTCGCCTCGGCGATGAGCGCCTCGATGGCCGTTACGATCTCCTGCAGGTGCGGCATCTCCGCCAGGTGCGGCTGGATGTTGGCGTTGAGCAGCTCCCACTCGGTGATCTTCTTCGCGAACGTCTGTGACTTTCTCATGGTCTGTTTCCTTTCATAAGGTTGAACGTCGTTTCTTCTTCGTACAGCCGTTACGTCCCACCAGGACATCCCGCGGTCCGATGGCCGGCTTTCCTGCACCCGCCGCCCTGCGGCGCACGGGGTTCCTGGCTCGCCTGCTCGACTCCTCCCGAGGGAGGTCCCCGACATCTGTCCATCTCGCCTTCCTCCTTTCTAGACCCCGGCAGGCTCCATGCCGCCGAGATGCGATTGACTGCCGTATCCTGCGACAACGAAGACAGGCTATACGACCAGAAACAGCTTGTCAATACCAAAATAGTGATTTTGTGGCCATCATCTTAGGCCGGAGCCACATCGTGGCGAATACGTCCTCTCTTGAGGACGAGAAGGTGGCCGACTAAGCCGATCTGGCGCCAAGCCAGCGCTTGGGGCTGCTAGAATACTGTCTTTTCGGTTCTTCCATTGTCTTTTCGGCTCAAACAATGTTTGGAGCCAGAAAACAATGTGCCGGCGGCTTCACACGCAATGTTTTTCGGCTCGAGCATTGTTTGAACGGAAAAAACAATGCTTGGCGGCTTCAAACATTGAAAGAAGGCCCCCGCCGGCCCGCTGTGGAATGCGTTCGTGCGGTATGAGCCGGGCGACTTCGCGGTCTTCAGCTTGACGCGGAAAAGGCTCTGGTAGTCACGGACAGGGCGCCTGCTCCCAGCGACGAAGTTGCAACTGGAAATTCCTCGGGTAGGCGCCCGCGGCGACTGAAAGGTGAATCTCGGCAAGCCCGGTGCTGTAGCGGAAGCGGGGCGTCGAGAACCGGACCTTGCGGCGGCGGGCGGCGGCAAACTGCAGAGGGAGGCTCCGGTCTCCCGGCTGCAACAGCACCGTCGCCGCCGCCGCCGGCGCGGGGCGTATGAGCTCGAGCGACAGCGCCTCGCCCGCGGTGAGGTCCGCCGGAAAACGACCGATGAGCTCGTTCGGCGGACTTCCGGAGCGCCGGAGTCCGATGGGAACCGCTGGCCCGGCCGGCGTCCAGGGGTGGAGGAGAAGAAGAATCGGCGCGCCGCGGCTTTGAAAGAGCCGCGGGCGGACCTCCACGACGCATCGCTGCGAGAGCCTCTGCCGGCGTCCCTTATAGAAGCTCGCTCGAGGTCCCTCGGTCCGCGCGAGCGGGAACGCTTCGGCGTCGGTCAGGTCGAGCCGGGCCGGTGCCAGCGCGGCCAGGCTCGGCACCGCGATGCGCTGCCCGCCGGCCGAGAATCCGAGCTTGACGTCAGCCGGCTCATAGGCCACCTGGTGAGCTCGCGATCCCGTGGGCGCGAGCCGCGCGCGCAGCGTCTTGCCGGCGAAAGCCCAGGTGCTGGGAATGAGCTGCCGGTAAGCGGAGGTAACCGGCCGGATGAGCAGGTAGGCGCCGAGCAGCGACGAGACGACGAGGATCGCCGCCGGGGAGCCCAGGGACGCGCGGCGCCGTCCTAGCCGCTCCGTACCGAAGACCGCTCCGCAGGCGATGACGAGCGCCGTTCCGGCCAGAGCCGGCAGCAGGTTATGGGTGCGGAACAGACTCATCCCGACGGCGTAGAGCGCCGGATAGCCGAGGCACAGGCTGAGCGGCAGCAGCGGCTCGCCATTCTCCTTCTGCCGCCAGAACCGAAGCGCCAGAGAGGCGATGCCCACAAAGAGCAGCGCGCCGAGAAGCCAGCCGTGCTGCGCGGCCAGGAAGTTGACCTCGCCGCGCACGACCACCCAATGATCGCTGCGCTCGCTGCGGGCCCGCGCCGAGTAGAACTTGACCAGGTGGGGCGCGAAGCGGAAGACGGTGCCGAAGAAAGGGTTCAAGATCAGAAAAGTGACGATGGATGCCACTCCCGCGAGCACCAAGCGGCCCCAGAGCCGGCGATGGTGGAAGCCGGCCCACAGCGCCCAGACCGCCAGCGGCAGAGCTGCGGCGACGCCGATGTACTTGGCCGCGGTCGCCAGCCCTACGCCGACGCCGGCCAGCAGGAAACGTGAGAGCCGTGGATCGCGGACGACGCTGATCGTCCAGTACAGCGTGACGACGGTCAACATCAGCACCAGCATGTCGGGCTTGAGCTGCGCCGTGCTCCTCAGGTGCTGCGGGTAGGCGGCCAGCACCGCCGCCGCGATCAGCCCTACCGCCGGCGAGAACAGCCGCCGGCCCACGAGATAGATCACCCAGATGCTGAGCAGGGCATAGGCGAGGCCGAACATCCGCATGATGCGGAAGGCGCCGAGCGTGAAGCCTTCGATCGGCCCGCCGCGGACCGCGAAGGCGCCGATCCCGGTCAGGGAATGGAGCCAGTCGCAAAGCTTGAGGGCGAAGGCCTGCGGCAGGTAGGAGAGGCTGCCGTAATAGGCGTGCCGGGGCCGCCAGGAGCCGTTCAGGAAGGTGATGATGTTGTTGAAGATGTAGTGGTCGTCGAAGTAGCGCGGCAGCACCAGGATCATCCAGAGCCGGAGACTGAAGGCCAGAGCCAGGACGACGGCGAGGAGCCAGCTTGACCTCACCCCAACCCCTCTCCTAAAGGAGAGGGGCTCCAGAATTTCGGTTTTCATTACCCCCTCTCCTTCAGGAGAGGGGGCCAGGGGGTGAGGTCGCGCGCGCGGCATGCTCCGGGATCATAATTGAACGTGCTAGGCTTCTGAAGCGCCCGTCCGAGACCCCGCAAAGCTCATGCTGCAGGAATCGCCAGCCCAGGCCCATCGCATGTGGGTCGTCCTGCCCGCTTACAACGAGGAGGGCTCGATCGCTCCCCTGCTCGACGATCTCCTGCGGGAGCTCGGATCCGGCGACGCCGATTTCGCGATTCTGGTGGTGAACGACGGCAGCACCGACCAAACGGCCGCGATCGTGCGCGGCTACGAGAGCACTCGCCGCGTGACGCTCCTCGACCAGCCGGTGAACCGCGGTCTGGCCGAGACGCTCCGCACCGGCCTGCTGGCGGCGGTGCGGCAGGCTCAACCGGACGACATTGTGATTGTCATGGACGCCGACAACACCCATCCGGCCGGCCTCGTCTTCCGCATGGCGCGCCTCATCCGTGAAGGCAACGACGTGGTGATCGCGAGCCGCTATCGCCATGGCAGCCACGTCCGCGGCCTGGCGCTCTATCGCAAGGCGCTGTCGAACGGGGCCTCCTGGCTGTTCCGTGCCGTCTTCCCCACGGCCGGCGTGCGCGATTACACCTGCGGCTACCGGGCGTACCGGGCCGGAATGCTGATGCAGCTCGTCGAGAAGCACGGCCAGGAGTTCATCTCCGAGCGCGGCTTCGCCTGCATGGTCGACATCCTGTTGCGTCTCCGCGAGCAGGGCGCCATCTTCACCGAGGTGCCGCTCGTCCTGCGCTACGACCGCAAGGAAGGGCAGAGCAAGATGAAGGTGCTCGCCACCGTCAAGGAGACTCTCTTGCTGCTCTTCCGGAGGCGCTTCGGCAGGTGAGCGCGGCCGGAGAGGCGGAAGCCTACTACGCCGAAAACTACCCCGACTACGCGGCCCAGAACCCGCCGCGCAAGCTCGCCTTCTATCGCCGTCTCCTGCGGCGTTACACGCAACCCGGCGCGCGGCTCTTCGAGCTCGGCGTCGGCTTGGGTCGCTTTCTGGAGACGGTGCGTGATGAGTACGACTGCGCCGGCTGCGACGTCAACACCTTCGGAGTGGAGCAGACGCGGAAGCGAACCGGCATCGCGCGTCTGCATCTCGGATCGCTGGAGACCCTGAACGCCGAGCCTGCTCCGGACGTCATCGTGTCGTGGGACGTTCTCGAGCACCTTCCGGATCTCGACGGTGCTCTCCGCACGCTTCATGCGCACCTCGCCTCCGGCGGCTATTTGATCGGAGTCGTTCCCGTCTACGACGGACCGCTCGGCTGGCTCGTCCATCTCCTCGACAAGGATCCGACGCACGTCACCAAGCAGTCGCGCCGCTTCTGGCTGCGCAAGCTGAAAGAAACCGGCTTCGAGGTCGCGGAGTGGGGCGGCATCCTCCGCAGGCTGGCCGGCTCGTACTACGTGCACCTCACCGCGCCGCAGCCGCTCCTGCGGCGGATCGGTTCGGCGATTTACTTCGTGGCGCGGAAGCCCCCGTAGCCGGGCGCAGCATGCTGCGCCCCTACTACAAAGGCTGTGCCTCCGTCACCGCTCCGGGCACGGCCCGCCCGCCTTCGCCCACTTCTCGAAGGCCGCGATGAACTCAGCGCGCGGCACGTCGACCGGTTTGCGGCCGACGCCGGGGTCCCAGCCCCAGGTCACGAGGCCGGTGTCGAGGTGCTCGCGCAGCGCGGCCAAGTCGCGGTTGCCGTTCTGCGTCCTGTCTTTCAAGCGCCGGCACAGCTCGCCGCCCGACAAGCCGATGAAGACCATCTTGTGTTCCGGCGGCGGCAGCTCCCATCCGGGAGCCCCGGGCGGCATGTGCGGGCCGTAGCTCGCCGGCGGGTTGCCCTCTGCGTGGCAGGTGTGGCAGCCGAGCCCCGGCGCTCCTTTCCCGTGCGGCCCCCGCTTGACGTTCTGGGCGTGCACGAGCCCTTCATCGAACTGCAACGGCGCGTCGCCCGGGATGTGACAGTTCTGGCAACGTGGATGCTGGAGAACCTTCTGCACGACGGCGAAGGATTGCACGGCGTCCGCCTGGCGGTCCTGACCGGAGGCGGCGCTGAACGCCAGGACAACCCCGGCGGCGATGGCGAGCAGGAAAAAGATTCGAGTCGCTTTCCGCATTGTCCAAGCTCCCTCAAGTGAGGCGCAGCGGCAATTGCCGCAGGCGCTTGCCGGTCAGCGCGAAGACGGCGTTGGCCACGGCCGGCGCGATCGGCGGAGTGCCAGGCTCGCCGACGCCGCCCATCTTCTCGTCGCTGTTCGCGATGTGCACCGCGACGTGCGGCATCTCATTCAGGCGCAGCACCGGATAGTCATGGTAGTTGGACTGCTCGACCTGGCCGTCGCGGAAAGTGATCTCTCCATAGAGCGCGGCCGAGAGGCCGTAGACGATGCCGGACTGCATCTGCGCCTCGACGCCGTCGGGATTGACTACCGGACCGCAGTCGACGGCGCAGACGACACGATGAACCCGGATGCGCCCGTTGTCGACGGAGACCTCGGCCGCTTGCGCGACGACGCTGCCGAACGACTCGTGCACGGCGATGCCGGCCGCGTGCCCCGCCGGCAGGGGCTTCCCCCAGCCGAAGGCCTCGGCGGCCTTGTCGAGCACGCGGCGCCGGCGCGAGTCCGGAGGCAGCAGCTCGCGGCGGAAATCGACCGGGTCCTTGCCGGCGGCGTGGGCCAGCTCGTCGACGAAGCTCTCGACGACGAAGGCGGTGTGCGAGTGACCCACCGAGCGCCACCAGAGGACGGGGATCGGAGACTCAGGACTGTGGAGCTCCACCCGGTGGTCGGGGATCGACTCAATATAGGGGGCGTCGGCGGCGCCTTCGACCGAGGTCTCGTCGATGCCGTTCTTGATCATCGAGGCGAACGGCGAGCCGGCGAGGATCGACTGACCCACGATCGTGTGCGCCCACGCGACCGGCTTGCCGTCGCCGTCCAGGCCGGCACGTACGCGGCTGACCCACATCGGACGGTAGTAGCCGCCCCGCGTGTCGTCCTCGCGCGTCCACACGACTTTGACCGGCCGGCCCGTCGCCTTGGCGAGGTGAACGGCCTCGGAGACGAAATCCGAGCGCGGGTTGGCCCGCCGGCCGAAACCGCCGCCGAGGAACAGGGTGTTGACCTTGACCTGCTCGGGCTTGACGCCGGCGATCTTCGCCGCCGCGGCCTGGTCGCCGGTCTGGAACTGCGTGCCGGTCCAGATCTCGCAGGAGCCGGCCTTGACCTCGGCCGTGCAGTTGAGCGGCTCCATCATGGCGTGCGCGAGATAGGGCACCTCGTACACGGCTTCCACCTTCTTGGCCGCCTTGCCGAACGCCGCCGCGAAGTCGCCCTTGGACGCGGCCACGGGGCCGTCGGTCTGCACCCGTTTCCGGAAATCCTCGAGCTGTGCGGCGGTCGAGTGGCCGGCCATGCTTCCCGGATCCCAATCGACTTCCAAGGCGTTGCGCCCCAGGCGGGCGGACCAGAAGCTCTCCGCCACCACGGCGACGCCCGAGGGGATCTGGATCACGTCGACGACGCCCGGAACGGCCTTGGCCTTGCCGGCGTCGAAGCGCTTCACTTTGCCGCCGAACCAGGGCGAGCGCGCCACGAGAGCCGTCAGCATGCCCGGACGCCGCACGTCCATGCCGAACTCCGCCTTGCCGGTGACCTTGACGGCGCTGTCGAGACGGTGCGTCGGCCGGCCGAGGATCTTCCAGTCCTTCGGATCTTTGAGCTTCGGCGCGGCCGGCACGGGCAGCTTCTCGGCGGCGGCGGCGAGCTCGCCGAAACGGAGCCGGCGCTCGCCGTGGATCACGAAGCCGTTCTCCGCGCGGCACTCGCCGACGGGCACCTCCCACTGCTTGGCGGCGGCGGCGATCAGCATCTCGCGGGCCGCCGCGCCGGCCGCGCGGAGCTGGTCGAACGACTCCCAGGTGGAAGTCGAGCCGCCGGTCATCTGGGCGCGGAAGACCGTGTGGGCGTAGACGATGTTCGCCGGCGCGTGCTCGAAGCGGACCTTGCTCCAGTCGCACTCGAGCTCCTCGGCGATCACCATCGGCAGCGAGGTCGAGACTCCCTGGCCCATCTCCGAGTGCTTGAGAAGGATGGTGACGGTGTCGTCCGGCGCGATGCGGATGAAGGCGTTGGGCACGGGCCTCGGCGCCGCAGGCGCGGCTTCCTGGGCGAACAGCCGCTTGAGGCCGTCCGGCAGGGAAAGTCCGATGAGCAGGCCGCCGCCCGCGGCGGCGGAGGTGGCGAGAAAAGTGCGGCGGGAAAGGCCGGCGGCGCTCATGAGCGCTCTCCTTTCGCCGCCAGGTCGGCGGCGCGGTGCACGGCGGCGCGGATGCGCTGATAGGTGCCGCAGCGGCAGAGATTGCCGCTCAAGGCCGCGTCGATGTCGGCATCGCTCGGCTTCGGCACCTCCTCGAGCAGCGCCGCCGCGGCCATGATCTGCCCCGGCTGGCAATAGCCGCACTGCACCACGTCGAGATCGGTCCAGGCCCGCTGCACGGGATGCGCGCCTTGCGGGTCGAGCCCCTCGATGGTCGTGATCCGGTGCCCAGCCGCCCGTGAGACGGGCAGCACGCAGGAGCGCTGCGCCCGTCCGTCCAAGTGGACGGTGCAGGCGCCGCACTGCGCCATGCCGCAGCCGTACTTGGTCCCCGTCAAGCCGAGCACGTCGCGCAGCACCCACAGCAGCGGCATGTCGGCCGGCACGGAAACGTCGTGTTCCTTGCCGTTGACTTGTAGCTTCATGACGTCTGCCCCCCGATTCGCGCGGCTCTGGCCCGCCAGCTTTCCAGGATCCGCGGGGCAGCCGCGCCAGTCGATCATAGCAGGAGGCGAATACATGGGGATGGCGGTGGCTCGCTTAAGCGTGATGACATCCGCAGAGTCCTTCGCCGTCCACCGAGGTGGACGACAGGCTCTCGGCGCAACGGCGAGTCCGCAGGGACGCCTTGCAAGCTTCTCTGGCACGGTTTATGGAAGCGCCGGCTGCCAGGAGGTTTCAAAGCCATGCGCAAGAGGCTCATGATCGCACTCCTCTGCGGAGCGATGATGATCGCTCCAAGTCTCGTCTCGCCGGCGCGGGCCAGTCACGATTGGTTCGCGATCGGCACAGCCTTCCGCGTGGGCGCCGCCCACATCTCGTTCGTCTTCGGACGGCCGAGCTTCGGGTATGGGTATGGACCGGCCTACTACTACCGGTACGACCGGCCGATCAGCTATCGAGGGCACCGCTGCAGCCGCTACTGCTTCCACGACGGCGGCTACTACTACCACCACGAGTCCTGCCCGCTCGTAGCCTTCCACTTCTATAACTACAGGGTCGATCCGTACTGGGCCTTCAGCCGTTACGCCCCGCGCTACGACGGTTACGGCTATGGCGGCTATTCCGGCGGCGATGGATACTATGGCGGCCAGTACGACCGGGGTTATCACGATCGGGACTACGATCAGGGCTACTACGACCGGTACGATGACCACCGGGGCTACTACGACAGCGGCCGTTACGACCGCTACGATCGTCATGACAGCTACCGCGGCCATCGCGGGCATGGTCGCGGCCACCACAAGCACCATCGCGGGTGCGGCCATTATTGAGATTGTGATCTCCGGTTAGGACAGCGCCGCAAAGAAGTCGGCGGTACCGCAGGGCAACTGCTCTGGCGTGAAGTCAGTTTCCCTGAGCCGCCGAGGGGGCCGGGATCGCTTCCCCCGTCGCGCCGCGAGGGAAGTGCTAGCATTCCCCCGGTCGAACTCTATAGAAGGATGCTTATGTCCAACGAGCTGCTCTTCGGTCTGTACATTTTCGTCCTCGCGGGCTTCCTGGGCCACCACGTCATCTCGAAGGTGCCGCCGCTGCTGCATACGCCGCTGATGGCGGGCACGAACGCGATTTCCGGAATTTCGCTGGTGGGATCGCTGGTGGCGGCCGGGGGCGGTCTCGGCAAGCTCAGCACGGTGCTCGGCTTCATCGCCGTCATCTGCGCCACGATCAACACGGTCGGCGGGTTCCTCATCACCGACCGCATGCTGCGGATGTTCAAGCGCAAGCCGGGGGAGCGCGAATGAGCCTGAACCCCTGGCTGCTGTTCAGCTATCTCGTCGCGTCGGCCTGCTTCATCCTGGCTCTGCAGGGCCTGTCGTCCCCTGTCCATGCTCGACGGGGCAACCTCATGGGCTCCTTCGGCATGCTGCTGGCGGTGGTGGCGACGCTGCTGTTCAACCAGATCCTCACCTTCCGGTGGATCGCCATCGGCCTGATGGTGGGCTCGGCCATCGGCGCCGCGATGTCGATCTGGATCCCGATGACCAAGATGCCGGAGCGGATCGCGCTCTCCCACTCCTTCGGCGGTCTGGCGGCGGCGTTGGTGGGCGTCTCGGAATATCACTATCGAATGGGCGGGGAAGGGATCGACCGTTTCACCATGGGCGCGTTGGGGCTGGAGGTGTTCCTCGGCTTCCTGACTTTCACCGGCAGTCTGATGGCCTTCGGCAAGCTGCAGGGGCTGATCACCGGTGCGCCCGTGACCTACAAGGGCCAGAACGTCTCGAACATCGCGATGTTCTTCGGCGCGCTCGTGCTTCTTGTGCTGGTGGTGATGGATCCCAGCCGCGCCGCGCTCTTCTACGCCATGGGCGTGATCGGCCTGGCGGTGGGCGTTCTGGCGGTGATCCCCATCGGCGGCGCCGACATGCCGGTGGTGATCTCGCTGCTCAACTCCTACGCCGGCCTGGCGTCGGCCGCGACCGGATTCGCTCTGCACAACTACGTGCTGATCATCGCCGGCGCGCTCGACGGCACCTCCGGCTTGCTGCTCTCGCTCAAGATGAGCCAGGCCATGAACCGTTCGTTCGCCAACGTCCTGTTCGGTGCCTTCGGCGGCGAGGTGCAGGCCGCCGCCGGCGGACCGGGCGGCCCGGCCGCCAACTACAACCTGGCGACGGTGGAGGACGCGATCGGCGTGCTGCAGGCGGCGCAGTCGGTGATCGTCGTCCCCGGCTACGGCATGGCGGTGTCGCAAGCGCAGCACGCGGTGCGCGAGCTGGCGCAGGCGCTGGAGAGCCACGGCGCGACGGTGAGGTACGCCATCCATCCCGTGGCCGGCCGTATGCCGGGGCACATGAACGTGCTGCTCGCCGAGGCCAACGTACCTTACGACCAGCTCTACGATCTGGAGGACATCAACGACGAGTTCGCGCGCACGGACGTGGCCCTCGTCGTGGGCGCCAACGACGTGGTCAATCCCGCCGCGAAGACCAACCCCGGCAGCCCGATCTACGGCATGCCGGTGTTCAACGCCGACGCAGCGAAGGCGGTCATCGTGCTCAAGCGCAGCATGAGCACCGGCTTCGCCGGCATCGAGAACGACCTGTTCGTGCGGCCGAACACCATGATGGTGCTGGGCGACGCCAAGAAGACGCTGCGCGAATTCATCGCCGGAGTGAAGGAAGAGGCGGCGTAGGCCTCACCTCCCCTGAAACCTCCTGCCCTCTCCGGCATCCAAGCGACATGCCGGGTTCTGCTATATTCCACTCCGCGTGGATACTTCACTACCGGAGACGTCCGCTCGGCCCTCAGCGGGTCACGAGGAGGGGCATCTTCTGGCCGAGCTGCGCGCCGGCAAGGAAGCGGCCTTCGAGCGCCTGCTGCGCGACCACGGAGGCCGCATGCTGGCGGTAGCGCGGCGGCTGGTGCGCGACGAGGAGGACGCCCGCGACGCCGTTCAGGAGGCGCTCCTCGCCGCCTTTCGGTCGCTCGACCGCTTCGAGGGCTCGAGCCGCATCTCGACCTGGCTGCACCGGATCGTGGTCAACGCCTGCCTGATGCGCCTGCGCTCCCGGCAGCGCCGTCCCGAGGAGGCGATCGAAGACCTGCTGCCGCGTTTCCAGGAGAACGGCCATCAGGTGGATCATCCTTCCCGGGAGTGGGTTGAGCCCGTGGACGCCCTGCTCCAGCGGCGGGAGATCTGCGACCTCGTCAGGAAATCGATCGACCGGCTGCCGGAGACCTACCGCACGGCGCTCATCCTGCGCGACATCGAGGAGCTGAGCACCGAGGAAGCCGCACGGCTGCTGGAGGTCTCCGAGAACGCGTTGAAGATCCGGCTCCACCGCGCCCGCCAGGCGCTGCGGACGCTGCTCGATCCCCATCTGAAAGAATGGGCGGCGGCATGAGCGACGCGGAGCCAGGGATGCGCACCGGCGAGGAAGTGACCTGCAAGGAGGTCCTCGACTTTCTCTGGGCCTACGTCGCGGGCGAGCTGCCGGCGGTCACCGTCGAGGAGTTCGAGCGCCACCTCGCCGTCTGCCCGTCGTGCGTCAACTACCTGGAGAGCTACAAGAGGACGATCGAGCTGAGCCGGGGCGTCTTCGAGCCCGAGAGCGGCGCACCCGAGGTCGAGGAGATGCCGGAGGACTTGTTGCGGGCGGTCCTGACGGCGCGGCGGGGGGAGTAGGGGGCGGGAGAGGTTGCTACTCCGCGAAGCCCGTCTCTCCGACGCCCCCGCCATCGCCGATCTGGCGACTCAGCTCGGCTATCCCAGCCGTCCCGAAGAGACCGAGGCTCGGCTGCGCGACATCCTAGACCGGCCCGACGGCTCGATCCTGGTCGCAGAGGAAGGGGGCACCGTCGCCGGCTGGTTGCAGGTCGTGGGGACCCACTACATCGACAGCGAACCGTTCGCTCTGATCACCGGCTTGGTCGTCGACGGGGCTCTGCGCAGCCGCGGCATCGGGGCGGCCCTTGTCGACGCGGCCATGGATTGGGCTGCCAGTCATGGATACGGCATGATCCGGGTGCGGAGCAACGTGGTTCGCGAAAGGACCCACGCCTTCTATGAACGGCTCGGCTTCAGCCGGGTGAAAAATCAGGTGGTGTTCGTGCGCTCGACGGCTCGCGGCTCCTGAATGGCCACGCCCTCCGCTCCTCGGTTCGTCCTCTTCGGGCCGGCGCATCTGACGGTCCTCTTCCTGACCTTCGCGCTTCCCATGTTTCTGGCCTGGCTGGTTCGCAGGCCGGGAGGAGATCGCCTGGCAAAGCCGATCGCCTGGACCTTCGCCGCCGTGCTGCTTCTCGACCAGATCGTCATGACGATCTGGGGCATGGGCCCCGGCATGAATCTGAAAGACAACCTGCCGCTGCACCTTTGCGACTGGGCGACTTTCACTTGCGTCGCGGCGCTCATCTGGCGGCACCGGCTGTCCTATGAGCTGACCTACTTCTGGGGCCTCGCCGGCACGCTGCAGGCGGTGATCACGCCGGATCTCGAAGTGGGCTTTCCCGATCCGGGTTTCTTCGCGTTCCACATCGCCCACGCGGGCCTCATCGCCGCCGTGCTTTTTCTCACGCTGGGCCTCGCGATGCGTCCCTATCCGCGCTCGCTGGTGCGGGCGTTTCTGTGGCTGCAGTTGTACGCCGTGGTGACGGCCATCCTGAATCTGCTCCTCGACACCAACTACGGCTATCTCCGCCGCAAGCCGGCGCTGCCGAGTCTGCTCGATTACCTGGGACCCTGGCCGGTTTACCTCGTCAGTCTGGAGGCTCTGGCCCTGACTTTGTTCCTCCTCTGCTATCTGCCGTTCGCCGTGGCGGATTGGATGCGGCGGCGCGGTGGGGGAGTCGGGATCTCCGCGGCATGCTGAGCTCCGACGCGACCAACGAACCGCGGGGCTCCCCTTTTTTCCATCTCTTCGGTCCCGGCCCGACCGGCGATCAGGGCGTGATCTGGCCGCGATGGATCTTCCTGCGCTGTCTCGGGCTGATCTTCTTCTCCGCCTTCTACTCGCTCGCGTTTCAAATCAAAGGCCTGATCGGACCGGACGGTATCCTCCCCGCCGATGCCTATCTGAAGGACGTCGCGCGGATCCTTCCCGGACTATCCCGCTTCTATTACGTGCCGACGGTGCTCTGGCTCGGTTCCGGAAACGCCGCGCTGATGGCGCTGGTGTGGGGCGGACTGATCGCGTCGGTTCTGCTGGTGCTCAACGTGTGGCCGCGGTTCACGATCGCGGTCTGCCTCGTCCTCTTCCTTTCGTTCATCAGCGCGGCGCAGGATTTCTCCTCTTATCAATCGGACGGCATGCTCCTGGAGGCCGCTTTCCTCAGCCTGTTCTTCGCGCCGCGCGGTCTGCGCCCTGGCCTGGGAGCGGACCAGCCGCCGTCGCGGGCGAGCCTCTTTCTGCTGCGCTGGGAATGGTTCCGGATCTATTTCGAGTCGGGCATCGTGAAGTTGCTGAGCGGCGAGGAGCAGTGGCGGAACCTCACCGCGATGGACAAGTACTACGAGAATGGTCCGCTGCCGACCTGGCTCGGCTGGCACGTGCAGCAGCGCCTCTCGCATGGCTTCCACGCCGGGACGGCGCTCTTGACGTTGATCGTCGAGCTCGGTCTGGTGTGGCTGGCCTGGCTTCCGCGGCCGTTCCGCCTCGCCTGCTTCGCCATCGTGACGCCGCTGCAGATCGGGATCATCCTCACCGCCAACTACGCCTTTCTCAACTACCTCGTCCTGGTCCTCGGTTTTCTTCTCCTCGATGGCCGGTTGCTCGCCCGTCTGCGTCTGCGCGTCCCGCAAGAGGACACCGTCCGTCCAGTGCCGCGCTGGCGGATGGCCGCGGCGGCCGTCGTGCTGGCGTGGATTCTCTACGCCACCATGGCCCCTTATCTTGCCGCAGGGGTACGGCCACTCACGGCGCCGGCGCGGCTCCTCGCTCCTTTCCGCATCGCCAATCAGTACGGCCTCTTCGCCGTGATGACCAGGGCTCGCTACGAAATCGAGTTTCAGGGGAGCCGCGACGGCAGGACGTGGATCGCGTATCCGTTCCGCTACAAGCCTCAGGACGTGAAGGAGGCGCCAGGAATCTACGCGCCGTATCAGCCGCGCTTCGAGTGGAATCTCTGGTTCGCCTCGCTGGGCCCGTGGGGGCAGTATCCATGGGTGGTCAATGCGGAGATCCGCTTGCTCGAAGGGAGCCCGGACGTGCTTTCCCTTTTCCGGCGCGATCCGTTCGCCGGCAGGCCGCCCGCGCGAGTGCGGGCCGTCCTCTGGCAGTACTGGTTCACCGATCCCGCGACGAAGCGCAAGACCGGAGCATGGTGGCGGCGCGAGGAACGGGGCCTTTACGCGCCGGCGGTCGAACGGCGGGCGGACGGATCGGTGGGGGTGCGATGATTTCAGAGCCTATAATCAACCGCAAAACAGGGAGGTGTCCCATGGCCTTGACCTCTAGCTCCCTCTCGCGTCGCGGTTTCGTTCAGATTCTCGGGGCCGGCGCGGCGGCCGCTGTGGTGCGTCCGCAGTGGCCGGCGGCGCTCGCGCAGTTGCCGGCGACGGCTTCGGGCATCGTACGGCTCAGCTCGAACGAGAATCCCTATGGGCCTTCCACCGCGGCCTTCGACGCCATGCGCAAATCGTTCGATCTCGTCTGGCGTTATCCCGACGAGGAGGTGGACGCCTTGACGGCGGACCTGGCGAAGCTTCACGGCGTCGCCGGCGAGCAGGTCCTGTTGGGCGCCGGCTCGTCCCAGATCCTGAAGATTGCGGCCGCCGCGTTCACCGGGCCAGGGAAGCCCCTCGTCATGGCCGAGCCCACCTTCGAAGCGATCGGGCGCTACGCCCAGGCCGCCGGCGCCGAGGTCGTCAAGGTGCCGCTCACCGCGGATTACCGGCACGACCTCGAGCGCATGCTGCCGGCCGGAGCGGGGCTCATCTACATCTGCAATCCGAACAACCCGACGGCGAGCCTCACCCCCAAGGCCGAGGTCCGAGCCTTTCTCGACCGCCTGCCCGCCGGCACGCGCGTGCTGATCGATGAGGCGTACTTCCACTATGCCGAGAGCGGCGATTACGAGTCGGTCATTCCTCAGATCAAGGACCGGCCCAACCTGATCGTGGCGCGTACGTTCTCCAAGGTCTACGGTATGGCCGGCCTGCGCTGCGGCTACGCCGTCGCCCAGCCGGAGACGATCCGCCTTCTGCTCGCGCAGCACGTGTGGGACAACGTCAACATCATGGCGTGTACGGCCGCGCGGGCCAGCCTTGGCGACTCGGCTCACGTCGAGCGGAGCCGGCGCCTCAACCGTGAGACCCGGGCGTACGTACGCTCCGGCCTGGAGGGGATGGGCTACAAGGTCATCCCTTCGGAGACCAACTTTTTGATGGCGGACCTGCGGCGGGACGTCGGCTCCGTCATCGACGCCCTGAAGCAGCGCAACGTCGAGCCTGGTCGGCGGTTTCCGGCCATGCCGAACTACCTGCGAGTCACCATCGGCACCCGTCCCCAGATGGAGGCGTTCCTGGGGGCGCTGCGGACGGCGGTGGCCTGAGGCCGGTTATACTGCGCGTGACCTCACCCCAACCCCTCTCCTGAAGGAGAGGGGCTCTGGAGATTCTTCTTTCCCCCTCTCCTTCAGGAGAGGGGGCCAGGGGGTGAGGTAACGCGGGCAAGAAAGCCCGATCTGTAAACCGTCTGCCTCAGGAGTTCTCTCGCTTGTCGCACCCAGCCCACGATTATGACGTCGCCGTCATCGGCGGCGGCCCCGCGGGGTCGAGCGCCGCCACGACTCTGGCCCGCGCGGGGCGGCGGGTGGCGCTCTTCGAGCGCGATCGCTTCCCCCGCTTCCACATCGGCGAGTCGCTCCTCGCCACCAGCAACGAGGCCTTCGAGAAGCTCGGTCTGCGCGAGAAGATCGCCGCCGCCGGCTTCACCCGCAAGTGGGGCGCCAGCTTCGGCCCCGGCGACGGCAGCACGGAGAGCTATGCCGACTTCACCGTCTCGCCCGAGATCCCGTTCCCGCAGACCTGGCAGGTGCCGCGCGAACGCCTCGACGAGCTGCTGCTCCAGCATGCGGCGGAGTGCGGGGCCGAGGTGCATCAGGAGCATCGGGTCATGGAAGTCGCGTTCGATGCGGACGGCGCGACGCTGGAGGTCGCCGGTCCGGAGGGCGTGCGGCGGACGGTGCGCGTCCAGGCGGTCGTGGATGCTTCCGGCCGGCTCGGCCTTCTCGCCCGCAAGCTGCGCCTGCGCGTCGAAGAGCCGAAGCTCGCCAACATCGCGATCTTTGCCCATTACAGCGGCGTGCCGCGGCCGGAGGGCCGCCGCGCCGGGGACATCCGCATCGTCGGCCGCGACGACATGGGCTGGTTCTGGTTCATCCCCATCTCGGAGGAGCTGATGAGCGTGGGCGTAGTGCTGCGGCGTCAGGTATTCGACACCTGGCCGCGGCTCTCGCACGAGGAGATCCTGCAGCGCGCCATCGCCGATACGCCCGCCGCGGCGGCCCTGATGCGCGACGCCCGCCGCGAGTGGCCGGTGCGGGTGGAGAAGGACTTCTCCTACTACGTGAGCGCCTACGCCGGCGACCGCTGGCTGCTCGCCGGCGACGCCGGCTCGTTCCTCGATCCGGTCTTCTCGACAGGCGTGACGATCGCCCTGGAATCCGGTATCGAGGCCGGCCGCGCCCTCGACGCGGCGCTCGCCCGGAGCGACCTGTCGAGCTCGGCTTTCGCCGCTTTCGCGCGGGTGCAGCGTCTGCGCTACCGCATGTTCCGGCGCTTCGTCTTGGGCTTCTACACGCCCAGCTTCCGCGACCTCTTCTTCCATCCGGGTGGCGGCTCGGGGCTGTTCGCCGCCGTGGTCACCACCGTGGCCGGACGCTGGCGCCCGTCGTTCTGGCGGCGGCTGCTCGTGCACTGGTTCTTTTTCCTGGTGTGGCTGCAACGCTGGATTCCCCTGGCGCCCCGCGTCGGCAGCGGCGAGCGGCCCCGGGAAGCCGCGGATCCGGCGCAGGCTTGAGGGCAGGCTAGAATCGGCCGCATCATGCTTCAGGTTCAGGATCTCCCAGCCCTCAACGCGACCCTCAATGCCGTGGCCGCAGTCCTATTGGTGACGGCGTACGTGCTGATCCGGCGGCGTCGCTTCGTCGCCCACCGCAACGTGATGATCGCCGCGCTCGTCTGCTCGGCGCTGTTTCTGACCTCCTATCTCATCTACCACGCTCAGGTCGGCTCCAAGCACTTCCCGGGGACCGGAAGCGCCCGCACCGTCTACTTCGCCATCCTGACCACGCATACGCTTCTCGCCGCGACGGTGCCTTTCCTCGCCGGCATCACCGTCTGGCGCGCCTCCCGCAGGCGTTACGCCCATCACCGGCGGATCGCCCGCTGGACGCTGCCGATCTGGTTGTACGTCTCGGTGACAGGGGTTGTGGTTTACTGGATGCTGTATCAGATGAGGTGGTGAGCGGCCAGAGTTCCGACGCCTCTTCGAGAAGGAGCAGTGATTCGGTTGGATTGAAGACTGCGGACGGATCTGCCCTCCGAAGCCTCACCCCCTGTCCCCCTCTCCCTGACGGGCGAGGGGGGACGCAGGCGAGGAGGAGTTGCCTACGATGAAGGAACGGAGACAACGGCTGCCGATATCCAAAACTGCGAGGTCCCGCGCGCAGTCTTTGCGGGCTGAGCCCACTCCTGCGGAACGGATGATGTGGGCAATCC
>DASYTJ010000032.1:0-87919 GCA_036002325.1 Thermoanaerobaculia bacterium | reverse complement strand
CGAGGCCGGAATTGCAACAGGGCGGGTCGCGCCCCCAACCTACCGTCCAGACCCGCCCCTACCCTAAACGCCAAGGATTACCCGCACGGCTCGGTCGGCGGGCACTTGTAGGAGCTCCCCCACAAGGTCCACTCCCCATTGACGCACCGCATGGGGTGCAGCTTGCCGGGAGGAGGATAGAACTGCCAGCAGCAGTCCCCCAGGTTCATCCACTCGAAGTCGCCGTCTACGCACTCTCCAGCCCGGGCGGGGAGGTTGAGGGCCGCGCCGATGAGGAGTAGCGCGAGGACGAGAAACATCGGACGCCATCTGCGGATCATCGTCACTCTCCTTTCGATGTCCTACAAAAGGAAGGTGAGCGATGAGGCGATTCGGGAGCCCGCGAGGTGCGGGATCATTCGGCGGCGGGCTTGAAGACTCGCCGCCACCAGCGTTGCAGGGCCGGCAGGCCGCGCCCTTCGGCCTCTTCCTCGAGGCGCTCGATGGAGGCCGGGAGGATGGCGAGGCGCCCCTTCTGCAACTGCAGAAGCAGGAGGTCCATCTCGCGCCCACGCAGGCGGGCGTCGCCGGAGAAGGCCTCCCCCAGTGAGGTGCGGCCGTCAAAACGGGCGTAGAAGTCCCGCGCCCGCGCCGGCATCCGCTTCTGCTCCTCCGGCGTGGGCTCGGCCACCCAAACCGGAAAGCAGCGCTCCAGAAGGTCCAGCGGCAAGGCCATGTGTCGGCGGGCCACCAGCGCCTGCTCTTCAGTGGCCTGCTCCAGCAGCAGGTCATAGACGCTCATCTCATGGGTGCCGGTGCCGGCGGCCTCCAGGACCTCTTCGATATCCAGCACACTGCCGACGCAGAGGCGAAAGGCCCCTTGCAGAAAGCGGAAGTAGGAGCCGCGGATCCGCTTGTGGAGCTCGCCCAGGGTCCGCTGGCCGTCCACCGCGCCGACGAGTCGTTTCTCGACTTCGTTGAGCGACCCGTCCCCCGGCCAGCGCTCGCCGCGGCGGAGCACGACGTCGTCGTGGACCAGGACACGGCGGATACGGCCGACTTCGTCGGCCCAGCGCGTCCCTTCCAGGATCAGTCCCAGGACGTTGATCGGCTCCGGCAGGATCTCCTCCTCCTGCGGCATCTCCGACTGGAAATAGAAGATGCCGCGCGACCAGAGGAAGAGATCGCAGATAACGTCCTCGATCTGGGCGCGCAGCGTCTGCTGGATGGCGTCCGGTGCGAGCAGGCCCAGTTCCTGGAGCGCTACGCCGAGGCGGGCCTTGTGTTGAGTGCAGTGGCTCAGGGCGCGGAAGAGCTGATCGTCATTCAGAAAGCCCTGGAGCAGGAGGTGTTGGCCGTAGAACTCGGCGGGATCGTTCGAGAGGCATCCCACCACGTCGCCGGCGTGGAAGTAGATCCGCTTCTCGCGCTCGCTGCGGCGAATCACCAGCGCTCCGGTACAGCGCTCGTTCTTCGCCCACTGCAGCAGGTCGCTGATGGGAAAGGCGGTCAGCCTTCCTGAGAATTCCATGGGAAGTTCCGCAATCTTAGCAGGACGGCGGCAGAAATTCCCTCTGGAGGCGGCGGTGTTATGCATCCTGCCATGCACTGCGCAAGATCGATCCTTTTTGGCAGCGTCCTCCTCTATCTGGCGCTCCCGTCGGGAGCCGCCGAGTTTCCTTGCCGGCCTTGCGCCGGCTTGCGCATCGAGCCTTCTGTTCCCGCCGTCGTTCCAGCCACGGCAGAAAACCCGGAAAACCCCGAGACCGCGGCAACTCCAGCGTCTTCCCCTCCCGCCGGTCCGGCGGAGATCGCCGGCACGCTCAAGGCGTCCGGCGGCCTCGAAGCCGGCAGCCCTCTCTATGTGGCCTGGGAGATGCCTCTCACCGGCGAGGCCGGCACCGGCGACGAGCTTCCCGCCGCCTTGCGCGACAGCGGGACCACGCCCTGGGTGACGCTGGTTTTTCGTACGCCGCCGCCGCTCGGGCAGAAGTCCGACCAGCTCCAGGCCGAGCTGCGCGTGGCCGCCGCCGCGGCCGGAAAGGCGCCCAACGGCACCTGGTTCCAGGTCGTCTGGCGGCCGGAGGCGGGAGAGTTTTCCCCCTCCGAGTATGCGTTTCTCCTCAAGCGCGCCGCCGTGGCCTTGACCGGCGCGCAGGCGGAGGCGCGGGTGGCGACCCAGCCGTTGCCCGCCGATCCGAAGCTTCTCGCGGCGCTGTACGCCGAGGAGGTGGCGGCGTACGTGGACGCGGTGGCGCTCCAGCCGGCAGCCGCGGAGGCGATCCCGGCGGCGGTCGAAGCGGTGCAGAACCTCGATCCGGGCCGTCCGATCGTCGTGGATTCGCTGCCTCTGCCGGCCGATCCCTCCGAGGTGCTGGCCGAGGCGGCCCGCAATGCCGCGCGCGGCATCGACATGACGCTGTTCCGGGCGCCGGGACTCGAGACGGCTTCGCTCATCCCGGTCCTCGCGCCTTTCGCCCTCCTCGCCCGCGAGTTCAAGGGGGACCTCTCCTACGATCCCAGCTCCTCGCCCAGCGGCGCGGAGGAGGCGTGGACGTTCGCCCGTGGCGAGGACCTGGGATTGCGGGTTATCGCCCTGGCTCCTCAGGGGACGCAGGAGCTGACGCTCCGTTTCGACGACCCCGAGCTGCGCCGGCCGGTGCGCTTCCCGATCGGCGGCCAGCGGGTGCCGCCGCCGAGCGGCCGCATCGCCGGGCAGGCGCTCGAGCTGCAGGTGGCCTCCCCTGGACGGGTGGCCGTGCTCGGCCTCGACCGGCCGACGGCGGCCGAACGGCAGGGCATCGAGGAAAAGGTGACGGTCTCGGGCCAGCGCGAGATGCCGGTCGAGGAGATCCTGCGGCGGCTGCAGGCTTTCGAGGACGCCCAGAACCGCAAGCTCGATCACTACAGCGCCACCAACACCACCTCGCTGCGATTCCAGCCCGCGGCGGGCACGCGGACCATCGAGGCAACCCTCGAAGGGCCGTTCTTCTTCGATTCCAAGACGGGCTCCGATTGGGCCTGGCAGACGCTCTACGTCAACGGCGTGAAGTGGCGGGGGAAGACGCTTCCCGAGATTCCTCTGATCCAGCCGGAAAAGGCCGCGGCCCTGCCGCTCGAGATCCACTTCACCAAGCAGTACCGCTACCGGCTGCGCGGCTCCGACAAGGTCGACGGCCGCGACGCCTGGGTGGTCGATTTCGCCCCCGCTGGTGGCGGCGAGAACGGCAAGCTCTACCAGGGGTCCGTCTGGGTAGACAAGCAGATCTATGCCCGTCTGCGCACCCGGGCCGTGCAGGTCGGCTTGGAAGGTGAGGTGCTCTCCAACGAGGAAACGCTCATCTATTCGCCGATCGACGCCGGCGGCGCTCCCGCTCCATGGTCCTCCCAGAGCTACGTGCTGCCGCTGCGGCTCGTGGGCCAGCAGATCCTCTCCGTGGTCAATGCCACCACCGTGGTCGACCGGGAGACCCGGCTCACCAACGTGCAGGTCAACGGCGCCGGCTTCGTGGAGGCCCGCAAGCAGATCCAGTCCTCGGACGTGACCATGGTGCGCGACACGGAGAAGGGCCTGCGCTACCTGGTCAAGGACGACCAGGGCGAACGGGTGGTCAAGGAAGGGTTCGACGCCAACAAGCTGTTCGTCCTCGGCGGCGTGTTCTACGACGACGCGCTGGACTATCCTCTGCCGCTCGCCGGCGTCAACTACTTCTCCTTCGACTTCAAAGGCTCGGGCAAGCAGCTCAACGCCTTTTTCGCCGGCGCCCTGCTCACCGCCAACATCGCCGAGCCGCGCCTCTTCGGCAGCCGGTTCGACGCCGGAGCCGACGTCTTCGCGCTGGCCGTGCCGTTCTCCGACACCTTTTTCGAGGACGACCGCGAGCGGCCGGAGCAGGAGATCAAGCAGCGCACCGCGAGCGTCGGCTTCAAGCTCGGCCACCCGATCGGCGACTTCGTCAAGGTGCGCGCGGAGTACGAGATCCTGTCGTTCACCTACAGCGACGCGGACGACACGGCGAAAGACTTCGTGATCCCCAGCGACAATCTCATGCACTCGCTCGAGCTGGGCGCGAGCTTCGCCCGTTCGGGTTACGGCCTGGCCGCGAACGGCAGCTACAGCCGGCGATCGAAGTGGGACTTCTGGGGGTTGCCCGGCAATCCCGACTTCGACGAGGACAAGCGCGACTTCCTGCGCTGGGATCTCCGGGCGAGCAAGAACTGGTACCTGCCCTACTTCCAGAAGGTCGGGCTCGAGCTCGACTACGCCGGCGGCTCGGACCTCGACCGCTTCAGCAAGTATCAGTTCGGCTTCTTCGGCGGCACGCGGGTGCACGGCTATCAGACCAATCGCGTGCGCGCCTCCGAGGTCTACGCCGGCCACGCTTCGTACGGCTTTGACATCGGCAAGGCCTTCCACCTCGAAGCCGTCGGGGACGCCGCGCTGGCCACCGACGACGAGACCGGCCTCGACCGCGAGCTCCTCGCCGGCGTCGGCATCAACGGCACGTTCGTCGGCCCGTGGCAGACGGTGGTCAACCTCGACGTCGGCACCCCTGTTGCCGGCCCGGACAGCGGCTTCGTGCTGTACGTGGTGTTTTTGAAGCTTTTCAGGTAAGGACGCCGATCCCAACGTCATCGATAACGGGACCGCGTCCGCGCCGCCTGGCGGAATCGGCTCGTGCCCGGCGGGCCCGCAGAAGATGAGCGACGGTGCCCGGTCGGCGGCGATGGCCTGGTTCACGGCTGTTGGACTATACTATTTCCGTTGAGAGTCTTAAAGGAGGAGACCGCGATGTCCAATTCCCAGAGACTGACCGAAGTCGGAGCCGCCAATCCACCTCTTGAGGGTGTTGGAAAGGACATCAACGAATATTTGGCTCATTTTGTGACTGTCGCCGATGCAAAGGCCGGAGCGTTCTTGGGCGCCTCCCTGGCGCTCGCCACAATCCTGATCGGCGATATCGGCAAGCACATGCCATGGGCTGTCGGCTATTGGATTGCTCTCTTCTCGGTCGCAGTTTCTATTACATCCGCGGCCGTCGCACTTTTTCCAAGACTCCCTTCAAGCGGGATTAGCCTATTGTTTTGGGAGGACATCCGCTCTCGCCCTTCGGCAGACGCGTATGAGCAGGAAGTTCTCTCTCTAACTAGCGACCAACTGGAGCGGGAGTATGCAAACCAGAACTATCACGTAAGCCGGGTGCTGCACCGCAAGCACTGGTACGTTCGCTGTTCCATTGTGTTTTTTCTAATGGGGGCACTGGTTGCTGCGCTGGCTTATTTAGCACCAAGACCCGCAGACGCTCATCCCGCAGCACCTAACCAACAAGGCGTCCACCGACAACCTTGATGGCGCGCTTACGCTTAATGCGTATTTCGCCCCCTGCCTGCTCAGCCATCAGAACCGAAATTCCCTGGTTCGATAGCGTCTCAATTGTCTCTGTGACCTTGGTAACAACTTGCGGCGCCAAACCTAGCGCTGGCTCATCCACCAGAAGCAGTTTAGGCGACGACATCAGTGATTTGGAAATAGCCAACATCTGCTGTTCGCCCCCGCTTAACGTTCCAGCTCTCTGCTTCAATCGGTTTTGAAGAGCCGGAAAAAGAGTCAATATCTCTTCCAAGTGATTTTCTCGGGACTGTCCTCGTTTGGCATGATTCGGATAATCCCCCAGTTGGAGGTTCTCGAGCACCGACATTGTCGGAAAAATTTTCCATTTCTCCGGACAAAGCACGATTCCGTCTCGAACAATCTCAGCAGGAGAGGACTGAGATATCTCCCGTCCCTCGAACCTAAGCTGCCCTTCCCATATTGGCAGAACACCGGCAACAGCAAGGAGTAGAGTGGTCTTTCCCGCTGTATTGGGGCCCACGAGGCTGACAATTTCACCTCTCTCTAGAGAGAAGGACGCCCTGGTGATGACTTCCGTTCGCCCGTAGCCAGTACTAATTCCGTCAGCCACGAGCAGCTCCCTATCACAGGAGGTAAGCTTGCCGAACTGCGGAATCATTGAGAACCTCCTCAGTCGGCCCCGTGAGATCAATACTTCCGGCTACAAGAAAAGCCATCTTATCACAGCTCGCAGCCAAATACCCGATCTGGTGATCCGCTAGAACGATGGTTAGACCGCTCCTCCGCGCTTCAAGTAGCCAGCTGCATATAATCCTTGAATCTTCAGCGTCCTGGCCCGCGAAGATCTCATCTACAAAGAGGATCTTCGGCTTTGTCAAGAACGCTCGGGCAAGATGTACTCTCTTAACCTGCGGATGTCCTATTGCTGCTAGGTCGGAGTCCAGCACTGACTCTATGTTCAAAGCCCGCGCCAGCTCCTCGATGACACCAGCATCCGCGATCTTTCTAGATCTACCTAGCATGCATGCCAACGACAATAAATCCCTAACCTTGAAATAGCGTATTGGTGGCTGATGCTGAAATGTCAAGGCTATACCAGCTCGGCAGATGGCATACGGGGCCATCCTCACAAGAGAGAGACCTAAGAGATTCATCTGGCCGCAATCGACTCTGAGGAAACCGCCAATCAATTTGAACAGCGTACTTTTTCCTGCTCCGTTCGGACCTATTATACCTAAGATTTCGCCGGGAAGGACGGTCAAGGACAGGTCCCTGATTACACTAACTCCTCCGAACGACTTAGAAATGTTGCGCACCTTAAGCATCGCGACCATGATAGCGCCTAAGGCCTTCCGAGATTACCCTCCGAATGCCATCAACGATCCCAGAAGGGAAGAACACGCATGCCACTATAAGTGCAAGACCATGTATTATTTGATGAACTCCACGTCCCCCGACTCCTACTAAAGCGCGCGACCCCTCAGCAAGAGGCGTGAGAATAGCCGAACCAATTACAGGCCCAAGCACAGAGACTCTACCACCGAATATCGAGGCTGCAGCGATGCGGACGGAAACATCAAAGCCAAACTCAGAATCTGGATGCAGATAGAGAAAGTACTCTGCATAGAATATCCCCCCGATCGCGATTCCGGCAGCACTCATACATAGGGCAGCAAGCTTAGAAGCCCTCGCGTTTATCCCTGTTGCCTCAGCCGTCGCCTCATGTTCCCTTACGAGCTTCAACGCTAGGCCAGCATTCCTCCCCTCTAGCCACCAAAAAGCAACTGCTGCCGACACTAATAAGGCAATGATAATATAGCAGTACTCAAGTTTCGATGGATATACGCTCTGAAAAGGCAGACTGAATCCCTCAGCGGCCCCAAGAAAGGGCTCGTGCAAAACCAAAATTCGAGCCATCTCGGCGAAAGCAATTGTTGCCATCGAGAATTGTACTCCTGACAGTCCAAATCGAAAGGTAGGAATTCCAATGGCAATAGCAAGAATCAAGACCAAGAGCACAGCCAAGCCTACGGACATCCCAAAGGGAAGAGCCTCGCGATAATGAAGGATGCTGTAAGTGTAGGCACCGGCTCCAAAGAATAATGATGCACCTAAAGAAAGCTGTCCGGCTAGTCCACCGAGGATGTTCCAACAGATTCCGAGATATCCAAAGAGGCACACGAGAATCATGATGTGCTGGTAGTAGTCTTCCAGCCACAGCGGCAGTGAAACCACAATCAATACAGCTACCGCAAGCGACCTCTTCATCGCCGGAGGTCAAGCGCGGACGGCTGGTAAGATTTAATCTCAGGATCTATGTCGCCACTGCCACGCAAATAGAGTGCAACGACAAAAACAAAGAATATGGGAAGCTGCTTGAGAGAATCCGATAGGAGAGCTGCACCCATCGATTCGAGCAGCCCAATACAGAGCGAGGCGGCAAGAGTACCCTGGATACTGCCCATACCTCCGAGAACAACGATAACAAAGGCCCGAAGAGTAAAGAGTGCACCAACCTCTGGCGATACGTTCAAGAAAGGCATCACGAGGGCACCGGCCATCCCCACCGTAGCGATGCCAAGCGCAAACGCGGTGCTCCTGACGAACGGCAAGTCGATGCCTACAAGAAGTGCACCCACTGGATTATCCGCCGATGCCCTCACCGCCCGTCCAAGGGAAGTGAATTTGAGAATAGCCACGAAGAGGCAGGTAAATAGCACCGCCGCCAAAAAGCCGAACAGCTTCGCTTTGCTGATAACTAGGGAGCCAATGCTCACTACCTCCGCCAGACCCGTTACCGTAACCGTGCGAAAAGCAGGAGTGAAAAGGAACGTACACAATCCCTGAATTACGGCAGCGATGCCCAGGGTTAGGATAATTTGAATGTCCTGCTCGCGGCGGTGGGTTTTCTCGATTAGGCCTCTCTCTATTAGAAAACCGACAACAAAAAAGACCGGGAATGCGATCAATGCAGAATTGAACGGATGCAGGCCCCACTGTCGAAAGCAGGAATAAGCCAAGAACATGCCGAGCATGACAAAGTCGCCGTGCGCGAAATTTACGATCTTGAGAACTCCAAATATCAAAGTCAACCCAATAGAAACTAAGGCATAAATTCCGCCCATAATGAGTCCGCTCAGGAGAGCTTGCGCCAGCATCACCCCAACCCTGCCTAGCGAATCCCAGTAGGAGGTATCCCAGGCCAAACTATCTCGGCCGCAGCGACTTGAGCCGGCCACACCGTCACAAATTTTCCACTCTGAACTTGCATTATGATGCTCTGGGCGGCATTGTTTTGGCCGTCCTCACCAAAGCGAATTGTGGCGAAAGGCATTATGTCGACCGGAGGCTGTGGAGCCTGGAGGTTTGTCGCAGCAAGCGCTTTTCGAAGCATCTCATGATCAGATGTTCCGGCCCTATTGAGGGCGTCCCGCAGCACCCAAAGGGCTGCGCGCGCGTTTGTACACTGGGGAACCGGATCCTCTCCGAAGCGTTTCCGGTAGCTCTCATAATACCGCAGAGCCGCGCCATTGCGTAGATCGCTATTCCAGAAGCTGGTAGTAAGTACGTTCTCTGCGTCTTTCCCCAAACTGGCGATGAAGTCAGGATCTTGATGACCAGCCGTAGAGCCTAGCAGCGCAAGCTTGGGAAAGAACCTTTGCTCCTTCATGGTTCTACCTATCAGAATCGCGTCCGAAGTGTAGGAGGTGGCAATCACAACATCAGGCTTTGCGGCCTTGAGACGTGCAATTGTTGCACTCACGTCGGTTGCCGAGTGAGCATATGAAAGATCGGCAACCACCTCGTAGCCTGCCTCGTTGGCGTACTTCCTTTGGCCCTCTGCGGAGGACTGGCCAAAAAGGGTATCTTCGTATAGGAGAGCCACCCTCCTGATTGGCGTAGCTCGCAACTTTTGCATGTTCTTAAGAAAGTCGATTTGCGCCTTGGCCATCCAAGAGGATTTCAGAGTGACTCGAAATGTGTACTTAAAGCCCCGTTCCGTGATCTTGTCCGCTATGGGATTATCTACCACATATGGAGTGTGATACTTCTCAGCTGTCGCAGTAGTGGGAAATGCAACGTTACTTTGATAACATCCAGCAATGGCCGCGACGTTGTTGCTTTGAATCAGCCGCTCTGTCTCAGAGACTCCAACCTCCGGCTTTCCCTCGCTATCCGCAAAAACGAGCTTCAGCGGAACCGAACGCCCCTCGATGGTAACTCCACCCAAGGAATTGATTTCTTCTGCTGCTAATTGATAGCCTCTTTGAATCTTTAGGCCTGCTACGGAGGTATCTCCTGTCAATGGAAGCAGAACACCCACTCTGACACCTTCACCTCCGGGTGTACCTTTACGGGCGGCACTATCATCTTTTGCCTCTCGGGTACAGGCCGAAAGCAGCAGAACAGAAATGCATAGGATCGCAGAATAGAGACGTTGGGCCATTGGTAGCTCCCCAAAGAGTTTTAGATGACTACGCCGTTCTTAGCAGGCAGGGTGGAGAGTAGCTCGTCTCGGAGGCCAGACAGGCTCTGGCGTTGCGCTTCGGTGGGTGTGGATATAGGTAAATAAACCCGAAACGCGATGACGTAGGGATCATATTGGCTGTACCGTTCCTTTCCTGCCTTGCCCAAGTTTCGTTTTCCTGCAATAGTGACTGGATTGACCTTCAAATCCGCCGAGAATGACGTCCATTCAAGGCTCGCGTAGTTGTGAAATTGAAGGATGCCGGGATGGGCAGCCGAGAGATTCTCGAAGCTGGTGCCGTGCTCGCTTAGATAGAAATCGAGAAGGTGAATAATTGTATAATCAGCTATTACTTCTCCGGTATCCCGATCTGCAAGATCGCAATATCTGGCGGCCGCGTTGACCTTATGCGAGATGGCGGTGTAGTGAAAGCCGGCGTTCCCAACAATGTTGCCGACGACTGCCTGGCCGCAGCTCATGCCAATGTGAAAAAACGGAGAAGTGAAAGCTTTCTTTATCGTTTCGTCCTTGTTCGCCTGCCAGACATCCAGGAGGGCTGCCTGGAGGGCCAAGACGCAAGCGAAGGCTCTACAAGCGAGCTCAGCCTGAGGTACGGTATGATTTCTTCCCAACCTATCGGCGAAGTAGAAAAATATACCATCTCCGGCGTACCCTCCGACAGCGCCGCCGTGCTCATGGACAATCGCCGTTACTGCTGTCCAAAGTTCCTGCAGGAAGTGGAGCATTGAGTCATCTGCTCTTAACTCAGTAACCACTTGCCGACAAGCCTTGGTGAAACCAGATAGATCTGCAAAAACACTTATTGCCCAGGCTGGTTGTGATTTGTCTCCTTGATCCAAAATCTCGCTGATATTAGCAGAGGGTCCAAGGTACTTTGTAAGAAACTCAACGTGCGCACTTATGGTCCTAAGCTGGAGCGCGTAATCCTGCAGAAGCGGTGTCAGGAGAAGCCTTGCAGAAAGATCTGATATTATCTTACGTTCGAGGACACTCAGTGGATGCAATGAGCCAATAGAGAGGGTCGAGCAGAAGTGTACATTCTTGACAGCCCGAGGTACTCCTTCTAGTCCGGGCACGGCGAAGTGGGCGGGAAATGCATAGTGGCACCGCATTCCGGCCGAGCGGTAGAATGGGAGGAGCGACATCAGTATACAATACGCGTGGTAACTCTCTATGCCGGGTTTCCCGGGAAAGAAGAGCGCATTTATGTACGCAGCAGTAGTTTCTCCAATCTCCGAGTCGAAGGAACTGAAAGTCGAGATACGAGGCAGGAAATCATATACAAGTTCATCAAATTCAATTCTCTGATTGAGATAGCTATCAAATTTCTCATCGGATCCAATAGTAGCGAACGCCCGAATTGGCACCTTCAGTATTAGCGGAGCACGAGGAACCGCGCATTTCAAGTCAATCATCTCACCTGTCGAGATATCCTGAACCGAGCAGACATCCTCGTCGACAAATTGAATAGCCCATACTCTTTTCCTGGCTGCGGTCAAACTGATCAAATCATTGATGGTCATGCGGTTCTCAGTTCGCTTTCTTACCTCAAGAAAGACTTCGTATGCCACTCGCACAGCGGCTTCCTTGTCACTTGAGACAGCGCGAATCGCTGGATGTCGAGGATCCGCTTTCTTCTGACCAGAGAAGTAATAGAATGGGGTGAAGTAGTTACAGACAAAGAAAAGAATGCCTCTCTCCTGCACGAGTCGCCTTATTAGGCAATTGCTGTCGGCACTAATCAAATGTGCGAGCGATGGACTGCTATCGAAGGCTGCTGCAAGTGCTTGAAGCTCCTTGCGAAAACCATTGGTCGACGTTGACGCCTCAAGCAGTATGGGTATTGGCGCTACTGGGTCTAGCATTACGTGAAAAAGGTGGAAGCGTAGTTCTTCCCAGGTGCTCCACCGATTATGCGACACATCCTCGAGTGCTGTGGCCAGTCTCGCATAGAGAGCGGTGTTTTCATCAAGAAAGACGCTGGCTAGGCGGTCCTTCACGCAGTCTCTAACAGCAAGAACAGGACCAAGGGGATCTATTTGCGGCTCCATTGAGTACCTTTCAGGCGACACCCTCGTGAGAAATCTGACGTTGGGATAGCGAAGGTAGAATTGACCGCACCCGATCGACTTCATCTAACCGAATTTGAGCTAAGGCAATTCCCGTCTCCGCCGGTAATTCCGCAATGATCTCCCCCCAGGGATCAACGATGAGACTATGGCCGAAACACGGCGTAGATTTTCCAGGAGAGTCGACTTGATTCGGCGCAATGACAAAGCACTGAGCTTCAATTGCTCTAGCTCGAACTAGAGTATGCCAATGAGCTTTCCCTGTGATAACACTTAGGGCAGAAGGAACCGCCAAGACTTTGGCGCCACTCACGGCGAGATCTATATAGAATTCTGGAAAGCGTAAATCATAGCATAAACTCAATGCTATGGTTCCTAGCTCCGTTTCACAAAGTGGTGACTGAGATGGATTCCCGGGTGAAATGAAATCTGCCTCGTCATAAGGGCGGGTATCCGGCACTCGATTCTTGATTAAGTGTATCTTTCTATATTTTGCGATGATCGTTCCAGTACTATCAATTAGGAGACTCGTATTATAGGGCTTGGCCGAATTTTGCTCGGGGATCGAGCCGGCTACGATGTAGACGCCATGCCTGCTTGCAAAGTCTGCCAATTGATCGGAAGTTGGGCCAGGGATGGGCTCAGCGACGTCACGAATAGCTTTGAGATTTCCCCAAAATATAAACAACTCCGGGAGAACGAGGAGCTTGGCCCCCTCATCGGCTGCAGCGCGTAATAGCTCGAGCGCCGCGGAGAGATTCTTCTCCTTGTCGCCACCAGAACAGAGCTGAATCGCAGCGGCTGAATAGGAGCGCATTGCGGGATCGCAAGGGGGGGGGTTAGGCCGCGCGACGGATTTCCTTCCTGGAGTTGGGAACAGCCTGATTACTCAAGTCACGCTGTGCGCCGCTGGAAGTAGGCAAAGAGGCGATCAGATTGAGAGAAAAGAGAATAAGGGAGATTACAGTCAGTGTTGCAAATCCCGCGAAGGGGATTGATCCGATTTGGCGTTGGAGAACGAAGCTGAGGCACTTGCCGACCAAACCGATATTAGCGAGATAGAAGTGGGTCGGTACAAGGTTGGGCCAGCGAATTTGAGCACCGCGGATTCGGGGAAGCAGTTCGTACACAAGACCGGCGCAAAGCATGACCATAAAGCCGAGAAAGAGAAAGTGGATGTGAATGAAGCGATAGAGGGGTGACCGCTGACTATCCACGGCCATTAGCATCCCAAATGCCGCACCTCCGAGCAGATAGACGACAGAAGCCACTAAGAATAGGCGCGTGTACCGTGCCATGTCACGTCTCCTTTCAAGCACGAGTAGTTGAAAGAGGGTAGCAGCGGCACCCTCAAGTGTCAAGCATCGCAGAAAATGCTGGATATGAGCATAGGGGCATGTTTGTCCTGGGCTAGCTGCTGGTCGAGTCTTTGCCATCAGGGCTCCCCTCGCTTGCTCTTGGCCTCTTCCCGCAGGCCCCGGAACCGTTCCAGCCGATCCCTCAGCTCCGCCTCGAATCCGTCACCCTTCGGCTCATAGAACCGGGTCCCCTGCAGCGACTCCGGCAAGCAGTCGAGCCCGCCGACGCCCTTCTCGGTATGGGGAGCGTAGATATAGCCGGCGCCGTAGCCCACCTCCTTCATCAGGCGCGTCGGCGCGTTGCGGATCGCCATCGGCACCGGATCCGCCGGGCGTTCCTCGACGGTGCGCCGCGCCGCCTTATAGCCCTCGTAGGCGGCGACGCTCTTCGGCGCCAGAGCCAGATACAGAACGGCCTGCGCCAGGGCCAGCTCCCCTTCGGGAGAGCCGAGGCGGTGATACGAATCCCAGGCGGCGAGGGTCTGCAGCAACGCTTGGGGATCGGCGAGGCCCACGTCCTCGCTGGCGAAGCGGATCATCCGCCGCGCCACGTACAGCGGGTCTTCGCCGGCGGCCAGCATGCGGGCCAGCCAGTAGATGGCCGCGTCAGGATCGCTCTCGCGGAGCGACTTGTGCAGGGCCGAGATCAGGTTGTAGTGCTCCTCGCCCGACTTGTCGTAGAGCAGCACCTTGCGCTGCGCCACCCGCCGGACCGTCTCCTCGTCGATGCAGCCGTCCTCGGCGTCTGAGGCCGCCAGCTCCAGGAGGTTGAGCGCCCGGCGGGCGTCGCCGGAGGCGAGTTGCGCCAGCGTCTCCAGGGCATCGCCGTCGGCGTCGAGCCCGGCGCCGCCCAGGCCCCGCTCGGAATCCACGAGCGCCCGGCGCATCAGCTCGATCAGGCCGGCCGGCTGCAGCGGCTCGAGGATGATCACCCGGCAGCGGGAGAGAAGCGCGGCGTTGAGCTCGAAGGAGGGGTTCTCGGTGGTCGCTCCCACCAGCACCACGTCGCCGCTCTCGACGTAGGGGAGGAAGGCATCCTGCTGGGCGCGGTTGAAGCGGTGGATCTCGTCGATGAAGAGGAGAGTGCGCCGGCCCTGGGCCTTGCGCAGCCGCACCGCCTCGGCCATCACCTCCTTGACCTCCTTGATGCCGGAGGTGACGGCCGAGAAGGGAACGAAGTGGGCGGCCGTCTCGGCGGCCATGATGCGGGCCAGCGTCGTCTTGCCCGTGCCCGGCGGACCCCAGAAGATGAGCGACGGCACCCGGTCGGCGGCGATGGCCCGGCGGAGGAACCCGCCCTCGCCCACCACTTTCTCCTGGCCGACGACCTCGTCCAGGCTGCGCGGGCGCATGCGCTCGGCGAGGGGCGAGGCGGCGGCAGGCGCCGCCGTCGTGGGTGCCGGTGATTCCTGGTCGTCGAAGAGGCTTCGCGGCACCGGGATTCCCTACGCGCTCTTCTCCACCTCCACGCGCGCGTCGTTGAAGCAGGCTCCCTGGCCGAGATCCGTGTAGGTATCGGGCGCGATGGCGTTGGCGGTGTTGCCGGAGAGGGTGTTGTGACTCCACAGCCCCTTGGGGAGGAGGACCACGCCGGGCTGCAGGTCAGGGTTGAGCTTTGCGGCCACCCGCACCTCCCCGAGATCGTTCCACACCTTCACCACGTCGCCGGACGAGATGCCGCGGGCCTCCGCGTCGCGAGGATGGATCTCCAACGGGATGCGCTTGCGGACGAGCTGACCGAACGTCGAGCTGATGGTGCGGTTGGTCGACGGCGAGATGAGGGCCAGCGGGAAACGCTCGGTCGCGGGGTCTTCCTGGAAGGCGTAGAGGCCGTGCGGCGCCTCGCGGTCGAGCGCCTCGGGAAGGAGATGAACCTTGCCGTCCGGGGTGAGCGGAAACGAATCGACGAACTGAACGGGCGCCGGTCCACAGTCGGGAGCCGCGATGCCGTCCCGCTCCAGCTCAGCACGCATCCGCTCGGAGCGGCGCAGCAACGTGGACACGAGCTCGTCCGCTGTCTCGGCATCCCCGGGACGGGTCAAGCCCAACCGGCGGAGGATCTCGGCGAAGACCTCGGGGTTCGGCCGCGCCTCTCCCGCCGGCTCGGCCACCGGCTGCGAGCGGTAGAGCACGTAGGAACCGTAGCCGCGGGACATCTCCTGGTGCTCCAGAAAGTGGGTCGCCGGCAACACGAGGTCGGCCATGCGGGCCGTGTCGGTCCACGACTGCTCGAAGACGACGGTGAAGAGATCTTCGCGGGCGAGGCCGCGGCGCACCTTCTCCTGGTTCGGCATCGTCGCCAGCGGGTTGCAGTTGTAGACGAAGAGGACCTGCACCGGCGGATCGGCGCGCTCCAGCAGGGTCTCGCCCAGCCGGTTCATGTTGATCACCCGCGTGGCCGTCTCGGCCTCCGCCACCGCCGCCGCACTGTCGAGGGCCCAGGCGCCGGAGTTGCTCAGCGTGTAGCCGCCGCCGCGGACGCCGAACTTTCCCGCCACCGCCGGCAGAGCGAGCACGGAAGCGATGGCCGAGCCGCCGTTGCGGTTGCGCTCCAGCCCCCAGCCGCAGCGGATCACCGCGGGCGAGGTATCGGCATACAGATGGACGAATCGCTCGATGTCCGCGGCCGGCACACCCGAGACCTCCGCGGCGCGCTCGAAGGTCCACGGTTGCGCCCGCCGGCGCAGCTCCTCCCAACCGGTGGCGTACTCGGCCAGAAAACCCATATCGGCTCGGCCCTCTTCGAACAGCCAGCGCATCGCCGCCAGAGCGAGTGCCAGATCGCTCCCCGGTCGCGGCGAGAGGTAGAGATCCGCCTGCTTCGCCAGCGGCGTCCGGCGCGGATCGATCACTACCAGCCGTGCTCCCGCCTTCTGCGCCTGCTGGATGATCGGCACCAGATGAATCCCGGAGGCCGAGGGGTTCACGCCCCAGAGAACGATCAGGCGCGAGTGAATGTAGTCCTGCAAGGCGGCTCCCGGCATCTTGCCGTAGAGGCCGGACTCCGCGCGGCCCGTGGCGGCGGCGCAGACGGTGCGGGCCAGGCGCGACGCTCCCAGCCGGCGGAAGAGCCGGGCATCCGTAGTGTCCTGGGTGAGCAGACCGTTGGAGCCGCCGTAGTAGAAAGGCAGGATCGACTCGCCGCCCCACCGCTCCCGCGCCTCCCGCATTTTCTCCGCCGCGAGCCCGAGCGCCTCGTCCCACGAGATCCGCTCGAATTCGCCGGAGCCCTTCGCACCCGTCCGCCGCGCGGGATACGGCAGGCGTTCGGGACCGTAGAGAAGCTCCGGCAGCCGGCGCACCTTGGAACAGATGAACCCGTCGGTGATCGGGTTCAGATGGCTGCCGTCCACCTTCACCACGCGACCGTTCTCGACCTGTACGTCCAGGCTGCAGGCGTCGGGACAGTCGAGCGGGCAGGCGCTAGGCAGGACGTTGAGGTCAGGAGAGGAACGGAGGATCTCGGTCATAGGAGGTAATTGTAACTGAGCGGGAAGGAGCCTAGTGGACTCCATGCTCCCGGCGGTGCCAAGATAGCAGGATAACGGAGAGCCCCGATGCGTACTGCGAGCTCCATCGAGAGAAAGGAAATCCGGAAAATGGTCCGACGGATCGTCAGCCGGTTTCGTCCCGAGAGGATCATCCTCTTCGGTTCGCATGCGCGCGGCGATGCGGGTCCTGACAGCGATGTCGACCTTCTTGTCGTCATGCCCGTCCAAGGTTCGAAGCGGGAAATGGCAGTGGAGATCGGGGTTGCGCTACACGACATCCGCGTGCCGAAGGACATCATCGTGACCACTCCTGAGGCCTTCGAATCGCGCAAGGAAGTCGTGGGCACCATCGAGCGTCCGGCAGCTAGGCAGGGACGAGTCCTGTATGCCCGCAAGTGAACGGGCGGTTATCGATGTCGTTCGCGGATGGATCGAGAAGGCTGAGAACGATCTGAAAAACGCAGCCCTGACGTTGCAGTCGGGTAAAGAGTCACCGACAGACACCATTGCGTTTCATGCCCAACAGTGCGTAGAGAAATATCTGAAGGCCTTGCTGACCCTCAAAGGGATCGACTTTCCGAAAATCCATGACATCGAGGAACTCGTCGCACGAGCGGGCCCAGATGTCATGATCAGTCTCTCGGTACAGGAGCAAAGGCGGTTGACCACCTATGCAACTGTCACGCGGTACCCGGGCGACTACGAACCGGTCTCGCTCGCTGAAGCTCGACGCGCAGTTGCCCTGGCACGCCGGGCTCGCAGGGAGATTCGGCGCGCGCTACCCAGGACCGCCGTGCGCCGAAGAAAAAACCAAAGTTAGCCCCGATACGAGTCAGTTGGGTCCTAGGAAATCTACGCCAGCGAGGCGACGACGGCGTCGGTGAACTCCGTCGTGCCCGCCTGGCCGCCGAGGTCGCGGGTGCGAATCTTCTGGTTGACGACCACCTCGCGCAGCGCCTTGCGCACCCGCTCGGCCGCCTCGTCCTTGTCGAGGTGATAGAGCATCATGATCCCGGAGCGGATGATCGCCAGCGGGTTCGCGATGTCCTTGCCGGCGATGTCGGGAGCGCTGCCGTGCACGGCCTCGAAGACCGCCACGTCGATCCCGATGTTGCCTCCCGGCACCACGCCGAGGCCGCCGACGAGACCGGCGCAGAGGTCGGAGACGATGTCGCCGTAGAGATTTTCCAGCAGCAGCACGTCCCACTCCTCCGGCCGCATGACGAGCTGCATGCACATGTTGTCCACGATCTTGTCGTCGGCCGCGATGTCAGGGTACTCCTTGGCGACCCGGCGGAAGCAGTCGAGAAAGAGGCCGTCCGAAAGCTTCATGATGTTGGCCTTGTGGACGGCGGTCACCCGTTTGCGGCCATGGCGGCGGGCGTACTCGAAGGCGAAGCGGGCGATGCGCAGCGACGCCTTCTCGGTGATGATCTTCAGGCTCTCCACCACGCCGGGCACCACGGTGTGCTCCAAGCCGCTGTAGAGATCCTCCGTGTTCTCGCGCACCACCACGATATCGACGCCTTCGAAGCGGCTGGGGATGCTCGGCAGCGAACGCGACGGGCGCAGGTTGGCGTAGAGATCGAGCTCCTGGCGGAGCTGCACGTTGATCGACTTGAAGCCGCCGCCCACCGGCGTGGTGATCGGCCCCTTGAGCGCCACGCGGTTGCGGCGGATCGACTCGAGCACCTCGGGCGGCAGCGGATTGCCATATTTCTCGACGGCCTCGCGGCCGGCGATGTGGCGCTCCCACTCGATCTCCGCGCCCGCGGCGTCGAGCACCCGTACGGCGGCCTGGCTGACCTCGGGGCCGATGCCGTCGCCCGGGAGCAGGGTGACTGGGGTCTTGCTCATGTTGGCACGCTCCCGTCGATGGCCAGCGGGTACTGCAGGGTCTTGAGGAGCCACTCGCCGTTGTCGCGGACGCCGCGGGAGAGCTGCTCCACGAGCCGGTCCCGCTGCTCGTAGAGGCGGTAGCCGTCCCGCGGCCGGAGATAGCCCGCGGCCTTCGGCTCCTCCTTGAACAGGGCCTCCTCGCCGATCTCTTCCGCCTGGCGGGCGTAGCGCTCGCGGTTGTCGAGCAGCGCCTTGACGAGGAACGGCATCACCATCGAGTAGTCGGCCTGCGCGCTCTCCGTGGTCTGCTGGTAGGTCTCGCGGTCCACCTTGCCCCAGGTCACGGCTTCGGCCGGCGGGCAGGAGGAGAGCGAGCCCTCGGTCACCGGCGCGCTGACGATCTGGACGTCAAACGTGTAGCCGCGGATACCCTCGAGCCCCAGCACCTGGCCGAGCGCCGGCTCCGGCTGCAGGTTGTAGTTCTTCGGCACGCCGCCGCCCAGGATCAGGGTCGCCAGGGAGCGCGCCGGGTGGGTGAACAGCCCCCAGTAGTGGTAGGCGCACGACTCGAAAACCTCGGCGTGCAGATCGAGCGCGAAGTCGTAGCGGTCGAGGATGCCGGCCTGCCGCATGGCCCACAGCTTCATCGAGTTGAGGAACAGGCTGCCGTCGCCCGGCGCGCCGACGAGGATGGGGACCGCGAGGCGCCAGCAGGTCGCGAGCAGCCCGGGCGAGACGCCGTTCTTCTCCTCCTGCGCCGCGTAGATCTTGCCGACGAGGTAGCGCAGCTCGGTGCCGCTCATCGCCTTCTGGAACTCGGGCCGCAGCAGGCAGGCAGTCATGAAGCGGTCCTGCTGGAAGAGCACGTCCTCGTCGAACGCCATGTCGGTGACGCGGATGGTGCGGTCGTCGCGCAGCGCGCCGTCGTCGCCGAAGATGGGGACCTCGAAGATGGGATCGGGATGCTCGTCGAGGCTGCGGTGGCCGTCGTGATAGCAGACCGCGTCGGTGGTGCTCAGGTAGGCCACCCAGCCGGTCTCGAGCAGCGGGATCAGCCACGCCTGGTGCTGGCCGGAGACGGTGACCGGGCCGGCGATGGCCAGCGTCAGCGGGCAGCCGGCGCCGATCGCCTGGTCGAGGAGACGGTAGACCCGCCGGAGATAGGCGCCGCCGAAGGCCGGCAGGCAGGAGTTGAAGATCTCGTCGAGCGTCCCGCACTCATCGACGCGCCGGACCGCAACGCGCCGCCGCGACTGCAGGTGCATGTGGTGGGGCGTCCGGTAGTCGTGCGCGCTGCTCATGGCGCGTACGATATCAGGACCTCCCGAGCTCTTCGATGCGGGCCACGACGTCGCGGTAGTTGGTGTTGATCCCGTAGAGGTCGACGAACGCCTTGTAGGCCGAGGCGTTGTCGCCGAGGGCCAGGTGAGCGCAGCCGAGGTCGTAAAGGAGCCCCAGGGTGTCCTCCTCGCTCACGCCGGGCGCCTCGAGGCCGCGGCGGTACCACTTGACGGCCAGCTCGGGCAGCCCTTTGTCGAGGAAGCAGAGCCCCAGCATGGAGCAGCAGAGCACGAGGTGCCGCGGGTCCTTGGCGGCGATCTGAAACTCGCCAATCGCCTCGTCCAGGAGGCCCATCTCGCGATAGGCGATGCCGAGGTTGAAATGGGTATCGTAGTCGGTCGGCGAGAGGTGCTCGGCGACCCCTTTCTTGAACCCCTCGACGATCTCCTCCAGCGACTGCTCGGCCGGCTGCATCAGCAGCCCGTCGCTGCTCTGGAAGACGTCCTCCTGGGAGAGCTCCTGCTCCAGCTCCGCGGCAAGATCGAAGAAGTCGTCCTCTTCGTCGAACAGCCGCTCGGAGCCGGCACCGGCCTTCTCCGGCTGGCTGCGGTCCGCCTCGTCGAGCCAGCTCAGCCCGGTGTCGTCCAGGCTGGGTTGGGCCCGGCGCTCTCCGGTAGGCGGCGGACCCGGCACCACGGGCGGCGGAATCTCGAAAGGCGAAGGCGGCGCGGGGCTGTGACCGGTGCCCGCCGGCTCCCATTCGATCTCCTCCCGCTCGATCATCTCGCCGATCTCCAGCGGGTTGAACTTTACGGTCGGCGCGGCGGCCGGCGGTGGGCTCGGCGCGGCAGGTGCAGGAGCCGCGGCAACCGGGGCCGGGGGAGCAGCCGGAGCCGGCGGCGCCGCGGGCCGACGCTTCGGCTTGCTCTCCAGCAGGCCCTCCAGCATCTGGTCGATCTCCCTACCCGGACGCTTGCGGCGGGCCGGGACCGCAGGAGCAGCCGGCGGGGGAACAGCCGGCGGGGGAGCAGCCGAGACCGCCGGCGGCGGCTCAGGAGGAGCGGCCGGGGCCGCCGGAAGAGGTGCCACGGGCGGCGGTGGCGCCGGAGCAACCTCCTCGACGGCATGGGGACCGGCCACGACCCGTACGCCGTCGAAGCGGTAGCCCGCCGCCTGGAGATGCTTTTTCGTCCTGGGCCAGACCTGCGCGTCGTCGCGGGTTTCCGCGGCGGCGCGGGCCATGGCGCCGGCGAGCTGCGCAACCCGGTCGTACCGCGCCTTTCCCAGGTGGATCTGGATCATCACGGCGTACGCGTCGAGGTTGTGCGGCCGCAGGCGCAACGCCTCCCGCAGCCGCTCCAGGGCCTTCTCCTCCAACCCGTACTTGGCCAGCACCTCCGCTTCGCTGACCAGGTCCTCCTCGCGCTCGGCCGGCTTCGGGTGCAGCTCCGCCGCCGTACGCTCGAGCATGTCGGCGTCGATCTCGCGGGGCGCCGCTACGGTTTCGCTCCTCTTCGTCTCCAGCGACCAGGCCGCGGAATCGAGCTGGGGGAGCTCCGGCTCTTCCAGCTCGAGGAAGATCTCGCCGCTCGGCTCGATGGGAGGAAGCTCCACGGACTCGAACGAGTCCGGGATCTCGGCCGCCAGGTCTGCCGCAGGCTCGAGCTCGACCTCCATTCCGAGGAAGGTCTCGGCCTCCATCTCCAGGGGCGGCAGCGGTTCCTCGGCAACGGCGCCGGACTCCGCGCCCTGCTCGCCATGGGCCCAGGCCGAGCCGAGCCGGCCGGCGCTTGCCATATCCGGCGGCGGCTTGACCAAGCTGGACGGCTCCTCCTCGCTCTCCATGTCGAGAACGAAGACCTCGTCGAGGTTCAGCTCGAACTCGTCGCTCTCCGGCGGCGCGGCCGGGGCGGCGGTACCGGCAGCGTCCAAGGTGGCGGAGAGATCGATCCCGGTGTCCGCCTCTTCGCCGAGGTCGACGGTGAAGGCGAACGGCGGCTCCTCGGCGGGCGGCGGCACGAACCTCGGCTCGGGGGCCGCGGGAGGCGCGGCCGGAGCGGGCGCCCATGCGGGCTCGGCCTCGACCTCGGGCTCCTCCACCCGGGCGAGGCGGCTGATGCGTGCAGCCTGCGGGTTGCGCTCGGAAGCGACGTTGAGAAAACGCGCCGCGGCCGCCGCGTTGCCCGACTCCTTGAGCTTGACAACGGCTTCGTTGATGAAACCGAGATTGCTGCTGTCGATGTCCAGGGCCCGCTCGTAGACCTGGGCGGCGTCCTGCGAGCGGCCGTGAGCGAGCATCAACTCGGCAATGACCTTGTACTCGCCCACCGCCTTCTCGGTGAGCTGCTGCTGCTGATAGATCTCCGCCAGCTTGACGTGGTAGGTGGGATTGTTCGGCTCGACATCCGCCATCTTCTGGTAGATGGCGATGGCCGACGGCGCGTTGTTGTGCTTCTGGTAGTAGTCCGCCAGCACCTGGTACTGGGTGCGCGCCTCGTTGGTCAGACCCTGCATGTGGTAGAGCTCGGCCAGCTTCTCGTAGACCTCGAGCCGGGTCGGATCGAGCTTGATGATCTTCTTGTAGATGGCGATCGCTTTGACGAAGAACCCTTCCGTCGTGTACTGCTCGGCGATCTGAGTGAAGAAGTCGACGGCCTCGTCGATGCGCTGGATGCGGGCGTAGAGGTCGCCGATCCGGTTCAGCGTGTTGATGTCGTTCGGGTTCTCCGCCAGCAGCTTGCGGTATTCGCGGATCGCCGGCTCGATCTTGCCGCGGGAGACGTACTTCTCGGCGGTCTGGACGACCTGCTCGCGCTGCAACGCCATCAGCAGCGAACCTCCGCGCGCGGCAGCACCGGCTTGAAGGTGAGGCGGTGGACGGGGCTCGGCCCGTAGGCCGACAGGGCCTCCAGGTGCTCGGGCACCGAGTAGCCCTTGTGAGCGGCGAAGCCGTATTGCGGATACTTGCGGTCGAGCTCGACCATCATCCGGTCGCGCTCGACCTTGGCGAGGATGGAGGCGCAGGCCACGGCGTAGCTCACGGAGTCACCACGGATCAGCGGCACGCAGGGAAAGCCGAAGCCGGAGAGGCGTACGGCGTCGACCACCGCGCAGTCCGGCGACGGGCACAGCCGCGACAGGGCCTCGCACATGGCCCGGCGGGACGCTTCGAGGATGTTGACGCAATCGATGACGTCTGGCGGCACCGCGGCGACCGCGGCGGCGACACAGGTGGCGCGGATGGCCTCGGCGGCACGCTCGCGCTCCGGCGCCGTCAGGCATTTGCTGTCGTCCACACCGGGAATGAGGCAGCGGGCGTCCACGATGACGGCGGCGGCGACCACGGGTCCGGCGAGCGAGCCGCGGCCGACCTCGTCCACTCCGGCGATCCTGCCGAAGCCGCACCCCGCGAGCCTCTCCTCCAGCCCGCGGAGCAGGCGGAGGCGGTAAGCCTCGAGGAACAGCTCGATCATCGCCCGGGCCGGCTGGGCCTCCGGTCTCGCCGCCCTGGTCACCGCGCGACTCCTTTCTGCGCGACCTCCGGTGGACGGCCATCGCGGGCCGCCCGTGCAGGCGTCCGGCCCCTTAGGTTCTGCCCTGGTCTTCCCGGCGCTCGTCGATGCGAGCCGCCTTGCCGCGCAGATCCCGTAGGTAATACAGCTTCGCGCGGCGCACCCGGCCCCGGCGGACGACTTCGATCTTGTCGACGTTGGGGGAGTGCAGGGGGAAGATCCGCTCGACGCCGATGCCGCCGGAGATCTTGCGCACCGTGAAAGTCTCCCGGGTCCCGCCGCCGCGGCGGGAGATCACGACGCCCTGGAAGACCTGAATCCGCTGCTTGTCGCCCTCGACCACGCGCACGTGGACGCGGACCGTGTCCCCGGGCTTGAAATCGGGCTGACCTGTCCGTACGTAGACACTTTCCACCTGATCCAGTTGGTTCATGACTCACCTCGCAAAGCCCGACGGATCGCCCAGAGGGACGTTCCCGTCATTATTCTCATTTCAGAATGGCCGCGCAAGCAGCCGGCCGCAACTTGTTCAGTCTGCCTCTGGTCATCCACCGGTCTACCCTCCGAAGCCTCACCCCCTGTCCCCCTCTCCCTGACGGGCGAGGGGGGACCTTTGCGAAGAGGTGTTGCCGATAGGCAGCCTCCTACAAGCAAGATTCGTTCAAAATCGTCCCCCCTCGCCCGTCAGGGAGAGGGGGACAGGGGGTGAGGCTTCGGAGGGCACGCCCGCGTGAACTCCACGAGCCCATGAACCTCACCCCCCTCTTCGCCATTCCTCCAGCTCCCGCCGCTGCTCCTTCGTCAACCCCGCCATCACCTCCGGTCTTTCCAGCAGGTCGGGGCGCTTCTCCAGGGTGGCCTTCAGCGCCTCCCGCTCCCGCCAGCGGCGGATCTTCGCATGGTCGCCCGAGGTCAGCACCTCCGGCACGGTCAATCCTTCTACCACCGGCGGCCGCGTGTAGTGCGGGTAGTCGAGCAAGCCGCCGCGGAAGCTGTCCCGCTCCACCGACTCCGCCAGCCCCACCACCCCGGGCACCTGCCGGGAGAGCGCCTCGATCAACACCATGGCCGGCAGCTCTCCCCCCGATAGCACGTAGTCGCCGATCGAGACCTCCTCGTCGACGACGGTCAGCCGCACCCGCTCGTCGATCCCCTCGTAGCGCCCGCACATCAGCACGAGATCGCCTCGTCCGGCCAGCTCGCGCACCTTGCCTTCGTCGAGCCGGGCTCCCTGCGGCGAGAGCAGCACGCGCCAGGATCGGCCCGCATCTCCCGCCACGGAACGCACCGCGCGGATCCACGGCGGCGCCATCATCACCATCCCGCCGCCGCCGCCGTAAGGCTCGTCGTCCACGCTGCGGTGGCGGTCCTCCGTGAACTCCCGCAGTTCGTGGATCCGCACCTCCAGGAGCCCCTTCTCGATCGCCCGTCCCACCAGGCTGGTCGCGAGGAACGGCGCGAACAGCTCGGGGAAGATGGTCAGGACCTGGACTCGCATGCCTCGAGCAACCCCGGAGGCAGCGCCAGATCGATCCGGCCGCCCGCGACGTCCACCCCGCGCAGGAACTCGTTCACGAACGGCACCGGCACCCGCCGGCCTCCTCCCTCGACGATCAGCAGCACCCCGCCGCCGTCCTCCACCACCTCGACCACCCGCCCCAGCTCCTCGCCGCCGTCGCGGCAGAGGCAGCCGAGCAGCTCGTACTGATAATACGTGCCGGACGGCGCCTCGGGCACCTGCGAGCGGGGGACCTCCAGGTCCAGCCCGCGCAGCTCCTCGGCCCGGTCACGGTCCTCGAACCCCTCGAATTGCACCACGGCACCGCTCTTGTGGCTCCGGCTGGCCGCGATCCGAAGAGGGACCGGCGGCTCACCCTCGCGAAGGCCCGCCATCCGGCTGCCCTTCGCGAACCGGCCGGGCACGTCGGAGAGCACCTCGACCACCACCTCGCCGCGCACCCCGTGAGGGCGCAGCACGCGGCCCACCGCCACGGTCTCGGGAAGATCGTCCCGCCACGGGGGAGCTTCGCTCGGGCTTTCAGTCTTCGAGGATTTCGAGCTCATAGCGCACCCCCCGCCGGTCCTCTCGGGTCTCCAGCAGCGTGCGCATCGCCCGGGCCGTGCGGCCCTGGCGTCCGATCACCTTGCCGAGGTCGTCGGGAGCGACCTTCAGCTCCAGGACGCCGCCCCCCCGCCGGCTCGGGATCTCCTGCACCTCGACCTCGTCGGCCTTGTCGACCAACAGGCGGGCCAGATCCTTGAGATCGTCGGCGAGCTCGGGCACTTCAGGCGCTCTTCTTGGTCCGGGCCAGCAGCTTCTTGACCGTCGGCGACATCGTGGCGCCGCGGCCGATCCAGTAGTCAGCGCGGGCGGCGTCGATCGTCACCTGCGCCGGGTTCTTCGTCGGGTCGTAATGACCGATCTCCTCCACCGCGGCGGCCGTCGGGGTGTTGCGCGAGTCCGACACCACCACGCGGTAGAAGGGGTTGTTCCGGGCGCCCATGCGGCGCAGCCGAATCGTCAGCATCAGGAAGCCTCCAGTTTCTCTATTACGGGCGCGCCGGGCAGACTCCCGCCCTTGGCGCAAAGGCGGGTAAGTGTAGCAGGGATGGGCGGGATGGGCAAACCGGGGGTTGCTCAGCTTCACCGGATTGCCGCTCGACCTCACCCCAACCCCTCTCCTTTAGGAGAGGGGCCAGGGGTGAGGTCACGCGGGCAACACGACCGCCCTAGCTCTCGTCCAAGCAGATGATCGGACAGGAGCAGTCGCCCGAGCAGCTTGCCGGATAACAGTAGAAAGTGGCGCAGGGACAGCCGGCCAGGCATTGCTTCTCGGCCTCCTTACAGAAGCTGGCCCCGCAGCCTGAGGCGCGTGCCGGTTCGGGAGTGGTGAGGGCCAGGAAACAGAGCGCCGTCGCGGCCAAAAGGGAAAGGATTCGCAACTTCATCGGGGCTTTCCTCCTTCTCTCATCGACGGCGCCCGCCGACCCTTCGGCGAGCGTGGATGAGTCTCATGATTATCCATCTATTTCATTCATGGTCAAAATGTTCCGACTTAACAGAAGCTTGCAAGGTTCCGGACGTTTTTTCCGTCTTCAGAGGGCATGGCGAGACGAAAGAAGACGGCGCCGGGGCACGACCCGGGCTACAAGCGGCTCTTTTCTCACCCCAAGATGGTGGAGGAGCTCCTCCGCGGATTCCTCGATGGCGATTGGGTCGCTCAGCTCGACTTCTCAACCCTGGAGAGGGTCGGCAACAGCTTCGTCTCCGCGGACCTGCGCGAGCGCCACAGCGATCTGATCTGGCGCCTGCGGCTCAAGGGAGGCGAGGGCGGCTGGGTCTATCTCTACCTGCTGCTGGAGTTCCAGTCCACGTCGGATCCCCTCATGGCGGTGCGGCTGCTGACCTACGTCGCTCTGCTGCTCGAGGACGTCGTCCGCCGGGAGCCGCCGAAGCCTGGAGACCGCCTTCCCGCCGTGTTCCCCCTGGTGCTCTACAACGGCAAAGGCCGCTGGCGCACCCCTCTTCGGCTAGAGAGCCTCTTTGCGCCGGTCCCCAAGGAGCTGAGGCGCTACCTGCCTCATCTCACCTATTTGTTGCTCGACGAGCAGCGATTGAATCTGAAGCGCCCGGAGCTGAGACAGAACCTGACCGCCGCGCTCTTCCACATCGAAGCCAACGAGGAGCCGACGGCTCTGCCCTCGCTTTCGCGCTCGCTCGATGAGCTCCTGCCCTCAGGAGACTTAGAGCTGCGGCGAACCGCTCAAGCGTGGCTGAGCTCGGTCATCCAGAGGAAATTTCCTGAAGCTATAATTCCTGAGGGAGCGAACCTCAAGGAGACTCCTATGCTGGAAGAGACCCTGGTCAAATGGCACGACCTAATCCGCGAGGAAGCTCTTCGCGAAGGGCAACGGGAGATGCTCCTCCAACAGATGACTGTTCGTTTTGGGCGCCTCCCGCAGGAAGTTCGCAGCCAGGTGGAGCAGATAACCTCCACCGCAGAGTTGAGGAAGCTGGCGCGCAAGGTCCTGAAGGCCAAGTCCCTGCAGGACATGGGCTTTCACTGATCGCGCCTTGACTTCATCTCTCCCTTGCAGTAGCGTAATCAAGCCGTAATCGCAGCGCCCGAGACAGCGTTCCACCGGCCGGGGACCCTTCCCGGCCGAACATGAAAACGGCCCGCGGGCGAGCTTGGACCCTCACCCCCGGGCCTGACTGACGCACAGGAGGCAAGTCCCATGCGCAGCTCCGATCATCGTAACCCGTCTCACCCCTCCAACGCCTTCTGAAGGTCGCCGGACCGCCGGCGCTCGAGCGTTGCGGGGCGATCCTCGACCGTTGGGTGACCCGGCTCCTGTGAGATTGGCCCAAGTTCCGGGGAGGTTGGCGTAGATTCCGGTGAGATTGGCGTGAACCCCGGAGAACTTGGCGTAAAACCCGGTGAGATTGGCGCATCACCCGGGGAACTTGGCGTCAACCTGGGGGAACTTGGCGTAAAACCCCGTGAGTTTGGCGCCTTCCCCGGGGAACTTGGCGTCCAATCGAGGGAGTTTGGCGTAAAACCTGGGGAATCTGGCGTCAAACTCGGGGAATTTGGCGTGAAATTGCCGGAGCCGGGAGCCCCGGACCCCTAGGCCAGCTCGAACCAGGGCTCCCGGCGGCCGAACTTGGTGGAGAGCGCGGCCCCGATGCCGATGAGCGTGGCGGTGGTCCAGGCCAAGACGCCGAACCAGGGGAGGAACTTCACCACGCCGAGCACCAGCAGGCCGATCGTCGCGGCGTTGAGCGGCCGGAAGCGGCGGCGCAGGAGATGGCGCGAGATCCACTCGCCGAGGGCGTAGAAGACGGCCACCATCCCCCAAAGCTTCAGCACCATCGCCAGCAGCACCACCAGGATCAGCAGCGGCACGCCGATCAGGCCGCGTGCGAAGGCGCTGAAGAAGAGGCCGGTCAGGACGAGCGAGACGATTCCGGTCAGGCCGACGAAGAAGCTGCGGAAGGGCTCGCGCTGGATGCCGCCGGCCGTTTCCAGCACCTGCCGGCCGCTCGCGGCGAAGAAGAGGAGGAGCAGCGCCGCCCAGGCAGCCAGCAGGGCGAGCTTCGCTCCCAGCACCAGACGGGAGGCGAACCCGAGGCCGACTGTGGGCCCCTCCAGGAGCGTCAGCCAGGCGTTGGAGGCGTTGGGATAGGAGACCATGCGCCCGCCGATCTGCGCTCCGCGCGAAGCTCGGATCGTGCCGCCCACCACGAAGACGTCTCCGCTTACCCGGGCCGTCGGAGCAAGGCGCACGTCGCCCCGCAGCACGACGATGTCCCCGGTCACCCGGCCCGAGACCTCGACCGAGCCGTCCAGGGCCGCCACGTCCGCCAAAGCCTCGCCGGCGACGACGACGTCACGCCCTACTCCCACGAGCTGGTGGGCGACGCTCCCCGTCTCGATGCGCAGCGCCGGCAGCCGGCCCGCAGACTCAACGGCCGGCGCGGATTCGGCAGCGGCCGGCAGGGCCAGCAGGAGCAGGACCGGCAGGACGAGCTTCACGAAGGGGAATGTAACGCAGATTGAATCCGATCCGCAGCGTATCTTGACTCGGGTCGTCTCCGGCGCCGTCAGCTCAGCGCCTACGTTCCCGCGCCTCGGCCCCGGCCCCAGCCGGCCGGCGCCGACGGATCAGCGAGATCAGCAGGAGGTTGAGGCAGAGGACCAGGAAGCCGAAGGCTCCGAGGCTCAGGGGCGAGGTGATGACCTCCTCGACGACCAGGCCGATCCCCTTCCACGAGGCGGCGATCAGGCCGGCGCCGGCGAGAGCGGCGGCGCGGAACATGCCGCCTACGGCGAGCAGGGCGGTGAGGCCCGAAGGAGCGGAAGCCGAGCCGGTGACGAGCAGCGCCGCCGCAAGGCCCAGAAGCACGAAGACCGCCGCCGGGAAGCGCCAGGTGCGGGGCGCCCGCGCTTCCCAACCGGCCGCCGGCAGAGACGACATCACGGCACCCCGGAAATCGGGCCGCACCGCGACCGCCGAGCGCCGGATCAGCTTCTCCAGCGCCGCCAGATCCTCGCGCTCCCGCTGGCACTCGGCACAGGTGGAGAGATGCTCGTCCAGCCGGTTCTTCTCCTCGCCCGCGAGCAGGCCGTCGACATCCAGGTTCATCCACTCTCGGTAGGTGCTGTGATCTGGCCTGTTCATAACCCTGTCCTCGAAGTCCGGTTCAATCGCTGAGGAAGTCCTGGAGCTTCTCCTTGAGCATCTGCCGCCCGCGAAAGAGCTTGTTCTTGACCGTTCCCAGGGGCATCTCCTTGAGCCTGGCGATCTCCTCGTAGGGAAGCTCGCCGAAGTGCCGCAAGAGGATCAGCTCCCGGTACTCCCAGGGGAGGGAATCGATCGCTTCCTGGATCGCGCCCCCCCGCTCCCGGTTGCGCATCTCGCCGTAAGGTCCGCGCTCGGGCGAGGGCAGGTCCCAGTCCCGGTTCTCGCCCTCTTCGTCCTCCTGCCGGAGCGACACCACCTTGAGACGGCGCCGGCGGATCTGGTCGATCGCCGCGTTCTGCGCCACCCGGAACAACCAGGTGGAGAACTTGTACTGCGGGTCGTACCGATCCAGAACCTGGTACACCTTGACAAGGACCTCCTGCGCCAGGTCGTGCGCGTCGTCCGCGTTGCGGAGCAAGCGGAAGAGATAGTTGACGAGACGGCCCTGGTAGCGCTCGATCAGGTCGCCGAAGCGGTCCCGATCGCCCTCGAGGACCGCCGCAACCAGATCTTCGTCGGTCGGTTGCTCCGCTCCCCGCGTCATGGGTGGATACGCAAGTTCACGAGCAAGGTTTCAGAGCTGCCGGAGGGCCGGCTTATCGCCCCTCGCGGCTCTGCAGCCATTTTCCCACGAGGAACAGGACGCCGCCGGCCGCCGCTACGGCGAGCTCCAGGCGGATCTGATCGGACATCAGACCGAAGATCAAAGCGCTGCCCACGATGGCAAGGGCGAGGGCCTGAAGGAACCAGCCGAGTCCGGGCAGCATCGGCGGAGGCCTAGCGCGGAGGCTTGGCCGAGCCTGGGGAGGTCAGGTCCTCCCGAGTGGCGAGAACTCCTCGCGCCTTGCCGTTGAGGAGGTCCAGCAGATCGTGCTCGACGCCGTGGGGAGAGGTCTCGACGATCCGCCCGACCTCCCGGCCGTCGCGGCGCACGATGAAGGTCGGCAGGTAGCGGATGTCGTTGGCCGCCACCTCGTTCGCCGGCTCCTTCTTGCCGCGGTCGACGCCGATGTAGCGGACCTCGAACGGCACGTCGAAGCCGGCCATGGCGAGAGCCTTCCAGAACCGCGGCACCTCGCGCCGGCTGTCGCCGCACCAGGTGCCGAGGAACACGGTCACCTCCGCGCCGGGCTCGACCGAGGCCAGCGACCGCGCCACCTCGACCTCGGGCGCCGCCTCGACCTCCGCTTGCACCCATTCAGGAACCGCGGACTCGATCTGCTCGCGCGTGGTAGGCCCGATCACCACGGACTCCCCCTTCTCTTCCTCGGCAGGACTGGCAAAGGCGTAGGCAAGGCAGGTGAGGATCAGGAGGACCAGCAGCGGCGGTACGGCTCGGACGTTCATGCCGGAGAGTCTATCGTAACCGAGGGACGGACCCGCCACGAGCCGGAGCTCATCGGCGGGTCCCGTCTGGCGATGCGGGCTTCGCTAGTTCAAGCAGCAGTAGGTATTGCGGGTGAAGCACGACGTGGTGTAACCCGAGGAGGTCACCAGCACGCCACTGCAGTTGTAGTACCGATAGCCGACCTGGGTGGACGTGCCGCAGGTGTAGTACTTGTAATGAGTCCCGCAGGCAGGAAGCGCGTCGGCCGCCGGAGGAGCGAGCGCGGTGAGAGAGAGCGTGAGGAGGAGCAGCGCGGCGAGCAGAGCGATCCGGCGGTCGATTCTCAACTTCATCAGGGTCTCCTTTCCGATGAGGGCGGATGATTTCCGCTCTCAACTTCGAAGGTGCAGAAGGGGGGAGAACCCGCGCCTGGAGATGGCTGTCGCTCAAGGGATCTCGACGATCGTCTCGATGCGATCCCCGAGCTGGATCTGGTCCGCCACCTCCATCCCTGAGATGACCGTGCCGAAGATCGTGTAGCCGCCGTCGAGGTGGGGCTGCGGCGAGAGGGTGATGAAGAACTGGCTGCCGCCCGTGTCGGGACCGGCGAGCGCCATGCCCACGGCGCCACGGTCGTAACGCAGGCGGTTGATCTCGTCGCGGATCGAATAGCCCGGGCCGCCGCTGCCGTCTCCCCGGGGATCACCGCCCTGAATGACGAAATCGGGCACGACCCGATGGAAGGTGAGACCGTTGTAGAAGCCCTGCTCGGCGAGTTGCAGGAAGTTCAGGCAGGTGAGGGGCGCCTGCGGGCACTCCAGCCGCACCGTGAGGGTGCCGCGCTGGGTGCGGATCTCCACCGTGCGCGGCCGCCAGGTGCGTTGCACGATCTGGCGATAGATCTCCGGCCCTTTGCCCTTCTCAGCCGGCTCGAGGCGGGGCACCGGCCGATCCAGCTTGCCGAGGCTCTCGCCGGCCTCTCGCCGCAGCACGTAGGGGCCGGCCGCGGCAGCCCTTTCCAGCAGAGCCGCGGCGGCGCCTCGCTCCAGCGGCTCCTTTTCGGCCCGTGCGGTGACGGCGCGGACGGCGGCGAGGCCCGCCTCCTCGATCCCCTGGCGGTAGACCCCGGCCATGGCGGCTTCGAGGTCCGCGAGCGGCACCACCGGGTGCTCGGCGAGCCAGTCGAGCGCGGCGCCCTTGATGCCGGGATCGGGATCGCGGAGAGCCTTGGCCGCCACCTCGGAAGCCTGCGGGTCCGCGGTCAGCCAGGCGCCGAGAGCGGCGATCCGTACCCGCGGGCTCGCGTCTCCGGCCAGCTTCTCCAGCAGACCGCCGCCCGCCGGCAGCCCCAGCAGACCCGCGGCCTCCGCGGCACGGGCTCTCAGGGTGTCCTCGGCGGCGTTGCCGGCGGCGGCAGCCAGCTCGGCGGCACGGGGGTGCTTGCCCGTCGCCAGCGCCACCAGCGCCATGCCCTTCTCCCACAGCTCTCCGCTATTCGTTCGCGACGCCAGGGCGTCGCCGATCTCCTGCGATCCTGCCGCCCAGGCTCCGGCGGCCTCCAGGGCGCTGGCGCGCACGCCGGGCCGGGGATCGTCGAGAAGCACCAGCAGCCTGGGGGCCCAATCGGCCGCAGCCTTCGCCTTGCCGCCGGCGATCAGGGCACGGGCGGAGCGAAGGGCCTGGATGAGCGGACCGGAATCGCCGTCGTCGAGCAGCGGCCGCAGCGCCGGCAGATCCTCGCCGTTGCCTACGAGACCGAGAGCCCGGGCGGCCCAGGCACGCACCCGCGGGTTGGAATCCGCCAGCAGATTGCGGAGCGTGGGGACCGCCTTGGGAAACGGGTCCCGCGACAGGGCGTAGGCGGCACGGGCGTGCAGCGCGGGGTCCGCCAGAGTCAGCCCGCGCTCGGCCAGGGCCACGATCGTCTCCTCCTTGAACCGGAAGAGATGGGGCAGCAGGCGCGCCCAGCGCTCATCCTCCGGCAGCGGCAGCAGCGCCTCCAGCACGTCCACCACCCGCGCCCCGAGCTTGCCGAGCGCCTCGACAGCCAGCACGCCCGTCTCCCGGTCGGCGTCCCGCGCGGCGGCGAACAGCGCCGTCTGGGCCTCCGGGTCCTCCAACTCGCCGAGGGCGAAAGCCGCCGCCCGCCGCACCGCCGCGTCCTCGTCGATCAGCAGCCCCTGCAGCACCGTCCGTCCTTGCTTGTCGGGGATCCTCCCCAGGGCCACCGCCAGGTTCTCCCGCAGCGACGCGTCCCCCTTGAGCGCCTCGTGGACGGTGAAGTCATCGATCGCCTGCCGGTCCACCAGGAGCAGCAGCAGGGCGCGCACCTCCAGGTCCGGCACCTCGACGGACGGCAGGTCCGGGGCCGTCCGCGAGACCGAGGAAGCGCAGGCGGCGAGGAGGAGAAGGAGGAGGCAGCAGGGAAGGATCTTCATCATCTCGGATCGTATACGAACGACCGCCCTTCGCCCGGCGCTTCCGCACCGGGCTATCGAGACGTTGCTCCTCTGGAGCAGATCGCCCGCATGGGCGACGTTTCGGTAGCCCGGTGCGGAAGCGCCGGGCGAGCGGCTATAGTCCTCCCGTGCCCACCACCCTCCGCTTTGCCGACGTCCGCCGCCGCTTCGGCCGCCTTTCGGTGCTGAAAGGCGTCTCCGGCGCCGTCGAGCCCGGGGGGATGCTGCTGGTGACGGGCGCCAACGGCTCCGGCAAGAGCACGCTGCTGCGCTGCCTCTCCGGCCTGCTGGCTCCGGATTCCGGCACCATCGAGTACCAGGAGAACGGAACGCCGCTCGAGGTTGCGGAGCGGCGGTTGAAGGTGGGGGTCGTGGCGCCGGACCTGGCCTTCTACAGCGAGCTGACGGTCGCCGAGAACCTCGACTTCTTCGCGCGGCTGCGGCGGGTGAGCTCGGAGCGGGGCTTCGCGATCCTCGACAGGCTGGGCCTGCCCACGGACCGGCTGGCGGGAGCGCTCTCCTCGGGCATGCGGCAACGCCTGCGCTGGGCCTGGGCCCTGCTCCACTCACCCCGGCTGCTGCTGCTCGACGAGCCGTTTCAGAACTTCGACGCTCCCGGCGAGCGAATCGCCCGCGGCCTGCTCGACGAGCATCTCTCCGGCGGCGGCCTGGCGGTGGTCGCCAACCCTTCGTCCCTGGATTTCGACCATGCGGCGCAACACCTCGACCTGGGCGGCTGAAGCGGCGGCCGTGTTCGCGAAGGAGTGGCGGTGCGAGTTTCGCACCCGCTACGCCCTGAACACGCTCGCCCTCTTCGCCTTCACGACCCTGGTGGTGGTGAGCTTCAGCCTGGGGCCGCTGGGCGTCACCCGCTCGAAGGGGACGTCGCTGCTGCCGGTGCTGCTGTGGATCATCCTCCTCTTCTCCGTGGCGGCGGGACTGCCGCGGGCCTTCGTGCAGGAGGAAGAGACCCAGACGGCCACGGCTCTGCGCCTGGCCGCGACGCCATCGGCCCTCTTCTGCGGTAAGCTCCTTTACGGATTGACCCTGGTCTTCGCCCTGGAGGGGCTGGTTACGCCCATCTATCTCATCATGACCAGCCTGGAGGTGAAGTCGCCGTGGCTGCTGGTGGGGGTCCTCGCCGCCGGCGGCTACGGCCTCGCCACCGGCAGCACTCTGGTGGCGGCCATGATCGCCCAGGCGCGGAGCAAGGGAACGCTCTTCTCCGTGCTCTCGTTCCCGGTGCTGCTGCCGCTCCTGATTCTCAGCGTCGAGCTGACCCGCGGCGCCGCGGCGGGAGATCCCGGCGGCGTGGGCCTGCCGGTGCTGGTTCTGTATGATGCCTCCGTAACGGTGGCCGGACTGATGCTCTTTCCCGTGGTGTGGAACCCATGAAGACCTTCTTCGCCTGGCTGTTGTGGCTCTGGTTGTGCCTCGTGATCGTGGGCGCCTTCTTCTACGCGCCCGTGGTGCTGAAAGGCTTCCGGACCCCCGGCTCGAGCCGCATCGTCTTTTTCCACGTGCCGATGGCCTGGTCGTCCTTCATCGGCTTCATCGCCGCCGCGGTGTGGAGCGTGATGTACCTCGTCCGCCGCAACCCGCGGCACGACCTGGCGGCCGCGGTGGCGATCAAGATCGGCCTTCTGTTCGGCATCCTCGCCACGGTGACCGGCGCCATGTGGGCGAAGATCGAGTGGGGCGAATGGTGGAATTTCGATCCGCGCCAGACCTCGATCCTGGCGGTGATTCTCTTCTACGCCGCCTACCTGGCTCTCCGTCAGTCGGTGGAGGATCCTCAGAAGCGCGCCCGGCTGGCCGCGGCGTACGCGCTCCTGGGACTCGTCGTCACTCCGTTCCTGTTCTGGGTCGTGCCCCGAATCACCTTCTCCCTTCACCCCGACCCCGTGGTCAACCAGTCCGGCAAGGTCGACATGGACACACCCAACCAGCAGGTGCTCTTCAGCAGCGGCTTCGCGTTTGCGGCGCTGTTTTTCTGGATTCACAATCTGCAGTGTCGCCTGGAGGCTCTCGCAGAGCGCCGAGCGGCACTTAAGGAGTAGGGGCCAGTGGAAACCATCGCGAACGCCAACCTGTGGATCGTCGCCGTCAACCTGGTCATCTGGACGGGCGTGTTCCTGTACCTGCTCCGCCTCGGCAAGAGGCTGCGCGAGATGGAGAAAGAACCATGAAAAAGAATCGCTGGTATCTCTTCGGTGGATTGCTGCTGGTGATCTTCGCCGGCTTCTCGTTCACCGCCTTCAAGGACTCCATGACGCCGTACGTCTCATTCGAGCGGGCCCGCACGGGCGACCGCATCGTGCAGGTGGCCGGAGCGCTCGAGAAGGGCAGCTCGTCGTACGTCGACACCCGTGAGTCGCTGTTCTTCACCCTCAAGGACCCGAAGAGCAGCGAGACGTTGCGGGTGCGTTACAAGGGGCTGAAACCGGCCAACTTCGAGGACGCCATCAGCATCGTCGCCATCGGTCGCTTCGACGAGGGAGCCCAGGAGTTCGAGGCGGACAAGCTGCTGGTGAAGTGCCCCAGCAAGTACCAGGGCGCCGAGGTCAAGACGTACAGCTAGGAGGTCCCGTGGATTACCTATCCCATCTCTACCTGCCGGGGGCGCTCGCCCTGTGGTGCGCCCTCGCCTTCGCGCTGTCGACCATGTGGGGCTATGCGCTGGCGCTCTCCGGCGACTCCGGCTCGCTGACCTTCGCCCGCCGCGCCTACGGCTTCTTCGCCCTGTCGATCCTCCTCACCGCGATGATGCTGGCGCTGCTGCTGATGATGCGGGACTTCCGCATCGAATACGTCTACCAGTACTCCGGGCTCGAGCTGCCCGCCTACTACCAGTTCGCCGCCTTCTGGGCCGGCCAGAAAGGCAGCTTCATGATCTGGCTCTTCTGGGGCACGATGCTCGGCCTGCTGGTGCGGCGAACGGCCGGCAAGAGCGAGGCCGCCGTCATGGGGATCTACACCCTGACGCTCATGGGCCTGCTGCTCATCCTGGTGCGGGAGAACCCTTTCGTCATGCTGGGCAAGACCCCGGTCGACGGCACGGGCTTGAACCCGCTGCTGCAGGACAACTGGATGGTGATCCATCCGCCGATCATGTTCATCGGCTACGCGTCGACCGCCATCCCCTTCGCCTTCGCCATGGCGGCGCTCTGGCGGCGGGATTACGACGGCTGGGCGGCGCGCGCGTTTCCCTGGGCTCTCGGCGGCTTCCTCGTGCTCGGCACGGCCATTCTGATGGGGGGCTACTGGGCTTACAAGACTCTCGGCTGGGGCGGTTACTGGGGCTGGGACCCGGTGGAGAACGCCTCGCTGATCCCCTGGATCTTCGGCACGGTGCTGATCCACGGCCTGCACATGGAGCGCGCCCAGGGCCGCTACCGCCGGGCCAACTACGTCTTCACCTTCCTCGCCTACATCTCCGTGCTCTACGGCACCTTTCTCACCCGTTCGGGCGTGCTCGCGGACTTCTCCGTCCACAGCTTCGTGGACCTCGGCATCTCCGGCTGGCTCACCCTGCTGCTGGGCGGCTTCTTCCTGCTGGGCCTCTACCTCATCGTGACCCGCTGGAAGGAGATCCCGACCAAGCCGAACGAGGACCCGTTCCTCTCGCGCGGCACCTTCATGGTGCTGGCCACCATCGTGCTGCTGGTCATGGCCCTGGTCATCACCGCCGGCACCTCGGCGCCGCTGCTGACCCGCTTCAACGCGGACCCGAGTCAGGTGGGACCGAGCTTCTACAACCGGGTGAACCTGCCGATCGCCCTGCTGGTGGCGTTCCTGGTGGCGCTCGTCCCTTATCTCGCCTGGCGGGGTACGCCGCCGCGCGAGATGGCGCGCAAGATGATCGGACCCGCCGTCTTCAGCGTCGCCGTGGTGATCGCGGCCGTCGCGTGGAAGGTGCACGACGTCTTTCATCTGGTGTTCATCCTGCTCGCGTCGCTGGCTCTCGCCACGAACCTGCAGAAGACGGTCGCCAAGATGCGCGGAGCCGGGGGCCTGCGGGCCGGCGGTGGCTATCTGGCGCACGTGGGGGTCGGGGTGATCCTGCTCGGCGTCATCGCCTCGTCCGGCTACGACCAGAGCGCCAAGGTGACCCTGGTGCAGGGCGTGTCCCGCGAGGTGGACGGCATGACGCTCACCTTCAAGCGTTTCCTTCCCCGCCAGGGCCGCGAGAAGGAGCGCATGGAGATCGAGGTGGCGAAGGCCGGCCAGCGGCCGTTCATGGTTTATCCGAAGCTCTTCGTCAACGACCGCACCCGGCAGGTGATGGTCAACCCGGACATCAAAAGCTCGCCGTTCCAGGATCTGTACGTCTCGCCCATCGACTTCGATCCCGGGCAGCCGCGCCTGCAGCTCGCCAAGGGCGAGTCCGGCCGGGTCGGCGACATGGAGGTGCGATTCGAGGGCTTCGATCTGCAGGCGGACGGCAACGCCATGGCCGCCATGGTGGCCGGCAAGCCGATGACCATCGGCGCGGCCCTGGCGGTCACCCGCGGCGGTCAGACCACGCCGGTGAAGCCGCTGTACCGGCTCGATCCGGCGAACGGCTCGGTCGAGACTCCGCCGAGCCCCCTTCCCGGCGGCGGCGAGATCCTCGTGGCCGGCATCAACGCCACCAACGGCGCCGTGCAGCTCGAGCTGGGCGGCGTCCCCAACCCCGCCAAGCTCTCGGTGGACGTGACGCGAAAGCCGCTCATCCAGCTCGTCTGGGGCGGCCTCTACATCGTGCTGATCGGCGGCATCCTGGCGACGGTGCAACGGTTGCGGGAGGTGCGGGTGCGCGAGAAAATCGGGCAGATATAGAACGTCCTTGGAGATTGGGGCGGGGCAGGCCTCACGGGCGCGGCCCTGAGCCTGCGGCCGGCGGGATCTCGATTTCCAGGTGCACGTCGGTCTCGGCGTCGACGGTTCGCTCCACCGGCGAGCCGTCGAGAGGCCGGAGGCTCAGCAGGTAGCGGCCCTGCGCGAGGCCGCTGAACACGAAGCTGCCCCGCGAATCGCTGGACGTCGCGCCGCCGGTCCGTCCCTCGAGGCTCACTATTTCCACTCGCACGCCGGTGAGCGGAGCGCCCTGCGACGAGAGCCGTCCGGAGAGGGTCAGCCCCGCGCCGAAGTCGAGATCGACCGTGGCCTCGGAGGCTCCGGGATCCAGCCGGGCGGAAGCGACGGCGCGTTGCGTGCCCGAGGCCACCTGAGCGATCACCGTCCAGTCTCCTGGGGGGAGCCCCGCGATGCGGTACCGTCCATCCGGTTCGACGATGCCTCGGCGGTCTCCGAGGGTCGGCGAACGGGCTCCGACCTCGACCCGCGGCAGCAGGCTCGGGGCGAGCGCCCGCAGCCTGCCGCGGATCGTGCCTCCCCTGGCAAGCCGGACCTCGATGCCTTCGAGGGGTTCCGGCCCCATCTCCACCTCGGTATGGCTGGACGCGAACTCCGCCGCCTCCACCTGCAGGCGCTGCCGGCCCTGGCGAAGCCCTGAGACCCGGAAAGAGCCGTCGGCGGCGCTCGATTCCGTCTTCGGTCGGGTATCCGGAGAGGCGACGGTCACCAGGGCGCCGGCCACGGGGTCTCCGCCGGCGTCCAGCACGCGGCCGGAAAGCCACAGATCCGATTCGAGGCTCAAGTCCAGCTCGTTCGATCCTGCCTTCAGCTCCATCCGGCGCTCGGCCGGCCGGTAGGCCCGGTGCTCCGCCCGAATGACGACCGGTCCGGGCCGCAGTCCGTCGAGACGGAAAGCCCCCGCATCGTCGGTGGTCCACTCGGCCACGTTCGCGCCTTCCTTGCCGGCGGTGCTCGAAACGGATACCCGGACTCCCGCCAGCGGTTTGCCTTCCGCGTCCCCGACGCTCCCGGCGAGAGCCGCCGCCGGCGAGAGCCGTAAGGTGAGGGAATCCAGCGGCTCCTCGGTCGCGAGCTCGAGGTCGTCGATGCGGGCGTCCTGGTAGCCCGCTGCGGACGCCCGCACGCTGAGCTCGCCGGGCGGCAACTGCTCCGCCATGAAGGCGCCGTCCTCGCCGGTCTCCACCCATCGTTCGGTGTGCGAGGGCTGCACCCGCAGCAATACGAGAGCCCCGGGAATGCCGCGGTCCGACGGATCCACCACCCGTCCCGAGACCCGCGAGGGACGGCGGAGCACGATCTCGACGGGGGACCCGGCGCCGATCTCGGCGCCGTGGACCTGCGCCTCCGCGAAGTCGGGGTGCCGCACGGCCAGGTCGATCCTTTCGCCGGTGGTGAGGCCCGAGAAGTGAAAGGTGCCGTCGGTGGCGCTGTGCGCCGGTCCGACGTCCTGCGAATTCTTGCCCTGTAGCCGGACCTCGGCGCCGGCGACGGGAGCCCCGCCTTCATCCCGGACGACTCCGGCAAGCTCGCCCAGCTTTCGTGGAGAGGCCGGGTTTTCGCCGCCGCTGTCCAGCATCAGACGCAACCCGGTGCGCCGCTCGCCGGGTGCCAGAGGAGCGAGGAGGAGCCGCGCCGTTCGCGATCCCGCGCCGGCCTTCCCTTCGATGCGCGCCTGCAGCTCCAGGGGAATGCCGGGCGCCAGTCCGTAGAGGGAGAAGCGGCCGCCGGAAGCGGTTGCGGTTGCCGAGGGATCGCGATCCCGGGGGCGAGGGCGGCCGGGGCGGGCCGCAGCCACTTCCACCAGAACGTCCTCGAGGGTCCGCCCGTAGCGGTTCATCACCAGGCCGAGGGCCGCGGCCGCGGGGCGAAGCGACGTGACGGTCGGGAGGCCTCGTCTTCCCGCGCGGAAGGTCGCGATCCTGTAGCCCGGAGCGCCGGCGTGGAGGCGCTCCCCGGCATTGGAAAGGCGGTAGGACCCGTCGGCGGCGGTGCGGCTCCAATGTCCCCCGGCTCCCCCGGCTCCCCACACCAGGGCGCCTGCAACAGGCCGACCGGTCCCGGCTTCCACGATCTTTCCCGCCGCGACGGCGGAACCTGCCTGACGAGGAGTGGGACCGGTCCTGGGGCTCCCTCGCAGCTCCTTCGCGGCGCCCGCGTCGCGTCTCAGGACCACCGGCGGCAGCCGGGTCTCCTCGAGGAGAGGCGTCAGCGGAACCACCGCGGAGGCCATGCCAGGCGCGTGGACCGTCAGCTCCCAGAAGCCCGTTTCGGGAGCTTCGAGGAGGAACCGTCCTCCGGCGTCCGTCCGCGCCTGGATGGCCGGCTCGCCGTTCTCTCCAGCCGCCGGCGTCAGCTCGACGCGGGCGCCGGCGGCCGGCTTCAGGTCCGCTTCCAGAACCTTTCCAGCCACCGGAATGCCGGCCGCGAGGAGACCCGCGGGGGCGAGAAAAGCGAGGCCGAGCAGCGCCGCCGCCCGCAGACACAGCAGGCGGCGGCAGCTCTTCGTGGCCGGCCCTAGAACGGGCATTGGGGCTGGCCGCACTGATCGTCGGGTGTGTTGCCGCAGGCCGGATTGTTGTTGAAGCTGTGGTAGCAGCACTCCCGCGCGTTCTCTCCGCCGGCGCAGACGTAGTAGCAGCACGATCCGTCGTCGATCAGATGCTTCTTGACGCAGGTCGAGTTGTCGCAGGTGTTGCGGTAGACCGTGGCGTTGTACAACTGCACGGCCCAACTGTTCCAATGCGCGTCGCCGTCCCAGGCGCAGGCATTGAAGATGTACTGGATCTGGACCCACTTCTCGTTCGCCGGATCGCAGACGTCTCCCATGCCGTCAGTGTCGCAATCGGCCTGGTTGGAGTTGGCGTTGCAGAGGCAGTTGTCGGAGGCGTTGGCCACGCCGTCGCCGTCGTAATCGTTGCCGCCGCCGCCGCAGGTCGTCGGCTGACCCCATTGTTCGCAGTAGGTGTCGCAGGTGGCGCCGGGCTCGCTGCAAACGCCTTCGCAGGCATTCGGATCTCCGCACCACCAGGTGGTGTCCTGGTCGTGACACCACTGAGCGGACGCTGCCGTGGGCAGGAAAAGACAGCAACAGAGGGTCGTGAGAGCCGCAAGACACAACTTGCCGTTCATGGGGTTTTCTCCTCCTGAGACACCCGCGGCCGGGACGGGAGCGTCCAGTCCGACGGATGCTTCTGGTTGGATATGCGCTATTTCGAACGGAAAGCTGTCAGGCTGGCGCCCGGGCTACGCCCCCACCGCCAGCCGGTCCGCGAGGCTGCCGGGGAGCTCGGCCCGGCGAATGCGGCGCTGGGCTTCGGCCACCGGATAGGGAATGCGGTACCAGCGGACGACGCGCCGCGCGCTGTCGTAGGTCATGTAGGCGGCGCGGGGATCGCGGTCCCGAGGCTGGCCGATCGAGCCCGGATTGAGCAGATAGCGGCCCCCCGGGGAGAGCACGATCCGGCCGCTCGCGCCGCGCAGCGCCCGCACCCCCAGCACCCGTCCCTCGAGCCAGAACAGCGACGGGATGTGCGTGTGGCCGAAGAAGGTCACCGGCACGGTGAAGCGGGAGAAGATCTCCCAGGCGTCGACGTCCGAGAAGACGTACGTGTCCTCGTCGAGAGGAGAGCCATGGCAGATGGCGAGCCCCTCCTCGATCTGGAGAGGCCCTTTCGGCAGCTCGCGGACGTAACGCAGGTTCCCGGGGGTGAGGCGGCCGGTCGTCCACTGCGCCGCCGCCAGCGCGGTCTGGTTGAAGTTGCCGCCGGCGTCGATGCCCGCCACCACCTTGTCGTGATTGCCGCGCACCGTGTGGAGCCGGGGACCGAGGCGCTGCACGGCCTCCACCACCTGGTTGGGAGCCGCCCCGTAGCCGACCAGGTCGCCCAGCACGAGCGCCGCGTCGAAGCGCTTGCGGCGGGCCCGCCGCAGGACCGCCTCGAAGGCCTCCCAGTTGGCGTGCATGTCGGAGAGAATCAGGTAGCGCACCGTCGATTCCCGATCAGCAGAGCGATCCTCGCCGCGATTTCCTCCGGCCCCTCGTCGGGAGCCACGTCTACGGTCACATCGGCCCGGCGATAGGCCGGGAGCCTCTCGCGATAGAGGGCGAGGGCTTGCGTCTCGGTCCTGAACAGCGGCCGGTCGTCCTTGCCCAGACCGCCGATGCGCGACGCGATCGTCGCGAAGGCGGGGTTGAGCCAGACGGAGAGGCCGCTCGCCTGCATCAGCCGGTAGTTCGATTCAAATACCATCGTACCCCCGCCCGTCGCCACCACCACATCTTGGAGCGCCAGAACCTCCCGCAAGGCCTCCGCTTCCAGTCCGCGGAAGGCGGGCTCACCCTGACTCGCGAAGATCTCCCGCACCGTCGTCCCCGCCCGGCGCTCGATCTCTTCGTCGAGATCGACGAACGGCACCCCCAGCCTCCCGGCCAGGAGCCGGCCGACCGTCGTCTTGCCGGAACCCATGAAACCGGTCAGGAAGACGCGCATCCGCTCCGGGCGGCCGCCGCGAGCAGCCGGCGGCAATTGGCGCGGATGTCCCCCCGGCAGACCGCCCCCAGCACGGCCGCGGCATCGGCGCCGGCGGCCAGAACCTCCGCGACGTTGCCCGCGTCGATGCCACCGATCGCCACCAGCGGCTTCGCCGTCCTCCGGCGCGCCTCGGCGACGAAAGGCAAGCCGACCACGGGGTCGGGCCGCTCCTTGCTGGCGGTGGGAAAGACCGGCCCCACCGCGATGACGTCGACCTCGGGATCCGCGGCCGCCGCGGCCAACTGCTCCCGGCTGTGCGTCGAGAGGCCGATCCGCACCCCTCTGCCCACCACGCGCCGCGCCGCGGCTGGGGGCAGGTCCGTTTGCCCCAGATGCACGCCCTGCACTGGAAAGAGTGCCGCGAGATCGGCCCGATCGTCCACCCACAGCTCGACGCCGCTCTTCTCCAGGGCACGGAGGCAATCCTCGACCGCGCGGTACCAGGCGGTGCCGGAGGATCGTTTGGCCCGTAGCTGGATCCAGCGGATGCCCCCCTCCGCGATCTCGGCCACCGCCTCGGGCAGGGGCCTGGGATCGAGCGCCTCGGCGTCGGCGATGGCGTAGAGGGTGCCTGTCATTTGCCGCCGTCGCCGCCGGCGCGCGCCTCCCGCTGGAGGAAGCGCTCCATGAAGCGCGTCGACAGGCGGCCGGCAGCGAAGTCGGGATCGCGGAGGATGCGCTTGTGGAGTGGGATGGAGGTCTGGATACCTTCAACCACGAAGAAGTCGAGCGCCCGGCTCATGCGGGTGATCGCCTGATCCCGGCTGCGGTCGTGCACGATCAGCTTGGCCACCAGGGAGTCGTAGTGCGGCGGGATGACGTAATCCTCGTAGCCGTGGGTGTCCACCCGCGTGCCGGGCCCGCCCGGCAGATGGAAGGTCTTCAGCGGCCCGGGGCTTGGCGCAAAGGTGTTGGGGTTTTCGGCGTTGATCCGGCACTCAATGGCGTGGCCGCGGGGCTTCAGGCCATTGGGAATCTGCAGCCGCTCGCCGGCCGCGACCTGGACCTGGAGCTTCACCAGGTCGATGCCGGTCACCATCTCGGTGACCGGGTGCTCGACCTGAATGCGCGTGTTCATCTCCATGAAGTAGAAGCGGCCGTCGCTGTCGAGCAGGAACTCGATGGTGCCCGCGTTCTCGTAGCCGACCGCTTCGCAGAGCCGCACCGCCGCCGCTCCCATCTCCTCCCGCAGCGCGGCGTTAAGCGCCGGCGAAGGGGACTCCTCGATCAGCTTCTGGTGCCGACGCTGGATCGAGCACTCGCGCTCGCCCAGGTGGACCACCTTGCCGTGGTGGTCGCCGAAGACCTGGAACTCGATGTGCCGCGGCTCGAGCAGGTACTTCTCCAGGTAAATCGAACCGTCGCCGAAAGCCTTCTCGGCCTCCTCGCGGGCGGTCGAGAACTGACCGGCCAGATCGTCCTCGGCGTGGACGATGCGCATGCCGCGTCCGCCGCCGCCCGCCGCGGCCTTGAGGATGACGGGATAGCCCACCTCCGCCGCCAGGCGCGCCGCCTGATCGAGGTCCTCGAGCGGCTCGCGGCTGCCGGGGAGGACCGGCACGCCCGCGGCCTGCGCCGTCTGCCGCGCCTTGGCCTTGTCGCCCATCAGGCGGATGACCTCCGGGCGCGGCCCGATCCAACTGATCTTGCACTCCTGGAGCACTTCGGCGAAGTGGGCGTTCTCGGCCAGGAAACCATAACCGGGATGGATGGCATCGGCGCCCGTGATCTCGGCGGCCGAGATGATGCTGGAGATGTTGAGGTAGCTCGATCGCGAGGGCGGCGGACCGATGCACACGTCTTCGTCGGCGTAGGTGACGTGCAGACTGTCGCGGTCCGCGGTGCTATAGACGGCGACCGTCTGGATCCCCAGCTCCTTGCAGGCCTGGATGATGCGGAGCGCGATCTCGCCCCGGTTGGCGATCAGGATCTTTTTGAACATCCGCGGGCTCTAGCTGAGCCGGATGGCGAACAGCGGCTCGCCGAACTCGACCGCCTGGGCATTCTGCGGGTAGATCTCCGCGATCGTCCCGTCCACGTCCGACTCGATCTCGTTCATCAGCTTCATGGCCTCGATGATGCAGAGCACCTGCCCCTTCCTCACTCGCGAGCCGACCTCGACGAACGGATCGGCGTCCGGGGCCGGCGCCCGGTAGAAGGTGCCGACGATCGGCGAGTTGAGGACGTGGGTGCCGGGTGCCGCCGGCGCGGCTGCCGCGGCAGGTGTCGCAGCAGTCGTCGTCCCGGCGGGCAGGGAAGCGGCACCGGCGGGCGGCCCGGCGCCCGCGCCCGCGGCATCGCCGGGGTGAGCCGCCGCCAACGGCGCCGCCTGCTGGCCGTCGATCTTGAGGCGGAATCCCGACCGCTCGAGCTCGAGTCCATGCAGGCGGTTCTTCGCCACCAGCTCGATCATTTCCTTGATCTGTTCAAAGGTCAGCACGTGGATGGCTCCCTCTCAAATCGCCCGTTCCTGGCGCGCGCTGTTGGGCGCCCCTGGGTGACGCCCTGTTCTCGATCCTATCCGGGGCGGCCACGCCGGGCCGCCCCCACAGAGCGCCCTCTCGAGCGGCATTCAGGGAATCAGGAGAGATCCCCCTCCAGGAGCAGACGCGCTCGCCGGAGCTCGAACCGGGCCCTTCCGTAGTTGCCGTCGGGACCCAGAACGAGAAGCAGATAATAGTCCGCGGCGACGGCGCTGACCATCAGTGTCAAGCGATCCGTCGTCACCGAGAGTTGCTGCACCTCGCCGACGTCCAGCTCGCGGTGGTTCTCGGTGATCGAGCGGACCTGGGCGATCAGCTCAGCCGCGAGAACGTCCAGGTCGAGCTCGGGGTCGGCGCTGACCGACTCCACCGGAATGCCGTCCCTAGCCACGAGAGAAAGGGCGAGCGCGCCGTCGATCTGATTGCTGATGCGGCTCAACTGGTCAAGAAACATCGCGCTGGCTCCCCCGTCGCAGGCGCTTGAGGTAGCTGTTCAGGACCCAGACCTTGCGAGCACGCGTCGCCGCCTCGCCACCTGCTACTCTTTCGAAACCGGCCAGCAAGTCGTGCGCCGCGAGCGGGCGGCTCTCTCTCTGCCGGCCTGCGGCCCCCGCGAGACCCTCCTGGGCGGAGGCGTTCTCCGGTTCGCGGCGCAGGACCTCACGGAAGATTCGCTCCGCCTCACCGAAGTGTCCCTGACGCAGATAGAGCTGGCCCAGGGTTGCCGTGGCGATCGGCTCGGCAGCAGGCGCAAGCGGCGCCTCGGCCACCAGGGGCGCCGGCTCCTCGGCCCAGGGCGTCCGCTCCGTCAGCTCGAAGACAGGAGGCTCCTCCTCGAAGGTCGGAGCCGCCGGCAAGACCTCTTCCTCCGCCTCCCAGGCCGCCTCTGCGACAGGTTCGACCGGCCCCTCGGCTATCCACGGCTCGGGTTGGAACCCGACGGCGCGCGCCTGGATCGGCTCTCCAACAGGTTCCTGCATATGGGGCTCAGCCGCCGGAGCTTCGGCGGTCAGATCGAGCAGGAAGAGGCCCTCCGCTTCGAGACTGGCAAGGTATCTCAGCCGGCGGTCCCGGGAAGCCAGACCCGGGAAGAGAACTTCCGCGGGCTCGGGCTCCTCCTCCGGCTCGGGCGCAGCCTCGGCGACCGGGGCAGGAGCTGGCGAGGCAGCGGCAGCCGTCGCAACGGGTGAAGCCGCCTGGGCCAGGAGGTCCGCGAAAGGCTCCTCCGGGCTGACGGTTGCCGCCGGCCGGGGTGAGGGAATTCCGAGGTCGAAGATGTCGCCGCCCGGCGGCGAGGCCGGCGGGGCGTCGCGGCGTGGAGGAGCCGCAGGGGGCGCCTCCGGGAACGAACTGTCCGACGGCGGGGTGGAGCCCGGCTTCTCGCCTGGTGGGGGTTGGTCCATCGCGCGGAGCCTCCGGCGCAGCTCTTCGATTTCAGGATCGCTGTCGTTCAACAGGCTATAGAGATCGAGACGTTCGCGGGCCCGTTCCGGGTCGTTGGTCTCGAGATAGGCGCGCACCAGCAACTTGTTCGCCACCATCTGCGTGGCGTCCTGCTTGACCACGCGCTCCAGCACCGTGCGCGCCGATTCCGGCTCGCCCAGCTCCAGATGGCAGCGACCCTTCGCCACCAGGGCGGAAAGGTAGCCAGGATGCTCCTTGAGCCCCCGGTCCAGCACCTCGAGCGCCTCTTTGACCCGCCCCTGATGCCGGTACTCCTCCGCCAACTGCAAGAAGATGCGAGAGGACGGGTCGGCTTCCCAACGGTTGCGGAGAAGGGTGACGCGGTCCGGGAACGCGCCGTCACTCATGCGGGGACACCTCGGGCAGAGGCCGGGGGCGCGAACAGGGCGGGGAGCGTCAGGGGAAACCGCAAAGTGGCCGCATTATAGCAACATACAGCCGCAGGAGCGGTAAGGCGGGCCTTCCTGGAAGGCCCGCCTTGATCGTCTATTGGCCGGTTCCGGGCGTGGTGACAGGGACCGTGATCCGCGCGCTGGCCTGATCGGACAGGTTGTTCTGGTCGGTGATGGTGAGCACGACAGTGAACTGGCCGCCTGTAGAGTAGGTATGCCGCGGATTCTGATCGTGGTTGGGAGCCGTGCCGTCGCCGAAATCCCAGCTGTAGATCAGCTGTCCTGTCCCTCCTGTCGAAGTATCGGTGAACAGCACCTCATTGGCGGTCGAGCCCGCAGCGAACTGGAAGCTGGCGACGGGCCGCCCACCCTGGATCCGTACCGAGGAGCTGTCGCTGATCAGGGAGCCGTCCGAGCCGGCCGTCTGGGCGGAGACGTTGATCGTCGAGACATTGCCCGCGAGGTCCACCGCGGAGACGTTGAGCGTATCGCGCGCCTCGCCCGCCGCATTCGTCGTGACGATGGAACCTCGCGAGCCGAGCTGGCCGACGTCGGTCGTGAAGTTGACCCCCTGACCGGCCAGAGCCTGGCCGCGAGAGTCGCGGACGATGGCCAGCAAGGTTACCCTGCCGCCGGTGTCCGGCAGCGACGTGGGGGTCGGCTGAAGCACGATCGTTTTCGCCGACGTACCGACTTCGACCTCGATCGTCGCCGCCATCGCAACGCCGCCCGTGGTGGCGCTGACCTTCGCGGTCCCGATCCGGCCGTCTCCCCGCAGGGTGGCTCGGGCCACGCCGGAGCTGTCGGTCGTTGCCACTTCGTCGATCGTCCCCAAGTCCGTGGCGAAGCGGATCTCGGTCCCCGGATTGACCGGTGTGCCGTTGGGCTTGAGGGCCGTCACCCGTATGGTGGAGGTGCCGGTAGCGGTCTCGATCTTGGCGGGATTGGCGCTGATGGTCAGGGTGGAGCCGCTAGGGGCGACCGGCGTGGCCTTGTCGCAGCCTACCAGCGGCAGGAGAGACACTACGAACAATGTCGAAGCAACAGCGCGGTAAGTCATAGCGATCCAGTATACGAAGGGGGGAGGCGGTGCGTCCAGACGGTTGCCGGTAGGCGCCCCGCACCCGACGCGGCGCACCGTGCGCCCGAGGCGGTGGGTTGTCCGCCGGCGGCGGTGCATCGTCCGCCTGAGGCATTAGACGGCCCGCCAGAGGCGGTGGACCGTCCAATGGCTGCCTTGGCTGTCCCGCTGGCGGCCGTGCTCCTTCCAACAAACTCCCTTGTACTTCCGTCGGACCCACCGCCATGTGCAAGGAGTCCCTTGCGCCTCGCACCGGACTCGGCGCGCATGCACGGAACCCCTCGCGCCGTGCAAGGCAGCCGTTGCACCGTGCGAGGAACCCGCCGAACCGTGCGAGGGAGCCCTTGGAACGCGCGAGGACCCGTTGGACCTGGCAACCACCCCGTTGTGTCGTGCACGGCAGACGTTGGGTGGTTCACGGAAGTCAGCGGGCCGTGCAAGGCAGGGCTCCAGCGCCGGTGGGTACATCCATAGCCGAAAGGGAAAGAGGCTCGCTCGCGGGTCAGGCCGGTCAGCCACCCTCCGCTTACAGTCCATCGAGATTGCCGAAGAGCAGTCGAGCTCCTGTGGGCATGTTGAGGGCAAGCGCGAAATCGGGCAGGCCACCGTCGTGCTTCGTGTCGCACTCCACACGGCCCCCCGGACGGAGTACGCACGGGTCTGCCCGGCCATCTTTGTCCGCATCACCAAGGGCAGGCGAGTCGCCACGATGGCCGAATTGAAAGTGGAACGGCTGCCCGGTCGCGAGGCGGCAATCCCAGGCGGCTCCGCTCACCAGACACAGATCCGCCTTATAGTCCCCATCGAGGTCGCCCAGGAGCTGTGTCTCGTCCCCGCGCCCGAAGACCACTTGGTAATGGACGCTTCCATCCTGCACCGTGTCGCAAAGCAGCCGGTTCTTCCGGCGCAGACAGGGATCGGCGCGACCGTCGCCGTTCACGTCGGCGAGGAGCGGGATGTCACCCGCCGAACCGAAGGTATCGCTCCATGTAGCCTTCCCGCCCTCGTGGCTGACATCGCAACGGAACCTTCCTTTGAAGTACGAGCACACATCGTCGCGGCCATCGCCGTCCACGTCGCCGAAGAGCGTTACCTCGCCGGAGCGGCGCCCCCAAGTGAGCTGAAGCTCCGCGGCGCCGCCGGTGCGGGCGAGATCGCAACGGATCTCCGAGCCAGAGATGCCGCAGATCTCCTGACCGGGGGAGGCGGCGTAGCGGCGGATGACGGGTACGTCGCTTTGACCGTGAGTCTGGGCGAGGTTGTTGGTTCCGTAGCTTACGGTCAGCGTCCCGTTCGGTGCGAAGGCGGCCATGGCTACAAGCTGATCGTAGGCCGCCACCTGATTGAGCCGAAAGCCTCTGGTTACGGGCCGGCCGTCATGGCGGTAGAGGCGACCCCGAGCGTCAAAGTTGAATTCCTGATAACTGCTCCACGCAACGAAATAGTTGCCATAGCGGTCCGCTGTGACCCTTGGATCAGTTTGCGCCGGAATCGCATCGCTGACCAAGAACGCCGGCCCGAGGGGTTCGCCGTCAGGGTCAAACCGGCGCGCGTAGATCTCGCCGAAATCGGCGAAGGGGTCAGCCTTGTTCAACCATACGACAAGAAACTCGCCATCTGACGACGCGGCCACCACCGGGAGGAGCTGATTGCCGGGTAGGCCGGCCCCAACTTCGAGCTCGAGACCCAGCGGATCGCCGTCCGGAGAGAACCGGCGAACAAAGGCTTTTACACCACCTGTAGGAAAGACTGGGTAGATGCGGTGGAAGGTGACGATGATATTGCTGTTCCCATCCACCGCCAGATTGTTCAGTGGATACTCTTCCCAGCCGGAGGAGTCTTCGTTGACCTGGACCCGCTCGTGCAGCTTGCGGCCTTCGCGGTCAAAAGAGAAAAGGAAGACTCCGGCGCAGGTGCCAAAATCACAGGGGATCTGGGATTGATCGAAGCCGAAGCCCACCTCGACAAACCCATCGGGGATCACGGCTTGGTTGGCCGGGGAGCTGATCGAGTCGGAATCGCCGTATTCCGGTGGCTCATGGTAAGGCTGGAGCACGAAGTCTCCCAATGGCTGCAGAGTCGAGTCGTACAGGCGAAAGTTTGGCACGAAGATCCTTCCTGGGAAGATTGTCTGGCTGAAGAGAGCAAACCCATCGTCAACAGCCAGCAGTGGCGTGAAGTCACCGATTCCTTCATCCGCTCGAAGAAGACGAACGGGCGAGAGCTTTCCGGCTGGCGAGATCGTCCTCGCCCACTGGCGGGCGTTATTGACTTGACCGTCTGGTTTAAAAGAAGACCAAACCAACGCACAAAGGGAGGCTTCGTTGCACGCGATGGACGCCCCGCCCTGGAAGGACGCATCGACATCGAGCGAAGCGGGTATGAATTCTGCTCCGAGAGGAGTCTGGGCTGCGGCGACCGTCGCCCAGATCAGGTACGCAACGAATGAACAGAGGAGTCGCATCAAAAACCCCTATGGCAACGCCGACGGAGGGCTTAGAGCATTTCCCAATGCGTTGAACTCTTGCGCAAAAAGGCCCACCCGGTCGCCGTCGAGACTGTACAGACCCCAACGAACGCGGAGCCCTCCTGCGGGGGTCGCCGCCACGTCCACGAGCCGGGAGTTGACGCCAACTTGCCCGGGAATGGCGATCTCGTTAGTGAGGGCGTCGCCGTTTCGGGAGAAGATTCTGAAGCTGAGGGCGCCGGGCGCATCGCCCATCGACCGTGTAGGCCAGGCAATAACGAAATTACCTCCAGGGAGGTAGGCGACCTGCGGCGTTTCCTGGTGGCCTTCAGGCTCGGAGTTGATCTGGAATTCCGCGGTCACCGGCTGTCCGCCGGAGTCGAAGACGCGGCCATAGATGGCGCCCAGGTCTCCGTCCTGGCCGTAGCTGGACCAGGCGATGACCGTATTTCCAAGGGGGTCGGAGTCGACGGCAGGATCGCGTTGGTCATGCTCCGTCGTGGTATTGACCTGAATTCGGTTACCGACGGGTTGACCGGTTCGGTCAAGGCGTTGGGCAAAGACCCCCAGCAGGCCTCCATCTAAACTATCGGCATGCCAGACGACTAGATAGCCATCACGAAGGCGGGTGACTCTCGGCGACTGCTGGAAGGCAAAGCCTGGCGGACTCACCAGGACGGGTGCGTCTTTCTGGCCGACTTCAGCACCGATGAGATTCGCGTAAATGGCGGATGTTCCATCCTGTGGGCTCAAGTCCGTCCATACGTCGAGCGTCTGTCCGGAGACCGCCTGCTGCGATTGAAGGCTGGCAGCTCCGGTCTTCTGGATCTGCAGCACCCAATCACAAGCCTGTGAATGATAGGTTGGCGCTGGGCAGTTGGTTACAGGCGGCGAAGTCACTCGTATCGGATTGGTGCCGGAACACCCGAACGACCCAGAGACAATGCTGCTATTCTGAGCGTGCTGCCAAGTGTACGTCCAGCCAGTCCCCGAGCAAGCAAGGCTTGGCAGGCTTGAGGTAGAAATGGCAATGGTACCGTCGGTCGTGCCGGCCGGCACATAGGCGAGCACGAGCGTGCTGTAGTCGGTCGATAACGCCTTCTTTCTGTCACCGTCATTGGCGGTATCCGAGCCGTTGTTGGTGATCCAATCCCGGTGAGGGTCCATGCCGGCCCGCGTGTTGAAGTTTTGGAAGACGCTCGTCATGTCGTTCACGGCGGTTCCGGTCAGCGCAGAGGAAAACGGGATCAGGTTAAAGTACCAATGAGCGATTTCCTGGGAGCCATAGGTGAAGCCGTAGGCACCCGAGAGGAGGCTCTCGAACGCCGCTTGGCGATTATGGTAGCGGACATCGACGTACTTTGCCCCGAAGTTGTCCGTGTAGGTGGAATCGTAGCTGCGGCACCACCCGGGCGGGTTCGTGGCAGGGCACGTGCAGCCCGGAGTCTGCAGGCAGATGTTGTCGTAGGGGCCCTCGCCGTTGTAACTCGGCTTGATGGGATCGTAGCTGGGTAAGGGAGGCGAGGCGCTGCTCGATGTCAGCGTCCATGGCATCTGCCAAGATCGGCGCAACGCGGCCTGTACGGAGGTCTCGGTACTGCTCACGGCAATCGGACAGATCGTCCCCACAGGATCGGGAGAGGTCGGCAAGCCGATGCCATGACTGCTCTGAAAGAGGAAGAAGTTCATCCAACTCGCGTTGCGAAAGGCCTGGTAGTCCGAGCACGTTTGCTTTCCGCCCAGGTGATTGGTGACGAGATGTTGAGGCGCCGCCTGCTTAAGCGCCGAACCCACAGCGTTCATCACCGTCTGGAGCGACGCCACCGGATGGGTTGCATCGCTCCACGTCGAAAGGTTGATCCTGTCGTCAAAGCCAGGCGAGAAGAAGACAGCGAATCCTGCCATTCTGGCTGCCAGGAAGCGTGAGAAGGCAACGGCGTTGGTCTGGTGCGGGTAGTGCAGGTTCGTACCTGTATCGAGCGGATCGATCAGTCCGGCGATCAGCGGGACGATGTCGGCCTGATTGGCGTTGCTGACCAGCGTATCGAAATTGTTCCAGTAGGCTGGATTGGGGCGCGAGCAATCGTTCGGAATTGGCGCTGTGGGGGTCTGAGAGCAGCTATCCGGAACGAAAGGTTTGGTGCCGGTTGACCAGGGCCAGGGCTGGTAGGTGGCCGCCGGAGCGACCAGTAGGACGTTGATCTTCTTGCTGTTACGGTTGTAGATGTAGGAGCCGACGACCGATTTGGAACCCCAGAGATTCGTCTGACCACTGGCCTCGAGTCCTGGGGCGGACCATGCCGTATCTGCGGCCCATAGGAACCGGGTGACGAGATCGGCATAGAGGATCGGCGTATAGCGGATGAAAAGCGGGGTGATAGCTCTGAGCTGATTGGGGAATCCGCGAGCGTAGATCTGGGGTCCGGAGGTAGAAGAAGTCACAGTAATCGTCCCCGAGGATGGCGTCCAAGTACCGCCACAAGGCTGGCCGTCGACCGTTTTGGTACAGCTTGCAACCTGCCAAGTCCAAGTCGCGGACTGCGTCCCGGCGGCCGGCAGTGCGACACGGACCTTGAAGTTTTTTGGATTCGCCGTGTCGGCTACCCAAAAGGCGTCCTGGGTAAAAGTCGTGCTTGTGGCCGCGTTGGTGAACGTCACACGCAGGATGAGGTCCTTGTAGGGATTCCCCGCTCCATTGTTGTAGAAGTCGGTGCCGCTGACGATCGTTTGCTCCCAGCACCGCCATTGAATGACCGAGCCGCCGGTGGTGCATTGGGCCAGGCCGGGCGCCGCGGACAAGAGCCACAGCATCAGCCCGGTGAAAATCATAGACGGATACTTCCGCTTCAGAAAGATCATCTCGACCCCTTTCTGCTGCGCAGTGATTTACTCTCTGAGGATTCTACGGTTCACCGAAGGCTGACGTCTAGGGAGACTTGGCAGGACCGCGAAGGAGGCGCAAAAACAACCCGGGCCGCCTCCCTCACGAGAGGCGGCCCGGTGGTGAATCAGACTAAACGTTTCGCACTAGCTCGACTCATCGTTGTCCGTCGGCCCTGTGCACTGCAGATCCGCCGCGTCGATGGCGCCGTCGCCGTCGTTGTCGAACCCGTCGTTGCACTGCACCGTCGGCGGGGGCGGCGGCGTCGAGGTGTCGCCGGTGCAGGTGGTGTTCGGCGGGTTGAGCGTGAAGGCGTTGGTCAACGTCGACACGCAGCCGGTGCCGTCGAGATTGCGAACGGTGACGCTGATCGGCGTCGGCGTCAATCGCGTGCCGCCGGGGATGCCGTCGCCGTTGCCGTCGCAGGGCTCGGTGATGAAGGTGAAGCCCTGCGGCGCGGTCGGCACCCGGACGGAGATCGCGGTCGGCGACACGGAGAGGATCTGCGCCGAGCTGCCGTTGGTGGGATCGCCGAACAGCACCTGGACGGCGGAGGCGAAGTTCCGGCCCGAGATCGTCACCGTGGTGCCTGAGCTGCCGCTGGTGGGGTTGACACCGATGATCTGCGGCAGCGGCACGATGAAGTTGAAACCGAGATCGGCGTCATCGGAGTCACCGGTTTCGATGTTGGTGACGCGCACACCGGTGACGGTGACGATCCCGTTCTGCGGACACTGACTGAGAACGATGCCGCTGGTGACGAACACGACCTGGGTGCCGGTGACCGATCGCACCGACTGGCCGACGCCGCCCAAGGAGACCGCCACCGGTTCGTCGAAGCCCTGGCCGGAGATGGTCACGAGGGTGCCGCCGGTGAAGGGACCGGCGCCCGGCCCCATGGCGGTGATCAGCACGTTGGTGCCGTACTTGAACTGCCCCGTGGAGACGGTACTGAAACCGGTATTGACATTCTTGACCAGGACGTTGACCACCTGATTCTGGAGGTTCTGGCCGAAACCACGGGCCGCTGGCGTGATGGCGACGATGCGGGTGGAAGTGACCGAAACGACGGTCGCCTCGACGCCGTTGAAGTTCGAGGTGCTGGTACCCAAACCGAAGAGGACCTGCACCGGCTCCTGAAACCCATCGCCAATGATGGTGACGCGGGTGCCGCCGTCGTTGCTGCCCGAGGAGGGATCGACCGCGAAGACCTGCGGCTGGGCGGTACCGCCACCGCCCGAGGCATAGGTGAAGCCGCGAGTGATGCTGTCGGAACGCTGATTCGTCTCGTTGACGTTGATCGTCACCTCCACGTTGACCGACTCCGCCTCGCCGACGCCGACGTCGACGCCCGCCGCGGCCGCGGAGGGGGTGGTGACCACGATGCGGTTGGGGCTGACCGAACGCACGGTCGCCGCCGCGCCGTTGAAGGTCACTCGCACCGGCGTCTCGAAGCCGCCGCCCAGGATGGCCACCTGATCACCGCCTTGCGGGCTGCCGACGCTTGGATCGACGGAGGACACGAAGAACGTCGCCGCCTGGCCGATGCCCACGTTGGTCACTCCGGCGCTGTTGGCCACCACGGCACGTACCGTCGCCGTGCCGGTCTCGGCGCCGGCGAAGAGCACTGCATCGGCCCGGCCATTGACAAGCTGGAGCTGCACCGATTGCGGTCCACCCACGCTGCCGAAGCCGCCTAGGGTGGTGGTGAGCGTCACCACCGTCAGGTCCGGAGGCGGCTGGCCGTTATCCGTGCGGCGCACCACCACGGAGATGTTGCTCGTCGCGGTACCGCCGGCGACGAGCTGGCTGGGATCCGCGGTGACCGTCACGGCGAAGGTGACCACGGGCTCCGGCGGCTTGGGGGTGATGGTGCCGCCGCTGGCGGGCTCGGTCGGCGAGGAGGTGCAGCCCAGCACCGCCGCCAGGGCGAGGGCGAGACAGAGATGGACGGAGTTCCTGAAGAGTTGCATAGCGGAGGCTCCTGCAGGCTTCATGGCCGGACTTCAATCGTGAAGGTAGCCGGATCTGAGACGATGTCGTCGCCCGACAGCGTGCGGCCGAAGAAACGCATTGACACATCCAAGACGATGACCGCGGTCCCGGTCTCCCGATCGACGCCGAAATCGCGCAGGTCTCGCAACGGCTGGCTGAGCACCTGATCGCTGAACATGAAGGGAAGGTTCTCGAAGTCCGTGCTCTGGTTGACCGCCACGAGGCCGAACAACCCCTGCACGGCCGTCGGCGGCACCCGCGTGCCGGAGTCGCGGCGCCGATAGCGAACCTCGTAAGAGCGCAGCTCGATGTCCTGCAGACCGGGGCTCGTCGGACTCGATCCCGGGTCCTTGGCGGTGTTCCGCAGGGTGATGCTGTCGATCGAGAATGGTGGGTCCGCGGAGGCCGAGATGGCGATCGGGAGGCCGTCGAAGTCGGTGACCGACAGCAGGACGGTCCCCTCGCTCCGGTCGGTGCGCGAGCGGCAGCTCGCCACGGCCAGCACCGGTACGATGAGCAGAACGAGGATGGCGCGATGTTTCTTGATGGACATGGAATGGTCCACTCCCTGAAAGTTAGAGCTTGATGATCCGCGGCGTGATGAAGATCAGCAGCTCGTCGTTGTCTTCTTCTCGCGTCTTGTTCCTGAACAGGTGACCGATGATCGGGATGTTGGATAGTCCGGGCACCCGGTTGTCACCGTAGCTGCCGGTGATCTTGTAGATGCCGCCGATCACCGCCGTGCCGCCGTCGCGGACCAGCAGTTGCGTGCGCGCGTCCTTGGTGGCGATGGGAGCGTTGGTGGCGCCGGGAATCAGCAACGCGGTGGCCGGCTCCTTCTTCGAGATGTCGATATCCATCAGCACCGTTCCCTCGGCGGTCACCTGCGGCACCACGTCGAGCCGCAGGGTGACGTTGATGAACTGCACCGTCACGGTATTGTTGAGGACCGTCTGCACCGGGATCTGGAGACCGCTCTGGATCGAGGCCCGCCGGTTGTTGAGGGTCGCCACCTTGGGCGCCGACAGGATGGACACCAGCCCTTCATTCTCCGCCGCACGCAGGGTCGCGTCCAGAGTGAAGGTGTTCAGCACGTTGCCGAGCCCCACCCGCAGCACCGCGTTGTTGGCGTTGCCGCCGAGATTGATGTCGCCCGTGCTGTTGACGTTGCTGGGGAACACCAGGCCCGTGGTATTGCCATGAGCGGCATCGGCGATGGCGTCGAAGCTCCAGTCGATGCCCAGCTCGCGGGTGAAGCGCTTCGTCGTCTCGATGATCCGGGCCTCGATCATGACCTGCGGCTCGGGCTTGTCGAGAAGGTCGACGACCGAGAGCACCGCATCCATGTTGGTCGGCAATTCCTTGATGATGAGAGCGTTCGTGCGGCGGTCCACGACCACGCTGCCGCGCTGGCTGAGCATGCCGCTCGTGCCGGTCTTGAGCAGCCGGGCGACCTCGTTGGCGTCGGCGTAGCTGAGGCGCTGGTAGACCGTCCGCAGCGGGATGGCGAGCGCCTTGGCCGCCGCGAGCTGCTGCCGCTCCTGGGCCTCCTGACGCAGCACGGCGGAGGGAGCGATGCGCATCACGTTGCCTTCGAGCTCGTAGTCGAGGCCGTTGATCTTGAGCACCTGCTCCAGGGCCTGGTCCCAGGGGACGTTCTCGAGCTCCGCCGTCACCTCGCCGTGGACGCCCGGCTGCACGATGATGTTGAGGCCGCTGATCTGGGCGAACGTCCGGATCACGTCGGTGACGTCGGCGTTGGTGACCTTGAGGTCGATCGGCTCACCGACGTAGGTGCGCTGCTTCTCGCCCGGCGTTCCGGTCTCGAAGCTGCGCAGCGGCGAGGCGGGGCTCGGCGCCGTGGGCGTGACGTCCACCGGAGTGTCGCTCGGCGGCGGCGCCCCCGGTTGCGAGCCGACGGGACGGCCGGGCTGCCGCGACGGAGTGACCTGCACCTGCGACGGCTGCGCGGCCGGCATGGGAGCCGCCTCTTCGGCCTCGATCGCGCCCGGGGTGCGTTGCGCGAGCGTCAGGTCCGAAGGCTGCGCCGCCGGGGCCCGGCTGGCTGGCGGAGCCGCGGGAGGCGCCGCTCCCATCCCGGCCGGGAAGGAGACCACGAGAGCGTCCGACGTGCGCTCGATGGTCGGAACCGTCTCCCGGCTCAAGTCGAAAACGACGCGCGAGACCGGCCTCGGCGCCGGCTTGAACTGGGCCACGCGGACGCGGTCCACGACGCCGCTCACCACCGTCAGGCTGGAGCGCGGGCTGCGGTTGATCACCCCGTCGAGGTCGATGACGAAACGCCGGGGCTCGGAGAGAGCGAAGGTCGAGTAGGGAAACTCGCCGTCGCCCGAGATGCGAATGACCGCACCGCCGTCGGCGGTCAGCACCTCGACGCCGTCGAGCCGCGTGGCGGCGACGCCCGCGGGAGCCGGCGCCACGGCCGGACGGTCGGGCGTGCCGGTGGCCGCCGGGGCAGCCGGCGGCGCGGCGGTCGCGGCCGGCGGTGCGGCGGCGGCGGTCTCCTCGCCGAGCGGCTCGAAAGCGAGCTTGGCCTGGCCCTGGTCCTCGACCGGCATGAGCTGGATGCGCAGTCTGGGACCTTCGGCGGTGATCGAGTGCTCGGCCTCCTGCCGCGTCGCGATCACCAGCCGCGTGATCGGGCGGCTGCCTTCCTCGCTCTTCTGGATGTCGAGCGAGGAGACCAATCCCTCCTCGGGGGCGAGATCGGTGAGCCTCGCTCCGGGCACCGCGTTGGGCAGCTCGACGACGACGCGGCCCTCGGCGTTGCGGAAGCTGGTCCACACCAGCGGGGCGCTCGCCTCCAGGTCCACGAAGACTTCCGGCGCTCCCTCGCGGAGGTCCAAGGAGCGGATCTCGGCGGGCGCCGGCGAAGAGGCCGCCTGGGCCTCGGCCGGAGCCTGCCGCGAGGCCGCAGGGGCCGCCTCGACAACGCGCGCGGGCTTGGAGGCGGTGCAGCCGACGACCCCCGCCACCGTCACAACCGCCGCCGAAGCGATCCATCGCTGCCAGCTGGCGCTCCGTCTTCTCATGACCACATCTCCCATGGCAACTCGCCTCCCTTACGGCCGTGAGAACCGAACCCGCGACTAGGAAGGGTTCAGGCTCTTGACCACCTCGCGAAACGGCTTCAAGGCGGTCGGGTCCTGCACGATCTGCTTGAAAACCACCTCATTGCGATTGATGCTCACCACGTCGCCGTCGTAGAGCTGGTCCCCCTCTTTCAGCAGATAACTCTTCTTCTGGTTCGCGGCCACCACCTGCGCCACGTAGCCCTTGCTCGTCCGGAAGATTCCCGTCAGGTCGATCTCGTCGATCAACAGCCCCGGCACGCCCTCGGGCCGGGGACCGCGGAATTCGGGGCGGTCCGGCGCGGCGAGCAGCGACTTGAAGGGATCGCGCCGGTTGCCGGGATCGTAGGAGAAGCTGCCTCCCGAGAGCACCTCCTCCTCGCCTTCCAGGATCTCGTCGATGTCGGCGGCGGCGGCGCCCTCCTCCGGCTTGGCCTCCTGTTGCGGCGGCGGTGGCTGCTGGGTTTGCGCGTAGACCGCCCACGAGGCCAGCAGAACGAGGAGAGCCAGCAGGCTCGCCGGCTTGCGATGGAGCGACATCAATCGGGCCCTCCTGCAGCCCCCGCGCCGCCGGTGCGGATGCGGGAGGCCGGGCTCTCCGGCGCGGCAGCGGGCGCCGGCGCACCGGGAGCGGCGGCCGCTCCGGGCGCCGGGGCCTCCTCCGGCACCGGCTCCTTGTAGACGAACGTCTTGGCCGTGAACTTCGAGGCGATCGTATGCGTGCCCGCCGTGAGAGGCAGCGCCGAGATCTCCAGGTTCTCGATGTTGATGATCCGCGAGAAGCGGCTGATCCGGTCAAAGAAAAGGGCCAGGTTGTGGTAGGTGCCCTCGACGTCGACGGCGATCGGCCACTCGCTGTAGAACTCCTTGTCGGTGAGCGTCCCGGGATTGAACCGCTTGAGCACGAAGTCACCCTGCTCCGCGAGCGAACGGATGCGCCGCATCAGGTCCGGCGTATTGCGCCGCGCCGGCAGGATGCGGAGCAGCTTATCGAGCTCCAGCTCGAGCTGGCGCACTTCCTCGCGGAACTTCGGCAGCTCCTGGCGGGCGGCCCGGCCCTCCTGGATCTTGGTCTGCAGCTCCGCGAGCTTCGCCTCCAGCCGGTCGTACTCCTCGCGCTTCGGCTGCAGCATGCGCCAGTAGCCGGCGCCGAACAGCAACAGGCCGATCAACAGTCCGGTGCCGAGGCCGAAGTACCAGGGTTTGCCTTCCAGTCCCGTCTTGAGCGCCACCGGGCTTACCCTCCTAACCCGACGTCGCCGGCGCCGCGGGCGCCGCCGCTTCCGGCGCGGCGCCGGGCGCGCCCTCAGCCGGCGGCTTGCCGTGCGCAGCGAACGAGTAGGTGAAATCGATCACGAATTTGTAGACTCCGCCGGCCTGCGCTTCCGTGCTCTTCAGGGTGGGCTCCTCGAACTCGGGAACCTTGTCGAGGTTCTCGATGAAATTGGCGACGGCGTTGGTATTGAAGGCACGGCCCTCGACCTGGATCGAGTCATTGGTCATCTTCATGCGGTCCAGCCACAGCAGCTCAGGCAGCGCGCGGGAGACGTAATCCATCACCCGCACGGGCCCGCGCTGGTTGGCCTTGAGATCGTTGATGATGCCGATCTTGCGCTCCAGCTCGGCCTTCTTCGCCTTGTACTCCTCGACCTCCTTGATCACCGAGGCCAACGCGTCGACCTCCCGCTGCGCCTCGGCCACCTCCTGTTGCTTGGCTTCGACCTTCCGGCTCCAGACCCACCAGGAAACCGCAAAGGCCGCCACGCCGAGCATCAAGCCGAGCGCGAGCAGCCATTGCCCGACGTCCCGTCCCTCCATCCTGAGGGCCGCCGGCACCTTCGCCTTGCGCACCGCCGCCGGGCGCTTGCCCTCCGAGAGCAGGTTGATCTTGATCATCGGCTAGTCCCCCGCCTTGCGGATGCCGAGCCCGACGGCGACCGCCATCATCGGCGCGATTGAGCGCAGCCACTCGCCGTCGAAGTCGCTCTCCTTGAAGTGGACGCGGCGCAGCGGGTTCATCAGCTCCGTAGGCACCTGGAACCGCTCCCGCAGCACCTGCAGGAGGTTCGGCGTCAGGGCGCAGCCGCCGGAGAGCACCAGCTCGTCCACCGGGCCCTCCGAGGAAGTGGCGGAGAAGAAGTCGAACGTCTTGCGGATTTCCGACGCCATCTCGGCCGAGACGGCGTCGAGCACCGGGCGGGCGTCTGCCGGCGAGTAGCGGTCCACCGCTTCGCCCTGCTTCAGGCTCTCCGACTGCGGGAAGGAGAGGTTGAACTCGCGCTGCAGGGCCTCGGTAAACTGGTTGCCGCCAAACGAAATGTCGCGCCAGAAGACCGTGCCGCCGCGCGCCAGGATGTTGATGTTGGTCACCCCCGCTCCCATGTTGATCAGGGCCACGACCTTGCGGGGATCGAGGTCGTAGTTCACCTCGTAAGCGTTCTGCACCGCGAAGACGTCGACGTCGACGACCGTCGGCGTCTTGCCCGTCTGGCTGATCACCGACACGTAGTCGTTGACCTTGTCGCGCTTGACCGCGACCAGCAGCACCTCCATGTTGTCCCGCCCCGGCTCGCCCTCGGAGAGAACCACGTAATCGAGGCGCACGTCATTGATGTCAAAGGGGATGTACTGCTCGGCCTCCCACTGGATCGAATCCGCCAGCTCCTCCTCCGCCATGGCCGGCAACTGGATCTTCTTGATGATCACCGAATGCCCGGAGAGCGAGGTCGCATAGCTCGCCCCCTTGACCTTGGTCTGATCGTTCAGGCGGTGAATGGCGTCCACCACCAGCGACGAGTCCATGATGGAACCGTCGACGATGGCCTCAGGCGAAAGCGGCTCGACACCGAGGCGCTGCAGGTGGAACTCCCCCTTGCGCTCCTTCAGCTCGACCAGCTTGATGGCCGAGCTACCGATGTCGAGGCCCACAACCCCCTTCTTCGTCCGGGAGAAGAGCACTTTGAAACTCCTCAAAGCCCAACGTTCAAGGCAACTTACGGGCGCTTACTTAAAGCTTCGCTGGAAGCTACCAGGAAAAAACGCCCGTGTCAAGGCGCTCATGCATCTATGGCTATATTGACCAGTTCGGGAACTCTACACCCGGAGGCGGCAACGTTGCAACCCCCGTTGTGCAAGATCCCACCGATATTTAGCCGGCGGCCGGCGGCCTCGCCGGCCGTTTCTTCTGAGCGGCAGGGATGCCGACGCTCCCGGCGATCCCGAGGGATTGACAGGCCACCTCGCCACGTCTATACTTTTGGGTAGTCGAAATTCAGGCTCTGGCCAATGAAAAACCCGCTCTCCCGCCGCGCTCTACTCCGCCTCGCCGGCCTCGGCTCGCTGGGCGCGAGCATCGCCGCCGCCGTGCCGGGGGGCGAACGGCGGCCGGCGGCCGGTTATCCTGCAGCCGGACCGCCGTCAGCGGCCGGCTCGCACCACGGCGGCCACGCGATGGGCGTCGTCGGGCGGGTCTCGACCGAGGCCTTCGATCCCGCCGTCTTTCTCCGCTCCTGGAACTTCTCCCATCTGGCGGAGCCGGAGCGCTCGCGCTACTACCGCGAGACAACCCGCCCGGACGGCTCGCTGCTGCGCGAGTACGAGATCTTCGCCGTGGACCGAGAGGTCGAGATCGCGCCGGGGCTCTTCTTCCCGGCCTGGACCTTCAACGGCCAGGTGCCGGGACCGACGATCCGCGCCACCGAGGGCGACCGCGTGCGCATCCGCTTCGTCAACCAGGGCTCGCACCCCCACACGCTGCACTTCCACGGCTGGCACCCGCCGGCGATGGACGGCTCGCTCCCCGAGCACCAGGTGGAGCCGGGAGAGGATTTCCTCTACGAGTTCGACGCCGAGCCGTTCGGCCTCCACCTCTACCACTGCCATGCGGTGCCGTTGAAGCGCCACATTCACAAGGGGCTCTACGGCGCCTTCATCGTCGATCCGCGGACGCCGCGTCCGCCGGCTGACGAAATGGTGATGGTGATGAACGCCTTCGACACCAACTTCGACGGCGACAACGAGGTCTACGCGGTCAATACCGTGGCTCATTTCCACATGACGGAGCCGATCCCCGTGGCGGTCGGCCGGCCGGTGCGTATCTACCTGATCAACGTCACCGAGTTCGACCTGCTCAACAGCTTCCACCTGCACGGCATGTTCTTCAAGGTCTACCGCACCGGCACCTCGCTGGAGACGCAGGAAGTGACCGACACCCTGATGCTCTGCCAGGGTGAGCGGGCGATCCTCGAGACGAGCTTCCGCTACCCCGGCCCGTTCATGTTCCACGCCCACCAGAGCGAGTTCGCCGAGCTCGGCTGGATGGGAATGTTCCACGCCGAAGGGGCCGGCCATGGCGGCTGACGCCATCCGCCGCCTGCTGCTCGGGGTGCTGCCGCTCCTCGCTCTGGCGGCGCTCCTGGTCTGGATCGTGCGCTCCAGGCCCGCCGAGAGCCTGCGGGGCGATGCGCCGCCGGTCGAGATATTGAGCATCCAGAAGGTGGAGCTCGCGCCGCGCGAGATCGTGGTCTCGGTGCTTAACGACGGCCCCGATCGGTCGACCATCGCCCAGGTGCAGGTGGACGACGCCTACTGGTCCTTTACCCAGGATCCGCCGGGACCGCTCACTCACCTCAGCCGGGCGCGGCTGCGCATCCCCTACCCTTGGGTGCACGGCGAGACGCACGTCGTCCGGCTGGTCACCGCCACTGGACTGACCTTCGATCACGAGATCGCCGTGGCGGTGGCGACGCCGCGGCCGGGCTGGCGCTTCCTCGGGCTGTTCGCCCTGATCGGTCTCTACGTCGGCATCATCCCCGTGGCGCTCGGCCTGCTCTGGTATCCGCTCCTCCATCGGCTCTCGCGACGCGCGCTGGACTTCGTGCTGGCGCTGACGCTGGGCCTCCTCCTCTTCCTGCTCGTGGATGCGCTCCACGAGGGGCTGGAAGCGGCGGGGGAGCTGCCGGGGAGCTTCCAGGGCGTCGCTCTGCTGGCCTTCGGTGCGGCGGCCGCCTACCTGGCGCTCGAGGCGCTGGGCCGCTGGCTCCGCAGCCGCAGAGCCCAGTCGGATGCGGCCTGGGTGACGGCGCTGCTGCTCGCCATCGGCATCGGTTTGCACAATTTCGGCGAGGGGTTGGCGGTGGGTGCCGCCTTCGCGCTCGGCGAAGCGGCGCTCGGCACGCTCCTCATCCTCGGCTTCACCCTGCACAACCTGACCGAGGGGCTGGCGATCGTCGCTCCCCTCGCCAAGAGCCGCGTGCCGCTCCGGCGGCTGCTGCTGCTGGGCCTGATCGGCGGCGCGCCGACGATCGCCGGCGCCTGGCTAGGTGGTTTCACCTACTCGCCGGTCTGGGCGGTGCTGTTCCTCGCCGTCGGTGCGGGGGCCATCGCGCAGGTCATCGTCCAGATCTTCCGCGGCGTGGCCGGCGAGCGGCCGCTCGCCAGCTATCTCGGCAGCGGGCCGGCGGTGGCCGGCCTGTTCGCCGGCTTCACGGTGATGTATGCCACCGGACTGCTCCTTCAGTGAGATCTCACCCATGACACAGCTTCTTGCCACTCTGGATTCCTTCACCGCCGGCAGGTCCTCCCGGCCGCGGGCGCTCCTCTTACCGCTCCTCGCGCTGCTGCTCGCCGGCGGCGGTATCGCCTTCGTAGTGCAGGCCGCCGTCAGCCCGGCGCCGCGCACCGTGACGCTGCTCGCCCGCGGCATGGCCTTCTATCTGCCCGGCGATCCCGCCCCCAATCCGCGCCTGGCCGTGGCGCGCGGCGAAGAGGTGCGGCTCGTCCTGCGCAACGAGGACCGCGGCATTCCACACGACCTGGCGGTGCCGGAGGGCGACGGCGGCCGGAAGGCCACGCGCGAGGTGCGCGGTCTGGGTGACACGGCCGACCTCACCTTCCGCGCCCCCGAGACCGCCGGGGACTACGAATACGTCTGCACCCTTCACTCGCGGATGATGCGCGGCGTCCTGGAGGTGCGGTGAGGCAGGCGGCGCCGCCGTAAGTCATCGTCTGCGCTAATCTCTGCAGGATGCCGACCAGCACCGTCGAGGACTATCTGAAGTGCATCCTGCTGGAGCAGCAGCGGGATCCCGAGGCGCTCGTCTCCATGCGCCGGATCTCCGCCGCCCTCGCGGTGGCACCCGGGACGGTGACGGCGATGATGAAGACCCTCGCCGACAGCGGCCTGCTGGCCTACGAGCCCTATAGCGGCGTGCGCCTCACCGACTCGGGCCGCCAGCTCGCCCTGCACGTGCTGCGGCGTCACCGCCTGATCGAGCTGTTCCTCGTCAAGGTGATGGGGATGGACTGGAGCGAGGTCCACTCCGAGGCCGAGGAGCTGGAGCACGCCGTCTCGGACCGCCTGATCGAGCGTATGGACGAGATGCTGGGGTATCCCTCCGCGGACCCGCACGGCGACCCCATCCCGGACGTCCACGGCCTGGTCGAGGAGACGGTCCTGCCGAGCCTCCTGGACTGCGAGCTGAAGGTCCCGGTGAAGGTGACCCGGGTCGGCGACCAGAGCCGCGAATTCCTGCAGCTCCTGGAGAAGCGAGACCTCAAGCCGGGGAGCCTCCTGCGGGTGGAGACGCGGGACGAGGCCGCGGACGCCGTCGAGCTGCGGCTCGACGCCGGAAAGCGGTTCACCCTGGGCTTCCGCGCGGCGTCGAAGATCTTCGTCGAGCGGGCGACGTAGGGCCGCGCGACGGCCCAGCGCCTTGCGGTCCGGCCGGGTTTCTGCTATCTTGTCGTGCCCTTTGGGGGCGGAGCTAGGAGAGACGAATCATGGCCAAGCAATGTGAGATCTGCGGCAAGACGACGGTTTTCGGCCGCAATATCAGTCACGCGCACAACGTGACCTCGCGCACCTGGGAGCCTAATCTGCAGACGGTCCGCGCCCTGATCAACGGCGGCGTGCGCCGCGTGCGGGTGTGCACGCGCTGCCTGCGCAGCGGCAAGATCGTCAAGGCGCCGGCGCGGAAGTGGAGCCCCGAGAGCGAAGCCGCGAAGTAGGGGTAGGGGCCGGCCCTACAAATTAATCCCAATTCAGCTCAGCGCTTCCTGTTGGCTGCCCACGGCGCCGCCGGTGCGGCGGCCCACCCGCAGCACGCCGGAGATGGCGCGCACCTCGCGCAGCAGCTTGTCGAGGTGCTTGCGGTCGCGGAGCTGGCAGACGACGCTGATGGTGCCGCGGCCGGTCTCGTGGTGGGTGTCGGCCTCGATGGCGGTGATGTTGCTCCCGGCGCGGGTGATGGCCTCGGTCAGCCGGGCCAGCATGCCCTGCTGATCCTCGACCTCGATCATCAGCGAGACCTGGTAGACGTCGTCCTTCTGCTGGTCCCACTTCACCTCGATCTCGCGCTCCGGGTTGTAGAGCAGATTCTGGACGTTGGGGCAGTCCACGCGGTGGACGGAGACGCCCCGGCCGCGCGTGATGTAGCCCACGATCTCCTCGCCGGGCAGCGGATTGCAGCACTTGGCGAGGTAGGCGAGCAGGTCACCGTGCCCTTTGACGGTGAGCGGACCGGCGGTGCCGAAGGGCAGGATCTTGCTCACCGCCTGACGGAACCGGCCCGGCTTCTCCTGAGTCTCGGCCAGCTTGTCGCCTCCCACCACGCGCTCCAGGACCTGTCGCGGTTCGGCCTTGCCGAAGCCGACCCGGCTGTAGAGGTCGTCGAGCTTCGACAGACCTTCGGCCTGCAGGTACTCGGCGAAGGTCGGAGCCTCCGTCACCTTGCGCAGCGACAGCCCGTATTTCTTCATCTCCTTCTCGAACAGGCGCCGGCCGATCTCCATGGCGCGCTGCTTCTGCTGGGTATTGAGCCACTGGCGGATCTTGCTCTTGGCGCGCGAGGTGACGACCAGGTTCAGCCAGTCACGGCTGGGATTGCGCGAGGGATTGGTGAGCACCTCCACCATGTCGCCGTTCTGCAGCGGCGTGCGCAGCGGGATCAGCCGGCCGTTGACCCGCGCACCGGCGCAGTGATGGCCGAGATCGGTGTGGACCCGGTAGGCGAAGTCGAGTGGCGTCGCACCGCGCGGGAAGGCGAACACCTCGCCCTTGGGCGTGAAGGCGTAGACCTCGTCCGGATAGAGATCGACCTTGAGGGTGGTCAGGAAGGTGCGTGGGTCCCGCACCTCCTTCTGCCACTCCAGGAGCTGCCGCAGCCACAAGATGTTCGGATCGCTGGCCTTGGCCTCGATCCGGCCCTCCTTGTAGCGCCAGTGGGCGGCGATGCCTTCCTCGGCCACCAGATCCATGTCGCGGGTACGGATCTGCACCTCGAACGGCTGCCCCTGCTCGCCCACCAGGGTCGTATGCAGCGACTGGTAGAGGTTGGGCTTGGGCATCGCGATGTAGTCCTTGAACCGGCCGGGGATGGGGCGCCAGTTCTGGTGAACGACGCCCAATGCCGCGTAGGTGTCCTTCAAGCTGCCGGTGACGATGCGGAAAGCGAGGAAGTCGTAGAGCTGCGAGATGTCGATGCCCTGCCGGCGGAGCTTCTCGTAGATCGAGTAGTAGCGCTTGACGCGAAAGCTGATCTCGGCGTCGACGCCGGCGGCTTCGAGGCTCGCCGCGAGCCGGTCGCGGATGCGCTCGGTGGCAGCCTGGCCCACCTTCATCTTCTCGGCGATCCGCTGATAGAGCTCGGCGAACTGGTGGGGATAGAGATGGTAGAAGGCGAGGTCCTCCAGGTCGCCCTTGACGCGCGCCATGCCCAGGCGGTGGGCGATGGGCGCGTAGATCTCCAGCGTCTCGCGCGAGATGCGTCGCCGCGACTCGGTGGCCAGGTGCTGCAGCGTCTGCATGTTGTGCAGCCGGTCGGCGAGCTTGACGACGATGACCCGGATGTCCTTGGCCGACGCCAGGATCATCTTGCGGAAGGTCTCGGCCTGCGCCTCGTCGCGGCGCACGTACTCGTGGCGGCCGATCTTGGTGACGCCGTCCACCAGCTCGGTGATCTCGGGGCCGAACTCGCTCTCCAGCACCTCGCGAGTGGTCAGCGTGTCCTCCAGCACGTCGTGCAGCAGGCCCACGGCGACGCAGGTCTGGTCGAACTTGAGGTCGGCCAGCAGCCAGGCCACGTTCAGCGGGTGGATCATGAACGGCTCGCCGGAACGGCGGACCTGGTCCTTGTGCATCTCGGCGGAGAAGTCGTAGACGGAGCGCAGGAAACCGGGATCGGCCTCGCGCCCCTGCGCGGCGAGGCAGGAAAGGATGTCCTCGAAGCGCGCCACCGCCGGGGAGTGCACGGGCGGCGCGAGGTTCTTGCTGGAGGGGGACATGGTCGTCTCCCGCCGAGGCGACATCGTTGCGGGAACCCTCCGGCGGGTACCTGATTATAAGGGGTTGGGAGGGTGGCGGGATTCCCGCCCTTCGCCCGGCACTTCCGCACCGGGCTGTCGAGACGTCGCCCGGAGGGCGATTCGCTTCAGAGAAGCAACGTTTCGGCAGCCCGGTGCGGAAGCGCCGGGAAAGGGGCCTACGCCCGCCGCCGCGCCTGGCGGGAACGCCGGCGAGGCTCGGGAGCGGCCTCGCCGGGACGGGGCTCGATCCGCGGCTCGGGGCGGCCTGCCGTTCCGCGCGACAGCGCTCCCGGCTTGCCCTTCCGCCACTTGCCCTGAACCCCGAACAGATGCTCCCAGAGCAGGGCGAAGGGGCTCGCCACGTAGATCGAGGAGTAGGTGCCGACGACGATGCCGACCGTCATCACGAAGGCGAAGCCGCGCAGCACATCGCCGCCGAGGATGAGCAGGGAGAGCACCGTCAGGAAGGTCAGGCCGCCGGTTATGATGGTCCGCGACAGGGTCTCGTTGATGCTCTCGTTCATCAGCTCGATGAGCGGCTTGCGGCGGCTCTTCCGCATGTTCTCCCGCACGCGGTCGAAGATGACCACCGTGTCGTTGGTCGAGTAGCCGACGAGGGTGAGGAAGGCGGCGATGGTCGTCAGGTTGAACTCGAAGCCGAGCAGGGCAAAGAGGCCGAGCGTCACCGTGATGTCGTGCAGCGAGGCCATGATGGCACCGATACCGAAGCGCAGCTCGAAGCGGAAGCCGATGTAGGCCAGCATGGCGAGCATCGAAAGGATCACGGCCCAGAAGCCCTGCTGGCGCAGCTCGCGGCCGACCTGGGGACCGACGTTCTCGGTGCCGACGACGACGAAGGTGCCGAGGTGCGCGCCCTGCTGCAGCGCGGCGGCCACTGCCGGGCTGACCCCGGGGAGCCGCGAGACGCGGTCCAGCGAGGTGAAGATGCCGTTCTTCTGCCGTTCCTTATAGATGGTTTCGGCGATGGCGGCGTAGTGGGCACGAGCCGCCTCCGGCCCCTGCGCCCGTACGCGGTCCGGATCGGCCTGGGCGAGGAACTGGGTCAGGCCGTCGGAGCTCGCCTGGTTGAGGTCGAGGCCGGCCTTGCCCTGGTTGAACGCCCGCGACAGGGCGGACACGATGCGGTCGCGGCTCCCCTCCTCCGAACCCGGGACGACGGCGGTCTTGACGATGACCTCCCGGTCTTCGGCCTTGCCGTAGCTCTGGACCACCGGCTCGCGAAATCCCGTCTGCTCGACGATGGCGCGGATGCGGTCGATGTCCGGCCGATCGCGGAAGGCGAGAGTGATCTGCGTGCCGCCGGCGAAGTCGATGCCCAGGTTGAGCTTGTGCGGGCCGAAAATGGTATAGAGGCCCACCACCACCAGGATCAAGGACACGATGATCCAGAACCGGCGGTACTTCATGAAATCGATGTGCGTGTCGTGCAGGAGTTGCATGTCGTGCTCCCTCTTCGTAACCCGCGGCGTTAGATCGACAGTTCCTGGACCCGGCGCCGGGAGAGCACCAGGTCGAAAAGCCAGCGGCTCACGAAGACCGCGGTGAACAGCGAGGCGAGAAGGCCGATGAACAGGGTGACGGCGAAGCCTTTGATCGGACCGGTGCCGAACTGGAAGAGGAACAGCGCCGAGACCATGGTGGTGACGTGGGTGTCGATGATCGAGGTGAAGGCCCGCTCGAAGCCGAGGTCGATCGCCGAACGGACGGTGCGGCCGGCGCGCAGCTCCTCGCGGATGCGCTCGAACACCAGCACGTTGGCGTCGACCGCCATGCCGATGGTGAGGATGACGCCGGCGATGCCGGGCAGGGTCAGCGTCGAGTGGAACGCTCCCATGCCGCCGAAGAGGATGACGATATTGAGCACCAGCGCCGCGATGGCGTTGACGCCCGCCAGCCGGTAGTAGATCAGCATGGCGAAGACCACCAGCAGGGTGCCGACGACGCCGGCGCGCAGGCCGTCGCGGATGGAGTCGCGGCCGAGCGAGGGACCCACCGTACGCTCCTCGAGGTAGGTGATGCTGGCCGGCAGAGCACCGGAGCGCAGCACCGTCGAGAGGTCCTGGGCCTCCTGCTCGGTGAAGCCGCCCTCGATCTGGCCGCGGTCGGAGATCCGCGACTTGATCACCGGGGCCGAGTGCACCCGGCCGTCGAGCACGATGGCGAGACCGTAGCCGACGTTTTTGCCGGTCAGCTCGCCGAAGGCGACGGAGCCCGCGGGCGTCAGGGTGAACTCGACGATCGGGTTGCCGAACTGGCCGCGGCCCGGGTTGGCGTTCTTCAGGTCGCGGCCGGTGACGGTGCGCCGCTTCTCGACGGCGAAATACGACTTGCCGATCACGGCGTCGCTCTGGTCGCGGCGGTCGCCTTCGAGGATCTCGAGGTCCGGCGGCAGCCGGCCGCCGAAGTTGGCGAGGATCTCCTCGCGGCTGCCGACGCCGCCGCCGCCCTTGGGGAACCGCACCACCCGGAACTCCAGGAAGGCGGTGTTCTTGATCAGCCGGCGCACGCGGTCGGGATCGTCCACGCCGGGGAGCTGGACGACGATGCGGTTGCCCGTCGTCGTCGGCTGGATCACCGGCTCGGAGACCCCGAACTGGTTGATGCGGTTGTTGATCGTCTGCACGGCCTGGTTGACGGCGCCGGTGCGCACCTCGTTGGTGGCCTGCTTGGTCAGGGTGAAGACCATCTCGTCACCCCGCCGCGAGATCTCCCAGCGCGGCAAGTAGCGGCGGGCGACGTCGCTCACCGTGTCCCTGGCGTCGGGCGAGGCGCCCGCGATGGCGAAGGCGGCGTCGCCGGTGCGGCGGCCGGTGATGCCGGAGACGCCCTGCTCCTTGGCCTGGTCGAGCAGGCGCGCCATGTCGGAGTCGGTCTCCGCCCGCAGGGCATCCTCGGTGTGGACCTGCAGCAGCAGGTGCATGCCGCCCTGGAGGTCGAGGCCGAGGTTGATCTTCTGTTTCGGCGGATACGCCAACGCGATGCAGACGGCGGTCACCGCCAGGATGAGGATGCCGCGCCAGAGCAGGGGTCGTTTCATGGCTTACTCCCTTTGTCGCTTTTGTCTGGCTCGCCTTCGAGGCCGGAGATCGCCGACTTGGCGACCCGCACGCGGACGTTGTCGGCGATGCGCAGCATCACCGTCGCCCCCTCGACTGCGGCGACCTCGCCGTAGAGGCCGCCGGAAGTGATCACGCGGTCGCCCTTTTTCAGGTTCTCGATCATCTGCCGCAGCGCCTTGCGCTGCCGCTGCATGGGCAGCATGAGCACGACGTAGAAGATGACGAAGATGAGGAGCATGGGGACGAGGCCGCCCAGCATTCCCAGAGGACCCGAGGACGCCTGGAGGGCGAGGACCGTCGAAGGACCGAAGATTGGATTCATGTGCAGAGTTCCGGCAGGGTCTGCCTGCCTTCAAGAGCTCCTTTGCTCAAGGGGATCGGAAGAAACCGGTAGAACCCCGTAGCCGGGCTCGTCCGGCGGATCTTCGCCGGCGCTGCGGCGGGCGAGGCTCGCCAGATCCGTCAACGCACCGAGCTCAATAGCCTGCCGGAGCTCGGCCATAAAGTCAAGGTAAAAGCGCAGATTGTGGAGCGTCCCGAGCACCGCCGCCGTCAGCTCGCCGGCGCGCGACAGGTGGTGGAGGAAGGCCCGCGAGGTCCGCCGGCATGCCGGGCAGCCGCACTGCGGATCGAGCGGCCGGGGATCGTCCCGGTATCGGGCGTTGCGGATCTTCAGCGCTCCCTGCCGGGTGAAGATCACGCCGTGCCGGGCGTTGCGCGCCGGCAGCACGCAGTCGAAGAGGTCGACCCCGTGCGAGACGGCGTGGAGGATGTCGTCCGGATACCCCACCCCCATCAGGTAGCGCGGCCGCGCCGCCGGCAGCGCCGGCGCCGTCCATTCCACCACCGCCCGGCGCTCCGCCGCGGGCTCTCCCACCGAGACGCCGCCGATGGCGTAGCCGTCGAAGTCGAGCTCCGCCAGCTCTGTCGCCGCCCGCTCGCGCAGGTCGTGGTAGACACTCCCCTGGACAATGCCGAAGAGCCCTCCTCCCTGCCCGCGCCAGGTCTCTCGCGCCTGCCGCGCCCAGCCGAGCGTCCTCTCCCAGGAAACCGCGGCCACCTCCCGCTCGACCGGCCAGGGGGTGCACTCGTCGAGCACCATGGCGACGTCGACCCCCATCCTCTCCTGAAAGCTCACCACTCCTGCGGGCGTGAAGCGGAGGGGGGAGCCGTCGAGATGGCTGCGGAAGGTCACCCCGGCGGCGTCCACAGTGCGCAGCCCGCCGAGGCTCCACACCTGGAAACCGCCGCTGTCGGTGAGGATCGGACCGTGCCAGCCGGTGAAGGCGTGCAACCCTCCCAGCCGTTCCAGCGTGTCGATGCCGGGGCGCAAGGCGAGGTGGTAGAGGTTGGCCAGCATGATCGAGGCGCCGGCCGCCTCCAACTCTTGCGGCGTGACTCCCTTGACCGCACCGAGCGTGCCGACCGGCATGAAAGCCGGCGTCTCGACGATGCCGCACGGCGTCGTGAGGCGGCCTCGGCGAGCCCGGCCGGCGGTCGCGAGGAGATCGAAGGTCAGGGGCATGGGGAAAAGAAGTCTTGGGTCCTGGGTCTTGGGGAATGTCCAGGAACCGACAACACGATTACTGAAGGTCTCTCACCCCAAGACCCAGGACCCAAGACCCAGGGCTGGTTCTCACGGCTTGCCTTTCGCGCCCCCCACGTCGACCACCCGCTTCTCCACGTCCCGCGGCAGATTCAACACGAAACGATCGGCAGGAATCGGGGTGTTCCGCTTGAGGTCGCTGAACTGGTACTCGACGGTGTCGCCGTCGGCCTCGACGTACTTGAGATGCGAGGGGAAGTAGCTCTCGCCGTCGATCCACAGGGTCATCGACCGCAGCCGCTTGGCGATGCGCTGATACTTGGGGAGGAGCTCCATACGGTAGGGATCGCCCTTCTTCTCGGGCAGTTTGAGCTTCACGGTGAAGTACTCGAGGAGGGTCTGCAGGCTGCCGCTCGCTCCCAGGTACTTGAAGACCTGGCTGGAGTAACGGCCCACGCGCAGGGTCTCCGCCCGCTTCAGGTCGCGGTACCAGGTGGTCATCTCGTCGCCGCGAATGACCACCGAGATCGGGCTGGGCGAGAGGTACTCCCAGCGTACGCGGTCCGGCGCGGCGTAGGAGAAGACGCCCTTGGATTCCTCGGGGGCGGCGAGCAGGGAGCTCTCCTGCTGCTGGGTGAAGCGCGCCTCGAGGGTCTTCAACTGCCGCTGCTCGTACTTCGTGCGTTCCACCAGGGCGTTGAGCCGCTGCGGGCCGGTCAGGCCGGGGGCCAGCGGATCAGGGATGCGCGGAGCCTTGGCCGCCGACGCGGGGACGGCGAGGAGCAGCGTAACGAGCGCGATCAGAGCGGAGGCGGGAGATCTCATAGGCAAGGCAGAAGAACGATCCTACCGTCCACTTTCTTCCAGATGCAAGCACGGGGCCGAGCTGCCGGCGTGCGGACCGTTGACACGCTTCCGGACGGATGCTACGTTCACCGCCCTCTGAAAACCGACCCCTCGGCAGGGGTGGAGTCCGCGATGCCTGAGATCAAACTGGGAACGAAACACGAGTGCTACAACTGCGGTACGAAATTCTATGATCTCGGCAAATCCGAGGCCATCTGCCCGAAGTGCGGCGCCAACCAGAAGGACAGCGCGCAGGCGGAGTCACCGGCGGCCGGCCAGGCTTCGCGCCGCCGCCGCAAGGCCGAAGTCACCAAGCCCGTCGAGGTCGACGAGGAGGTGCCAATCGAGATCGGCGAAGACGAATTGGTCGAGCCGGACCTCGAGGAAGGGGACCTGGGGGCCGCCGAAGAGGAAGAGGAGGATATCGACGACGAGGACTGAGCCTCGCCGGCCGGTCCCCGTCGCGTTGGCGCTCGGCGGCAACCTGGGCCCGGTCGAGGAGACCTTGCGGCGGGCTCTCCGCCAGCTCGCCTCTTCCCTCGGGTCCTTGCGCGTCGCCTCCCTCTACCGCAGCGCTCCCGTCTCGCCGCTACCCCAGCCCGACTTCCTGAACACCGCCGCTCTCGCGCACACCTCCCTGGCCCCTGAGGCGGTGCTCGCGCTGGCCAAGGCGCTGGAGCTGGCCGCCGGCCGGCGGCGCGGCCCGCGCTTCGGACCCCGCTGCCTGGACGTGGACCTGCTGTTGTATGACGACGAACGTTCGGACGCTCCGGAAATGACCCTGCCTCACCCGCGCCTGCGCGAGCGCCGCTTCATGCTCGCGCCGCTGGCCGAGATCGCGCCGGGCTGGCCGATACCTCCCGACGGGACCTCCGTGGCAGAGCTGCTGGCGCGCCTCCCCGACCCGTCCGGCGTGGAGCGGATCGGCTGGCAGACGGCGCCCCTCGGCTGAGAGAGCCGCGCGCATGCTCGACGGCCTGATCCTGGGATGGCTGCTCCTGGCCTGGGGAGCGCAGGCGGTGGTGCCCTGGCGCCTCGCCTCGGCCGGCCCCGAGCAGCGGCGCCGCTGGCCCCTCTCCCTCCTGCCGCTGCTGACCGGCGGCGCTCTCGGCGCTCTCCTCTATGCCCGGTCTCACGCCGACGCCGCCGTGGCGCAGGGGCTCTACCCGTTGACGGCCTCCGTCCCGGGACGAGTGTTGGCGGTGCTCTTCGCGGCTCTCGCTCTCGCGGCGGTCGTCGCCCTGGCCGGCCGGCGCCGTCTCGAGGACGCCGGCTGGCGGATCGCCGCGGCCTTCGGACTCGCCTTCCTGCTCGCCGCCTCCTGGGCGGGCGAGCTGCTGCGCACCGGCGAAGGGCCGGCGAGCGAGCCCCTCCCTCTCGCCGCCCTTGCCGCCCTGCGGGCCCTGGTCGCTCTCGGCGCTGCCGAGTCCGCAGCTCCCGGTCGGCCCCGCCTCGCCGGCGCGGCCGGCCTCGCGCTCCCTCTCTATGGGCTGCTGCTGCCAGCCCGGCTGGCGGGCCTCTTGTGGCGCCAGGGCCAGGCGCTGACCCTCGGCGCCGCCACCCTGCTCCTGCTCACCGCGCGTTGGCTGCCTGCGTCGCTGCGCCGGCCGGCCCTCGCCGGCGCCACCCTCCTCGCCGGTGCCTTCCTCGCCCAGGCGGCCGACCTCTCCCGTCAGCTCGCGCCGCTCTCCATCGAACATTCTGATTTCTAGACGGGGTCGCCGTGGACGAACACCTTCGCGGGCGGCAGCTCGCGCTCGATGGCATGGAGGACCTCCACCATCAGCGCATGGGCCTCCTCGAAAGAGGTGGCGCGGGGAATCTCCAGATGGAGCTCGATGAATCGCTGGCCGCCGCCGCGCCGGGTCTTCAAATCGTGCAGGCCGGTGACCCTGGGGGCGAAGGAGGCGACGACGGTCTCGATCCGCCGCAGCTCCTCCTCCGGCAGGCCGCGATCGGAGAGATCGCCCATCGCCTCCAGTGCCAGAGCGGAGCCGGCGCGCAGAACGTAAGCGGCCACGGCGAGCGCCACCAGCGGATCGGCCGGAGACCATCCCGTCCAACGGACCAGAAGCAAGGCCCCGAGAGCGGCGCCGTTCACCCACAGGTCGGTGGCATAGTGGAGGCTGTCGGCCTTCAGGGCCGGGCTGCCGCTCCGCTCGGCGGCGCGCGCCAGGGTGTGGGAGACACCGAAGCTGACGAGCAGCGAGACGGCGAGCACGGCGACTCCCCAGCCCGTCTGCCGCGGCGCGCCTCCCTCGATCAGGCGTTGCACGCCTGTCCAGACCAGACTGGCGGCGGCGCCCAGGAGAAACACTCCCTGGCCCAACGCCGCCAGGTTCTCGAACTTGCCATGGCCGTAAGCGTGCTCGGCGTCCGGTGGCAGGACGCTGCGCCGCAAGACCAGGAAGTTCGCCGCCGAGACGAAGAGGTCGATGAGCGAGTCGAGAGCGGCCGACCCCAGGGCCAGCGAGCCGGTGACCCAGGCGCCGGCCCCCTTGAGCGCGACGAGGAAACCCGCCGCCGCGACGGCGATGAGAGGCGTCCGGCGCGGATCGAGCCGCGGAAGAGGGGAGCGGGTCACGTCAGCCGGGATATCGCCGCAGCAGCGCCCCGGCGTTGACGAGGGTCCTCTCCTGTTCGACGACCAGCTCGGGTACGGGCTGGCGGGCGAGCAGGCGGCGCAGGATGTCGCGCGCTTCAGCCGCCTTCGCCGGCTGGTGCTCCAGGAGGGCTTCCGCCAGGAACAGGTGATTGTCGAGGTTGTCCGGGCCGAGGGCCACCGCCCGCCGCAGCTCGGCCACCGCCTTCCCGCGGTCGACCCAGCCGGTGAAGAACGGCACCTTCGGAGCCAGCGCGTGGAGCCGGCCCAGGATGCGATGGCCGGCGGCGTCCTCATAATGCTCGTCGAGGGCGTTGAGGATCTCCGCGTAGCGCCGCACGCGATCGCCGACGCCCTGGCGAGCCGCGGCCATGCGGCCGAAGACGTCCCCCCACAACCCCCAGTGGACCGCTCCCCAAAGGAACAGGGGCTTGGCCGCGGAAATGCCCGCGACGGCCTTGGCCGCCTGGGAGGGCGCCATGGCGTCGAGCTTCTCCCGGCCGCCTACCCGCTGCGCCAGCCGGTCGATGCCCGCCTCCGCGACTTCCTTGCCACCGGCGAAGACCTGCTGCTTGCCCTCCCGCGTCGAGATCGCGAACTCGCCCTTGTAATGGAGGGCCCGCAGCAGTTTCCAGGTGCCCTCCAGCCGATCCGGCTGCTCCTTCACCGCCCGTTCATAGGCGGCGACCGCCTCGTTGATCGGTCCGGGAGCGGCCCGGTCTCCCTGATGCCCCTCCGCCCGCCGCGCCCAGGCAGCGTCGCCGGCGGCGACGGGATCGGTCTGGGCGGCCAGAAACCCCGACGGCAACGTCGCGATGAGCAGGCAGAGAGCGGAGCGGAAGAGCGGTCGGCGCATGGGAGGTCATTGTACAGGCGCTATAATCGCCCGCAGAGACATCGGCATGATTCTCGAATAGGAGCCCGGGCATGTCAGGCGACGCCACTCGTCTCCCGCTCGTTCCTCTGGCCGACCTCGTGCACTTTCCCCGCACCGAGCTGCGGCTCCACGTCATCGATCCGTCCTTCGAGCAGCTCGTCCACGATCTGACCGCGCTCGACGAGGACTCCCGCTGGCTCGGGGTCGTGTTGCTCAAGCCGGGCTGGAGCCGGAGATCCGAGCGGCAACCGGAGATCTTTCCCGGCGGCACTGCGGCCCGGGTGATGGACCTGGAGACGCAGTCCGACGGCCGCTCCAATCTGCTGCTCCATGGCGAGTTCCGGTTCGAGCTGGAACGGGAGCTGGGCGACGTTCCCTACCGGCAGGCTCTGGTGCGCCCGGTCGAGGAGCCGTGGCTCAACGAGCGCGACGCCGGCGTCGTCGCCGTGCGCCAGGCCATCGTGGAGCTGGTACGCTCGCTCTGCGAGGAGCTGGGCGACAAGCTGTCCCTGGACGTGGACGGTCTCGCCTCCGGCGACTGCGCCTTCGAAGAGCTGGTCAACCGGATCGCCAGCCGGGTCGACGTGCCGCCGCTGCGCAAGCTCCAGCTCCTGACCGAATCGCTGCCCGAGCGCGGCCTTTCCGTGCTGTCGATCCTCCGTAGCCGCCGGCAGGTGATGGACATGCTGCGCCCCTTCCGCCGCCTGGCGGAAGGATCGGAGCGCAACTGACCGCTCCGCCTTCACGCTCCGCGCTGTCCCTCCGCGATCCGGTCCACGGCTTCGTCCGCGCCGATCCGCTGGAGACCGCGCTGGTCAACAGCCGGCCGGTCCAGCGCCTGCGTTTCATCCACCAGCTCGGCTTCACCTTCCTGGTCTTCCCCGGCGCCGAGCACAGCCGGTTCGGCCACGTGCTCGGAGCCATGCACCTCGCGGGGCGGGTCTACGACGCCCTCTGCTCGAAAGGTGAAGGGCTGCTGCCCGCCGGCTCAAGCAGCCCCGAGCGCCGGCTGGTGCGGGCGGCCGCCCTGCTCCACGACCTCGGCCACGCGCCGTTCAGCCACTCCGCCGAGGAGCTGTTCGAAGGCGGCATCGACCATGAGGAGATGACCCGTCGCCTCCTCCGCTCGCCTGAGATCGAAGAGATCTTCGACCGCCACGGCGAAGGCATCGGCACCGCCGGCGTAGGGCGGCTGCTCGCCGGCGGCGACACCCCCACCGAGCGGCTGCTCGCCAAGATCGTCTCCGGCGAGCTGGACGTGGACAAGATGGACTACCTGCTCCGCGACAGCCTGTTCTGCGGCGTGCGCTACGGCACCTTCGACCTCGAGCGGCTGCTCGACACCATGCTGCCCATCGCCGACCCGCAAACCGGCGAGTGGGGGATCGGCGTCGAGGAGGGCGGCGTCCACGCTCTCGAAGCCCTGGTGATGGCCCGCTACTACATGTTCACCCAGGTCTACTTCAATGTCACCGGTAAGGCGATGGAGCTGCATTTAAACGAGTGGTTGAAGGAGCAGGGCGTGCGCTGGGCGGCGGAGCCGGAGGCGTTCCTCGCTCAGGACGACATGTCCGTCTGGTCGGCGATGCGCACCTCGGAAAGCCCGCACGCCCGGGCTCTCGTCGAGCGCCGCCACTTTCCGGTGGCGTTCGAGACCCGCGAGCATCTCTCACGCGAGGAGAAAGAGCAGTTCGAAGCGCTGCTGCCCGATTTGCGGGAGCGCTTCGGGCCGGGCAGCCTGCTGGTGTCGAACTCCGCCAAGGACCCTCACCGCATGGGCCGCAGCCGCGTGCTGGTGCGCCGTTTCGACGGCTCCCTGGAACCGATGGAGGTGGCCAGCCAGTTCATTCGCCACCTCTCCCGCATCGACCGCTACCGCGTCTATACGCCGCCTGCCGTGCGCGACGCGGTCGCCGAGGCCCTGAAGGAGCGGTCGGCCGGAAGCCTGTCCTGATCCAGTGATTTGAATTCTTCGATTCAACCAACTGTACGGCGCCGCGTCAATTGCACTGATTTCAGGGCACATTGAACCTTCCTGTCACGGGAAGGTGACTTCTCATTGACAGCGAAGCGGCTTGGTATGAAACTTGATCGCCTCACTCCATCTGTTCAGTCCGGTCTCAGCTTCAGGTTAGACGGGTTTCTCAAAACCGCTCCCTCGCGACCGGGGGAGCATGGCTCGAAAGGAGTCAAGGTATGAGAGTCAGAACCTTCGTCCTGGGCCTGGCAGCCCTCCTGCTCTGCGGGCTGCCGATGTTCGCCCAAGGCAACCCCACCGGCAAGCTATCCGGCAGGGTCATGAGCGACAACCAGCCGGTCCCCGGCGTGCTGGTGACGGCGACCTCGCCCAACCTCCAGGGGAGCAAGACGACCACGACCTCATCGAACGGCGATTACCTGTTTCCCTCGCTGCCGGCGGGCGAGTACAAGGTGACCTTCGAGCTGGAAGGCATGCAGACCGTAACCCGCGAGCTGCGGGTCGCCGCCGCGCAGACCGTGCCTCTGGATGTGGAGATGGCCCTCACGACGATCGAAGAGGAGATCGTGGTGACGGGCACGCTGGAGGAGATCTCCCAGGGCGTGCAGGCGGCGACCACCTATACCAAGACGCTGGTCGACGAGCTGCCGGCGGGGCGCACGATCAACCAGGTCATCGCCCTGTCGCCGGGCGTGCAGCCCAACGGGCCGTCCAAAGACAGCGATACGGGGCTGAGCAACATCACGATCTCCGGCGCCCCCACCTACGAGAACCTCTTCCTGCTCAACGGCGTGGTGCTCAACGAGAACATCCGCGGCCAGGCGTTCGACCTGTACATCGAGGACGCCGTCCAGGAGACCACCACCGCCTCGGCGGGCGTCTCGGCCGAGTACGGCCGCTTCTCGGGCGGCGTGGTCAACGTCCTCACCAAGTCGGGCGGCAACGACTTCTCCGGCTCCTTGCGCACCACCCTGAACAACCAGAGCTGGGAAGAGGAGACACCGCTGACCATCAGCCAGACCGACAAGGTCGTGCCCACCTACGAGGCGACCCTGGGCGGTCCGGTCCTGCGCGACCGCGTGTGGTTTTTCCTCGCCGGCCGCGACCGCAAGAAAGAGGATACGAAGAACACCACGACGGTGCGAGACTCCCAAGGCCGAACCATCTTCCAGGGCATACCCTACGATAACGTTCGCGATCAGCAACGCTATGAGGGCAAGCTCACGGCCACGATCACGCCGCGGCACAGCGTGCTCGGCTCCTACAGCAAGATCGAAGACCAGGAGGAGGGCAACGCGTTCCAGGGCATTCTGGACGAGCTCAGCCTCGTCACCCGCGAGACTCCGCAGGAGCTGTGGTCGGTCAACTACACCGGCAGCCTCACCGACAGCCTGCTGCTGACGGCCCAGTACTCGCAGCGCGAGTTCACCTTCATCGGCTCGGGTGCCCCCACAAGGGACCTGATCGAGGGCACCCTGCTCCTCGACGCCGCGCACGGCAACGCCCGCTATCACAGCCCGACCTTCTGTGGCGTCTGCAAGCCCGAAGAGCGCAACAACAAGAACGCCCTGGCCAAGCTCTCCTACTTCCTTTCCAAGGGAAGCCTCGGCTCCCACGACATCGTGGGCGGGTACGACACGTTCGAGGACATCCGCGCCGCCGACAACCACCAGTCCGGCAGCGATTGGCGGATCATCGGCACCTCAGCCCGGTTCACCGCCGACGGCCAGATCCTCCCAATCTTCATCGGCGACGGCTCGACGATCATCCAGTTCAACCCGATCTTCCTGGAGACCAGCGGGACCAGCTTCAAGACCAACTCCTACTTCGCCAACGACACCTGGCGCGTCAACGACAGGATGACCGTCAACCTCGGCCTGCGGTTCGACCAGAACGACGGCGAGAACGCCGCCGGCCAGAAGGTCGCCGACGACTCCAGCCTCAGCCCGCGCCTCGCGGCGACCTACGACACGCGCGGCAACGGCAACTTCGTCGTCCACGGCAGCTATGGCCAATACGTGACGGCGCTGGCCAACAGCATTGGCGACAGCAGCTCGGCGGGCGGCGTTCCCGCCACCTTCCAGTGGGTGTACCGCGGGCCGGACATCAACGGCACCCTCAGCCAGGACGATGCCGTGAGCGCTCTCTTCAACTGGTTCGCCACCGCCAACGGCGGTCTGCCCACGACGACCAACCCGTTCGGCGGCGGTCTCGTGGCTCTGAGGCCCGGTGGCACCAACATCCCCGGCGTCAGCACGCAGATCAACGGCTCCCTCGACTCGCCCAACGTCACCGAGTACGCCCTCGGCGTGACCGCGCGCATCGGCAGCCGCGGCCTCGTCCGCACCGACGCCGTCTATCGCGAGTGGGGCAACTTCTACCACCAGCGTACCGACCTCTCCACCGGACGGATCACGGGGCGGGTCGGCAACGTCACGCAGACCTTCGACCTCACGCTGGTCGAGAACAACGACGACCTCTACGAGCGGACCTACAAGGGCCTGCACACCAGCTTCCGCTTCCGCGCCAGCGACAAGCTCGACCTGGGCGGCACCTGGACGCTCTCGAAGACCGAGGGCAACTACAACGCCGAGAACCAGGGCAGCGGCCCGCTGCCAGGCGGTCTGGGGAACTTTCCGGAGTACTTCGACGTGCGCTGGAACTCTCCCAAGGGGCCGCTTTCCATCGACCAGCGGCACCGGGTAAACGTTTACGGCGTGTACAAGATCTTCAAAACCGACCAGCACAGCCTGAGCGCCAGCGTGCTTCAGAGCTATCAGACGGGTCACCCCTACGAGGCGACCGGAACCATCACCCTGATCAACCCCGTCACCAACGTTCCCTACGTCACCAACCCCGGCTACGTGTCACCGCCCGACCGCGTCGGCTACTTCTTCACCAAGCGAGGCGCCTTCAGGACGGACGACGTCCTCCGGACGGACGTCTCCTTCAACTACGACTTCCGCTTCGGCAAGGTCGGCTTCTTCGTGAAGCCGGAGGTGATCAACGTTTTCAACGCGGACAAGGTGGACACTACGGATGGCCGCTACTTCAACACCACCGTCTTTACCCGTCTCAACTCCACCTCCAATTGCCCCGACGCACCGATCAGCAACACCACGACCGGCCAGCGGCGCTGCCTGGCCTTCAACCCGTTCACCGAGACACCGGTCGAGGGCTTGCATTATGTGAAGAGCCCAGACTTCGGGAAGCCCGTCAACGCGCTCGGCTACCAGCAGCCCCGGACCTACCGGATCGGCTTGGGTCTGCGGTTCTAGGTTTCTGACGCCTGCGTTCCTGTAGGGGCGGCCCTATGTGGCCGCCCCTACGGCTCCTTCACCACCACCTCCGCCAGCCGCGCCAGCGCCGTCCGCCAGCGGGTCCGGTAGCTCTCCCACACCGTGAGACCCCAGGAAAGGGGCAGGCGCTGAAAACCATCCTGGAGGACGTCGATCTCGCAGCCGCTGGGAGAGGCGTGGAGACGCAGGGTCAACCGGGTGGCGGCGGGCCAGCCGGCGCCCAGCCTTTCGAACGAGAGGACCCAGAGATGCGGCGGGCGGATCTCGACGGTGCGTCCCCGCTCGCGCCAGGGAACGGCGGGAGGATCGACGCGCGGTTCGCTGCCCGAGAGAAGGAGGGCACCCTTGGGTCCGGGCTCCACCTCCGCGGCGTCCGCCAGCCAGAGCGTCAGCTTTGCAGGTTCGGTCAGCCAACGCCAAGCACCCTCGACGGAGAGCCCGAGGCTTTGGCGGCGCCGGAGTTGGACCCCGGGGATATCGCCTTCACGGATGGCCTCCACCGCGCCGCTCCTCAGTCCAGCAGGTCGCGGAGCGCGGCGAGCGCCTCCGGGAAACGGAAGATGTAGCCGTGCTCCAGCAGCCGGTGCGGCACGGCGCGCTGGCCGCTGAGCACCGCGTCCGCCATCTCGCCGAGGAGGAGCCGCAGAGCGAAGGCCGGCGCGGGGGCCAGGCTCGGGCGGTGGAGCGCCTTGCCGAGGGCACGGCTGAAATCGCGATTGGTGAGCGGCCGGGGAGCGGTCAGATTGAAGGGGCCGCGGGCGTCGTCATGCTCCAGCAGGAAGCGGATGGCTCCCACCTCGTCCGCCATGTGGATCCATGGCAGCCACTGTCGCCCGTTGCCGAGCGGGCCGCCGGCCATGAGCCGGAAGGGGAGAGCCATGCGCGGCAACGCTCCCCCCTCGTCGCTCAGCACCACGCCGGTGCGCAGCACGGCCCGCCGCACGCCGAGCGACTCGGCCTCCGCGGTGGCGCCTTCCCAGTCGACGCAGACGCTCGCCAGAAAGTCGTCGCCCGGCGGGTGCGACTCGGTCACCACCTCGCCGCCGCAGTCGCCGTAGTAGCCCACGGCCGAGCCTTGCAGCAGCGCCCGCGGCTTCTCCGCCGCCTGCCGGATGGCCGCCAGCACCGCCCGGCCCGACTCGACGCGGCTCTCCCGGATGCGTCGCTTATGCGAGGCGGTCCACCGCCCGGCGACGCTCTCCCCCGCCAGATGGACGATGGCCGTGTCGCCGTCGAGGAGCCCGGCCCACCCCGCAGGCGTCCGGCTGTCCCACTGCACGGCGCGCACGCCCGGGGGCAGAGGCCCGGTCCGCGCCGCGTCGCGCGTCAGCACGACCACGTCGTGTCCGGCGCCTCCCAGCTCGCGGGCCAGAGCGCTGCCGATCAGCCCCGTTCCGCCGGTAATCACGACTCGCATGGCGCGCCCTCCTTCTATACCGCCGCCAGCTCCTCTTCCAGGAGCTGGCGCTGGTGCAGCTCGGCGTAGAGGCCGCCGGAGGCGATGAGCTGGGAATGGGTGCCGCGCTCGAGGATGCGGCCGTGGTCGAGAACCAGGATGACGTCCGCGTCCCTCACCGTCGAGATGCGGTGCGAGACCAGGAACACCGTGCGCCCGCGGAAGACCCGCCGCAGGTTGCCGAGGATCTGTTCCTCCGTATGGGTGTCCACCGCCGAGAGGCAGTCGTCGAGCAGCAGGATGCGCGGCTGCCGCAGCAGCGCCCGGGCCAGCGCCACGCGCTGCTTCTGGCCGCCGGAGAGGGTGAGGCCCCGCTCGCCCACTACGGTGTCGAGTCCGTTGGGGAAGGCCGCCAGGTCGGCTTCCAGGCCGGCCAGGCGCGCCGCCTCCGCCACCTCCTCCACGCTCGCCTCCGGAACGCCGAGAGCGATGTTCTCGTGGATCGTGGCCGAGAACAGGAAGGTCTCCTGCGGCACCATGCCGATGGCCGCGCGCAGCCGGGCGAGCGGCAGCCTACGCACGTCCACACCGTCCACGTGCAGCGTGCCCTCCGGCGGATCGATCAGCCGCGGCATGAGAGAGAGCAGCGTGCTCTTGCCCGCGCCCGTCCGGCCGACGACCGCCACCGTCGTGCCCGCCGCGGCGTGGAAGTCGATGTCCCGCAGGACCGGCTCGGCGTCCTCCCGGTAGCTGAAGGTGAGATGACGGAAGGAGACCTCGCCATGGATCGCGCCGGGATCGACCAGCGGCTCCTCGTCGCGGACGGCCGGCTGGGTGTCCAGGATGGTGCGCAGGCGGAGCAGCGAGGCGGTGCCGCGCTGCGCCAGGTTGACCACGAAGCCGAGCGCGATCATCGGCCAGATCAGCTTGGTGAGATAAAGGTTGAAGGTGACGAACTCGCCGATCGAGATGCCGCCGCGGATCACCAGCAGGCCGCCGTACCAGAGCACCGCGGCGAAGCCGAGCCCGACGAGGAGCTGCAATAAGGGATGAAACGCCGTCGACCAGGCGGCGAGCCGGCGGTTCGCTTCCAGGTACGCGCGGTTGACGCGTTCGAACTCCCGCGCTTCCCGCTCCTCCCGGGCGTAGGCCCGCACCACCCGCACACCGGCAAGGCTCTCCTGCACCCGGGCCGAGATGTCCGAGAAGTCCTCCTGGACGTCCGAGAAGATGCTGTGGATCCGCCGCCCGAAGAGGCTGGTCGCCGACGCCACCAGAGGCATGGTGACCAGGGCAAGCAGCATCAGCCGGACGTCGATCCGCGACATGAAGAAGAGGCAGCCGACCCCGGTGACGACGGTGTTGGTGAAGTACATGATCGCCGGACCGCAGAGCATCCGCACCGCCTGCAGATCGTTGGTGGCGCGGGCCATCAGGTCTCCCGTGGGATGGTCGTGGAAGAAGCCCGGAGGCTGCTTCTCCAGGGAGCCGAAGTAGGCGTTGCGCAGGTCGAACTCGATGTCCCGGCTCATCGCCACCAGCACCATGCGCTGCAGATAGCTGAACAGGCCCTGCAACAGCGTAAAGCCGACGATGAGCCCGGCATAGCCCAGCAGCGTCGTGCCGGAGGCGCGATGGCGGACGGCGTCGATCGCCCGGCCGACGAGGAGCGGGCCCACCAGGCCGAGCGCCACCGAAACGACGATCACCAGCAGGCCGAGAACGAGCTTTTTGCGGTGGGGCCGGAGGTAGGGCCAGAGGTAGATGAGTCTTCGAAACACGGCGCAGGCAGGATATCACCGGCCTCGCCCGGCGCTTCCGCACCGGGCTACCGAGACGTCGCCACAAGGGCGATTCGCTCCAGAGGAGCGACGTTTCGGTAGCCCGGTGCGGAAGCGCCGGGCGGGGCGGCGCCTACCACTCCCCTACCAGCGCCTGAAGGAGCTGCGTACAAGCCCGTTCCGTCCTGCCGTCCCCATCCTGACCGAAGTCCCACACGGTCATGGAGACGGCGGCGACTTGGCCGGTCGCGGCGAGCGACTCCATCACCGCGCACGCCTCGGCCAGCGACGGTCCGCCGGCGGTGGGGTACAGCGTGGCCGGAGCGTCGCTCGGGCTCAGCACGTCCACGTCGAGATGGACGTAGAGCGGCGAAGCCGGCAGCCGCTGCGGCAGATCGGCAAGGCGCGGCACGTGATGCACGGCCGAGTTGCGCAAGGCGTCCGCCTCGCCGGGATCGAGATCGCGCGCGTCGGCCAGGAAGACGCCGGCCTCGGGATGCGTTACCAGGCCGGCGGCGCGGGTCAGCTCCTGGTCGCCGCGGCCGACGATCATCGCCAGCGCCATGCCGGCGATGAACCCGCTGGGGCTCGTCTCGGGGGTATTGAAATCGCCGTGCGCGTCGAGCCACACGATCGTCGGCTGCAAGCCCGCCGCCTGCAGCCCGGCGAGGACGCCGATCGGAGCGCAGCAGTCGCCTGCGATGCTGACGGGGCGGTCGCCCTCGCGCACCGCCTGCGCCACGAACCGCGCCAACGGCTGGTGCACGGCGCTCATCCGCGCCAGCCGGTCCCCACCGTCACGCTGGGGCTTGTTGAGCTGCCGTCCGCCGCTGGCGAAGCGCTCCAGCGGCGGCAGGTCCTGGTCCAGGAAGAACGGCGAGACGACGACGCGGTTTTTCATCGGGGCTGGATTGTACAATGTCGCCCCTTCGGGACTGCGATCCCGATCTCGATCGGAGGACGCGCATGCGCTGGAGCCGCTTCTATCTATATACCACCCGCGAGGTGCCGAACGACGCCGAGGTGATCAGTCACCAGCTCATGGTGCGTACCGGCATGATCAAGAAGGTCGCCGCGGGCATCTATACCTACCTGCCGTTCGGCTGGCGGAGCCTGTCGAAGCTGATGGCCATCGTGCGCCGCGAGATGAACGCGGCCGGCGCCGTCGAGCTGTCGATGCCCGCCATCCAGCCGGCCGAGCTGTGGGTGGAGTCCGGCCGCTGGGAGCGCTACGGCAAGGAGCTGCTGCGCATCAAGGACCGCCACGAGCGCGACTTCGTCTTCGGCCCCACGCACGAGGAGGTCATCACCGACGCCGTGCGGCGCGACGTGAAGAGCTACCGCCAGCTGCCGTTCAACCTCTATCAGATCCAGACCAAGTTCCGCGACGAGATCCGGCCGCGCTTCGGCCTGATGCGCGGCCGCGAGTTCATCATGAAGGACGCCTACTCCTTCGGCGCCACGCCCGAGGCCCTGGACGAAGCCTATGAGGCCATGCGCGCCGCCTACTGCCGCATCTTCGAGGCTTGCCACCTCGACTACACCATGGTCGAGGCGGACGTCGGCACCATCGGCGGCTCGGCCTCTCACGAGTTCATGGTGGTGGCCGACACGGGCGAGAGCGCCGTCGTGCGCTGCCCCTCCTGCGGCTACGCCGCCAACGTCGAGAGGGCCGAGACGCGGCGCGCCGAGGAGGCCGGCCAGGCCTTCCCGCCGCAGGACCTGCAGGAGGTGGCGACGCCCGGCATGCACACCATCGAGGAGGTCTCCCGCTTCCTCAAGATCTCGCCCAAGCGCCTGGTGAAGACGCTGATCTACGAGACCGAGAAGGGGCTGATGGCGGCCCTGATCCGCGGCGACCGCGAGGTCAACGAGGTGAAGCTCGCCAACCATTTCGACGTCCAGCACCTGACGCTGGCGAGCGAAGAGAAGGTGCACGCGGCCACCGGCGCGCCGGTCGGCTTCGCCGGTCCGGTGGGCCTCGCGGGCATTCCCGTCGTCGCCGACGAGTCGGTCCGCCAGCTCACCAACTTCGCCACCGGCGCCAACAAGGCGGACGCCCACTACGTCAACGTCAACTGGGGCCGCGACGTCGACCTCGCCGACTGGACCGATCTCGTGCTGGTGACCGGCGGCGATCCGTGCCCGCGCTGCGACGGCGTCCTCGAGCTGTTCCGCGGCATCGAGGTGGGGCACATCTTCAAGCTCGGCACCAAGTATTCCGAGGCGATGGGCTGCAACTTCACCGACGAGGAGGGCAACGACAAGCCGATGATCATGGGGTGCTACGGCCTCGGCATCGGGCGCACGGTGGCGGCCGCCATCGAGCAGAACCACGACCAGGACGGCATCATCTGGCCCCGCCCGCTCGCCCCGTTCGAGGTGCTGCTGACCGCCGTCAACCCCGAGGACGCGGAGGTCCGCAGGGCCGCCGAGGAGCTGTACGGCCAACTGCTCGAAAAGGGCGTCGAAGTGCTCTTCGACGACCGCGACGAGCGGCCCGGCGTCAAGTTCAAGGACGCCGACCTGATCGGCATCCCCGTGCGCCTCACCGTCGG
>DASYTJ010000031.1:0-41607 GCA_036002325.1 Thermoanaerobaculia bacterium | reverse complement strand
CCTCGACGCCGTCCGCCTGGAGCTCGACGGAGACCTCCACCGGGCCGCGGCCGCCAGCTTCCCTCTCGGCCTGGGCCGCGTTGTGCAGCAGATTGCGCACCGCCCGCTCGAGAAGCTGCGGATCGCCCCGCAGCACGGCGTCGCCGGCCGCGGCGCCGTGGACCCGCACCTCGATTCCGGCCAGGACCGGATCGGCCGCCGCGCGCCGGAGGAGGAGAGCGAGCGGGAACTCCCCCGCTCGGACGGTGCCCGGCCGGGCGAAAGAGAGGAAGTCGTCGAGCACTCGCTCGAGGTGGTCGGCTTCGCGCCGGATCTCGGAGAGGAAGTCGGCGATCGAATCCTCGTCCGGCCGCCGTTCGATGAGGGTCAGATACCCGCGCAGCGTCGCCAGACTGTTGCGCAGCTCGTGGGCGACGCCACCGGCCATTTCTCCCAGTTGCGCCAGGCTCTCGGCGAGGCGGCTCTCTTCAGCCCGCCGCTGCACCTCGGTGAGATCGGCGAAGAGCACCAGATATCCCCGGATCTCGCCGTCGTCGCGGCAGAGCGGGTGGACGGTGAGGCCGACGGTGAGCGTCTCCCGGCCGGCATGCACGATGCACTCCTGGCGCTGAGGAGCGCTGCCTTCGGCGACCGCGGCCGCCAGGATCTGCAGCAGCTCCGGCTGGCCGGCCAGCACGCGGCCGAGCGGCAGACCCGGCTCCGGGAGGGCGGCGCCGAGCATCGCCGCGCCGACGGCGTTGAGCGCCAGGATGCGGCCCTCGCGGTCGAGCAGCAGGAGACCGCTCTGCAGACTGGAGGAGAGCGTCCGCTCGAGAGCGGCGATATCGTCCTCGGCGGCGCCACCCCGATCGCTGGCGAGGGCGTTGAGGGCACGCTCGAAGGTGGCGAGGATGAGCTCCACCTCGTCGCCGGGCGCTTCGCCTCCGTCGCCCACCTGACGGGCGCGCGCCAGCAGCGTCTCCCACGGGGCGAGCAGGTGGCGCAGGAAAAACATCACCAGCAGCATCAGCGCACCGTTGATGGAGAGCACGGAGACCGTGAGCACCGCCAAGGCGCGGCGCTGCCCCGCGAGCACGCCGGCGGGCAGGTCGACGCGTAGGTAACGCCGGCCCGCGAGACCCCCCAGGGGAGCGAAGCCGGCGACGGTCTCCGGCAATCGTTCGTCGGGACCGACGCCGAGCGGCCGGTCGAGCGGCTGTCCCGCGGCCGGTGCCAGCAAGCCGGCGGCGGGCAGATCTCCAGCCGTCGCGACCGCCGCGCCGCCGGCATCCACCAGCGCGACGCCACGGGCCCCGGGAGCCAGCTCCTGCAGGAGCTGGGGGCTCGGAGAGAGGCCCGCTCCGGGAATGGCGGCGAGATGATCGGCCAGGGCGCGCGCCAGCCGGGCGGCTTCCTGCTGACGTTCCGCGACGAGGAGCGACACGGCGTTTCGGTAGGAGAGGAGAGTGAAGGTCGAAAGAATGACCAGCAGCAGCAGGGCCACGGGCAGCAGAATCAACACCTCGCGGCGCAAACCCAGCCGCCGCCAGTGGAGGCGGGCTTCAGCAGCTCGCTTCATAGCAGCCGTGCGTAGGCTCGGACGAGCGGCTCGGCGGCGAACAAGGCCACCAGCCCGCCGAGGGCGAGGAAGGTGCCGAACGGCAGCTTGGACTTGGCGTCGAGGCTGCCCCGGGCCATCAGAGCGAGGCCTACCGCGGCCCCCGAGAGAGCCGCGCAGAAAAGGGCCACCAGCGTTCCTTTCCAGCCCAGGAAGGCGCCGATCGCGGCGAGCATCTTGACGTCGCCCAACCCCATCCCCTCCTCGTGGCGGACGAAGTACCAGGCCGACCAGACGGCGAGCAGCACGCCGGCGCCGAGAAGAGCCCCTAAGGCGCCTCCCGCCCAGGCTCCCCACGGGCCGTCCCACAGGCGGGCCCAGGGGAGCAGCGGCTGCAGCAGAATTCCCAGCGCGATTGCCGGGTAGGTCAGCCGGTCCGGCAGAATCATGTGGTCGAAGTCGATGACGGCCAGCGCCAGCATCAAGGAGCCGAAGAGGGCCGCGGCGGGCGCTTCGAAAGAGACGCCGAAGCGCAGGAAACAAGCGGCGAAGAGGGCGGCGGTGGCGGCTTCGATCAGCGGATAGCGCCAGGAGATCCGCTCCCGGCAGGCGCGGCAGCGGCCGCCCAGAAGGAGAAACGAGAACACCGGGACGTTGTCGAGCGCGCGGATGGCGGCGCCGCACTCCGGGCAGCGCGACCTCGGCAGCACGGTGGAGATTCCACGCGGCAGACGGTAGATGACGACGTTGAGATAGCTGCCGACGATCAAACCGAGAACCGCGGCGTAGACGCCGAGGAGGGCTTGGAAGAGGTGCACGGCCCCGGGATTCTACGCCATCCGGCGGCGGCGGCCTGGAACGAGCAGCGCCACCGATCCGACGGCGAGGGCGACGAGGCTGACGGCGGCTCCCGGGACGAGCAGGGGCTCACGAAAGTGCAGCGTCAGCCGGTGCTCGCCGGCCGGCAGCGCCACGCCGAGCTGGCAGGCCGCCGTGGGGTAGGTCGCCAGCGGCGTGCCGTCGAGAAGCGCGCGCCAGCCCTTGTCATAGGTCATCGCGGCGACGAAGAGGGCCCCTACCCGGGCGCGATAGCGCAGCTCGATGTGGCTGGCTTCGTCGCTGATCTCCAGCGGCTGCGGCGGGTGCTGATAAGCGATGGTCTCCCGCGGCCCTCCGGGCCGGATCCAATGGTCGTTGCCGGCAACCCTCCACCCGCCGGCCCGGGCGGCCGCCAGGGCGGCGGCGTGATCGGGATGGAAGGTCACCCGCGGTACGAAACGGAAGCGGGGCAGCACATAGAGATTCTTCACCCGGTGCATGGGCAGGGCGGCGGGATCCCGGAAAGTCTGGATCTGCTCCTGGAGCGTCTTCTGCAGGAGAAACGTGCGCACGTTCCAGGCGCCGAAGTAGCGATGCAGCCGCTCGGATGCGGGCTTTTCGCTCATCAGGATCTCTTCGGCCCGGTGCCCCCAATCAGTGAGGAACAACTCGAAATCGGCATCGAAGGCGGAGGGAATGTGCCAGAGCAGGCCGGAGTAGGGCTCCAGAGTCGCGAGACCGACGCGGGTATCGAGGGACTGCAGGTCTCCGCGGTGAGGCCAGAGGCGGGGAGTCCCCAGGCGCACCGCCTGCACAAAGACACGGTCACGAGGGTGCGAAAGCGCGGCTACCAGCGGCGGCGGCGTGCGGTAGACATTCGCTGGAACGGTCCGCAGCAAGGCGTGCCCGTAGTGCCAGAGATCCACGGCCAGCAGCAACACCGCCAGGCCCTCGAGCAGGCTCCGGGAGGGGCGTCTCCAGCGACAGAGAGCAAACAGGCCGGAAACGGCAGCGGCCGTTGCCGCCGCGGCCCAGCCCTCCCGCCGCAGGAACGCCAGCGCGTTGATCCGGTCGGCAGCCGTGAGATGGGGTGGGCCGTGGGAAGAGACGAACCAGAGCGCGGCTTCGGGTGCCCGGAAGAGGAGCCCGGTCAGGATCAGGGCGGTCGCCAGCACCGCGAGCGCCAGGGCGAGGGGGAGATCGGCGGCGCTGCGTCGGCCCGCGTCGCGATCATCGAGCAAACGCTGCCATCCGAGGACGCCGGCGATGACCACCGTCAGGATGGTGAGGACTATGAACCTTTCCGGGTAGCGGAGAACCTTCAGCCCCGGGATCGTCTTCCCGAGTACCGCGTAGACGGGATTATGACGCCCGAGGGCGAGAAAACAGCCGGCGGCAAGCGCCGACGCCCAGGCGGCGCGCCGCGGGATGCGCCAGAGGAGCAAGGCCGAAACACCAAGGATGGCAAGGGTGAGGCTCGGGTAGAGGGATTCGATATATGGGTAATCGCCTTCGTTGATCTTCCAGCCGAAAAAGAGGCTTTCCGAGGCACGCGCCGGATCGCCGAAAAAGCGCGGAAAGACGACTTCGACCAGGCGTTCCGGCGGCATCGACCACAGAGTGGCGATGCGCGGCGGGAGCTTCCGGCGCGGTGAGTCCGCGAGGCGGTCCAGAGTCGGCAGAAGTTGCACCGCGGCGAGCGCCGCCGCAAAGAGAAATGCCACCAGCACGCGCGGTGCGGCAGCCAGTCTCCGGCCGGCGGCGGAGGCGGCCAGAGCCAGCAAGGCCAGGCCGCTCATCACGGCCGTCGACGGCTCGCCGTTGAGGAGCTGGAGCCCCAGAGCCCCGCCGGCCAGCAGCGCCGGCCGCCACCAGCGTTCGCCCTTCGCCTTTCGCAGTGACTCGTCTCCCCAGGCGAGCACCCACGGGAACCAGGCCATGCTGCCGAACAGCGTGTACGCGCTCAAGAGTGACAGGAAGGCACCGCAGCCGATGTATCCGACGCCCGCCAGCGCCGCCGCGCCGCGGCCGCAGCCGAAGTGCCGCGCCAGCCGCCAGGCGCCCGCGAGAGCGATGACCGCATGCAGGACCGCGATCAGGCTGAGGGCGTAGGCGGGGGAGGCCAGGAACACGAGCCAGCTCGGCGGGTAGAAGGCGCCGTAGCTGGGATTCGGCAGGATGGGTTGACCGCCGTGTAACCAGGGGTTCCACGATGGGAATCCGAGCTCAGCCAGGTCCTTGAAGATGGCTCGGAGCGGAATGTGGAAGATCGCGATATCGCGGTTGGCCAGGGCCCGATCCGGCGGCAGCAGAGGACCCAGCAGGCACAGGACCCAACCCGCGCCGAGCAGGAGCGGCGGCATGACGGTGAGCCAACGGCGCGGTCTCGAGGGTTCCAGGTCGCAGCCTCACAGAACGGCGGGGAGCCGGCGCCGGATTATGCCATCCCTGGGCGGCGACCGAGAGCGATGAGCGCTAGGGCTCCGGCGCTCAAGGCGAGCAGCGAAACGGCGACGCCGAGACCGGCGAGCGGCTGCCGATAGCGGAGGACGAGACGGTGCTCGCCCGGCGGCAGTGCTACGCCGAGCTGACAGGCCGCCGTGGGATACGTGGCCAGCGGTCCGCCGTCCACGAACGCCCGCCAAGCCGGGTCATAGGTCATGGCAACGACGAGGAAGGCGCCTTCTCCGCCGCTGTAGCGGACCTTGATCTCCCCTCCCCGGTCCGTCACTTCCAGCAGGCGCGGCGGCCGTCGATAACCCCGGGTCTCCGGCGGCCGCCCCGGCCGCGCGCAGTGCTCATTGCGCACCACCGCCCAACCCTGGGCGCGAGCGGCGGCGAGGGCGGCGGCGTGGCGGGGATGAAACGTCACCCGCGGCACGAACCGGAAACGGGGAAACACATAAGGGTTGGTCACCTTGCGGAGCGGCGGGGCTGCGGGATCCCGCAATGCCGCCACCTGATCACGAAAATCCTTCTGCAGGAGGAGGGTGCCGACGTTCCAGATGCCCAGATACCGAAGGGCGGCCTGCGAGTGGATGCCTTCGTGGCGAAAGATGCCGGCCGCCTTGCGTCCCCAACCCGTGAGCATCAGCTCGAAATCGGACTCGAAGACGTAGGGGATGTGCCAGAGGGCGCCCGAGTAAGGCTCCAGTTGGAGCAGGTAGGAGCGGGTGAGCAGGGTCTGCGAGTCTCCCCGGCGTCGGAACAGTTGCGGAGCTCCCGGCCGGGGCTCTTGCACGAACAACCGATTCCGGGACTGCGGCAGCTCGGCCGTCAGCGCCGGCGGCGTGCGATAGGCATCGGCCGGGATCGTCTGCACCAGACCGTGCGCGTAGTGCCAGAGGTCGGCTGCCAGCAGGAGAACTGCCACGATCTCGAGCAGACGCCGGGATGGACGCCGCCAGCGGCAAAGGGCGAGAAAGAGGGCAACCGCCGCGGCGGTCCTCACGGCAGCCCAGCTCTCGCTCCGCAGGTACTCCAGAGCGATGCCGCGGCGCGCCGCGGGAAGCATCGGGGCACTGTGAGAGACGATGAACCAGGAGGCGGCGCCGGGAGCCCAGAAGAGGCAAGCGGCGAGCACCAGTGCGGTAGCCAACACCACGAGCGCCAGGGCGAATGGAAAATCCGCGGATTCCGGCCGGCCTCCCTCGCGGTCATCGAGCAGCCGCTGCCACCCGAGCACCCCCGCCGTGGCGAGCGCGAGGACGGCGAGGATGACGAATTTCTCCGGGAAACGGAGGACCGCCAATACCGGGATGGCGAGCCGCAGCACGCTATAGCCTTGGGTGTGGCGTCCAAAGGCGAGCAGACAGCCGGCGACGAAGAGCAGGAACCAGGCCGCCCGCCGAGGGATCCGTCCGCGCATCAGCGCCGACGCACCCAGCACCGCCAGGAGGAGGCCCGGATAGAGCGATTCGACATAGGGGTAATCTCGGTCGTTCAGATTCCAGCCGAAGTAGAGGCCTTCGGCATGGCGTTTGGGATCCCCGAAGAACCTTGGGAAGAGGATCTCGGCCAGCCGTTGCGGCGGCATCGACCAGGTCATCGCGATGCGGGGCGAGAGCCCTTTGCGCGGCGAATCCGTCAGGCGGTCCAAGGTGGGCAGGAGCTGCACTGCAGCCAGCGCAACCGCGAACAGGACCGGCACCACCACGCGCGGGGCGGCGGCCAGGCGCCGGCCGGCGGCCGAAACGGCCAACGCCAGGAGGGCCAGACCGGTGATCAGCACCGTCGAGGGCTCGCCGTTGAGGAGCTGGAGACCCAGGGCTCCCCCGGCCAGCAGAGCCGGCCGCCACCAGCGTCCGCCCGCCGGCAGGCGCAGCGACTCGTCGCCCCAGGCGAGCACCCATGGCATCCAGGCGATGCCGCCGAGCAGGGTGTAGGCGCTCAGCAGGGAGAGAAAGGCGCCGCACCCGGTATAGCCGACGCCGGCCAGCGCCGCCGCTCCCCGGCCGCAGCCGAAATGCCTGGCCAGCCGCCACGCGCCTGCAAAGGCGAGGCCCGCGTGCAGCATCGCCATCAGGCTCAGCGCATAGGCGGGGGAGACGGCGAAGATCAGCCAGCTCGGCGGGTAGAAAGCTCCGTAGCTGGGGTTCGACAGGATGGGTTGGCCGCCGTGCAGCCAGGGATTCCACACCGGCGGCCCGAAGGCCGCCAGATCCCGGAAGCTGGCTCGCAGCGGCAGATGAAAGACGGCGATGTCGCGGTTCGCCAGCACCCGGGCAGGCGACAGCACCGGGGCGAAGAGGCCCAGGAGCCAGACCGTGCCCAGCAGGGCCGGCCAGAGCGCGGTCATCCAGCGGCGCATGCACAAGGTTCCAGGGAGCGGATTCTACGTCGTCCGGCGCCGCCCGAGCGCGAGCCCCGCGCCGGCCAGCGCGAGCAGCGATACGGACGCGCCAACGGCGACGAGCGGTTCCCGATACTTCAAGACGAGCCGGTGCTCGCCCGGCGGCAGCGCCACACCGAGCTGGCAGGCCGCCGTCGGGTACGTGGCCAAAGGCTGTCCGTCCACGAAAGCCCTCCACCCCTTGTCGAAGGTCATCGCGGCGACGAAGAAGGCTCCCTCCTCCGCGCGATAGCGGACCTGGATCCGGCCTCCTCGATCCTCGATTCCCAGCAGGCGCGGCGGACGCCGGTAGCGCAAGGTCTCCTCCGGCCGCCGCGGCCGAACGCAGTGCTCGTTGCGGGCGACGGTCCAGGCCTGGGCGCGGGCGGCGGCGTAGGCGGCAGCATGGCCGGCATGGAACGTCACCCGCGGGACGAAGCGAAACCGGGGAAGGACGAAGGGATTCGCGACCTTGCGGAGGGGCAGGGCACCAGGGTCCCGCAACTCCGCGACCTGCTGCTGAAAGGTCTTCTGGAGCAGGAGCGTGCCGGCATTCCAGGCGCCCAGGTAGCGGTACATCATCCGCAGCTCGGCCGACTCACGCAGCAGGATCTCGTCAGCCGTTTGTCCCCAGCCGGTAAGCATCATGTCGAAATCGACGTCGAAGATGTAAGGAATGCGCCAGAGGACGGCCGTATAGGGTTTCAACTGCAAGAGTTGCGACCGCGCCAACAGCGTGTTCGGGTCTCCCCCGCGACGAAGCACCTGGGCTCCCCCCTTCGGGACCTCCTGAAAGAAAAGCCGGTCCCTGACCGGAAGAAGCATGGCCGCGAGCGGCGGCGGCTTGCGGTAAGCCTCGGCGGGGAGCACTACCATCAGGCCCTTTCCGTAATGCCAGAGATCGGCGGCGAGCAGGAGGATCGCGGCCACCTCGAGCAGTCGCCGGGGTGGACGCCGCCACCGGCAAAGGCCAAGAAAGAGGGTGACGGCGGCGGCGGTCCTCACCATGGCCCAGCTCTCGTTCCGCAGGTACTCGAGCGCGAGGCCCCGGTTCGCCGCAGGCAGAACGGGAAGGGCATGAGAGATGACGAACCAGGCGGCGACGCGAGGCGAGTTGAAGAGAAGAAAGGTCAGGGTGACGGCGGTCGCCAACGCCAGGAACGCGAGAGCGAGCGGAAGATTCGCGGACTCCGGCCGGCCCATGTCGCGGTCGTCGAGCAGCCGCTGCCAGCCCAGGACCGCCGCAAAGCCCAGCGCGAGAACTGCGAGAATGACGAACTTCTCCGGATATCGCAGGACGGCCAGCAGCGGAATCGCCCTCCGGAGTCCCTCGTAGACCGGGTTGTGGCGACCGAGCGCGAGAAAGCAGCCGCCCACGAAGGCGAGAGCCCACGCCGCCCGCCGGGGAATGCGCCCGGCGAGCAGCGCCGATAGTCCCAACACCACCAGCAGGAGGCCCGGATAGAGCGACCCGATATAGGGACCGCGGTCGGTGATCTTCCAGCCAAAGTAGAGACCCTCGATGACGCGCGGCGGATCGCCGAAAAACCGCGGGAAGACGATCTCGACCAGGCGTTGCGGCGGCATCGACCAGAGGGTGGCGACGTCGGAGGGTAGCGCCATGCGCGCCGAATTCGTCAGGCGGTCCAAGGTGGGCAGGATCTGCACCGCAGCCAGCAAGACCGCGAACAGGACCGGCACCACCGCGCGCGGGGCGGCGGCCAGGCGCCGGCCGGCGGCCGAAACGGCCAGCGCTAGGAGGGCCAGGCCGGTGATCAGCACCGTCGAGGGCTCGCCGTTGAGGAGCTGGAGACCCAGGGCTCCCCCGGCCAGCAGAGCCGGCCGCCACCAGCGTCCGCCCGCCGGCAGGCGCAGCGACTCGTCGCCCCAGGCGAGCACCCACGGCATCCAGGCGATGCCGCCGAGCAGGGTGTAGGCGCTCAGCAGGGAGAGAAAGGCGCCGCACCCGGTATAGCCGACGCCGGCCAGCGCCGCCGCTCCCCGGCCGCACCCGAAGTGCCTGGCCAGCCGCCACGCGCCGGCAAAGGCGAGGCCCGCGTGCAGCACCGCCATCAGGCTCAGCGCATAGGCGGGGGAGACGGCGAAGATCAGCCAGCTCGGCGGGTAGAAAGCTCCGTAGCTGGGGTTCGACAGGATGGGTTGGCCGCCGTGCAGCCAGGGATTCCACACCGGCAGCCCGAAGGCTGCCAGATCCCGGAAGCTGGCTCGCAGCGGCAGATGAAAGGCGGCGATGTCGCGGTTCGCCAGCACCCGGGCAGGCGACAGCACCGGGGCGAAGAGGCCCAGGAGCCAGACCGCGCCCAGCAGGGCCGGCCAGAGCGCGGTCATCCGGCGGCGCATGGGGGAAGAGCACTCCTGCTCGCGAGCCGACGAATCGACCGAGGAGGAGGCGCGCCCGGATTCTACCTCCGCGGCGAGCGAGGCGACCTCATTTCTTCTGCGGCCAACGCACGAAGAACCCGTCCGCCCAGATGACGTCCTGATTGTAGTCGGTGGGATCGAATGCGCTGGCTTCGTAAGTCGGACCCGTCGAGATCCCGTCGCGGCCGGAGCTGGCGATCGCCATCACGTGCTCAGAATGGGGATCCGCGACGTTGCAATAGTACGTATACGGCCTCTTCCAGCCGTCCAACGTCGGAACTTCCTGCACATAGGTGGGCAAGAGGATCGTCTTCAGGTCTGTCAGGTCGATCTCAGGGTAGTCGGAGAGATCGACGGTCGTCACAGCCGCGCCAGCGGCGGCCGCACCTACCTCGTCGCTCAGCCAGGAGAACATCGCCGTACCCGTGATCCGCATGTCCGCCATCGTCCGCTTCTGCTTGGCCTTTTGCATCGCGTCCAGCAGGTTCGGTATCAGCATAGCGGCGAGAATGCCGATGATGGCCACGACGATCAACAACTCGATCAGCGTAAAGCCCATCTGCGCGTTCCCGAGTCTACGCTTCATGAGTCCCTCCACGAATCGGATGCAAAGCCAAAAGGCAAGGCCCGTGCCAATTCTGGGCAGGGAGGAAGTCTCTGAAAGTAAAGACTTTGAAGACTTGCCTCGCTCTCCGGTTGCCAAAAAGCGTCAGCCGTCGGCCACAGGGTGTCACCAAGCTCGCTGAGATACGTAGCGGCGGAGGATCTGCCGCATTCTTTCGATTCCGCGATCGAGCTCGGCCACCGGGATCCGCTCGTTGGGACCGTGGATCCCCTGCGAGTCCTCCGGCCCGATCTTGAAGGGCGATACCCCATAGGCGGGGATCCCCCGCTCGCGGAAGAACCGCGAATCGGTGATGCCGGAAATGAAGGTCGGCACCACGGGGCCCTCCGGCGCAAGCACCCGCTTCACGGCCTCGTACAGGCGCCCGGAAGCGGGCGATGGCGCGGCCGGCGAGGAGCTCAGCAGGACCTTTACCTCCATCCCTTTGCCCAGCAGGCGCTTGACCTCGGCCAGGAACGCCGCCTCGTCGGTATCGGGAAGGAGACGGATGTCGAGCCGTGCCCGGGCGTTGTCGGGAGTGACGTTGATGCGCTCGCCGCCCCGGAGGACGGTCACTTGCACGGTATCGACGAAGAGGTTGGCCATCCCCGGCATCAGGAACTCCTTGGGGCCGCCGGGGGCGACCACCGCATCGATGTTGGAGAGGACGCGGCGCCAATGCTGGTTGTGCAGCGGCGCGATGGCTTGGCAGTAGGCGCGGACCGGCGGCGTCACTCGCCAGCGCGGGGGAGCTGAGAGCAGCCGGGCCAGTCCCTGGATGAGCTGGTGGTTGGCGCTGTTGGGGTTGAGCCCGGAACCGTGCCCTCCTCGGCCCGAGGTAGACACCTCGAGCCAGAGTGCCCGCTTCTGCGCCACTTCGACGCCCCACCACAGGAGCTTCCCGCCGGCTCCCAACTGGCTTCTCCCACCTTCGCCGACCACGGCCTCGACTCCCTTGAAAAGCTCAGGATGAGCGGCGAGGAGCCAGCCCGTGCCCTTGAGCCCGCCGTTCTCCTCGTCCGCCACGGCGAGGAAGATGACGTCGCGCTCCAGGGGGTCCCGGCGCCGCTTGAGGTCGATCGTGGCGGCGAGCTGGGCGATGCCGAGACTCTTGTCGTCCAGCGCGCCGCGGCCCCAGAGATAGCCGGACCGCACGCGGCCGGCAAAGGGCGCGACATTCCAGCCAGGCCCAGCCGGGACCACATCCATATGGTGCAGCAAGAGGACGGCGCGGCCGCGGCTGGCGGGCGAGGAGAGCCGCGCATACAGGTTGGTCCGCCCATCGGGCGTCGCCAGGATGCGCGCAGGAATGCCCTGCTGCCGAAGGATGCCGGCCAGAAATGCCGCCGACCGGCCCTCGTTGCCTGGCGGGTTCGAGGTGTCGAGGCGAAGGTACTGCTGCAGCCAACCCGCCGCCTCTGAGAGAGCGGCGGACTCGGCCCAAGGGGCCGGTAAGGCGAGGAGCAGGAGCGCGGTGAGGACGGTGAGGCGCAGTCGATATATCCCGCTGGCTGGAAGAGTGAAGGGGGGACCGCCTTGAGGAGGCCCCCGGGAGAAAGACTGCGGACCGGTTCTCGGTTCGAAGGCGGTTAAGAAGTCGTCTTCTGCGGCCAACGCACGAAGAAGCCGTCCGCCCAGATGATGTCCTGATTGTAGTCCGTCGGATCGAAGGCGCCGGTGGTGTAGGTATTGCCGGTAACGTCGTTTCTGTCCTTGCCGCCGCTGCCGATCGCCATCACCTGCGGGTCGAGGACCGACGTGCCGGTCTTCAGGGCGTAGAAATAGGTGTTCTTCCAGCCGTCGAGCTCCGAGATCGACTGGATGTACTGCGGCACCAGCAGCGTCGTCAGCCCGGTCGTGTCGTCGACGAAGGTGCCCGTGGTGTAGTCACCGAGGTTGACTTGGGTGGCAGTGGCACCGGCGGCCGCGGCGCCGAGTTGGTCGGTCAGCCAGGAGAACATCGCGGTGCCGGTGTTGCGCTCGTCGGCCACCGTCCGCTTCTGCTTCGCCTTCTGCAGCGCGTCGAGGAAGTTCGGGATCAACAGGGCCGCGATGATGCCGATGATCGCGATGACGATCAACAGCTCGATCAGCGTGAAGCCTTTCTGCCGGTTACGGATTTTCATCAACATGTTAGGGTCTCCTCCCCTGGTTACCAGAGCTTGCCCCGGAGCATCCGAGGTATGTCGCGAGAAGACAAAGCAGGGTCGATGCCAGGGCTCCAGCGGCCTTAAATCCTTTGGTTTCTTTGGTTTTGGTTTCAGGCTCGACAAAATTTGCCATGCTTGGCTGGCACTAAGTGTCAGCGGCCAGGCGCCGGACCAGCTTGACGTACAAGGCCACGCCGTCGACGAACCCGGGAAGAGCGAAGCGCTCATTGGCTTGGTCCACCTGTAAGGTATCGGTGTTCATGATCAGGAAGGGGGAGAAGCCGTAGGTCGGAACGCCGAGAGCGCGGAAGAAGCGGGCGTCCGTCGCCGTCCAGGGCAGGAAATAGGGTCCCAGCGGAGCGTCGGGATACTCGTCGTGCAGGGTCGCCTCGATCTCCTGGAAGACGGGGTGGTCCAGCGGGCTGCCGCCGCGGGCGGTTCGGGGCTCATCGAGGATCGTCGTCATGCCGAAAGTCAGCCAACGGGGCACGAGCTTTTCCCGCACCGCAGCCAGATCCTCGTCCGGCAGGAGCTGGAACTTGATCGTCATCCGGAAGCCGCCGCCAGGAGCTTCTTCCACGGCGAAAGGCACCGCTTCGTTGCGGAGCATGGACCGCACGTGGGGGGGCAGCTTGCGGAAGGCGGAGATGTCCCCCAAGACGTCTTCGGGATGGGTCATGAGCCGTCGGAGGTCTTTGTGGTCGCGGGTCGGGCCGTAGGCCGCCAGAACGGCTGCGGTCTCCGGCGTCAGGCGCAGGTCGGTCTCCGTCGGACCCAGGGCAAGGAGCATCTTGCGGAGCTCCTCGAGCGGCTCGCGGTCGCCGCTGCAGACGATCAGGTCGGCGTAGCGCTTCTGGGCGAACTCCGTCCCCCAGAATTTGATGTCCTCACGGGACCGCGCCTCGACGACGCCGCCTTCGGTCAGCACTGCCCAGAAGCCCCGCACCCTCTCGGGCTGGAGCTGAACGAGCCGGCGCACGCCCAGACGGCTGCCCCGCTCTTCGCTGCTGGTCCCCAGAAAGAGGACCGACCGCGCGAGCGGCACACCGCTTTTCTTGAGCTCGATCATCGCCTGCATCTGAGCGACGGCGACGCTCTTCATGTCGAAAACGCCGCGGCCGTAGATCCACGGCAGCTCGATCCTGGCGGCGAACGGCGGCGAGAACCACTCCTTGGGATCGGCCGGCGAGACGTCGATGTGGTTGTGGAGCACCAGAGGATGAGGATCCTTGCCTTCCAGCCAGGCGTAGAAGTTGGCCTTGCGGGGGCCTACCCGCTCGACGCGGCTGGGAATGCCGGCCGCCGCGAACTGGCGGGTCAGAAACCGGGCGCCCGCCAGCTCGTCGCCGGTGGTCTCGCTGGTGTCGATCCGCACGTACTCCTGCAATAGCTTGACCTCGGGGAGGTTGGCGTAATCACGGTCGACCCACTGCTCGGTCCTACGGGCGACGAGGGGCCGGTTTAGAAACGCGATGGCGGCCCAGGTGAGGCCTGCCACCAGAACGAGGCTGCCGTACAGTGAGATTCGCGCCGCGCGCCGGCGACGGGGTTCGAGCACTCGCAGGGTCATTGGACGGGCGATGATAACCGAGTCGAGCGTTTGTGTATGCTTCGCCACCGGATCGCACGCCATGGACGAAAATGCACCGCCCCTCGGACGCATCCGGCCGGGCTCGCTGCTGCTCGCGGCCGGTCTTGTGGCTTGCCTGCGCTACCTGTTCGAGGAGATCGGCCGGTTGCGAGGAGGCTTGGGATTTCCGCTCGACGACAGTTGGATCCATCTGCAATTCGCCCGCAGCCTCGCTCACGGCGCCGGACTCTCCTACAACCCCGGCGAGCTGGTGACGGGCTCTACGGCGCCGCTGTGGACGGCGCTGCTGGCGCTGCTCTTCCCGCTGCCGGGCAACGTGATCCTCTGGGCCAAGCTCCTGGGCATCCTGCTCTACCTGGCCGGCGTCGACGCCACCTGGCGCCTGGCCCGCGAGCTGGAGCTGAGCCGCGGCCTCGCCATCCTGGCCGCCGGGCTCACGCTGGGGACGAGCTGGCTCGTCTGGTCGGCTCTCTCGGCGATGGAGGTCCCCCTCTTCGTGCTTCTCTCGCTCTGGGGGATGATTCTCCACCTCCGCGAACGCGGCCGGCCCGGCCGGCCACCGCTCTCGTTCGCCTGCCTCGCCGTCGCCGCCCTGGCCCGGCCCGAAGGCGTCCTGCTGCTGCTGCTCGCCGTGCTCGATCGCGTCCTCGCCTTCGACGGTGCCGACGGGACTCTCCACTGGCGCCGGCCGGCTGCGGGGGCGCTGCTGAAGGGAGCGGCGCTCGCGGCTTGCGCACTCGCCGGCCCCCTCGTCTTCTACACCTGGGCCGGCGGCTCCGTGCTGCCGACGACCTACGCCGCCAAGGGAGGCGGAGAGCTGCGCCTGCTGCCCGACTTCCGCTACCTCGCCAACGTGCTCGGCATCTTCTTCCGGCCGCAGCCCTGGGCGACGCTGCTCGCCGGAGCTGGAGCGGCGTCCCTCGCCGGCCGGCTGGGAACCGGCCGCGATCGCGGCCTCCTGCCGGCTCTCTGGCTGCTCGGCCTGCCGCTCGCCTATTCCCTTCTCACCCCGGGCCCGACGAAGATGCTCGGCAATTTCGGCCGCTACTACTTTCCCCTTTTTCCCGTGCTCGCCGTCCTCGCCATGGTCGGGATCGAGCCGGCCGTCCTCTCTCTCGCATCGCGCGTCCGCTCCCGGGGAACGCGGGTTCTCCTGGCAGCGGCGGCCGCCGCCGTGATCCTCGCTCCCACGCTCGTCAACCTGGTCCAGGGAGAGCGGTTCTACGTCCAGAACGTCGCCAATGTCGAAGAGAGCGACGTGGCCATCGCCCGTTGGCTCGCCGGCCGCCTGCCGGCGGAGGCGGTGCTGGCGGTCAACGATATCGGCGCGATCAAATACCTCCTTCCCAACCGGATCATCGACCTGGCGAGCATCGCCACCCCGGAGATCGGCGGTGAGGTGCGGCGGGCGGTCCGCAGCGGCATGACATGGAACGATGCACTGCTGGCCGCGCTCATCCGGCGCCGGCCGGACTACGTCGTGATCTTCCCCGCCTGGTTCCCCGATCTCGCCCGGGATCCTCGCTTCCGGCCCGTGCACGTCCTGACGATCCCGGAGAACATCACGATGGGAGGAGACGAGATCGTGGTCTACGAGACTCCCTGGACCCGCCGCGGACGGGCGCGCGAAGACTGACGGATGCCGAGCGCTCCCTCCTCCCCGTGGGCTTCGACGAACCCGGAGCGGCTCGCGACGCGGAGCGCCCGGCTGCCGCCCTGGCTCTTCCTCGCCGCCCTCCTCATTCTTGCCTTCCTCCTCCGGCTTCTCACTCTGCCGGCCCTCACCCAGGGCGGCCTGCGGTTGCTCTCCGCCGACGACTATGGCCATCTTCGTCGCGCCGCCGCCACTGTCCATGCCTTTCCCCGGGTGCCGGTTTTCGATCCGTATCTCAATCATCCGCACGGCGGGATCTGGATCTGGCCACCCCTGTTCGACCTGGCGATCGCCGCTCCCGCGCGGCTGTTCTTCGGTTCCGCGGCATCGGCGGGCCAGGTGGCCCTCGTCGCCGCCTGGCTGCCGCCGCTGCTCGGCGCGCTCGCCCTGCTGCCGCTCTTCGCTCTCGGCAAGAGCGCGTTCGACGATACGACCGCTCGCCTCGCGGCCTTCCTCTACGCGCTGCTGCCGGGCGCCATCGCCTGGTCCGACTTCGGCCATCCCGACCAGCACGCCGCGGAGGCCCTCGCCTTCCTCACTGTGCTCGCCGCCTTCGCCCGCCTCGTTTCTCCGGCGGAGGAGAGCGGCGCTCACGGCCGGCGCGTGCTGCAGGCCGGCATGGCCCTCGCGCTCGCCGTCCTGGTCTGGCAGGGCAGCGTATTCCTGGCACCCGTCGTCGGCGCCGCCGCCTTTCTCTCCGGCCACGCCCGCAGCGGCGCCTGGGCCCTGGCGATCGCCGCCGTCCTGGTCGCGCCGTTCGGGCTCTTCCTTCCCGGACCGGTCACCTACGTTTCGTTCGGCGCGTTCCAACCGCTCTTTCTGGCGCTCTGCGCCGTGCTGCTCCTCCTCGCCTCATACGGGTGGCCGGGAAGGATGGCAGCCTGCGCCGTGGCGCTCGCCGCGACGATCTGGCCGCCGATCGCGAACGGCGTGAAGCACCTCGCCCTGCGCACCTCGGCGGCCCCGGAAGCGATCGTCCACGGCGGCTATCTCTCGTATCCCGCCGAGTGGCTACGGCTCATCGCCGAGTACCGGCCGCTGCTCGCGGGTGGTCTCGGCCCGCCGATCGGGCAGCTCTCCGGAGGGCTCCTCCTCCTGCCCGTCGTTCTCTTCATCTGGGCTCGGCTCGCTTGGCGGCTGCGGCCTGGCTGGGAGCGCTTCCTGTTGCTCTCCGTGACGACTTTGACCATCCTCGCCATGGCCCTCCTCCAGCGCCGGTACGTCTACTATCTGGCGCCGCTGGTCGCCCTCGCCATCGCGTGGCTCGCGGTCGCCGTCGGCCGCGGTCCCAGAGGGCCGGTCCTCGGCGCCGCGCTGCTTGTGGCTTGCCTGCTCCCCTGCGCCACCCCGCTGGTCGAGCTGACCGCGGCGCCGGGCGCGCCGGGGCCTGATCTCCTGCTCACTTTGGCTCGCCTCGCGGCGCTCGATCCCCCGCCGGGAGATCCCCTGCGGCCGGGTTCGGTGCGTCCCGGCGAAGTGGAGGGGGTCATGGCGCCCTGGTCTCTCGGGCACACGGTCACTCTCTTCACCCGCCGGCCGGCCGCCGCCGACAACTTCGGCTATGGCTTTCGCCGCCAGGCCCGCCTTCTCAGCGCTCCGCCCCGCGAAGACCAGGCGGCCTACCGGCTGTTAAAGACGAGCCGGTGCCGTTATCTGGTCACGACCGACCTTCGGCCCGTCCTCCCTGCCTACGCGGCGGCCGCGGGGCGGCGCGGTTTGCCGGTCGAGGCCATGCTGGCGGTCCGTGTTCACGAGTCGGACTCGGTCCAGCCGCTGCCCTTCCTGCGCCTGGTGCTCGTCTCCGAGACGGCCTGGCCCACCGCGGCCGGCCGGCTCGTGCCGCGCTGGAAGATCTTCCGGGTGCTGTGATCTGAAAAAGAGTCAACCCTCCTTCCGTGCCGCACTGCCGAGCCGGATCAGCCGGTCCACGGGTGCGAGCTCGTCGGTCAGGATGGGGATCTTCGTCATGTCCAGCTCGACCGGACTGCGCCAGGAGGCGAGGGTCGCCAAGGGCGGTTCGAAGTGGAAGCGGCGGTCGAGCTCCCGGCCGCGTCGCGTCAGCTCCGCCGGCGCCAGGGAGATCGGGTCCTGGCTGGCCAGGAGAAGAACGTTCGGAGCTCGCCGCACCTTGAAGACGTAGACCAGATTGAAACGCGCCCGCACGGTGCGATAGATCGCCTGGGAGAAGGGGTCGTCGAGGCCGGCCGCGAGGTTCAGACCGAAGAGGCCGCCGGGCTCGAGGTGACGACCGACCACGTCCAGGAACTGCAGCGTGGTGAGGTGGAAGGGGACGCTCTGGCCGATGTAGGCGTCGCAATAGATGAAGTCCCAGGTCTTTGAGGAGCGCTGCAGGAACTGTCGGCCGTCGGCGACGGCGACCCGCATGCGGGGGCCCTTCCGGAAGCGGAAGAAGCGGCGCGCGATGTCCGGCACCGCCGGATCGACGTCGACGTAGTCGATGGTGAGCCCGGGGAGCCGGTCCGATAGGTAACGGCCGACGATGCCTCCCCCCAGACCGATGAGGGCCGCCCGCCGGATATCCGGCTTCAGGAGCAGGGCCGCGGGCACCGCGCGGGTGTAAGGCATGGCCGACTCGCCGTCCGCGAGATCGATCGCCGCCTGCGGCACTCGATCACCTTCCAAGAAGCGCACTCCCTCCCGTTCCCGGACCTGCAGGGTCTGGTAGGGCGTTACCCGCTCGTAGACGAGATCGCTCGCTCCCCGGGGAGCGAAGGAAGCACCCGGCACGGCGAGGACGAGGAGGAAAACGGCGAGGACCGTCGTGGGAGCCTGGGATCTGAACGAGCCCGTGATGGCCACGCAGGCCGTCGCCGCCGTGACGGCCGTCAGCAGACCCAGAATCTGGCGCAGCTCCAGAAACGGAATCAGCAGAAAGGTGCAGGCGAGGGTCCCCGCCAGGCTGCCGATGGTCGAGAGGGCGAACAGTTGTCCGGCGGTATTGCCCAGATGTCCAAGATCGCGCGCCGCCAGGCGCACCGCCCACGGCGACACCGTGGCCAGGAGGACGCTCGCCGGGCCGAACAGGATGGAGGCGGCCAGCAAGGTGCCGGCCGGCGTGCCTCCGGTCAGACCCGCCAGCGCGGCGGCCAGCCGCGTCCCGAAGAGCAGCAGCGCGGCCTGGCAGGAAGCCGCCAGGGCGAGCACCGGCCCCAAGGCCGCCACCGACGGCCGGCGGTCCGCCAGCCGTCCACCCCACAAATAGCCCAGGGACAGCGCCGCCAGAAACACGCTGATGATCGACCCCCAGACGTAGACGCTGTTGCCGAAGTGCGGCGCCAGCACCCGGCTGGAGAGGATTTCCAGGGCCATGAGGACACCGCCGCTGACGGCGACCACCCAGTAGAAACGCAGGCGGGAGAGCATCGATTGTGCAGTATGCCATAGGGCTCGTGGCAGGCCGGCCGGAAGCGGGTACAATGCCGCCCCGGAGAAAAGCCCTGTGAACGTTCCCATCCTCGATCTCGGCCGCACCCGGCGGCGGATCGCCGCCCAGCTCGACGAGCGCTGGCGGCGGATCCTCGACGAATCCTCGTTCATCCTCGGTCCCGAGGTGAAGGAGCTCGAGGCCGCCTTCGCCGCCTATCTGGGAGTCGAGTCCTGCGTCGGGCTCGCCAACGGCACCGACGCATTGATCCTCGCGCTGCGCGCTCTCGGTTTGCGGCCGGGCGACGAGGTGATCGTCCCCGCCTTCAGCTTTTTCGCCACGGCGGAGGCGGTGGCCCTGCTGGGCGGCCGGGTGGTCTTCGCCGACGTCGACCCCGAGACGTTGAACCTCGCGCCGGACGACGCCGCGGCCCGGGTGACGGAGAGGACCGTGGGGATCATCGGTGTCCACCTCTACGGCCGGCCGTTCGACGTGGACGCCCTCCTTGCCCTCTGCTCGCGGCGCGGCCTGTGGCTCCTGGAAGACGCCGCCCAGGCTCACGGCGCGCGCTGGCAGGGCAGGCGGGTGGGCGGCTTCGGACGGCTCGCCGCCTGGAGCTTCTACCCGACCAAGAACCTCGGCTGCTTCGGCGACGGCGGTGCCGTCACCGGCAACGACCGCGAGCTCGTCGAGCGCGTGCGCAGCTTCGCCAATCACGGCCAGGCGGGCCGCTACCACCACGTGGAGATCGGCACCAACAGCCGCCTCGACAGCCTGCAGGCCGCCGTCCTCAACTGCCGTCTGCCCCTCCTCGACGAGGACAATGCACGCCGCGGCGAGATCGCCTGCCGCTACCACGGCGCCCTGGCCGGCGTCGGCGACCTGCGGCTGCTGCCGGACCGTCCCGAGGTGCAGTCCGTCTACCATCAGTTCACCTTGCGCACCGCGCGCCGCGACGAGCTGATGGCCCACTTGAAGGAGCGCGGGATCGCCTCGGCCGTCCACTATCCTTCCCCGCTCCACCGCCAGCCCGCCATGGCCGGGCTGGTGGAGATCCGCGACGGCGACCTGCCCGTCGCCACTGCCGCGGGCCACGAAGTCCTCTGCCTGCCCATCTTCCCGGAGCTGACCAACGGGGAGGTCGAGACGGTGGCGGCGGCGGTGCGGAGCTTCTTCGGAGCCTGACGCGTGGCCACCGTCCACCTGGTGGACGCCTCCCCGTACATCTTCCGGGCGCACTTCTCGCTGCCGGGGAGCATCAAGACGCCCGACGGCCGCCCCGCCGCGGCGTCCTACGGCTTCACCTCTTTCCTGCTCAAGCTGATCGCCGACGAGAAACCCACCCACCTCGGCGTCGCCTTCGACCGCCACCTGAGCTCGAGCTTCCGCAACGACTTCTTTCCCGCCTACAAGGCGCAGCGGGTGAAGCCGCCGGCCGAGATCGAGGCCCAGATCGATACCTGTCTGGAGATCGCCGCGGCGCTGGGAGCGGCCACCTTCATCGACGAGCGCTACGAGGCGGACGACCTCATCGGCACCCTCTGCGCCCGCCTGGAGGAGGAAGGGCACGGCGCCGTGATCGTCACCTCCGACAAGGATCTCGCGCAGCTCGTCACCGGCCGGACCACCCTCTTCGACTTCGGCAAGAGGGTCCGCTACAGCGCCGAGACCGTGCGCGAGAAATTCGGCGTGCGGCCGGACCAGATGACCGACTATCTCGGCCTCGCCGGCGACTCGGTGGACAACATCCCGGGCGTCAAGGGGATCGGCGCCACCTCCGCCGCCGAGCTGCTGGCCCGCTTCGGCCACCTGGAAGACCTCTACGCACGATTGGACGAGCTCCCCCGGCTGCCGCTCCGCGCCGCCAAGTCGCTGCACGCCAAATTGGCCGCCGCGCGGGAGACCGCCTTCCTCTCGAAGCGGCTCGCCACGGTCGAGCGCGCGGTGCCTGGGGTCGGCGGCGTTCCGGCAAGCCTGGAGCTCCACGGCGCCGATCCGGCGCGGATCGACGAGCTGTTCCAGCGCCTGGGATTCAACAGGATCCGCGAGCGGGTGCCGGAAAAACAGCCCTGAGCCGCCGCCGCTCGGGGTCAATTCTCCGCGGCTCTGGGGTGAGTCTCAGCGCCGCAGGCTCATTTCTCCGCGAACCGAAGGCGCAGATCGCCCCTGATTCTCAGCCGCGCAGGGTCGAGTCTCCAGCGAAACAAGGTGTTCCGGCCCGCCGAGACGGAATGCCGGCGCCGCCTATCCTCTTATAATAGGCACGCCCGCCACGCCGGCAGCGGCACCTTTTCTTCGATCGGGAGTACGTCCTCATGTCCAAAGCGCGCGTCGCCGTCCTCAAAACCCGGCCCGAGACCGTCCTCGCGGACGTCGGGCGCACCATGGAGCTGGCCGAGGTCCGGCGGCACCTCGCCCCCGGCGTCTCCACGATCCTCAAGGACAACATCTCCTGGCACTTCCCGTTCCCGGGCGCGAACACCACGCCGTGGCAGCTCGAGGGGACCATCCAGAAGCTGCGCGCCGACGGCTATACGGACCAGGTCTGCGTGCAGAACAACACCGTCGTCACCGATCCGAAGAAGGGCGAGCGGCTGAACCGCTACCTGCCGGTGCTCGACAAGTACGGCGTGCCGGTGCGCTACAACTGCTTCCCCGACGATCTCAAGTGGGTGAAGTACCAGCCGAAGGGGAAGATGCTGGTGTTGCCGAAGATCTATCCCGAGGGGATCACCATCCCGGAGTTCTTCCTCGGCAAGAACATCGTTCACCTGCCGACGGTGAAGTGCCACATCTACACCACGACGACGGGCGCGATGAAGAACGCCTTCGGCGGCCTGCTCAACACCCGCCGACACTACACCCACTCCTGGATCCACGAGACGCTGGTGGACCTGCTGACGATCCAGAAGGAGATCCATTCGGGGCTCTTCGCCGTGATGGACGGCACGACCTGCGGCAACGGTCCGGGACCGCGGACCATGATCCCGGTCGAGAAGGACATCCTGCTGGCTTCGGGCGACCAGGTGGCGATCGACGCCGTAGCGGCGAAAATGATGGGCTTCGATCCGCTGTCGATCCCCTACATCCGGCTGGCCCACGACGCCGGGCTGGGGGTCGGCGATCCGCGAGACATCGAGGTGGTGGGCGAGGACGTTTCGAAGTGGAACTTCCGCTTCTCGGTGGGGGACAACGCGGTCTCCCGCTTCGGCGACCTCGTCTGGTTCGGACCGCTGCGGGGCCTGCAGAAGCTGCTGTTCCGGACGCCGCTCGTCTACTTCTTCGTCTTCGGCTCGTACTTCTACCACGACTTCGCGTGGTACCCGACGATCGGCAAGCGCCGCATCGAGCATTACAAGCGGACCAGCAAGTGGATGCGCCTGTTCGAGCAGTACCCGGAGGCGATCCAGGAAGAAGAGAAGGCGGCCTGACGTCCGAGATCGGGCCCGCCGGCTCCGGCGTCGAGCGCCTCGGCCGGCGGCTGCTGATCCCTCTGGTTCTCGGCGTGCTCGTGGTGGTGGGGCTCGCCCTCGCGGCGAACCCGCATGAGCTCCTTCGCAGCTTGCGCGGATTCGACCTGCGGCTCCTCGTACCTGTCCTCTTGCTCTCTCTCGTCAACTACGTCCTGCGTTTCCTGCGCTGGCAGCTCTACCTCGACCGCCTCGAGGTCACTCTGTCAAAGGGACCGAGCCTGGCGGTTTTCCTGGTCGGATTTCTTCTGTCGGTCACACCGGGGAAAGCCGGCGAGCTTGGCAAGGCTTGGCTGGCGCGGGAGCTGGGAGGCGGACCGGCGCTGCGGGTGGTATCGGCGGTCCTCGCCGAGCGGCTTACGGATCTCCTGGGCGTCCTCCTGCTCATCGCCGTCGGCAGCCTGCCCTTTGCCGGCGGTCCCTGGATCGCGACGGCCGGCGTCGCGGGAGTGGCGTTGGGGGTTGCGGTCCTCACCTGGCGCCAAGTCGCAGAGATGCTGTTTCGCATTCTGGGGAGACTGCCGGTTCTCGGTCCACGAATCCCCCACCTGTTGGAGCTGTACGGTCGCCTCCGTTCGCTCCTCTCGCCCGGCCTGCTGCTCGGCGCGCTGGCCCTGTCCATCGTCGCCTGGGGGGCCGAAGGCGTGGGCTTCTTCCTGGTCGTGCGGGAGTACGCGCCGGAGGCCGGGCTGCTACCCGCGATCTTCAACTACACGGGCTCGACCTTCCTAGGGGCACTCTCCATGCTCCCCGGCGGGCTCGGCGCCGCCGAGGGCTCGCTCTCCGCCCTGCTCCACTCTCAGGGGCTCGACACCTCGGACGCCGCTTCGGCCACCCTGATCATCCGTGGCGCGACCCTCTGGTTCGCGGTGCTCCTGGGCTTCCTCGCGCTCCCTTTTGTCCTCCGGTGGCTCACGCGCGCAAAAAAAGTTTGAGCGATGAGAGGCGGTTTTTCCGCCTTCAGAAGCGGAATTGGTACCTCAAGTTGGGGCGGTAGGAGATACCCCGCGCGGACCTGATCCGCAGGCTGGACGAGCTGGAGCAGCGGTATGACGACCAGTTCTAGGCGAGCTTCTGACCGCACTCGGGGCAGAACCGGGGGCTGCCTTCGATCTCGTTGCCGCAGCTCCCGCACTGCTTCTTCTGCGCCGTGGGCGTGCCGCACTCGGGGCAAAACTTGGCGCCGCCGGTCTTGGCGCCGCAGGCCTTGCAGACGGCGCCGGTAACCTTGCCGAGATCGCGGCCCTTCATCCAGTCGACCTGCTGGGCCTTCTCGAACGCCTGCTGGCGCGCGGCTTCGGCCTGAGCGGCGGCGATCTCCTCGTCCATGTCGGGGGCGCAGGCCTCGCAGAGCTGAGCGCTCTTGTTGAAACAGACCGGCTCGCACACCCAGTTGCCGCAGCGGGTGCACTGCTTGAACAGGGGGCGGATCTCCTCGACCGCTTCCCGCAGGGCGGCATCGTGAGCCGGCCCCCCGACCGCCCGCTGGATCTCGTAAGCGGTGTCCGCGGCGCGGCCGAAAATCCCGCCGAGCAGGTTGCCGGCCACCGAGGCGGCCGAGGCGGCCAGGCCGATCTTCGAGCTCTGGAAGCTCGACATGTAGCCGTTGCCGCACTTCTCGCAGTAGAACTTGAACTGATAACCCCGGTCGGTGGAGAGATCCTCGTAGTTGCCCGTGAATTCGATTCTCGGCATGGCTTTCTTCTCCGCGAGTGAGCTGCGGTGATACGTCAGAGTTGTTTCTCGTTTCAGATCGCTTCCGATGGTATCACGGTCGGTACTCCGACTCGGCTCGCGCCACCGGCAGGAACTCGTAGACCCGATTGGTGGAGTCGGCGTAGCGCAGGGTGAAGAGCCCGGGCATGGAGTCAGCCCACCGGCGCTCCATCGAAAAGTCGAACTGCGGATACCGGCTCAGGTGCAGCCAGCGGATCCGCATCTTCTCCAGGTTGGCCACCCAAGCCTGCGGTGAGGGATCGACGCGCGGCTGGCACTGAGGGTAATCGGCGGCGTTGCGGCGATCGGCTCGATTGATGTTCACGTAGCGGACATCCCTCTCCAGGCGGGGTCCCATCGCCGGGTAAACGAAGTAGTTGTTCGGCGAGTGGATGGCCGCGACGTTGCCGGTTCCGCCGTGCTCGTCGAGCCACTCCCAGCCGGCCGCGAAGAAGCGGGTCGAGGTCATGTGTACGGTGAACTCTCGGGCCAGCGCCCGGCCCCGGTCCGCGACGCGAAAAGAGGTGAGGAATGGAGCGCCGAGGACGGCCAGCGCCGCTGCCGCCAAGGCCAGCTCGCGCCATCGCCGCAGAGCGAACGCGCGCAGCGCGGGCGAGAGGGCGAGCGCCACCGCGGCCAGGTCCGCGAAGGCGAGAGCCAGTCGCGCTCCGGTCGGCATCTCGGCGTGAAGCTGCAGGAGGCCCTGGATGAGAAAGACGAGGGTGATCCCTTCCAGCCAGCGGCCGCGCACGCCCCGCTTTTCACCGAGCATCACGGCGCCGGCGAAAGCGAGGCCCAGGGCCGGGATGAGGTAGCGGACGTTGGCGAAGACGTGGAGATTCTTGGCGAAGGGCACCGTCAGCCAGAAGGCCAGCTCGGCCCAGATCTGGACGGTCGCTACCAGCCCCTCGCGCCAGTGCTCGCGGCCGACGCCGAACGGCAGGACGAGCGCCGCCAACAGCAGCACGAACGCCAGAGGACCCGCCCCGAGCTCCACCGACTGCGGACGGGTGACGCCCAGAAAGGCGTCGACGAGCAGCCCCTGGTGGATCATCTGTCCGCGGAGATCCACCACCGAGTTCTTGCGCGGGATGGTCGGCCGGTTGGCGTTCTGTTTGCCGCTCGCGGTCTGCTCGCAGACGAGGGCGAGCGGATCCGCCCCTGCGGCGACGTTACGAAGATAGAAAAAGCTCCCCAGGAGCGCCGCCACCGCCAGAGCCGCGAGCACCTGTGGCACTCGCCGACCCCAGTTTCCCTTCGCGAGCGGCACGGCCGCCGCGACCAGCGCCAGAGCGTAGGGAACGCCGAGAACCTTGGCGCCCGCCGCGAGCCCCAGGCCCGCGCCGGCGAGCACCGCCGCGCTCCAGGCCGGCTCGCGCATCCAGCGCAGCGCGAAGAAAGCCGCGGCGAGAAGGACCGCGCCCACGAAGACGTCCACATATTGAGCGGCGGCGAAGCGGACCACCGTCGGCGTGACGAGCACCAGGAACGAGGCGAGCGGCCAGTGACGCCTCGCCCCGAGCTGCCGGGCGGCGCCGCCCGTCGCCAAGCCGAGCAGGAGCCAGTGCGGCAGCGTCGCGAGATTCACCCAGAACTCGCTGTGCGACGGCGCCATCCACCACCAGAACCAGACCGACCCGTTGGCCGGTACGTAGCCGTAATAGTTGATGGGAATGTTGCCGAAGACCGGGACGAGGTCGTGGTCGCGCAGCCAGGTCCCGGTGAGCAGCAAGTGGTACATCAGGCTGTCCCAGGAAAGAGGCGGCCGCAGCAGCCCGCGGAGCGCCTCGCTGCCGACGGCGTGCAGAGTGATCAGGGACAGCGCCGGATGCTCAAGAACCCGCTCCCAGGCCCGGCGGAACATCCTCGCGGCCGGCGCGCCGACGCCGCCGAGCGGCTGCGCCTTGCGCAGGCTCAGCAGCAGCGCCAGCGTCAGCCCGGCGAGCAGCGCCAGCGCGAGGTCGATGCGCAGCAGCCCGAAGGCGCCCAGCAGGATGCCGATTCCCACCGCCTCGGCAGTAGCTGAGAGAAGGGTCGCGACGGCGAGTGCCAGGGGATCGCGGCCGGCTTCCTCGGCACCGAGAAGGCGCAACGCCGCGAGATAGCCTCCCAGGAGCAGAAACCCCACCGTGACGAGCGTCAGGAAGGCGCCCAGCAGGTCGATGAAAAACATGGGCGGGATTGTTAACACAGGCTCCAGGCCGGGTGCTAGCATCCCGCCCCGTGCACGACGCCGCCTACTTCGAGCGCGAATACTTCGAGCTGCATCCCGGCAAGGTGAAATACCTGGAGTACCTGGTGAGACTCCTCAAAGCCCACGGCGTCTCCGGCGGCCGGGTGCTCGACGTGGGCGCCGGCTACGGCTTCTTTCTGGCCGCGCTCGAACAGGCAGGGTACGAGGCGTATGGGATCGAGGTGTCACCCCTCGCCGTGGAGCAGGCCCGCCGGCGGAGCCGCGCGCAGGTGTTCGAGCAGGGAGCCGAGGAGCCCTTCCCTTTCCCCGACGATCATTTCGACGCCGTCACCCTGCTCGACGTCATCGAGCACCTTCCCCATTACTCCGCCACTCTCGCGAGCTGCCGCCGGTGCCTGCGGCCGAGGGGAAAGGTCTTCGTCATCACTCTGAACGCCCACAGCCTCGCCCGCCCCCTCCTCGGCAAACGCTGGGCCTGGTACCAGGATCCCACGCACGTCCACATGTTCAGTGCTCGGATGTTGCGCCAGGGGCTGGAGGAAGCCGGTCTGCAGGTCGAGACGCTGAAGACCGAGTCCAACTTCTGCTCCGTGGGAGAGGGAACGAAGTTCCTCAAGCCGCTGCGCGTGATCGGGCGCGTGGTGCACACCCCGGTGCTCGGGGACTCGCTGCTGGCGGTGGCGAAGAAGTAGGGCGGCCTTACGAACGTTTCGGCAGCTCGCCGGAGATCAGCTTCAGGGTCGTCTCCACGACCGCGGCGAGCGGACCTGCATCGGCGACGCCGCGGCCGGCGAGCGCGAAAGCCGTGCCGTGATCGACGGAGGTGCGGAGGAAGGGCAGGCCGAGCGTCCAGTTCGTGGCAAGGCCGAAGGAAGCCGTCTTGACCGCGATCAGACCCTGATCGTGGTAGAGCGCCAGCACCCAGTCGAACTCTGCCCGGCGGGCGCGGGCGAAGAGCGAGTCGGCGCTCTCCGGACCGCGTGCGTCCACGCCGCGCTCGCGGGCCGCCACCACCGCGGGAGCGAGCACGCGTTCCTCCTCCTGGCCCAGAAGCCCCCCTTCTCCGGCGTGCGGATTCAGGCCGGCGACGGCGATGCGGCCGCCGGCGTGGCGGTGCAAGCAGTCGAGCGCTTCGCCCACGGCCTCGCCGGTGATCCCCTCCAGAGCCGCCCGCAACGGCAGATGGACGTTGAGCAAGGCCACCCGGAGATCGGGAGCGAGAAAGGCCATCAGGTAATCGCGGCCGTAGCGCTCGAGCCCGCAGGCGGCCGCCAGGTAATCCGTGTGCCCGACGAACCCGGGGAGGTGATGCCGGGCGATGGACTCCTTGCTGATCGGCGCGGTGACCAGGGCGTCAGCAAAACCAGACCGTACCAGATTGACACCGGCGTCGAGGGCGGCCATGGCGCCGGCGGCGTCCGCGGCGCCCGACGTGCCGAAAGCGACCGCCCGGCGGGTGCCCACCGGGTCGAGCACCGGGATACCGCCGCCGGCGATCTCCTCGCGGGAAGGCGGACCGGCGAGAAATTTCAGGCGGTCCCAGGGAAAGTCAGGGAAGATCGGCCGCAGCGCCTCCAGGGCCGAGCGCTCGGCGACCAGGACGGGACGCCAATCCGCCGGCTCTCGGGAGTCGCGGAGAAGCTTCAGCAGGATTTCGGGCCCGATGCCGGCGGGATCGCCCTGGGTGAGGGCAAGGATGGGCGTCACCGCTCGAAGTCGCTGTCGCCGTTGCGCTTTCCCCCTCGCCGCTTCAGCTCCTCTTCCTTGAACATGTAGCGAATGACGTGCTTCTGGATGAGCAAGTTGGGGCCGGCGTGCCGGTTCAGCTTGATGGCGCCCTTGTCGTACCACTCGATCCAACCGCGCAGCTCCTCGCCGTCGTTGAGGATCACCACCATCGGCGTCTTCGCCGCCATCTGTTTGAGGTAGTAGAACTCTTCGGCGTTCGTCTGCTCGGGCGGCGTCTGCTTGCGGCGCACGCTGCGCGAAGGGAGCTCCTTCTTGAGCTCGTTCATGTCCGGCCGTATCAGTTTGCGGTTCGCCATGGAGTTTCCGTTGAGAGGTGACTATGCCGTTGCAGGTGCCGCAGACCGGCTGTCCGGGTTCCTGGTCTTGTAATTCTCGTCCTCATAGGCCAGGCAGCAGAGCAGCCGGCCGCACTGGCCGGAGATCTTCGACGGATTGAGGCTCAGGTTCTGGCGCTTGGCCATCTGGATCGAGATGGGACGGAAGTCCTTCAGCCAGGTCGAACAGCAGAGCGTGCGGCCGCAGATGCCGATGCCGCCGATCAAGCCGGCCTCGTCCCGCGCGCCCACCTGCACCATCTTCACGCGCACGGAAAAGCGGCTCGCCAGGTCGCGCACGAGCTGCCGGAAATCCACCCTGCCGTCCGAGGTGAAGTAGAACGTCGCCCGCTTGCCGTTCAAGGAAAAATCGACCATGGAGATCTTCATGTCCAGATTGAGGGCGCGGGCCCGCTCCTGAGCGAACAGCTTGCCGCTCGCCTCGCTCTGGCGCTGCCGGTCGTAGGCGCTCAAGTCATTGGCGTCGGCCGCACGCAGGATCCGCCGCGCTCCCGACTTCTGGCAGGGCTTGAAGACCGGCATGGGAGACTGCTCGACCTGGCCGAAGGTCGGGCCCGATTCCAGATCCACGACCACGCTCTCCCCTCTGGCGAAGATCTGTCCTCCCGTGGAGCACAGGGTCAGGTTGGTCTCTTCCCGAAAACGCACGCCGACGAACGCGTCTTCGACGGCCGTCGACATGCCCTTGAAAGCACAACCGTTACATCCAGACATGGTGACTTCCATTCCATAAGCTGCAGCGACCTGAAAATCTATGCAGGAAAGATACCAAAGGCTCGCAGAGCCCTCGGACTCCGGATCAGGCCGGCGGAATCAATCGTTGCTCGGGACCGCTGGAACGATTGTCACAGCGGTTGGTCCCGGCGTCAACAGCACGCCGGCACGTTATCACGATCCCACGGGCTGGCCCTGGCTGAGCAGGCGCCGCCCGATGTCGCGGCGGTAGACCTTCCCCGGCCAGTCGATCTCGCCGGCGGCGGCGTAGGCCCGTTCGAGAGCTCCGGCCAGATCGGGGGCCAGGGCGCAGACCGAGAGGACCCGTCCGCCGGCGCTCACCAGCTCGCCCTCCTCGACACGGGTGCCGGAGTGAAAGATCTCGACTCCCGGCAAGGCACCCGCGCGGTCGAGGGCGCGGATCGGCTCGCCGATGAGCGGCCGGCCGGGGTAGCCGGGGCTCGCGAGCACGACGCAGGCCGCGATCTCCCGCCGGAAGGAGAGCCGGCGGGCGTCGAACCGGCCCGCCGCACCGGCGGTGAGGACGGCGAGCAGATCGTCTTCCAGACGCAGCATCAGCACCTGCGCCTCGGGATCGCCGAAGCGGGCGTTGAACTCCAGCACCCGCGGACCTTCCGGCGTCAGGATGAGGCCCGCATAGAGGACGCCGACGAAGGGGCGCCCCTCGGCGGCGAGACCGGAGACGGCGGGCCGCAGGACCGTCTCGACGACCTCGGCGGCCGCTTCGGCGGTGAGCCCTCCCGAGGGGCTGTGAGCGCCCATACCGCCGGTGTTGGGTCCGCTGTCGCCGTCGCCGATCCGCTTGTAGTCGCGGGCGGTGGCGAGCGGCAGCAGGCGCTCGCCGTCGCAGAGCGCCATGAGAGAGACCTCGTCGCCGGTCAGGAACTTTTCGACCACTACCCGGTCGGCGCTCGCGCCAAATCGGCGCTCCTCGAACAGCGCGCCGACGCCCTCCTCCAGCTCGGCCTCGTCGCCGGCGATGAGCACCCCTTTGCCGGCGGCGAGCCCGTCCGCCTTGAGCACCACGGGATAGCCGAAGCGCCGTCCCTCCGTCCGCGCCGTCGCCGCATCGTGGGCCACCGCGAAATCGGCCGTGGGGATGCCGTGCCGCTCCATGAACTGTTTGGCGAAGACTTTGCTCCCCTCGATCTCGGCGGCGCGCTGCGTGGGACCGAAGATGGCGAGCCCGCGGTTGGCGAACTCGTCTGCGATCCCCAGGGTGAGCGGCAGCTCCGGACCGACCACCGTCAGATCGATCTTCAGCTCGGCGGCGAAGTCCGCCAACCGCTGGACCTCCTCCGCCGCCAGCGGCACCCGGTCGGCCACGCCGACGATGCCGGGATTGCCGGGAGCGCAGTACAGCTCCCGCAGCAGAGGGCTCTGCCGCAGCTTCCAGCACAAGGCGTGCTCGCGCCCGCCGCTGCCGATCACCAGGACCTTCATCCCTGCCTCCGCTCGGCCGCATCCAGGGCCGTGATGGCGATCACGTCGACGATATCCTCCATACAGCAACCGCGCGACAGGTCGTTGATGGGACGGGCCAGACCCTGAAGCAAAGGCCCGACCGCGCGCGCTCCCGCCAGCCGCTCGGTCAGCTTGTAGGCGATGTTGCCCGCGTCCAGATCGGGAAAGATCAGCACATTGGCGTGGCCGGCGACCGGGCTGCCCGGCGCCTTGCGCTGCGCCACCTCCGGCACCAACGCGGCGTCCGCCTGCAGCTCCCCGTCCACCGCAAAACCGACCCGCCGCCGCTGCAGCACTCCCAGCGCGTCGCGGATCTTGTCGACGCGGGCGTGGCTGGCGCTCCCCAGGGTCGAGAAGGAGAGCAGCGCCACCCGCGGCTCTTCGTCGAGGAGCACCCGGCAGCTCGCCGCCGCCGCCTCGGCGATGTCCGCCAGCTCCTCGGGATTCGGATCCGGCACCACGCCGCAGTCGCTGTAGATCAGTCCGCCGCCGGTTGGCAGAACCATCAGGAAGCAGGAGGAGACCACCCGCAAGCCGGCGAGCGGCCCGATCACTCGCAGCGCCGCCCGCAGGGTGGCGGCGGTGGTCGCGAGCGCGCCCATCACCGCGCCCTCGGCCCGCAGGGTGGCGACTTGCAGGGCGGCGTAGTAGAGCGGCTCGCGGGCGAGGGTCTCCGCGACGGCGGGATCGAGCCCCCGCGCCTGCAGGCGCTCGGCGAGAAGCCCGGCGAGCCGCGGCAGGTCCGGATCCGCCGCGGGATCGAGCACCGGCACCGTGAGCGGCAGACCCCCGACCATCGCCGCGCCCTCGACCTCCTCCCGCGAGCCCACCAGCGAAGCGCGGCACAAGCCGAGGGCCGTGGCGCGCTCCGCGGCGGCGACGACCCTGGGGTCCGCCCCCTCGGCGAGCACGATCGACGCCGGAGGATGGATCGCGGCGGCCCGCGCCTGCAGGATCTCGAGAGGATTGCGCGGCGGAGCCACGGGAGGGGAATGTAGCAGACTACCCCTTCAGCACCATCTCCCCCGTCGGCTGCGGCACGCCGCCCCGCGGCTCCACGGTCACCGCCCAGGCCTGAATGTCCTCGACCCGGCTCACGTTCTCCACGCGAAGATGAGCGGTGCCTCGCGCGTCTACGCCGAAGGTGCCGGCGGAGACCGGCTTGCCGCCGGCGATGAACCAGAGCTGGTACGTCTTGTCGGCCGCGAGGCCCGGCAGGTTGAAGGCGTAGAACAGCGCCTCGCGGGACTGCGGATTGACGTAAGTGTGGCCGGCGGCCCCCGGCGACGGTCCGAGGCCCGCCAGGACGACGGAACGGACGCTCGGCGCGGCGAGGATCTGCAGCGCCTGCGCCGCCTGCCGCGCCTCGGCCCGCGCCAAATTCACCTCGCGGCCGAGAGCCTCAACCTGCCGCGCCAGCCGGTTCCGCTCAGCGGCGAGCCTCTCGAGCTCGCTGTGCATCCGGAGCTGGCCCGCCGCGCCCCAGACCGCCAGGAGGAGGAGGGCGGCCGCGGCGAAGAAGGTCCACCGCGGCAGGCGCGGAGCCGGCGGCGCGCCGGCCGCCAGCCGCAGGAGGCGCGCCCGCGTCGTCTCCGAAGGCGGCACCGGCGGCAGCGAAGCGGCGAGCGTTTCCAGATCGCGGTTCCAGAGGTCGAGCTGGCGGCGGCAGTCGGCGCAGCCGATGTCCAGGTGCTCCTCGAGCTCGCGGAGATCGTCGCCGTCCAGCGCGCCCAAAGCATAGGCGGGCAGGAGATCTGCGATGCGTTGGGAGTGCGGGGCGGCCATGTTATTCACGCTCAGGCGCACGCGCTCAAGGCCTGCCGGAGCTTGTTCATCCCCAGCAGGATCCGGGATTTAACGGTGCCGAGCGGCGCTTCCAGGCGCTCGGCGATCTGAGTGTGAGAGAGACCCTCGAAGAAGGCGAGCTCGATGCAGCGGCGCTGCTCCGGCGAGAGGAGCCCGAGGGCCGAGCCGACCTGTCGCTGCCGCTCCGCGCTCTCCAGCCGCTCGGTGCCGATCGCCGGAATCGCTTCGCCGCCCTCCTCGCCGGCGGCTTCCTCCCGCCGGCGGGCCGACTCCCGCCGGCGGAGACGGTCGAGAGCCCGCGAGCGGGCCAGCATGAGCAGCCAGCCGCGGGGCGAGGAGCGGTCCGGCTGGTAGCGGTCCGCCTGCATCCAGATCTGGAGAAAGACCTCTTGCAGCACCTCTTCCGCCTCGCCGCGCCGGCCGAGGATGCGGTCCAGCAGCCCCAGCGTCACCGGCGCGTACACCTCGAACAGACGCGCGAACGCCACGCCGTCGCGGGCCGCCACCCGGCTCATGAGCTCACGATCCTCCAGCTCTCTCTCATCCATAGTCCGGCGAGAACGCTAGAGCCCCGCAACCTGAAACGTCAGCGACGCCCAGAAGCTCTCCCAATCGGCGTCGACGTCGCGCGGCGCGGGCACCATGTGCACGGCTTTGACCAGCCAGAAGCCGGGGCGGTCCAGCTTCAGCCGGACACGCCCTTTGGCGTCCGTGCGGGCCGCCACCTTGGCCTGCGGCCGGTCCTTCTGCACCGCCACCACCAGCGCGCCGGCGAGGGGCTTGCCCTGGTAGAGCAGGCGCACCGGCAGCTCCCCGCCGCCGGCCAACGCATAAGGATTCGCTTCCGGCACCAGCTCGAGCCGCTGACCGACGACCTGATCGTACCCCCCCGCCGCGCCGCCACCCACCGCCAGCAGCGTTTTGGCGCAGCGCGAGAACACCTCTTTCCCCGGCGCGCCGCTCTGCCCCTGGCCTGCTCGCAGCGCGCTGATCTTCTCCAGCCCCTCCTGCTCGAGATAGTCCTCGAACTTCGCCGCCTCCAGAGCCAGGGGCGAACGGCCGCTGTCGTAAACGATCACGTCGAGACCGGAGGACGGAAACGTCAGGATTCCGGCCGGCTCCATGTAGGCCCGGCCCACCACCGGCGTCTCGCCGGCCGGCCCGAAGGAGACGAACCGCTGCATCAGGTTGGGATCGCGGGGCAGCGGATCGCCCCGCAGCTCCTGGCCAACCCGCAGCCGGAACGCCACCCGCTGGCCCGCGGCCGGCGTGAACGTCGACGGCTCGATCCAGAAGTCGTGCGCCCGCAGGGCGGGACTCACCAAACCGAGCAGCGCGGCGAAGACGAAAGGTCCGGCGGTACGCATCTTCTAGTGCTCCATATGGCGTGGGAAGCTCAGGGGCCCCCGCGAGCGGGAGCCCCCTGGGTTTCGGTTACGGGATATCGGGCACGGGCGGCGTGTTGGTGCCACCGTGGCCCTGGAAGACGCCGTTGTGGGCCGGAGCGAGGAACGGGAACCGCGGGAGGAAGTCCTTGTCGTTGACCTCTGTGCCCTTAAAGAGCCCGGCGGCCGGGTTGCCGGCGGCGACCAGGCTCAGCACCACGGTGTTCACGTTGACCTGATGGGAGTTCGCCGTCGGTCCGCCGCCGAGGCGGCGGCCGTTGGGGAAGCTCGAGTCGATGGCGGCGTCGAGCGTGATGACGTCACCCGTGAAGCCGTCGGCGACGGGAATCGGGCGGCCCAGGTTGACGGCTTGGACGATGTCGAGGCGGGGACCCTTGAGAGTTGCGACGGTGGCGGGGGGAACCCCCAGCGCCGCATAGATGCCGAGCGCTTCGGCGTCGCGCACCAGCACCGGGAAGAGGATGTCCGCCCCGAAGTTGCTCACGTCGGTCAGCGGGGTGCTGCGCAGGTACTTGGTATGACGCTGCGTGCCGACGAGGCCGGCGTTGAAGAGCGGGAGAGCGTTGCGGCCCACCTGGACGAACTTCCCGGAGCCCTTGAGACCGGTGATGATGTTGGTGGGATCGACGGTCTGCGTCTCCCGCCGCGAGATGCTGGACCAGACCCGCAACAGGCTGTCCGTCGAGTTGGCCCTGAGCTCGTTGTTGTGGGGGATGCCATCGGGGAAAAGATCAGAGATCGGGACCTCGAGGGCGATCGAGAAGACGTTGAAGCCGGTGAAGACGTCTTCCGCCGGGTCCCGGCGCGCGCCAGGGATGCCGCCGAGATCTCCCTTGGCCAGGTTGACAAGGTCAAAGATGCCCTTCTCGTCGAGCTGATAGGGATCGTCGAACTGGCCGGCGATGATCCGCCCGCCGTTCGCGAGGTTGTGAATGAAGCCGTCGACGAAGGCCTGATCGTAGAGAGCGTCCTCGCGGCTGCTGGCGTCGCCGCTGTTGTAGCCCGCAAAGGCGCCGAGCCCGTAGATCAGCCGGTCGGTCTGGGGACCGTGGTTGTTGGGCAGCACCGTCAGGTTGCTGCCCAAGGTCACGGGGTTCGGACTTGCCGGCGCGACGAGCCGCTTCACGGTCATGGTCTCGGTGCCGCCGGTGAGCTGCCAGAGCAGCTCGTTGCCGCCGCCCAACGGGTCACCCGGACTCGGGGCCGCCTCGGGCGTCAGCCGGTTGCTGAACTCGATGCGGTAGACCGCCCTGTCCTTGAGGCTCGCTCCCATCCCGATGTGGAACTCGTAGCGGTAGCCGTTGCAGGCGCGGAAGCCCTGGTTGCCCTGGCCCGGCTCGTGGAGCGGATTGAAGTCCATGATCAGGTAGAGCTTGTCGTGGGTACCGGGCTTCACCCAGGCGTAGGTGTCGGTGTTGTCGGCGCAGGGCTCGTTGAGCACCGCGAGAGCCTCGCGGTGGCTGGAAGCCTGCGCCGGAGCCAGGCCCAGCGCGGCCGCCAGAATGAAACCAAACAAAACGAGACGAATCTTCACGTTCTCCTCCTTGTCCTTGAGAACAACTGTTTGAACGGCTGAACAAGAGGACCAGTCTGCGGCGGCTCCCGGGTTCCAACCCGCTCCTTCGATCCCCCTTCTGGCCCGGATTACGCAGCGGGGGGGTCGGCCGGATGAGCGAAGGTGCGAATTCGGCAGCTTGCCCGCGTTACCTCACCCCAACCCCTCTCCTAAAGGAGAGGGGCTAAAGAAAGAGATCTCTGTCTTTCTCCCCTCTCCTTTAGGAGAGGGGCCGGGGGTGAGGTCGCGCGGATACAATCCCGCCATGACCATCACCGACACCGCCCTTCGTCCCGACGGCCGAGCCGCCGACGCCCTCCGCCCCCTGCGCATCTCGACCGGCGTTCTCAAGTTCGCCGAAGGATCGGTGCTGATCGAGCTGGGCGACACGCGCGTCCTGGTGGCGGCGAGCGTCGAGAATCGGGTGCCGCCGTTCCGCAAAGACAGCGGCGCAGGCTGGCTCACCGCCGAGTACTCGATGCTGCCGCGCGCCACCCATACCCGCTCGCCCCGCGAGGTGGTCCAGGGACGGCCCTCCGGCAGGACGGCCGAGATCCAGCGCCTCATCGGCCGCAGCCTGCGCGCCGCCGTGGACCTCACCGCCATGCCCGAGCGCACGCTCACTCTCGACTGCGACGTGCTGCAGGCCGACGGCGGCACGCGCACCGCGGCGGTCACCGGCGCCTACGTCGCCGCGGTGCTCGCCCTGGCGCGGCTGCTGCTCACCCGTGAGATCTCAGCCTGGCCGATCCGCGATCAGGTAGGCGCCGTCTCGGTCGGCATTCTGCGCGGCATCCCGCTGCTCGATCTCGAGTACGTGGAGGATCAAGTGGCCGAAGTCGACATGAACGTCATCGCTACCCCCGCCGGCTCCCTCATCGAGATCCAGGGCACGGGCGAGAAGCGGAGCTTCCGCCGTCAGGAGATGGATGCCCTGGTGGATCTCGCCTTCAAAGGCATCCGCGAGCTCGCGGAAGCGCAGAACGCCGCCCTCGCCACCACCCTCGCCGAGGTCAACGACGTGCTGTCGCGGGACCGCAGAAAGCCGGCGCCGCCGAAGTCGGAAAAGGACCTTTGGGGGCGGCCGTAGAGGCCCTGGAGAGACCGGCGTGACCAGAAGGCATGCAACTATTTGGGTCCCAACGATTTCCGCTGAAAACGGCAAATTGACGCATGCATCTCGGACTCAGCGCACGGCAAACCGGCAGAGTGGATAATTAGGGCCTAAGAGCCGTTGACATGCACGTACATAGTCTGGCAATATATGCTCCTCAAGTCAAGCCTGAGGCGTCGAACGCCAGGGCACCGAAGGGAGACGGACCATGACACGGGAGACGACACTCGTCAGGAAGCTGGGTGATCTGGGGAAGCTGATCGCCGCGCTGGCGGCCCATGCGGCCGAGCTGCCGCATCTGGAGGGAGTTCGCCTCCATCTCGAGCAGCTCCTGAAGGCCACCCTGGCGGCAGTCCAGGAGCACTCCGCCTTGATGGCCCTCCTCGCAAACAAGCAGGACACCCGCCAGCGGCTGCTGCGCCTGGCCGGCGATACCCAGCGGGTGGCGACCGCCGTGCGCAAGATGCTCCAGGCGCACTACGGCATCGACTCGGAGAAGCTCGCCGAGTTCGGGATCCCGCCGCGCCGCACCGGCAAGACCGGCCCGGGACGCTCCTCACCGGGAGATCGGCCCGCTGTCCGATCCGCCGAACCGCGCCCGCTCTGACATCTGAAATCCGACCGGTGGAGCACGCCGCAAGCGTGCTCTCTTTTTTGTTCTTTGAAGGCTCCGTACGTAAAACGCGGAGAGACACCGAAGCTGCGGTGAGACGCCGAAGCTGCGGTGAGGCGCCGAAGCTGCGGTGCTTCTCCGCAGGATCGGTGGCGCTCCGCGGCTTCGGTGAGGCTCCGCACCTTCGGAGAGACATCGCAGCTTCGGAGCGGCGCCGCAGCTTCGGAGGGACATCGCAGCTTCTATGGCGCTCCGTAGCTGCGGAGCGGCGCCGCAGCTTCGGTGAGGCACCGCAGCTTCGGTGAGACGCCGTAAGCTGCGGTGAGGCGCCGTTATTTCCGGAAGGGCGCCGTAAGCTGCGGAGGCACGCCGTAAGCTGCGGTGAAGCGCCGCCGGCTTCGGAGCTATGCCGGCCCCGGATCACCTGACGCCATTAACAGGGAGATTGTGATGGCCAACTCCTCTCAGGCAGCTAGCACGTTGCTCAAGCTTTATGAGCTTCGCACCGAGCCCACCCTGCGGCAGGCCCGGGCATGGTTCGTCTTCGAGTTCCACCCGAGTACCCCACAGGACGTGCTCGCCGCGTGGCTCGGTCCGGGCCACGAGAGTGCCCCCTATCGCATGGTCACGACCTACTGGGATATGGCAGCCTCGCTCGTGGTTCAGAACGCAATCCCCGCGGAGATGTTCAACGCCGCCAACACGGAGCATGTTGTGCTTTACGCGAAGCTACGCCCCTTCCTCGGAGACGTCCGGGGACTCACCAAATACCCGGACTACCTGATCCATCTCGAGCGCGTGGTCGAGATGATGCCGCAGGCTGAAGAGCGGATCGCGATCTTCGAGCGCTACTTGGCCCGGCAACGCACGTTGGCGTCCGAGGGCAAGCAGCGCCCGGTGAATCCAGATGCGATCGCAGCGGGGTAAACAACACGACCGTGGCCTGACCGGCTGATCTGCTTCCTTGGGCCTGTAACGGCCCTCCCTCCAGAAGAGCCTATGTGGAAAAAGGCCGGCCTCCCGGCCGCCCGCTCCGTCTGCGGCGTCGGCGCCGGACTGACATCTTCGACTGCCAAGGAGGCTATACGACCATGCGTGATTCGAAAGCACGGCTCTTCGTCCTGGGGACGGCCGCAGTCCTGGTCTTTCTCGCTCTCGCCGTCTCCGCCGATCCCATTGGAGACGGTGCCCTGGCGCCCTATCGCGCCGGCTGGTTCTCGAACGGCGGCACCATGACCTGCGCCGCGACCTGCAAGGCGAAAGCGCCCGGCACCCTCGCCGAGTACGAGCCGAGCGCCGTGCCGCCGACCAAGCGGGCCTTCGTGTGCCGCGTGGCGGGAAAGCCCGTGAACAACCTGCAAACCTGGCTCTACGGCAGCCAGTTCGACGACCGCGCCGCCTGCTACACGACCGGTCTCGACCTCAAGGGCTCGTACACCAAGACGTATTTCTGCCTCTGCGTCGCCAAATAAGTAGTGGCGAGGGGTGAATCTTGCCCTGGCCAGCCGTAAGGAGGACGTGAAGTGAACGAGATCGAGGAGAGAATCGAAATCCGGATTCGGTACACCAACCCCGATGGATTTCCCGCGGATGCGGTCGCGAAGACCATCGAGCACATCGACGCAGTCGTGCTGGATCAGGAAGGCAGGGAGCTGGAGACCATCGCCCGGGATCTCGAAGGCGCGCCGCGCGTGGCGCTCGACGCGGCCCGCCACCGGCTCGCGGCTCACTCGGGAGAGGGCGTTCTCTTCTACTCCGCCTCCGAAGGTTCCATCGTCCTGTGCGGAGTCATCGCGGGATTGTCCGCCTGGATCCTGCAGACGACCCTTGGAGAAACGCTCAAGGAGGCCTGGCTGGAGAGCGATCTCCACAAGCGGCTGAAGCGGCTCCTGCTCGCTGGCTCACGCTACAGGGCGGAAGGCATCGCTCAGGGTATCGAGAACCGGAATACGATTTCCCTGGGGCCGAAAAAGAAAGTCGTGCTGCGCGTGGATGTCAAACCAGGGACCGGGTCGACGATCATTGAGATCGACGCCACGCTTCACGCCGAAGATCTTCCGCCTCTCCCCAGGCTCCCGCAGCCGGAGTACCGAGAGTCGGAAGGCGGCCCTGAGGAAGGCGGATCCAAGAAGGGTGGCCGCGCTGGCAAATCGGCAGCGCAGGCCTCGGATCTGGCGGACTTGAAGAAAGCTTCCGCCTCGCCGGCATCCCGGTGACCGGGATGATCGGACGGTTTATGCGTTGGCTACGACGCGGCGATCGTCAGATCGTGGTACGATTGATGCGATCCTGACCAGGCGCCGCTGAAGCGCGATCCACCGGTCGTCTCCTCTCCGGTCGCCGGCAACGGTTTCCGGCGGGCAAGCCACCGCCGAGCAGGGGCCTTGCTTGATTCGTTGGACGCGCCTCCACTTGCCGGGAAATGCCTCGCCCCGCGATGGCGGGAGCCAGGCGATGTCTGATCCTCCTGTCGAAACGCTCCTCGACGATGCTCAGCAGCAGTATGAGCAACTGGTGGCGAGCATCGACGGCATTGTCTGGGAGCTGGACACCCGAACGTCGTTATTCACCTTCGTGAGCCAGCAAGCGGAGCGCTTGCTGGGGTATCCCCTGGAGCAATGGTTCACGCCCGGTTTTTGGGCGGATCACCTGCATCCCGAAGATCGGGAATGGGCCGTGGAGTTCTGCCTCCGTGCCACCTGCGAGAAGCGCAACCACGACTTTGAATACCGCATGCTTGCGGCCGACGGTCGGACCGTCTGGCTGCGAGACATCGTCACGGTCGTCGAGGAAGGGGGAGGCGCCGTCAAGCTCCGCGGCATCATGGTGGACGTCACCGAGCGCAAAGGGGTCGAAGAGGATCTGCTCCTCCATGCCGAACGGCTGCAGCTCCTCTATTCCGCAAATCTGGCGCTGGCCCAGACGCTCGACCTGGAGGCGCTGCTCGAACGATTGATCGAGGTCATGGGCCAGTTGATCCCCCACGACGGCGCGTCCATCATGCTGCTCGGGGAGGATGGGCTGTTGCGCGTGCGGGCGGCCCGCGGCTACCAATCTGAAGCGGACCCGAAGCTCGCGACAGGCGAGCCCTTCGCCCCGGAAGCCTTTTCGCTGATCGATCGCGTTCTCAAGGAGAAAACGGGGGTCGTCATCCGCGACACGCGCGAGGAGCCCGCCTGGATCGTGGTCCGCGGGGCGGAGCACGCGCGCAACTGGCTGGGGGTTCCTCTGCTGGCCAGCGGCGCCGCCATCGGCCTCTACTCCATGGACAAGGCGGAGCCTGGATTCTTCACCGAGGAGCATCGACGTCTGGCCGAAGCGTTGGCTGTGCCTGCCGCGGTGGCGATTCAGAACGCCCGGCTGCACCAGCAGGCGCAGGCCCACGCGCGGGAGCTGGAGGAGCGCGTCGCCGATCACAAGCGGGCAGAGGACGCGCTGAGGCTGTTCCGCTCGCTCATCGACCACACGAACGACGCGATCGAGGTCGTTGATCCGGAAACCGGGCGGTTCCTCGACGTGAATGAGAAGGCCTGCCTGGCCCATGGCTATACCCGGGAGGAGTTCCTTGCCCTCACCGTCCCCGAGGTCGATCCGCAGATAGCCGAGCGGCCCTGGCACGAGATCCGGGAGGAGCGGCAGCGGCACGGTTCGCAGGTTTTCGAGAGCCAGCACCGGCGGAAGGACGGTTCTGTCTTTCCTGTCGAGGTCAACGTCAACTACATCCGCCTGGACCGCGATTACCAGCTCGCGGTGGTGCGCGACATCACCGAGCGCAAGCGGGCGGAGCAAGACTTGAACCGGCTGGAGGAGCAGTTCCGCCAGGCGCAGAAAATGGAGGCGGTGGGGCGGCTGGCAGGCGGGGTAGCCCACGACTTCAACAACCTGCTCACGGTCATCAACGGTTACACCGAGCTGGTCTTCAGTCGCCTCCCCGCGAACGATCCGAGCCGCGAGTTGCTCGCCGAGGTCCAGAAGTCCGGCGAACGCGCCGCCAAGTTGACTCGCCAACTGCTGGCCTTCAGCCGCCAGCAGCTCCTGCAGCCCGAAGTCGTCAGCCTCAATATGCTGCTCGACGAATTGCGCAAGCTGCTGCGGCCGCTGATCGGTGACGATATCGAGCTCGCCCTGATATCGGACCCTGGGCTGGGCCTGGCGAAGGTGGATCCGGGTCAGTTCGAACAGGCCATCATCAACCTGGCCGTCAACGCCCGTGACGCCATGCCCCAAGGCGGGCGGCTGATCATCGAAACCCGCAACGCCGAGCTGGCCGAGGCGGACGCCGAGCGCCGCCCGGACGTCAGGCCCGGCCAGTACGTTCTGGTGATGGTCAGCGACTCCGGGCAGGGCATGGACGAGGCGACCCGGGCCCGCATCTTCGAGCCGTTCTTCACCACCAAAGGGCCGGCCAAGGGGACGGGCCTGGGATTGGCCATGGTCTACGGTTTCGTCAAGCAATCGGGGGGGCATATCGAGGTCTACAGTGAGCCGGGCCACGGT